>JAIUOR010000025.1 GCA_020161795.1 Actinomycetota bacterium | reverse complement strand
CCGGCTCGACCTCAGCCAGGTCGGCCGTCCACGCTTCCTCGCCATCCTCACCGCCACCACCCAGGGCCACACCACCAGAAGCGGCACCCGAATCATCCCCCTCCCGACCCTGACCGCCTGAACCCCCATCACCACCGGGCAAGCCACCACCAGAGCCCCCAGGAACGGCAAGCCAATGTCGGTCACACCCGGTGCAAATCGGAAGGGGCCTACGCGACTTCCCCAGGAATCGCGTGCTTCCTGATGCTGCGCAGAGTGTCCACGATCACCGTCACCTCGGCCTCCGGAAACACGTAGTCGGGGCCCGTCGGCGCGTGGTCGGTGTACGGGGACTCGAACAGCCGCTGCGGTTCCATCACGCCGTTGCGGGTCAGCTCGTCGACGATCAGGTTCACGAAACGAACCTGATCAGCGGTGAACCGGGTGCGATCGAGGTAACCCTCGAAGGCCTCGGTAACGGCCGCTCGATCCAGGCCAACCAAGCCACGAACGAAGATGCCGAGCCCGCCGGTCTTGGTGTTGGCCCAGGCGAGGTCGGCCTGTTGTCCGCCGGAGGCAACCAGCAGCCCCTCCAGTTCAGCGAGATCGTCGGGGGTGAGTTGCTTGTTGCGACGCAGCCGCTGCAGGGCGAGGTTGTCCAGGTGCTCGCGCAGGTACGCCTCCGCCTTGGCGCGGAAGCGCTCGAAGTTGGTGCCGGGGGTGACCCCAGGCAGGTCGACCTCCACGCTGTCGCCGAGGGTGTCCGCGAAGTCGGTGTACACGGGGTTGCGCCGGGTCCTCTCGATGAAGCGAACCAGGCCTCGCAGCTTGCGGCGCGCTTCCTCGAGCATCGGGATGGTGACGTCGACCCACCACTCGTCGCCAGCCACCACTTCCAGCAGCACGGCCTGCGCCGCGACGCTCGGAATGGCGGTCCGTCCCAGCAGGGCCCCTGCGATGCCCTGTACGGCTTCGCGCAGCCGTTCGGCCAGGAGCGCGTCACCGTCGAGTTGGGCCAGTTGCCGGTGCAGGACGAGCAGGTCGAAGCGTTTGGCGTCCTCGTCGTCATCGCGGACGGACGACGGGAGTGCGGACAGCCCCAGCAGTGCCTCGGAGTCGGATGGCGACAGCGACGCCCATGCCTCGGGGATGCGGAAGCGCTCCACGGTCGCGCGGTGCGGACGCACCACGAAGTTGTCGAGGTTCATCCCGTTGACGATCTCGTGAAGCGTCGCGGCGGTGGCCCGGCGCAGTTCCGGCTCGGCGTCGCCGAGGGCGAGGATCAGCCCGAGCCTCGCCTCGAACAGGCGCTGCGAGAGCGGTTTGGTGAGCTGTGTCTCTGCCCCTGGGAGGTTCTGACCGAAGTACTCAAGGTTGCCGCAGAAGTCGAGGACGAGGAAGTCGGTCTTGTCATGGCCAGGGCCGTAGAGATCAGGGCAAAGCCGGGTCCCCCGTCCGATCATCTGCCAGAACTTCGTCTTGGAGCGCACGGCTTTGAAGAACACAAGATTGACGACTTCGGGCACGTCGATGCCCGTGTCGAGCATGTCGACGCTGATCGCGATGTGCGGCGCGGAGTGCTTGATCGAGAAGGCGTCGATCAGCGACTGGGCGTACGGGCTGGCGTGGGTGACCACGCGGGCGAACGCGCCGGCGAACTCAGGGAAGGCCAGGTCGAACCGCTGCTGGATGAACTCGGCGTGCCGCTGGTTCTTGGCGAAGATGATCGTCTTCCCCAGCCGGTCCCCGCCCGCGACCCGCCGGCCCTCGATCATCAGGGTCGCCAGCACCTTCTCGACGGTGTCCTCATTGAACAGGAACCGGTTCAGCTCCTCGGCGCCGACCTCATCCGGCGGGCCGTCCTCGCCCCAGTCGAGGGCGTCCCACTCGTCCTTCTCGGCCTCGCTGAGGTCGTCGTAGGCGATCCCGGAGCGCAAGAACCGGGTGCCGACGCTGAGCCCCTTCGGCGGCACCAGGTAGCCCTGCTCGACCGCCTCGTCGAGGGTGTAGGCGTCGGTCGGGACACCGTCCTCGAGGTGGAACAGCCGGTAGGTGTTGTGGTCGACCTCGTCCTTCGGGGTGGCGGTCAGGCCGACCAGCAGCGCGTCGAAGTAGTCGAAGATCGCGCCGTATTTGGCGTACACGCTGCGGTGGGCCTCGTCGATCACGATCAGGTCGAAGTGGCCGGGCCCGAACCGGCGGACGCCGCCGTCGACGTCGTCGATCAGGTTCATCATCGTCGGATAGGTCGACACGTACACGCGGCCGTCGGTGGCCTTCTCCTCGACCAGATTGACCGTGGTCGAGCCCGGCAGTTGATCCTTGAACGCGTTAGCCGCCTGCCGAACTAGCGCCGTGCGGTCGGCGAGGAACAGGACGCGCTTGGCCCAGTTCGCTCTCTGCAGCAGGTCGACCAGCGCGATGGTGGTGCGGGTCTTGCCCGAGCCGGTCGCCATCGCCAGCAGGGCGGCGCGCTGGCGACGGTCGAACGCGTCGGCGACGGCCTTGATTGCGCGCACCTGATAGGGACGCCCCGCGATCTCGGTGTTGACGGCAGCCGCAGCGAGTGGCGTCCGGGTCGTGCGTCGCTGGATCAGCAGTTCCAGTTCGTCGGCGGTGTAGAAGCCCTGGATCTCCCGGGGAGGATAGCCGCCTGCGTCGTCCCAGATCCGGTGTGTGTAGCCATTGCTGTAGAAGATCACCGGCCGGCGTCCGAACTCGTACTCCAGGCAGTCGGCGTACAGCTTGGCCTGCTGCTGACCTACCTCGGGAGACTTCGCTGTGCGTTTGGCTTCCACAACGGCCAGCGGCAGAGCGTCGGCACCCCACAGCACGTAATCGGCGTAGCCCTGCCCTTCGGCGTTCGGCATTCCGGTGACCGGGTATTCGCGGTCGCGTGCTGCGTCGAGTGGCCAGCCGGCCTCGTGCAGGAGCAGGTCGATGAACTCCCGCGCCCCCGCCTCGTCGTAGTCGCGGGTGTCGGGGGCCAGGGACGCCTGCGCCGCCGCGATCTGCGCGCGCAACTGGGCCAATTCGGCGTCGCGGGCGGCGAGCTGCTCGTCACGGGCGGCGAGTTCGCGGGCGTGCGCCTCGTCCTGTGCATGGAACTGTTGGGCGAGCCGGGCGACCTCAGCGCGGGACAACGGCGCTGCCCTGGCGGCAAGCTCGGGGTCGAACGTGGCCTGCAGCGGCACGACCTCCGGGTGTGGCGAGTGGTGGTAGGACGTCCAGAGCACCACGTTGAACAGTTCTCGGAGCACAGCCACCGCCACGTCGGGACGGATCAGTCGACCGTCATGCACGGCGGTGTTGGAGACCTTGCGGATCGTGGTCAGCTTGGCGGTGATCCCGTGCGGAACCCTTGCCTGGAAGCCCGCATCGCTGACCTTCGCGGCCAGATCGTCGCGGTACGGGAGGGGCAGAGCCAGCACGTCGTAGAGGTAGCTCACCACCCCCTCGACCACGCGGCGGGCGTAGAAGCAGGCCGCGCGTGGGTCGGAGGTCAGATACGACTCCGCTCGGACGCAGTCGGCGTGCAGCGCCGGAAGCGTCTGTCGGACAAAGTCGAAGTTGGCCATTGGATCACTCGCTGCTCACGCCAAAGTGATCCTCGAGCAAGCTCAGCGTGAACTCCTGGCGGAGTTTGCAGGCACTGTGCTGACTGGCGAACATGCCCTTCTGCCAGAACGCTTGACTCTCCGGAGCAGACCTCGCCCATTCCACCGGGACCACCCATTCGGCATCGTCGTCGCCGTCTCCACGATGCTGGTAGTTCCCGCTGAGCTGCTGCTCGGCCAGCCGACACCAGCTTCCGTCGAGTCGCACCGTGGCTTCGTCGAAGCGAGACGCCGGCGCGAGCGTCGTCCCCACCGCCACGTAGCCACTGCCCGGAACGTTGACCCATACTCGGGCACCCTCGGGCAGCGACCGGATGGTCTGGGAGTAGAACTTGCCACCACCGGCGGAGACGAAGCTGAACCGCCGGGCGTCCTCCCACGGCCGGCCGCCACCGAAGGAGACGTACCAATCTCGGCCGTTCCAGGCCGCCCGCTTGCCTGGCTTGCCGCCCCCCGACGGCTCCTCCTCGTCGGCGGCCAGCCACGATCGGGCCAGGTACCGGCGCCCCTCGTCCTCGAGATAGGAGAAGAACACCGCGTTGACCGGCACGCCGAAGGTGCGAAGGTAGTTGACGATCCGCTCCGAACTCGCGTCGAGTTCCGCAGCGACGACGGTCAGGTGGAGGTCGTGGTTCAGCTCATCGGGGGGCGCTCCGCCGAAGACGTCCTCGAAGGCCGCCTCGAACGGCTGGGAGAGGTGCCGGTTGGCGATATCGATGACGTCCTCGCGGGACAGTGTCGACACCCACGAGCCGTAGTCGAGCACCTGGGCCACGACCTCCCGCGGGGTCTTGTCGCGCTTGAGCTCCAGCAGGTGCAGGCTGCCTTCGGCGTCGATCGCGAGCAGGTCGAGTCGTGGCCCGAACGGAGTGATCACCTCACTGCCGATCACCAACAACCGTTCGCCCAGCAGCGACGGGTCGCGCTTCAGGAACTCGTGGAGATCCTTTTCCGCCGGCAACGCGGAGGCGGTGAGTGCACGCGGTTCGGCACCGTCGATACGCCACATTCTCATCTCGACCGGCATGGATCACAGCCTCCCATCGAACGCGCGGGCTTGCAGAGATGCGAAGAGCTCGTCTTCGGCGGCAAGTGCTGTGGTAGCGGACGTGCGAGCGACAGCGACCCGACGCGCGCGCTCCGCGAACTCTCTTTGGCGGTCGATGGGTGGCACGGGGACGGGCATCGCCTTGATGATCCCCATGTTCAAACCAGCCATGATCGATCCCTTGGTCTGACTCCGGAGATGCTCGCGTGCCTCGGGGTGCCAAAGGAAGGCTGCGCGCAAGAACGCCGGGTCAAGGCGCGCGCCATCTACGCTGACCGCGCAGATGTGCTTGGTGTTGATGGCGGTTGGGATGTCTTCCGGGACGACGACGCAACGGCCGGTCGTGCCCATGATGCTGATCAGAACGTCACCGGGACGAACCGTATAGCGCTTCAGCGGCTCGTACTTCGCTGGCGTGATGAAGCGTCGCTCGGCCCAGCGGAACTCGTTGCCGACGACATTGTCGAGACCGAGAACGGCGATGCCCTCATCGACGAACTCGCTATGCAATAGCTGGCTTCCGAACGGGCCCGTTCGAATCTGGGTGGCGACGTCCTCAACTGCAGCCGCGGACGACGCGTGGCTGAACATGTCGTGGAAGATCGACTGGGTGAGGCCGTCGAAGTGGGCGAGGACTTCGCGGCGCTTGGCGCGCAGCGCGTCGGCGTGGTCGAGGATCGCTGCGATGCGGCGCTGCTCGGGCAGGGGTGGGAGTGGAATCGGGGTCTGTGCCAGCACGGCGGGGCTCAGACGAGGCAGATTCGCGCCTGAGGTTCGTGATGCTGCGAAGGCCACCATGCTCGGCTGGGAGAGGTAGTGCGCAAGGTAGCCTCGGTCGAGATCGCGGCCCGGTCGAATAGGCAGGATGTCCGTGCTGCACACCCCGTCAAAGTCTGGGCGGCTGATTTTGCCGAGGTTCGGGCGCAGCTTCCCAAAGAGAACGTGCTCGGCGGAGAAACGGAATTTGGTGCTCGCGAGCTCAGCTTCGGCAACTGTGCTGGCACCCAAGATGCGCCCGCCTCGTTCAATGTGCTCCAGACCGAGATAGGCAGTGTGCGGCGGCAAGGCATCAGGGTCAACGCCCTGCCTTTCGATCGTCGCAACGTCGCCAAGTGCAACCACCCTCACGACAGCATCGCCTTGAGTTCGTCCAGGCCCCGCACCATTTCGTCCTCTAGCTTCTCGATGTCGGCGATGATCTGCAGCGGAGCCCGGTGCTCAACCTCGTCGTGGACGACCTCCTTATAGCGGTTCAGCGAGAGGTCGTAGCCCTGGGCGACGATGTCGGCCTTGGGCACGAGGAACGACTGCTCCGTCCTTGCCCGGGAGGCTTCGTCCGCAAGGTTGTGCCAGCGGGCGAGCACGTCGGGCAGGTCGTCGGCCTCGACGGGGTTGCGCTTGTCGTCGAGGGAGAAACCGTCCGCCTGGACGTCGTAGAACCAGACCTGGTCGGTGCCGCCGGAGTCCGTCTTTGTGAAGAACAGGATCGCTGTCGACACACCCGCATAGGGGCGGAACACACCCGATGGCAGCTTCACCACGGCGTCGAGCTTCTGGTCCTCGACCAGGGTGCGGCGCAGGTCCTTGTGGGCCTTGGACGAGCCGAACAGCACCCCGTCGGGCACGATCACTGCAGCCCGTCCGCCGGCCTTGAGCAGCTTCAAGAACAGGGCGACGAACAACAGTTCGGTCTTCTTCGTCTTGACCACGCGTTGGAGGTCCTTGGCGGTGGACTCGTAGTCGAGCGAGCCGGCGAACGGGGGATTGGCCAGGATCAGGGTGTAGCGGGCGGCGTCCGCGCTGGCGTCCTCCGACAGCGAGTCACGGTAGGAGATGTCGGGGGATTCGACGCCGTGCAGCAGCATGTTCATGCTGCCGATCCGCAACATGGTCGAGTCGAAGTCGAAGCCGTGGAACATCGAGCGGTGGAAGTGCTTGCGCTGTCGAGCGTCCAGCAACGCCTCGGCGTGGGTCTGCCTGACGTACTCACTGGCGGCGACCAGAAAGCCAGCGGTGCCACAGGCAGGGTCGCAGATCTCGTCGCCGGGCTGGGGCGCGGTCATGTCCACCATCAGCTTGATGATGTGCCGCGGGGTGCGGAACTGACCGTTGACCCCGGCCGAAGCGATCTTGCTGAGCAGGTACTCGTACAGGTCGCCATTGGTGTCCCGATCGGCCATCGGGATGCCGTCGAGCATGTCGACGACTTTGCTCAGCAGCGCCGCGGTGGGAATCGTGAACCGTGCGTCCCGCATGTGCGCGGAGTAGGTGGAACCGTCCCCCCCGAGCTGGGTGCCCAGCCCCTTCAGATAGTCGAAGACCGGGCCCGCGACGGTGGTGTACATCACCTCGGGCGCGGTGTTCTTGAACCGGCTCCACCGCAGGGGTTCCTGGCCGGGCAGGAAGACCGGGTTCTCGATCACTCCGGTGCCGGCGATCCGAGCCTTGCTCTCCGCCAGGGTCTGCAGATCGTCGAGCCGACGCAGGAACAGCAGGTACGTGATCTGCTCGATCACCTCCAGCGGGTTGCTGATACCGCCTGACCAGAACGCGTTCCAGACGCCGTCGATCCTGCTCTTCAACTCTCCGGTGATCACAGCGCTAACCATAGTGACGGCCGCGGACGCGGGCGCGAGCGGTGCCCGGCGGCATCCGCCATCCGAGTTGGCGGTACCCCCGCGGATTTCGACCTCGATGAGAGCACGACCTTGGCGCATACCGAGACCCACCCGGAATCAGTGTGCGCTCGTGACGCTGACGCGCCAGGGCCGAGGACGATCAGGCTTTCATCTGGGCCGGCGTGGATTGCGCGACCGCAGCCTAATCAGCACTCGCACCGGGCATGCTGGCACCATGCTGTTTCTCATCGACACCAATATCGCCATCGCCGGCGATCCATTGGGGGTCGAGTTGGAGAAGGGCGCGGAACGGGTCATCGAGTTTCTCCGTCTTGCGGCAAGGCATCACCACGATGTGCGAACTCACTCGGCGTCTCTGCATGACTTTGCGCGAATCAAGGACGATGCTCGGCGAGCAGCACGGCTAGCGCTCTTCGATCGTTACGAGATGCTGCAAGCACCGCCCGCGATCTCGGACGGCCAGAGCGCCGTCCTCGGGCAGGTCGCCCCAACATCGAACGACGGCGTGGATCAGCAGCTGTTGGCCGCGGTTGTTGGGGATGCGGCCGAGTACCTGGTGAGCGAGGACGCTGGTCTTCACAACCGTGCACGCCAGTTGGGGGTTGCCGACCGAGTCTTGACCGCCGCCGACGCGATCGCCCTTCTGCACGCCTTGCACGCGGACCTGCCGACTCCTCCGCCATCGGTTCGCCGGGTCAAGACACACGAGCTCAATCTTGCTGATCCGGTGTTCGTCGCCCTGAAGGAGGACTATCCCGGCTTTGAGGACTGGTTCAAGAAGGCAGCTCGGAGCCAGCGGGATGCGCTGGTCATCGACGGGGACCAGGAACACGCGGCCATCGCGATCCTCAAGCCTGAGCCGGAAGGGGCGTACGGCTTGGCCGGTCCGCTGCTGAAGGTCTGCACATTCAAGGTCTCTGATCATTACAGCGGTCAGAAGTACGGCGAGCTGCTCCTCAAGACTGTCTTCCGGCAAGCGCACGTTGAACACGACGCCGGCATCTACATGACCGTATTCGAGAAGCACGAGCAGCTGATCGAACTCGTCGAGGACTTTGGATTTCAATCTCTTGAGCAGCGTAGCGACCTGGGGGAGCTGGTCTATGCCAAGCGGCACGGGCCGATGCCTGTCGGCTCCATGGACCCCCTCAGCTACCACGTCAGATTCGGCCCTCCGGCCCTGGCGATACAGACAGGACGAGTCTTCCTCGTGCCGATCGAGCCTCGATGGCACCGAGTCCTGTTCCCCGATGCCGAGCCAGATGATGCGCTCTTCCCGGCCACCGCCGGTCTGACTATCCAGCCGTTCGGCAACGCCATCCGGAAGGCCTATCTGTGCCACTCGTCGTCGCGCCTCCTTCGCCCTGGCGACGTCTTGCTGTTCTATCGAAGTAGAGACGAGAAGGCGGTGTACGTGGTTGGGGTGTGCGAGGACGTCATGGTCAGCCACGACGCCGAGGAGATCGCTGCGGCGGTCGGCCGACGCACTGTGTACAGCTTCGACGACATCACGGCGCTCGCCGACGAGGGTCCTTTGCTGGTGATTCAGTTCAGGCAGGATCGTGTCCTCACCGACCCGATCGATCTAGAAGAGATGATCACTGCTGGCGTCGTCCAGTCCTGGCCGCAGAGCATCACCAGGGTCAAGCAGGAGGGAGAAGCATGGCTGGCACAGCGGCTGGACGGATAGCACTGCTCTCGATCCGTCCCCAGTACGCGGACGAGATCCTCGCCGGACGCAAGCTGGTTGAGTTTCGGAGGCGCCCGCTGCCTGGCGATGTCACGCAGGTCGTCATCTACGCGACAGCTCCCGTCGCGCGAGTCGTGGGGGCCTTCCAGGTCGAAGCCATCGACTCCACGACCCCAAGCGACGCATGGGAGCACTATCACCACGTTGGCGGCATTGGGCAGGAGGCCTTCGACGCCTACTACGACGGCACGGACACGGCCCACGTGATCCGCATACGTGCCGTTCAAGCCGCGGAGTCACCATTCCCCCTGTCTGAGGTCGATGAGTCACTACGCCCCCCACAGTCCTTCACGTACTTGCGTGACCGACGATGGGCGCGCGCTAGTCGGCTCTTGCAAGGCCGGGAGCGGCCTGAAGGCCTACTGCAACCCGCCTGAGCGCTGGGCCGGTCGCCATTACCCTCGGCAACTAGGTCGCCATGCCAGGCTCTCGACGGCGTGACAGAGTGCGCAGAGGCATGCACGAGCTTGCCGTGCTTAGGATGCGCGGGGGATGCAAGACGCCGAAAGCCGCTCTGACTGGGAGCAAAACCCTTAGTCAGAGCGGCTTTCCGCTGGTCGGGGTGACAGGATTTGAACCTGCGACCTCATCGTCCCGAACGATGCGCGCTACCAAGCTGCGCCACACCCCGATCGACCCCGACTCGCGTCAGGGCCGGGTTGAAGCTTAGCCCACTCCGGCCGGGTTCATCCAACTGACCGTGGGGCGAGGGTCAGCAGGGTTGCTTCGGGGGGACAGGCGAAGCGGTACGGGGCTACCGGGGAGCCACCGAGGCCCGCTGAGACGTGCACCCAGGAGGTTCTGCCGCCGACCTTGTGCTTCGACAGGCCCTTGGCCTGGCGGCGGGGGAGATCGCTGTTGGTGGTCAGCGCGCCGTACAGCGGCACGCAGACCTGGCCCCCGTGGGTGTGCCCGGCGAAGATCAGCTTCACCTTGTCGGTGGTCATCGCATCCAGCAGGCGCCGGTAGGGGGCGTGGGTGACGCCGATGGCCAGGTCGGCGGACTTGTCGGGCTTGCCGGCGATCGCCGCATAGTCGTCCAGGCCCAGGTGGGCATCGTCGGTGCCGCGCAGTTCCAGGGTCAGGCCGCCGACCTCCAGCAGGGTTCTGGCCTGCGTCAGGTCGATCCAGCCGCCGGACGACAGAGCCGTCCGCAGCCGGTTGGTGGGCAGCGGGGGAGCGTCGCGGTGCCCGGATTGCTCGGTCGACCGCGCCAGATAGGCCAGCGGGTTGGTGAACCGGGGTCCGGTGTAGTCGTTGGAGCCCATCACGTAGACGCCGGGGCGTTCCAGCAGGCGGCCGAGGGAGGCAGCGAGGGTGTCGATCGCGGCGGCTTCGGCGACATTGTCACCCGTGTTCACCACCAGATCCGGCTCCAGCCCGGCCAGGCTGGCGATGAACCGCGCGCGGGCGCGATTGCGCACCAGCAGGTGGGCGTCCGAGATGTGCAGCACGCGCAGGCGGGGCGAACCCGGCGGCAACACCGGGACGGTCACCCGGCGCAGCCGGAAAGCCTGATTCTCGACCAGCACGCCGTAGGCGAAACAGGCAGCGCCGACCAGCGCCAATCCGCCGAGGGTCCGGCCAACCGTCACGGTTGCCGCCCGCGCCCGCCGCGGTCCCCCTGGTTGCCCTCGTTGCCCTGGTTGTTCTCCTGCACCGGAACGCAGTAGCCGGGCGCCGGATCGGGTACCAGAACCTCACCCTCGTTGCAGATGGGCGGCGGCAGGTACTTCGCGCACTCTGCCTCGCCCTCGTTGCCCGAGAGCTCGCACCAGGCCTGGGAGCCCTTCTTGGGTCCCTTTGAGATCTGAATCGCGATGGACGACAGCTTCGGGGCCTTCCCGGACGGGTTGGTGCCCACCAGGGTGCCCTTCGCCGCGTCCGACTTCACCTGGGTCGTGAACGGGGTGAAGCCCGCCTTGCTCAGCTTCTTCTTGCAGGCGTTGACGCTCAGGCCCGAGCAGCTGGGGACGTCCAGCATCTCGCCCTTGAGCACGCTCGCCGGCGGCTCCTTGAACGACGTCAGCTCGTAGTTCTTCAGCGCGTAGCTGTACGCCGGACGCAGCAGCCGTCCGCCCGCCTCGCTGCCGGAGGCGCCCTGCACGGTTCGCTTGGAGTACTTCAGGTAGGCACCCTTGAGGTACCGGCCGTTGCGCGCCTTCCAGTAGTCGCTGAACCGGGTTCCGCTGTCGTAGGAGAGCACCGCCGCGGCGGCCAGTTCGGGGGTGTAGCCGACCGTCCACACCGCGCGGTTGTCGGAGACGGTACCGGTCTTGCCAGCCATCTGCACGCCCGGGATCTGGGCGGGCCGGGCGGTGCCGGATCGCATCGGACCCTGGAAGATCTTGTTGATCGCGTCGGCGACGTCCTTGCTCAGCACCCGCTTGCAGTTGGCGCTGGGAACGGCGAGTTCGGCGCCCTGGCTGGTCTTGATCGAGGCGACGATCACCGGATCGCAATGGACGCCGCGGTTGGCGAAGGTGGCGTAGGCCTCCACCAGCGACAGCGGCGGCACCTCGATGGCGCCGAGGGTGAAGGACGGGATGGTGTCGTACGACATCACGTCCGGGAACTCCGCGGTGGGCTTGCCCACCTCGAGGCCCAGCTTGTCGGCCATCGTCACCGCTTCACAGATGCCCACCGCCTGGATCAACTGAGCGAAGTAGGTGTTGACCGAACCAGTGACGCCGCGGTACATGTCCATCACGCCGCTGGGGCTGGCGTTGGTGACCTTCCACGGATCGATGAGCTCGAAGCTACCGTCACAGGACTTGAAGGGTCCTTCCAGTTCCATGTGGCGCTTGGCGTTGAACTTGCCGTTGGCGCCCATGCCCTCCTCCAGCGCGGCGGCCGCCACGAAGGCCTTGAAGGTCGATCCGCCCTGGAAGCCTTCGGCGCCGCCCATGGCGTGGGACACGGCGTAGTTGTAGTACGTCTCGCCGCGCCACTTCTCCTTGCCCTTGTCGTCCTTGTTGTCGCCCATCACCGGGCGGCTCTGCGCCATCGTGATGATGTTGCCGGTCGAGGGCTCCAGCATGGTGATCACCGAGACGACCGGATCGCGCGGATCGATGAAGTCGGCGATGGTCTTCTCCGCCTGCTTCTGGATCTTCGGATCGACGGTCAGCCGGATGGTCAGGCCACCGCGGTACAGCGCGAACTCGCGCTCCTCCTTGGTGGCACCGAGGGCGGTCGCCTCGTTGAGCAGCACCTTCTTGGCGTACTCGCAGACGAAGGGAAGCTTCGAGCCGCCGCAGTCCAGCCGGTTCCGGGTCACCTTGTCCTGGTCGAAGGGCTCGGCCTTGGCCGCCTCGCCTTCCTCCTTGGTGACCTTGCCGAGTTCGACCATGCGGTCGATCACGTTGTTGCGGCGCTCCAGCGCCATCGCCGGGTACTTCACGGGGTTGGTCGACACCGGATTACGGACGAGACCCGCCAGCATGGCCGCCTGGGCGAGGTTGAGATCCTTGGCCGAGACGCCGAAGTAGTGCCGCGCGGCCGACTCGACGCCGTAGGCGCCGTCGCCGTAATAGCTGACGTTGAGGTAGCGCTCCAGGATGTCGTCCTTGGACATCTGCTTCTCCAGCGCCATGGCGAATCGCATCTCACGGATCTTGCGTGCTGCCGTGTTCTCGGTGGCGGCGTAGTAGGCCTCTTTGTCGTTGTTGGCATTGGCGGTGTCGATCAGGATCAGCCGCACCAGTTGCTGGGTGAGGCTCGATCCGCCCTGGGTGACGCCGCGAGAGGTGCTGACCAGCGCGCGCAGCGTGCCCTGCATGTCGATCGCGCCGTGCTCGTAGAAACGGTGATCCTCGATGGTCACCTGCGCCTCGCGCATGATCGGCGCGATCTCGTCCAGTTCCTTGTAGACGCGATTCTGCTCGTAGAAGTAGGTGAGCAGCGAGCCGTCGGCCAGTTCCACGCGGGTGCGCTCGGCCGGCAGCGGGGTCTTCATCTCGGCCGGCAGCGCGTCCAGGCTCATCGCGGCGTCGCGTCCGGTGGTGGTCACCATGCTGACCGTGGGGACGACGAGCCCGGCCACCAGCATGCCACCGACGACGCTGATACCGAGAAAGAGCAGCAGAGAGTACAGCCGTTTGCCCAGACGCATGACCTCTAGAGTACGTGACGACGGAAAGGGCTCCCACTAATGCCGCCGCGCGCCGACCCGGCTGCCGGGCCGCCGCCGTCAGTGGCCGGTAACCCGGCATCTCGCAAGGTGAGAGCCGCTCGTCTCGCTATTCGGTCGACGGTGTCTCACCGAAGGTGTCTCGCCTAGCCACAGCGCTCACTAATGGCCTAACCTTTTATTCGCACGGTTTCTCCAAGGCTCTGCTGTGACTCGCACGAGGGGTATAAGGCGTTGGCGCTGACGAATACTGACGACTGGACGTTGCTCGCTCGTTGCCGCGGCATGCAGGATGACCTCTTCCCCGACGGCGCCGACCAGAAGCGGGTGCGGGTGGTCTGCTACGCCTGTCCGGTCCGCAACGAATGCCTGGCCGAGGCGCTCGACAACCGCATCGAATGGGGAGTCTGGGGCGGCATGACCGAACGCGAGCGCCGGCAGTTGCTCCGCCAGCGCACCGACATCACCTCGTGGACGTCCATTCTGTGCCCCAAGGACGCCAGCCGCTGAGCCCGGCGTCCTACTGTGTACCCATGACGAAATGGGAATACGCGACTGTCCCGGTGCTGATCCACGCCACCAAGCAGATCCTCGACACCTGGGGTGAGGACGGCTGGGAGCTGGTGCAGATGATGCCCGGCCCGAATCCGCAGAACCTGGTGGCCTACTTCAAGCGTCCGCTGGAGCAGTGATGGACGCAGAACTCGGTACGGTGCCCTCGGTGCGCCTGGCCGAGCTGGGCATCGAGCTGCCGCCGGTGGCCGCGCCGGTCGCCGCCTACGTTCCGGCGCTGGCCTCGGCGGGGCAGGTGTTCACCGCCGGCCAACTCCCGTTCGTGGACGGCCAGTTGCTGGCCGTCGGCAAGGTGGGTTCCGAGGTCGATCCCGAGCAGGCGGCGGAGCTGGCCCGGATCGCCGCGCTGAACGCGGTAGCGGCAGCTGCGAGCGTGACCGGGGGAGTCGACGGGATCCGCCGGGTCGTCAAGGTGACGGTCTTCGTCGCCAGCGATCCGTCGTTCACCGGCCAGCCGGCGGTGGCCAACGGTGCTTCCCAGTTGCTGCAGGAGATCTTCGGACTGCACGGCAGCCACGTTCGCAGCGCGGTCGGTGTCTCGGTGCTGCCGCTCGATGCGCCCGTCGAGGTCGAACTCGTTGTCGAAGCCAACGCCGCCGCCTTCTGAGCCGGGCGAGACCCGACTGGCCCTGGTGCGGCGTGCCAGGGCGATCAACCGCATCCTGGGCGAGACCTATCCCGACGCGCACTGCGAGCTCGATTTCGCCACGCCGCTGCAGCTGTTGGTGGCGACGATCCTGTCGGCGCAATCGACCGACCGCCGGGTCAACACCGTCACGCCGGAACTCTTCCGCCGCTACCCGGACGCTGCCGCGCTGGCTGCCGCCGACCGCGCCCAACTCGAAGAGCTGATCAAGCCGACCGGCTTCTTCCGCGCCAAGACCGACTCGCTGATCCGGCTCGGTGCCGCTCTGGAGCGCGACTTCGGCGGCCAGGTGCCCGGTCGGCTCGACCAGTTGGTCACCCTGCCCGGCGTGGGACGCAAGACCGCCAATGTGGTGCTCGGCGACGCCTTCGGCGTACCGGGGATCACCACGGACACCCATTTCATCCGGCTCGCCCAGCGGTTCGGCTGGACGACGCAGACCAAGCCGGAGGCCATCGAGCACGAGGTGGGAGCGCTCTTCCCCAAGCGGGATTGGGTGCTGCTCAACCACCGGGTGATCTGGCACGGACGCCGCCGTTGTCACGCCCAGCGTCCGGCCTGCGGCGCCTGCCCAGTCAGTCGACTGTGCCCGTCCTTCGGCATCGGCCCCACCGATCCGGAGGTGGCCGCCAAGCTCATCCGGGAGCCCCGCCGATGACCCGGCCCTCCAGTCGGCGCTCCCGGGGGTGGTCGTCGCGGAGCCGCAGGGCGAGCCTCGTGATCGGAGTGGCGGGGCTGGTGACGCTGCTGGCCGGCTGTGCTCCGTCCGCTGTCGTACCCAGCCCGGACGCCAAGCTGATCGCCGCCCGTCGCGCGGCCGGGATCGCCGATTGCCCGCAGCCCTCCGGTGAGCCGGTGGCCGACGGCCTGCCCGATCTCGCCCTGGAATGCCTCGGCGGTGACACCACGGTGTCGCTCGCGGCGTTGCGTGGGCCGATGGTGATCAACCTCTGGGCCCAGTGGTGCCTGCCTTGCAGGCAGGAGGCGCCGGTGCTGGCCGCCTTCGACGCCGCCCGCGACGATGTGGCGCTGCTCGGCATCAACTATGACGACCCGCAGCCCGACTGGGCGATCGAGTTCGCCGAGCTGTCGGGCTGGACGTGGCCGCAGCTGTCCGATCCGGAGAAGACGGTCGAGGCGCCGCTGCAACTGCCCGGAATCCCGATCTCGCTGCTGCTGAACGCGGACGGCCAGGTGGTAGCCCGGCATGCCGGCGCCTTCTCCGATCTGGCCGAACTCACCGACTGGGTGGACCAGGGGCTGGCGGCATGACCGGCGTACCCCTGGAAATGCGCGAGAAGGTCGCCCAATTCGAGGCCGCCGACGCGATCGCGCGGCTGCGCGGTGTACGGCCGCCCGGTGGTGGAAGGCCGGCGGCCGTCCTCATCCTGCTTTCGCAGCGTGACGACGGCTACCAGATCGTCTTCGTCGAGAAGAACGCCGACCTGCGCAGCCATGCCGGTCAGATCGCCTTCCCGGGCGGGACGATGGAGCCCGAGGAGCGGGATCCGGTCGCGGCCGCGCTGCGCGAGGCCGAAGAGGAGGCCGGCATCGACCCGGCCACCGTCGAGGTGCTCGGCGCCCTGCCGCCGGCCCACGTCAACCGCAGCGGCTTCGATGTCACCGCGGTGGTCGGCTGGTGGCGCGAACCGCGTCCGCTCGCCCCGGCCGATCCGTTCGAGATCCAGGCGGTGCACACCCTCACGGTGGCGAGCCTGCTCGACCCGGTCAACCGGCTCACCTGGGTGCTGCCGAACGGCTACAGCGGCCCCGCCTTCGTGATCGGAGATCTGTTCATCTGGGGTTTCACCGCGTACCTGCTCGACGGGCTGTTCGACCTGCTCGGCTGGACGCTGCCGTGGGACGAGACGGTGACCGCGCCGATTCCCCCCCGCTTCTTCAGCGAGCGGCTGTAGGGCTCGGGATCCGTGCAGCCGGTTACGGCAGTTCGGGGCGCTTGGGGCTGCCGGTCAGCGAGAGCGAGTTGGCCTCGGCGAGCGCGCTCTTCACGGCGGTGCTCAGCGCCTGGCCGGTCTGTTCGGCCTGGTTGATCGAGCGCTCCGGCTTGCTGAACACCATCTGCTTGCGCGCGACCAGCGCCAGGAGGCCGCCGACCAACAGCAGCAGCACCGCCGTGATCAGGAACCCCCAGGCCGCGCCGGCGAAGAGCGACAGCCCGAACCAGGTGACGAACCCCAGCGAGAGCAGGAAGGCCAGGGCGAGGAACAGCAGGGTGATCGCGGTGATGGCCAGGTAGGCGGCCGCGCCGAGCAGCCCGGCGCCGACCCCGGCGGTCTTGGCCTGCGGCACCAGCTCGGACTTCATCAGTTCGAGTTCGCCCTTGACGATGGTGCGAACGTTGGACTGGATGTCCTTGATGATGCCGGCGATATCCTGCTCTGCCATCTCAGGGCTCCTTGCGCTGCTGGTGGTGCCCACCCTACTGAGTCTCCGCCCCCAATGCGCAGGGGCGGAGCCCAGAACCTCGGGCTAGCGCGGGAATCCGCCGCCACCGGTCACGCCGCGACCCAGACCACGGCTCGACTGCGATGACGTCAGGGTGTCGATCGCGATGGTTCGGTCGGACAGCACCACGAGCTGGCCTTCGGAGAGCCCCTCGGTGATCTCGACCCTGCCGCCGCCGACCCATCCGGTGGAGACGGTGACCGTCTCGGCGGTGTCGGACGAGGCCGAGTCGACCACCTGGACGGTACCGGCACCGGCACCCGTCGGCGTGACCGCGGAGGCCGGGACGGTGACCACCCCGCTGGCCGTGCCGGTGACGATCTCCACCCCCGCGTTGGCGCCCTCCTTGAGGAGCATGTCGGGATCCTCCACGACGATCCTGGTGGTGTACGTGGGGTTGTCGCCCGCCGTGCCGGAGGTCTCCAGGACGGCGATGGACGAGATCGTGCCGGTCAGCGACGTTGTGGCGCCAGCTGGGGTGATGGTGGCTGCCATGCCCTGGCTGAGCACCGAGCGGGTGGTCAGCGGAGCCTCGAACGACACCACCGCGGTGCCCTCGCCGACGATCGTGACGCCGCCCGCGGAGGAACTGCCGCCGACTGCCAGGCCGATCGCCCCGACCGTGCCGGAGATCGGCGCGACCAACTCGGCGTCCGCCAGAGCGGATTCTGCGCTGTCGGCCTTCTGCTGGGCCCGCAGCACGTCGGCCTCGGCTGAGGCCACGGCGCGCTCGGAGACGCTGACGCTGGACGAACTGGAGGACTTCCCGGAGCTGCTCGCGGACGAGCCGGCGCCGGGCGTCGTGGTGTCGCCGGTGCCGGGGGAGCCGTCGTCGGTGGTGTCGGAGTCGCCGGTGTCGATGGTGCCGGTGGCGATCAACTGCTGGTAGTAGTCGGCCAGGACGGCGTTCGCGAGCACGAGTTCTTCGCGGGCCTCGCCGCAGGCCTTGATGTCCGCCAGCGTGACGTCCTCCACGACCAGTGCCAGCTGCTCGGCGTCGCCCGGATCGGCCGACGGCTCGTCGGTGGGCTCCGGCTCGTCAGTGGGTTCCGGCGAGGGGTCGTCGGTGGGCTCGGGCGTCGGTTCCGGAGTGGGTTCCGGGGTTGGCTCGGTAGTGGGTTCCGGGGTCGGCTCGGGCATGGGTTCGGCCGTGGGGTCAGGCGTGGGTGTCGGTTCCGACGTGGGCTCGGTAGTGGGCTGCGAGGTCGGCTCGGGCGTCGGTGTGGGCTCGGGCTGCTCATTGGCGTTCAGCACGGCGGCGTAGATCGCGTCGCAGGTGGTCGGCTCGTCGGGGTTGCTCCACTTCAGCGTCGCCACATTCACCGCTGCGATCGCCTTGTACAGAATGGCCGCGTCGGCGGCGGTGATCCCGCTGGTCACATCGCCGTCCCCGGTACTGGTCGACGATCCACCCGTCCCGCCGGACTGCGAGCCTGCGCCACTGGAGACGCTCGGTGCCGACCTGCTGCTGCCCGAGCTCGTCGAAGTGGGGTGCTCCGCGGCGTACAGAGTCGCCTTGGCGCTGGCCAGATCGGTCTGGGCGTTCAGCAGGTCGAGCTTGAGCGCGGTGGTGTCGAGGGTGGCCAGCACGTTGCCCTCGGCGACCTCGTCCCCCACCGCCACCTTGAGCTTCTTGACCGTGCCGGTGACGCCGAACGTTGCCTCCACCACGTTGTCGCGGGAGACAGCGCCGGTCGCCAGGTAGCTCTGCGAGACATCGCCGGTGCTGGCGACCGCGGTGGCGAACCGGCTGCTCGCCGCCTGGGAACTGGTGGCCCAGGCGGTGCCGACGGCACCGACCGCGACCAGGCTCACCGCGCCGATCAGCAGGCTGCGGATCCGGGGCTTCTTCATCATTCGCTCCTCAGCGCATCGATCGGGGCAAGCTTGGCGGCGCGGGTCGCCGGGTAGACGCCGGCGATCAGGCCGATGGCCAGTGAGACGGCCAGGGCGAGCAGGGTGACGGTGGCCGAGATGGCGACCGTGATCCCGATGGCCGGCGACAGGATCGCCGCCACCGCGTAGCCCAGCCCGACGCCGAGGGCGCCGCCGGTGAGGCCGAGGATGCCGGCCTCGACCAGGAACTGGCGCCGGATGACGCGCGGCGTCGCGCCCAGCGCCTTGCGCAGACCGATCTCACGGACCCGCTCGCTGACGGAGACCAGCATGATGTTCATCACGCCGATGCCGCCGACCAGCAGCGAGATCGCGGCGATGCCGCCCAGCAGCAGGGTCAGGATGCTGCTGATGGAGCTGGCTGCCTCGACCAGGGCGGTCTGCGTGCTCACGGTGAAGTCGGCATCCTCCTCGGTGACCTGATGGGCGCTCAGCAGTGCCGTCTTGACCTCCTGATAGGCGGCGGACAGGCTGTCGTCGTCCGCGGCCTGGAGGTAGATCGTGGAGACGCTGGTCGCGCTGCCCGAGGTCGACAGCCGCTCGGCGAAGGTGGTGCTGGGAACCACGACGGTGTCGTCGTCGCTCCCGCCCAGCGACGACCCGGCCTCGGCCAGCACGCCGATGATGGTGAACGGCTGGTCGTTGACGAGAACCTGCTGGCCCACCGCCGAACCGGTACTGAACAGTTCCGACGCGGTCTCCGATCCCACCACCGCCACATTGGCGGAGGAGTTGAGTTCGTCCTCGGTGAAGAACCGGCCCGTGCCCACCTCACGGCCGCGCACCGTCAGCCAGGCCGGCGTGGTGCCGACGACGGTCGACGTCCAGGTCGTCTCCGACGACTGCAGCGAGCCCATGGTGCTCGAGGTCGCCGCGACCCCCACCACGCTCGGCGTCACCGTGGGATCGGCCAGCATCTCGGCGTCGCGGGTGGTCAGGGTGGTGGTCTGGCTGGCCCCGCGGAACCCGCCGGACGAGGTCTGCCCGGGGCTCACCGTGAGGGTGGTGGAGCCCAGCGAGCCGATCTGATCGGAGATCGAGGATCCGGCGCCCTGGCCCAGCCCGACGGTCAGCATCACCGCGGAGATGCCGATCAGGATGCCCAGCATCGTCAGCGCGGATCGCAGCCGCCGCGCGTTGAGCGCGTCGATCGCGGTGCGCACGGTTTCGCGCCACTCCATCAGACGGCCCTCCCCAGCGCGGGGATCTCTGCGGCCTCATCGGTGAGGTGGCCGTCGTAGATGTGGACGGTGCGCTGGGCGCGCTCGGCCACGTCGTGCTCGTGGGTGATCACCACGATCGTGCGCCCGGCCTCGTTCAGCTCGTCGAACAGATCGAGGATGTCGCGGGTGGAGACCGAGTCCAGCGCGCCGGTCGGTTCGTCGGCCAGGATCAGCGCCGGGTCGGTGACCAGGGCTCGGGCGACCGAGACCCGCTGCTGCTGGCCACCGGAGAGTTCTCCGGGACGATGGTCCCGGCGACCCCCCAGGCCGACCCGCTCCAGCGCCCGCTGGGCCCGCTCGCGGCGTTCGGCGGGATGGACCCCGGCGTACACCAGGGGCAGTTCGACATTGCGTTGCGCGGTCAGGCTGGGCAGCAGGTTGAAGCTCTGGAAGACGAAGCCCAGCCGTCGGTTGCGGACCTCGGCCAGCTGCGCCTCGGAGAGTTGCGCGACCTCCTCGCCGTCCAGTTCGTACCGGCCCGCGGTGGGGACGTCGAGGCAGCCGATGATGTGCATCAGGGTCGACTTGCCCGAGCCGGAGGGACCCATGATCGCGACGTAGTCGCCCTCGTCGATCGACAGGTCGATGCCGCGGAGCGCCTCGACCTGGATCGCGCCGGTGTCGTAGACCTTGCGAACGCCGGACATCGACAGCAGCGTGCTCATCGGTTGCCGCCGCCGTTCCCGCCGGGGATGCCGCCGGCCGGGGGAGCGCCGCCGCCGTCCGGGAAGCCACCTCCGCCGCCGGGGAACCCGCCACCGAATCCGCCCTGCTCGCCGGTGTCCTGGGTGAGTTCGGGCGTCGTGAAGCTGATCTGCACGGTGTCGCCCTCGGCCAGGCCGGCTGTGATCTCGGTGGCGTCGCCGAACACCCGGCCCACGGTGACCTCGACCTGGGTGGTGCTGTCGCCCTCCACCTTGTTCACCACCGACCTGCCGTCCTGGGTGGCGATCGCCATGGTCGCCACGGTGAGCACGTCGGGGTACTCGGCGACGGTGACCGTCACCGACGCGTTCGTCCCGGAGAACAGGTCCGGATGCTCGCCGGTCAGGTCGACGACGACCGGGAAGGTGGCCGAGCCGTCCGATGTCCCGGTCGAGACGATGCCGATGGAGGCGACGGTCGCCTCGATCGCCTCGCCGCCGTCCGGGGTCACCAGGGCGGCCTGGCCGGGCTTCAGGTTGACCAGGTCGCTGCTGCCGGTGCTCGCGTCCACTCGCCACTCGTCGGTCGAGATCACCACGACCTGCGCCGACGAACTGGTGCTGCTCGAAGCGGACGGGCTGGACGAGCCGGAGGACGAACCTGACGACACGGTGTCACCCACGCTGAGATCGATCGAAGCGACGGTTCCCGCGATGGTGGAGCGCAGCACGGCGTTCTCCAGGTCGGATTCGGCGCTGGCGACGGACGCCTTGGCCGAGCGCACCTGGGCCTTCGCGGAGGTGATGGCGGCGCTGCTGCCGTCGTTGTCCTGTACCTCGTCGAGATTGGCCTCGGCCGTGTCGAGGTTGGCCTCGGCGAGCTCGAGCGCGTTCTGCAGGTCGGCGTCGTCGATCTTGGCGAGCTTCTGGCCCTTGGTCACGGTGTCGCCGGCGGTCACGTAGACCTTGGTGATCGTTCCGGACACGCTGAAGTTGAGGTTCGCCTGCGTCTGCGGCGCCAGCGTCCCGGTGAGCGTCACCGTCTGGGTCTGCGTCGACCGCTCCGCCTGCGCGCTGAAGGTACGGGTCCGCTCGATCCCGGTCGCCTGCGACGAGGGACGCAGCAGCAGGAACGCCGTCAGCCCGATGCCGAGCACGGCGACGATGGCCACCAGGCCGATCACCCGCCGTTTGGTCAGCCGCTTGTGGCGGGGCGGTGGCGACTCGTCGATCGCGGCTGGATCAGGGGCTGGCCGGCTCATGCGGGATTCCTCTCGGGCGGTACTCCAGCAGGCTAGGAAGCGCATCTGTGGAGATGGTCCAGTGCGCCTGTGTGCCGCCTGTGGGGTGCTCGCTGCCTTCCGTTCGCTCCCACGCGAGCGAGAGCCTCGTCGAGATACGGAGGCAGGGCTGGTGGATCCGTGGGAGGCATCGAGGCAGGGGCCCAGTTGCCGGGGACCTGTGAGGTGAGGATCAGCCGCTGGCTAGCGGGAACACCTCGTCGAGGTCGGTGTGCGGGCCGCTTGCCGAGACGGCGGGGGAGCCGACCGCGTCGGGCCAGGCGAGGCTGCCGGCGGCCAGGCGCAGCAGGGTGAGCGCATCGGTCTCCACCACGTTCGGTGGCGTGCCGCGGGTATGGGCGCCGCGCTGACCGATGCCGAGCTGGACGGCCGCGTACGGGGGCACGCGCAGTTCCAGGGTGCCGCCGGGATGGCGTTCGCCGAGGCGCCGGCAGAGTGTGCGGACGGCGGTCGCCAGGGCTGTTCCCGCCGGGTCGATCCCGGCCGCGACGCCGTCCAGGGTCGTGGCGAGCGCAGCAAGCTCGGCGGTGGTGACTCGTTTGGGCATCGCGGCCACCCTACGCCCAGGGTGGCCGCCACTAATTGCCAGATAGTCGACCTTTACGCGACAAATACGTCGCGGAGAGCGGCTATTTGGCAATTAGTGCACTCAGTGGCGGAGCAGTGGGTTTTCGACAAGCCCGCGCGCGATCGGTGTCTTCAAGCAGGCGCGCTCGGGAGCGGTTCGGCGTTACGATCGCGCACATGGCTCGCACCGAGACGCTCTTCGCCCGGCTGGCGCGGTGGGGGTTCGGCGATCCCTCGACCCATGCCCCGGTCGCGGAGGCCTGGGCCGGCCTCCTCGGCGAGCAGCCGTGGACGATGCTGCTGGACGAGCTCGCGGCGGCGGCCGACCCGGATCTGGCGTTCAACGGACTGACCCGGATCGCCCGCGCCCGGCCGGAGTTGATTCCCGCGCTCGGTGACGATCCGCGCTGGGCCACGCGGCTGGCGCGCGTCCTGGGAGCCAGCGTCGCGCTCACGCAGCATCTCGGCGTCCACCCGGGTGAGGTCGACGTTCTCGCCGGCGATATCGGCCGTCGCGAGCCCGCCGAGCTGCGAGCGGAGTTGCTGGCCGCGATCGGCGCGGAGGATTCGGCCACGCCGGTGGCTGATCCGTCCCGGGCCAATGACCTGCGGCGGGCCTATCGCCGCGCGTTGCTGCGGATCGCCGCCCGCGACCTCACCGCGACCGACGCGATGGCCGTGCTGCCCGACATCGCCGGCGAGTTGGCTGACCTGGCCGACGCCACCGTGGAGGCCGCCCTGGCCCTGGCCCGCGGCGAGGTGGACGGCTGGGAAGTCACCCGGCTGGGCATCATCGCGCTCGGCAAGACCGGCGCCCGCGAGCTCAACTACGTCAGCGATGTCGATCTGCTCTACCTGGCCGAGCCGGCGCTCGACGTTGACGGTGCTCCGGTCTGCGATACCGACCGTGCGATCCGCGTGGCGACAAAGCTGGTGGGCGCGCTCGTCCGGGTCTGCTCGGATCAGACCGTCACCGGGACGATTTGGCAGATCGACTCCGCACTGCGCCCCGAGGGCAAGGCGGGCGCGCTGGTCCGCACCCTCGCCTCGCACCGCGCCTACTATGAGCGCTGGGCGAAGAACTGGGAGTTCCAGGCGATGCTCAAGGCCCGCCCGATGGCCGGTGACCTGGCGCTGGCCCAGGAGTTCGTCGACATGGTCTGGCCGATGGTGTGGCAGGTGGCCGACGACGATCAGTTCGTCGCCGAGACCCAGGCGATGCGCCGCCGGGTGGTGTCGCTGCTGCCGGCCCACCAGGCCGACCACGAGATCAAGTTGGGCGCCGGCGGGTTGCGGGATGTCGAGTTCAGCGTCCAGCTACTGCAACTGGTGCACGGCCGGGGTGACGACCGGCTGCGGCTGCGCGGCACCTTCGAGGCCCTCGATGCCCTGATCGCGCTGGGCTACGTCGGACGGGCGGACGGGTACGACCTGAATACCGCCTACCGGCTGCAGCGGCTGCTGGAGCACCGGCTGCAGCTGTACAAGCTCCGCCGCACCCACCTCATGCCCACCGACGAGGTCAACCAGCGGTGGCTGTCGCGCAGCCTCGGATTGCCCGATGCCAAGGAGCTCACCCACCTGTGGCGGCGCTCCACCCGGCGGGTGCTCGCGCTGCACCAGCGGCTGTTCTACTCCCCGCTGCTGGAGGCGGTGGCGCGGATTCCATCCTCGGAGGTGCGGCTCACCTCCGAAGGCGCCGAGGTGCGCCTGCGCGCGCTCGGCTACGGCGACCCCAAGGCCGCGTTGCGCCACATCGAGGCGCTGTCGACGGGAATGAGCCGGCGCGCCGAGATCCAGCGGCAGCTGCTGCCGGCGATGCTGGGCTGGTTCACCGCGGGGCCGAACCCCGACCACGGGCTGCTGGCCTTCCGGCAGGTTTCGGACGCGCTCGGGACGACACCCTGGTACCTGCGGGCGCTCCGGGACGAGGGCACCACCGCCGAGCACTTCGCGAAGGTGCTGGCGTCCAGTCGCTACGCGGTCGACCTGCTGCTGCGCAACCCGCAGAGCGCCGCCTGGCTGAGCGAGGCCGACGGGCTCACGCCCCGTTCGGGCGAGGCGGTGCTGGCCGAGATGCGGGCCGCGATCGGACGGTACGACGCCCAACCCGAGGCGGTCACGGCGCTCCGAGCGATCCGGCGTAGCGAGCTGCTGCGGCTGGCGATGGCCGACATTCTCGATGAGCTGGACGTCGGCGCGCTCGGTCACGCCCTCTCCGAGCTGGCCGGTGCCACCATCGACGCGACGATCGAGGTGGCCGGCCGGGAACTGACGAACGTCCCCAGGCTGGCGGTGGTCGCGCTCGGCCGGTGGGGCGGGGAAGAGCTGTCGTACGCCTCCGATGCCGACGCGATGATCGTGATCGACTCCGAGGAGCCGGCCGCCACTGGAGTGGCCACCACCCTGATCGGACGGGTGCGGACGCTGCTCTCCCAGCCCGGGCCGGACCCTGCCCTGCAACTCGACCTCGATCTGCGCCCGGAGGGCAAGGGCGGGCCGATGGTGCGCTCCCTGGCGTCCTATCGCGCCTACTACCAGCGCTGGTCGTCGACCTGGGAGGCGCAGGCCCTGCTGCGCGCGCGGGTCGGTGCCGGCGATCGCGAACTGGGGGAGCGGCTGCTCGCCGAGATCGACCCGTTGCGCTACCCGCCAGGAGGGATCAGCCACGCCCAGGTCGTCGAGATCCGCAAGCTGAAGGCGCGGATGGAGAACGAACGGATCGGACGCGGTTCCGACCCGCGCCGCAACCTCAAGCTCGGTCCTGGCGGGCTCTCCGATGTGGAGTGGGTGGTGCAGCTGCTCCAGCTCGAGCACGCCGGCAGCCATCCGGAACTGCGGACCCCCTACACGATCGATGCGCTCCGCGCCGCCCAGGAACTCGACCTGCTGAGCGCCGAGGACGCCGATGCCCTGGCGGACGCCTGGGCGTTCGCCTCCCGGATCCGCAACGCCATCATGCTCTCCCGCGGACGGGCCTCCGACACCATCCCCACCGACATCCGCGAGCTCTCAGCGGTCGCCCAGATCCTCGGCTACGGCAAGGGCGAATCCTCCCTGCTGATCGAGGACTGGCAGCGTCGGGCCCGCCTCGCCCGTCAGGTGATGGATCGCCGGTTCTGGGACGTTCCGGGCTGACGGCGATGCATCGCGTACCCCGTCAGTGCGGCGCCGACGACTCCGGCCGTCACGAGTCGTCGGGGATCCCACTGCTCGGTGCACGACATTCCGGCCGCTGAGCCGCCAGCGGCGTTCATGATCGGCCGGGTCGACGGCCAACTCGCTCGCCGATGGCGCGGACGGCGAGCCACACCTTGCGCACCACGAACCGGATGGCCTGATGGACGGCGACCCCGACGGCAGCGTTCACGGCTCCCAGCAGCCCGCCCGCCGCGAGGGTACCGGCCTGCTCTGCCGGCGTGCCCACGAGCACGCCGCCTTCCAGCAGCATCACCGGCCAGACGATGGCCGCCGCGATCAGCGTGGTCTTCCACCACCGGCCGAGGACGAGGCCGAAGACGATCATGGTGGGAATCATCCGACGTCACCTCCCAACGGGTGTGGAGACGGAGGGCAGTCTCCGCGAGCTAGTTGAGCGATCGCTTAAATCAAGCCTATCCGATAATTGAGCGATCGCTCAAGATGTCGGATCGGGACGTGGAAGAATGCGGCCATGACGTCGCGCACGGTGGACACCAAGGCGCGTTTGCGAACCGCGGCGCTGGCGGTCGTCCGTGAGCGGGGAGTCGGCGGAGCCTCGGCGCGCGCCATCGCGGCGGCGGCAGAGGTGAACCAGGCGCTGATCTTCTACCACTTCGGTTCGGTGAGCGAACTCATCGAGGCGGCCTCCGACGAAGCGGTCGAAGCCCGGGTCAGGCTCTACCGCGATGCCTTCACCGGCGTGGATTCCCTCTCCGACCTGCTGGTCGTGGCACGGCAGGTGCACGAGCAGGAGCGGCAGGCGGGATCGATGACCGTGATGGCCCAGATCATGGCCGGTGCGCAGAGCGACC
Organism: Actinomycetota bacterium; assembly: GCA_020161795.1. Taxonomy (GTDB): domain Bacteria; phylum Actinomycetota; class Actinomycetes; order Propionibacteriales; family Propionibacteriaceae; genus Propionicimonas. The sequence continues at coordinate 21,948 of JAIUOR010000025.1, read as the reverse complement.
CGGTGCTGGCCAGGGCCGGTCGCCACGCGCTCGCGGCCTGGACCGACGAGGTTGACCAGGTGCTGCGCCGGGTCCTCGCGGCGAGCCCGCTCGGATCTCTCATCGACGGCGCGGGATTGGCCCACCTGGTCAGCGCCGCCTTCATGGGGATCGAGCTCTACCACGGCGCCGATCCGGAATCCGCCGATCTGGCCTTCGGCACGATCGAGCGCCTCAACGACGTGCTTTCGGCCATCGAAGGGCTGGGCCCGGCCTCGCAGCGCGCGCTGCGCCTGGCCGCTGCCCATGTGAACAAGAGAACCACCGGCTGACCGGCCGGCTCGCGAGGAAGACTCGACCCGGGATCTCCGCCCGGACGGCGAGCGGTGCTCACCCGCGACTAGAGTTGAGGGCGATGACCACCCTGGATCTTCCCACCACCACGCAGCGCCTCACCGGCTGGGGACGGACCGCCGCCACCACCGCGCAGGTGCTCTCCACGCCCGACGTCGAGACGATCGCGCGCGCGGTCGCCGCGGTGGCCGGCCACAACGCCGACTCGCCGTCCCATCTGCGCCGGGGCATCCTCGCCCGCGGCCTGGGCCGCAGCTACGGCGACGTTGCGCAGAACGCCGGCGGGATCGTGGTCGACATGACGCCGCTCAACACCATCCACGCGATCGACGCCGCCACGGCCACCGTCGACGTGGACGCCGGGGTCAGCCTCGACCAGCTGATCCGCGCTGCGCTGCCGCACGGGCTGTGGGTTCCGGTGCTGCCGGGTACCCGCCAGGTCACGGTCGGCGGCGCGATCGGCGCCGACGTCCACGGCAAGAACCACCACAGCGCCGGTTCGTTCGGCAACCACGTGGCGTCCCTGGAACTCCTGGTCGCGGACGGTCGGGTGCTGCACCTCACCCCGGAGGGTTCGGTCGACGACCCGGACGCCAGCCTGTTCTGGGCGACCGTGGGCGGTGTCGGACTGACCGGCATCGTCCTGCGGGCCACCCTGAGGATGACCCGCACCGAGACGGCCTACTTCGTCGCCGACGGCATCACCACCCGCTCCCTGGACGAGACGATCGCCGTCCACTCCGATGGCTCCGAGGCGAACTACGACTACTCCTCGGCCTGGTTCGACGCGATCTCGGCTCCGCCGAAGCTCGGACGGGCAGCGCTCTCCCGCGGCAACCTGGCCCGGCTCGACCAACTGCCGCCCAAGCTCGCCGCCGACCCGCTCGCCTTCGGCGCCAAGCCGTTCTTCGAGCTCCCGGACGTCTTCCCCAACGGGTTGGCGAACAAGCTCAGCTTCAGCGCCCTGGGCGCGCTGTGGTACGCCAAGAGCGGCGCCTACACCGGCAAGGTGCAGAGCCTGACCGGCTTCTACCATCCGCTGGATCTGTTCGGGGAGTGGAACCGGGCCTACGGATCGCGCGGCTTCCTCCAGTACCAGTTCGTCGTCCCGCCGGCCGCGGTGGCCGAGTTCAAGCGGATCATCGCCGACATCCAGGCCTCGGGTCACTACTCCTTCCTGAACGTGTTCAAGCTGTTCGGCGAGGGCAATCGTGCTCCGCTGAGCTACCCGATGCCCGGCTGGAACGTCTGCGTCGACTTCCCGATCAAGGCCGGCCTGGAGGAGTTCCTGACTGGCCTGGATGCCCGGGTGCTGGAGTTCGGCGGACGGCTCTACACCGCCAAGGACTCCCGCACCACCGCCGCCACCTTCCACGCCATGTACCCCGCGATCGATTCCTGGATCGCCACCCGCCGCCGAGTCGACCCGCACCAGGTGTTCGCCTCCGACCTCGCCCGCCGACTGGAGCTGCTGTGATCGACGCCACCGGAAACCCCCAGACCATCCTGCTGCTCGGCGGCACCTCCGACATCGGGCTCGCCATCGTCCGCGAGTACCTCGCCAAGCAGACCCTGCGGGTGATCGTGGCCGCCCGGCCGAGCCCTCGCCGCGACGAGGCCACCGCCGGGCTGCGCTCGATTGGCGCGACGGTGGACGTCCTCGACTTCGACGCCACCGCCTTCGACAGCCATCCGGGTGTGATCGACGCCGCCTGGGCGATCGCGGACGTCGACCTGGCGATCGTCGCCTTCGGCCTGCTGGGGGACGCCGAACAGGCCTGGCAGGATCACGCCGCCGCGGTCGCGCTGGCCCAGGTGAACTACACCGGCGGGGTGAGCGTCGGGGTGCTACTCGGCCAGCGGATGAAGGAGCAGGGCTACGGCCAGATCATCGCGCTCTCCAGCGTGGCCGGCGAGATCGTCCGCCGTTCCAACTTCGTCTACGGCTCCACCAAGGCCGGCTTCGACGGCTTCTACCGGCTGCTCGGCGAGGCGCTGGAGCCCTTCGGCCCCAAGGTGCTGGTGGTCCGCCCCGGTCAGGTCCGCACCAAGATGCTGGATGGGGTGAAGGAGGGCCCGGGCGCGATCGCCCCGGAGGTGCTCGCCCGCACGGTGGTCGACGCCGCCCGCGACGGGCGGACCCTGATCTGGGCGCCGGCCTTCTTCCGTCCGATGATGTGGGTGTTGAAGCACCTGCCCGCCCCGATCTTCCGCCGCCTGCCCATCTGAGTCCACCCCGAGCGGGGCATTGGCCGATGTCCTCCTCGCCACCGCCCGCTACGCCGCAGAAACCGGGCGGCAGAGGCCACTTGGCCGGATATGGCAGGCATGAGGGCTGTTCTGCCCGGTTTCTGCGGCCCAAGGTGGTGGGTCGGGCCCGTGCCCGGGCCCTCCTCGGTGACCTCGGGGGTACTCAGAGTTCCAGCACGGTCCCGTCGGGGTGGACGCGGGCGCCGCAGCGGGCCAGCTCGGCCTCCAGTTCGGCCAGCGGCGGGTTGCCGTGGCCGAGGTGGACGGCCACCACCTGGGTGTCGTCGGTGACCGCCCCCACCTCGCGGAGGGCGGCGAGCGTCTGGGCGAAGGTCGCCAGGTGGAGGTGTTCGCTGGTCAGGCCGGTGAGGGTGCCGAAGGTCTCCTCCAGCAGCACGGCGTCCAGCCGCGTCCCGGCCAGCGCGGCCAGGGTGGATGCCGGCAACAGCCCGGTGTCGGTGGCGTACAGCAGGCGGCGTTCCCCGTCGTCCACCAGATAGAGCACCGCCTCGCCGAAGGCGCTGTGGTTCGCGGCGAGCACCGTGAACCGGTAGCCCGAGGCTTCCACCACATCGCCCGCGGTCACCTCACGCAGATCGAATTCGATGCCGATATCCGTCAGCCAGGGACGCAGGGAGGCCATCACCGGCGCCGGCCCGATCACGGTGAGCGGCTGCGGCGCCACCCAGGATCGATAGAGCGTGAAAGCGGGATCGCAGTGATCGTGGTGTGCATGACCGATGGCGATCACCTCGAGACCGGCCAGCGAGTGGCCCAGTCGGGCCGCCTGGCCGGGGGCCTCGGGGCCGGAGTCGAGTTGCAGCCGTCCGTCCACCAGAGCCGAGGTGGGGGCGCGCCGGCCCCGAGGCTGCTGGTCGACGCAGGTGGCGCAGTCGCACCACGGATTGGGCAGCCCGTCGGCCGAGCCGGTGCCGAGCAGAACCACGCGCATGGCCGCACTCTAGAACGCCTCCGGCCCCGCCAAGGTGGAGACGGGGCCGGAGGTTTGGGGGAAATCCGTTCACGCTGCGATCCAGTGGTGCTCCTTTCGACATCTCGAGTCTGATGTCGTCGGCTGTGCCCGGGATTACCCGGCTCTGAGCATCCGCTGTGAGCCTTGGATGCGCAGCACTACGCAGTTCTGCGACTCGCGTCCAACGGTGAGTCGTGGCGAGAATGTTCCGTCCGATCTGAAATTGTTCGGCAAGGGGTACTCGGCCCGGATCTGGGGGGATTCATTGGTCTGGGCAGTCGGAGCACCTATCGCGCCAGACGCGGGGTGAGCCGACAGCGGTGGTTGCTGCCCGGGGGGTGCAGCAACGGCCACTGGGACGCACGGTGAGCTCGTCAGCACCGACGAACGTCCGGTCTCCGGGGGGAGGCGGGCTCGCCGTTCATCCATACCCCCCCCGCCCATTCGCCCGTGAGCAGTAGCCCGGGACGGACGCGCAGCGTCTCAGCCGATTGCCGGGAAGCCGGCAGCCCGTGCCAGCACCGATGTGACAGCCGGGTCGTGCCGCACCCCATGCCCGTCCAGCTCAACGACGGGCAGCACACCGCGGATCGCCGAGGCCAGCCACAGGCCGTCGCAGTCGATCGCCTCGTCCACCGTGAACAACGCCTCTCCGGTGCCCACTCCCTGCTTGCCCGCTGCGTCCAGGACGGCCCCGACCGTCACGGAGACCAGAATGCCGGTGCCGGCGGTGGGGGTGGTCCACAGCCGGTCGTCCCTGGCCAGGATCAGGCCCGAAGTGGGGCCTTCGAGCAGGTAGCCGTCGCTGGAGCGCCAGATCGGCTCCCCGGCGCCGCGAACGGCGGCTTCCCGCCGGGCTGCCACGTTCACCGCGTAGGACAGCGTCTTCACTCCGCCGAGTAGCCACGGGGCATCGGCGAAGGCGTCGCTGCGGAAGCCGCGATCCAGGGTGACGGCGGTCACCCCGCGCCGGACCGGCGTGTAGTCCGGGGCGGCCGTGATGGTCAGGTATGCCAGCGGCACGGAATGCGACGACTCGGCGCCCCGGGTGAGCACCAGCTTCAGGATCGCCTCGCCCGGCTCGTTCCACTCGGCGAGGGCGAGGTCTATCAGCTCATTCCAGGCGGTGGGGGCCGGGGCGTCAGAGATCTGCAGTTGAGCAGCCGATCGTCCGAGACGTTCCAGGTGGGCGGCGCGGTAGTGCACCCGCAGGCCGTCAGCGTCGTTGGTGATCCGCAGCGCGTCGAAGCAGCCGTCACCCCGGGTGAGCCCCAGATCGTCCCCACTGGCCACCGCGGTACCCGGCGGAACGACTCCCCGCCCCAGGACAGCGACGAGTTGGACGGGTGCCGGCTGGTTCACAGCCCCAACCCTATGGCCGCAGAACGCAGGGAGCGCCCCGACACAGCCGGGACGCTCCTGACGATCCGCCAACGATCACCTGTCGAAGTAGACGAGCAGCGCCCGGGTTGCCCCGAGCGCCGCAGCGATGTCCACGAGATAGGTGATTCGGAAGACTTCCTGTTCTACCAGGGTGTGGACCGATGAACTCCTCGACGAGTGGGAGGGGGTCATCGTTCGCGGTGGCCAGCGTTCGGTCGAGTCAGCAGGGTGGCCTGGGTCCGCATGCCTGCTGGGTGCCCAGCTCTCCAGAGCCCAGCGCGTACAGCTGCCGCGGTGTGTGTCGAGCTACCGGCCACTTCGGCGTTGATGGGGTCCGCCGCGGTGGTGGCCGATCCCCTTTCGCGTCGCCCGGCCGACCGGCAGGTCGGAGGAGGCGAACGTCATGTACTTGTCCTGCCTTCGCCAACCAGGAGTCAGTTGGAAGGAGCCGGCAACGAACGCATCGAACAGATCGACGGCGAGCCGCACCTGCGGTGTAGGTGTGCCGTCGACATCCCAGTCGTTGTTGATGTCGATGAACTCATACCCGTTGGACGTGAGCGCAGTCAGCATGCCGCCGAGTGACACCTGGACCTCGCTGAGATGCGTCCCACTCTCGTCCTCCAAGCCAAACTCGACAACGCTATCGCTGGTCAGTTCGCCGAACACTCTGTATCCGCGTTCGGCGGCGAGGTTCCGAGCCAAGGCAAGCAGAGCAGCCGAGACTTGCTGCCTTTCGTCCTGGCCCACGGTCACACTCTAGGCAACGGAACCTGCCATCACGACCCGCCTCGTGAGTTTCGGTTGCGCCGGCGGTTGTCCAGGGCGAGAGGTCATCGTCAATGGCCCACGCACCAAGGACGGCGACGAGGCGTACGGAGCGCCGGGATCCGCCGCGGTCGTATCGCTCCCATGCCGCCACCGCTCCTGGGCACGGACTGAGTCGCCTAGCTCGTCGACCAAGCATCCCTGAGGATGGCGTGGTGGAGATCTCGGACGCCGTCGCCGTGGCAGGGCAGTTGCCGACGGCGGAGTTGCTCATCGCCGCGCAACGTGAGGTCCTCGAGTGCGGGCCCGATGATCCGGTGCCCCACCCGGTGGCACTGCACCTGCGTCCGACCCGGGAGGTGTTCGCTGCCGCCCAGCGGCTGTTGTCCAGTGACGACGCGGCAGCGCGGGAACTCGGCGTGCTGATCCTGCGGGAACTGGGACCCCAGAACGAGGCGGGCCAGCGTCCGTTCAGCACCGAGGCGGTCCCGCTGTTGCTGGGGCGGCTGGCACGTGAGAGTGACCCAGGAGTGTTGGGTTGGGTGATCTCCGCGCTTGGGTACAACGGCGCGACTGAAGCACTCGGCGAGGTTGTCGGCTTCACGTCGCATCCGGATTGGAGGGTTCGCTTCCATGTCGCGGCTGCGCTCCCGTTGCTGGTGAACCCCGACCAGGTAGAGCCGAGCGCGGCAGAGGCGTTGATGCATCTGTGTCAGGACGACGAAGCAGAGACTCGCTACTACGCCCTGTACGCACTCCTCGATGAAGTCGTCGGAGTCGATCCGGAGCAGCTCACCCAGACGCTCACGGGTCTCCTGAATGACCCCGATGAGCAAATCCGCAGCATGGCACTCACGCGTCGTGTCGACGCCTGAGGATGCCCACGGTCGGCGCACGCCAAGGGCGGTGATCACATGTCGAAGCAGACCAGCGGCGCCCGGGTTGCCCCGAGCGCCGCGCCAATGTCCACGAGCTATGACCGTGTCGGTCACATATCGAAGTACATCTCGAACTCGTGCGGGTGCGGACGCAGCCGGATGGCGTCGATGTCGGCCCGCTTCATGTCGATCCAGGTCTCGATCAGGTCGGAGGTGAACACCCCACCGGCCTGCAGGTACTCGTTGTCGCTCTCCAGGGCGTCCAGCACCCCGTCCAGGTTCGGCGGGACGGTGGCGACCTCGGCGTGCTCGTCGGGCGGCAGCTCGTAGAGATCCTTGTCGATCGGGGCCGGCGGCTCGATCCGGTTCTGGATGCCGTCCAGGCCGGCCAGCAGGCAGGCCGCGAACGCCAGGTACGGGTTCGACGAGGGATCGGGGCAGCGGAACTCGATGCGCTTGGCCTTCGGGTTCGAGCCGGTCACCGGGATGCGGATGCAGGCCGAGCGGTTGCGCGCGGAGTACACCAGGTTCACCGGGGCCTCGAATCCCGGCACCAGGCGGTGGTAGGAGTTCACCGTCGGGTTGGTGAAGGCCAGCAGCGACGGAGCATGGTGCAGCAGGCCGCCGATGTAGTAGCGCGCGGTGTCGGAGAGGTTGCCGTAGCCGGCCTCGTCGTAGAACAGCGGCGTGCCGTTGCTCCACAGTGACTGGTGGACGTGCATGCCCGAGCCGTTGTCGCCGAAGATCGGCTTCGGCATGAAGGTCACGGTCTTGCCGGCCTGCCAGGCGGTGTTCTTCACCAGGTACTTGAACTTCATCACGTCGTCGGCCGCGGCCAGCATGGTGTTGAACTTGTAGTTGATCTCGGCCTGGCCGGCGGTGCCCACCTCGTGGTGCGCGCGCTCGACCTCGAGCCCGGCTGCGGTCAGCTGGTTGCACATCTCGTCGCGCAGGTCGGCGAAGTGGTCGACCGGCGGAACCGGGAAGTAGCCGCCCTTGTACTTGACCTTGTAGCCGCGGTTGCCGCCCTCTTCCTCGCGACCGGTGTTCCAAGCGCCGGCCTCGGAATCGATGTAGTAGAAGGAGGCGTTCTGCTTGGTCTCGAACCGGGCGGAGTCGAAGATGTAGAACTCGGCCTCGGGGGCGAAGAAGGCGGTGTCGCCGATGCCGGTCGAAGCCAGGTAGGACTCGGCCTTGCGGGCGATGTTGCGCGGGTCGCGGCTGTAGGGCTCGTGGGTGAGCGGGTCGTGCACGAAGAAGTTCAGCGCCAGCGTCTTGTTGATCCGGAACGGGTCGATGAACGCGGTGCTGGGATCGGGCAGCAGCATCATGTCGGATTCGTGGATCTTCTGGAAGCCACGGATGGACGAGCCGTCGAAGGCCATTCCGGATTCGAAGACGTCCTCGGTGAACGCGTAGGCCGGGACGGTCAGGTGCTGCATCACACCCGGCAGATCACAGAATCGGATGTCGACGTATTCGACGCCCTCGTTCTTGATGTAGGCCAACAGCTCGTCGGCGCTTTGGAACATCGTGCCTCCACAGTCATGGGTAACGGACTCCGCCACGCTATAGCAGCGCCCGTATCCCAACAGTTGCAGTCGTGTTTCAGAGATGTAACAGCCCAGTAGGCTCGGGCATCATGAGCGACGCGGAGAGCTACCCCGGCCAGACCCTCGGCCTGCCCGAGAGCGGACGGGGGTCGCTGGCCAGCTGGCGGGCCCGGATCGCCGCTCTGCTGGTGGACTGGGGGGCTTCGATGGCGCTCGCGGTCTTCGCCTTCGGCGTGGGGGTGCTGCGGGACGGCGGCTGGCGATCGTGGATGATCCTGGCGGTCTTCTTCGTCCAGAAGGCGGTTCTCACCGGGCTGGCCGGTGGCAGCTTCGGACAGATCCTGGCCAAGGTGGCGGTCGTCCGGCTGGACGGCGGGAAGCTCGGCTGGTGGCGGGCGATCGCCCGCACCGCGATGGTCTGCGTCGTCGTGCCGGCGGTCGTGATCGGTGCCGAGCGCCGGGGCCTCAACGATCTCGTGCTGGGAACGGCGGTCGTCCGTCGGCGCTGATTGGCGGTTATCCAGACAGCGGCGCCCGGTATCAGTAGGGTAACAATGGACGATCTCATCCTGTGCTGACTTGGCTCAGCAATGGGCGCAGGCTACGTTTGTCCAAGCTCAACACGGCGTCCGTGGGGCTTTCTTGCCGTGCGACGCCTCAAGCAATGGAGGAAATCTTGGGCACCAAGAAGCTGATCGCAGTCGCCGCGGGACTGCTCGCCGGGGCATTCGCCCTGTCGGCCTGCGCCCCGCCGCCGGCCCCGGCCCCTGCTCCGGCTCCCGAGCCGGGCACTACGGACACCGCCACGCCGTCTGGTCCGACCGCCGTCTCGGTGATGTGGAACCAGCCGCTGTACTCGCTGAACCAGAACACCACGTTCGGCAACGCCACGGCGAACAACATCATCAAGTACATGACGGATTCGTCCTTCAACTACTACGACAAGGAACTGAACCTGGTTCCTGACACGTCGTACGGCACCTACGAGAAGGTCTCCGACGATCCGCTGACCGTCACCCAGACCCTGGCCGACACGGCCGTATGGTCCGACGGCGTCCCGGTGACCGCGGCCGACATGATCCTCGCCTTCGGCGCGATCAGCGGCAACTTCAACACCGTGAAGGGCGACGACGTCGCGGCCCTCCAGGACGAGAACGGTAACCCGATCCCGGCCGGTGACGGTCAGGTGTACTTCGACTCCACCGACCCGGGCCTGGCGCTGGTGAAGGATCTGCCGACCATCAGCGATGACGGCAAGACCATCACCTACAGCTACAGCAAGCCGTTCGCCGACTGGGAGATCCGTGTCGGTTCGCTCGGCGGTGGCCTGCCGGCCCACATCGTCGCCAAGCGCGCCCTGGGGATCGACGATCCCACCGCGGCCAAGCAGGCGGTCATCGATGCGTTCCAGAAGAACGACAAGGCCGCGCTCTCCAAGCTGGCCAATGTGTGGAGCATCGACTGGAACGTCGTCGAGATGCCCAGCGACACCGATCTGCTGATCGGCTCCGGCCCGTACCGGATCACCGCGTACGAGAAGGACGCCTTCCTCACCGTGACCAAGGACGAGGCCTACAAGGGCGCTCACGCCGGCCAGGTCGACACCATCACCGTCCGTTACAACGAGGATCCGATGGCTGCCGTCCAGGCGCTGCAGAACAACGAGGTGCAGCTCATCTCGCCGCAGGCGACCGCTGACATCCTGACCGCTGTCCAGGGCACTGATGGCGTCACCGTGTTGACCGGTCTCGAAGGCACCTACGAGCACGTCGACCTGACCTTCAACAACGGCGGCCCGTTCGATCCGGCCACCTACGGCGGCGACGCCGACAAGGCCAGCAAGGTTCGTAAGGCCTTCCTGATGACCATCCCGCGGGAGAAGATCGTCAGCGACATCATCAAGCCGCTGTACGCCGAGTCGGCCGTCCGCAACTCCTTCACCGTCACCCCGGGTGCGCCGAACTACGACACGATCGTGGCCGCCAACAAGATGGGCGAGGTCTTCGCAGACGTCGACATCGAGGGTGCGAAGGCTCTGCTGGCCGAGGCCGGCGCCAAGGCCCCGAAGGTCCGCATCCTGTACGGCGCGTCCAACGTCCGTCGTCAGCAGCAGTTCGCGCTGATCAAGGATTCGGCTGAGCAGGCCGGCTTCGAGGTCATCGACTCCGGTTCCGATACCTGGGGTCAGAAGCTGGGCGACGGTTCCTACGACGCCTCGCTGTTCGGCTGGCAGTCCACCTCCACCGCGTTGACCGAGTCCGATGCGAACTACCGCACCGGTGGCTTGAACAACTTCGGTGGCTACTCCAGCAAGAAGGTCGACGGGCTGTTCGATGAGCTCCAGACCGCGGTCGAACCGGCTGAGCAGGATCGCATCCTCGGCGACATCGAGGCGCAGCTGGTTGCCGACAACTTCGGTGTGACCATCTTCCAGTTCCCGTCCGTGACGGCGTTCAAGGCGAACGTGACCGGTGTCGATCCGATCACCATCGCCCCGACGATCTTCTACGGATTCTGGAACTGGCAGGTCACTGCCTGATCGGAAAAAGGGCTTCGTGATCGCAATCTGATCACGAAGTTCTCCCCGGTGGGGCGTTGGGTGCAATATCCTGACGCCCCACCGGCCTGTTCGGCAGGGAACACTGAAAGTTAACTGATGATCCGATTTCTATTGAGACGCCTGGGGCTGGCGCTCGGCACATTGCTGGTGCTGTCCTTCATCGTCCACTTCATGGTCGACCTGGCCATCGACCCGCTGGACGACCTGCGTCAGAGCACCGCGGGCAACAAAGCCGAGCTGATCGCCCGTCGCGAGGCCATGCTGATGCTCGATCAGCCCTGGCTGACCCGCTACTGGAGTTGGCTGTCGGGATTCCTCCAGGGCGATCCCGGATACGCCTGGCGTACCGCGCAGCCGGTCGTGGACGTGATGGGCAGCGCGATCGCCGCCTCCGTCACGCTGATCTTCGCCTCGACGATCCTGGCACTGCTGCTGGGCATCATGATCGGCATCGTCAGCGCGCTGCGGCAGTACACCGCCTTCGACTACTCCATCACCTTCGTCTCCTTCGTGCTGTACTCGCTGCCGGTCTTCTGGGTCGCGGTGCTGCTCAAGCAATTCATGGCCATCGGCCTCAATGACTTTCTCAACGCGCCGGCGCTGAACATCCCGCTCACGGTCGGCATCTCGATCGTGGCCGGCCTGTTCTGGGCGGGCGCGCTCGGCGGCGACCTACGCCGCAAGCTGGCCATCTTCGGCATCGGTGCCGGAATCACGGCCGGAATGTGGATCTTCATCCTGTACTCGGGCTGGCTGAACACCCCGGCCATCGGGCTGATCGGGCTGGCGATCCTCGGCCTGGGGACGGCCTTGGTCGTCACCTTGATGTTCGCCGGCATCAACAACAAGCGCGCGCTGTATTCCGCGCTCACCACGGCGGTCGTCGGGCTGGCGCTCTACTACCCGCTCCAGTGGCTGTTCTACCTCTACGAGATGAACATGGCCTGGATGATGGGCCTGCTGGTGGTCGCGATCCTGATGGCGATGGGCATCGGCTGGCTGTGGGGCGGTCCCGACCGCGGCGTCTCGATGCGAGGCGCCGTCATCGTCGGAATCGTGATGAGCTTCCTGATGTACATCGACCGGATCATGCAGGTCTACCCCTACTTCTTCCGGCACACCCTGATCAAGGGACGCCCGGTCGCCACGATCGGCGCCAGCACCCCGAACCTGACCGGCGACTTCTGGCTGATGCAGCTCGACCGCTTCATGCACCTGCTGCTGCCGACCATCGCCCTGGTGCTGATCTCCTTCGCCTCCTACACCCGCTACCAGCGCGGTTCGATGCTGGAAGTGATGTCGCAGGATTACATCCGCACCGCGCGCGCCAAGGGCCTGCCCGAGCGCGTGGTGATCACCCGGCACGCGCTGCGCAATGCGCTGATGCCGCTCGCCTCGATCATCCCGGTCGACCTGGTCTCGCTGATCGGCGGCGCGGTGATCACCGAGACCATCTTCGGCTGGCACGGGATGGGCAAGATGTTCATCGACTCGCTGAAGGGCAGTGAGATCGACCCGGTGATGGCCTACGTGATGCTCACCGGAGCACTGGCGATTCTCGCCAACCTGGCAGCGGATCTGCTGTATGCCGTCCTCGACCCACGGATTCGGGTGAACGCATGACCGACGAACGTCCCAACGAAGAACCGCAGCTGCCGAGCGAGCAGGGCACCCCGGGCATCGTCCCCGGCGAGCAGCTTCCCGAACCGTCCGAGACGACGGAGGACGCGACCGGCCGCGGCGAGGGCATCGGCGAAGCGAAAGAGGTCGAAGGCCTCTCCCAGGGTCAGGTCGTCTGGCGTCGGTTCATCCGCCACAAGGGCGCGATCTTCGGCGTGGTGACCCTCGGCCTGGTCGCGCTGCTGGCGATCAGCGCGATGGGGATCGGCCCGATCCCCGGCTGGTGGCTGTGGCAGGATCCGATGAAGCCGCTCACCCAGGTGAATCAGGGCGTGCCGACGCTCACTCTGCCGACCTGGCTGGGCGGGCCCGGCTTCGAGGTCGGCGAACATCCGTTCGGTCAGGACAACATCGGGCGCGACAACTTCGCGGCGGTGATGGCCGGCATCAAGACCTCGCTGCTGGTGATGACGGTGCTCGGCCTGACCGCCCTGGTGATCGGTGTGACCATCGGCTCGCTGGCCGGCTACTACCGTGGCAAGCTCGACACCTTCCTGATGCGGCTCACCGACCTGGCGATCACGCTGCCGGTGATCGTGCTCGGCGCGGTGCTGGGCCGGCTGATCGGTGGTGCGCCCACCAAGTTCGGGCTGCCGCTGGAAGTGGGGCAGTGGATCACGGCGAACATGCCGCTGCTGCTGGGCTTCGCCCTGGGCATGATCCTGTGGCCGTCCCTGGCCCGACTGGTGCGGGCGGAGTTCCTGAGCCTGCGGGAGCGGGAATTCGTCGATTCGGCCCGGGTGGCGGGCGCCTCCGACTGGCGGATCATCACCAAGCACATCCTGCCCAACGCGATCGGCGTCATCATCGTCAACACCACCCTGCTGATGTCGGCGGCGGTGGTGCTGGAGACCGCGCTGAGCTTCCTCGGCTTCGGCATCAACCCGCCCAACGTGTCGCTGGGCGCGCTGATCTCGATGAACCAGAGCGCCTTCCAGACCCGGCCGTGGCTGTTCTGGTGGCCCGGTCTGTTCATCATCCTGATCGCGCTGAGCATCAACTTCATCGGCGACGGTCTGCGCGACGCCTTCGACCCGCGCACCAAGCGCATCCCGTCCAAGCGTGAGATGGACAAGGCGCTCAGCAGGATCTCGCCCGCCAACGCCCAGGAGGTGGCCTCATGAGCAAGCCGCAAGAGGTGGGACTCGACGGGGCAATCCGCCTTTCCCGGCGGATCGGCGACGGCGACATCAAGCGTGGCGACACCATTCTTGAGGTGCGCGACCTGGGCGTGAAATTCTGGGTGAACGGGGAGTGGTTCGACGCCGCCGACGAGGTCAACTACGAGCTGAAGGCCGGCGAGGTGCTGGCGATCGTGGGCGAATCCGGCTCCGGCAAGACCCAGTCGTCGATGAGCCTGATCGGCCTGCTGCCCTCCAACGGACGGGCTGTGGGCTCGGCCAAGCTGAAGGGAACCGAGCTGATCGGGCTCTCCGGAACCCGGCTGCGGGAGGTGCGCGGCAACGAGATCGCGGTGATCTTCCAGGAGCCGATGACGGCGCTGAACCCGGTCTACACGGTCGGCTTCCAGATCGCCGAGACGCTGCGTACCCACTTCGTGATGGCGCCCGCCCAGGCCAAGGCACGAGCGATCGACCTGATGCGGCTGGTGGAGATCCCCGACCCCGAGGGCAGCTTCGACAAATTCCCGCACCAGCTCTCCGGCGGGCAGCGGCAGCGGATCATGATCGCGCAGTCACTGGCCTGTGACCCCAAGCTGCTGATCGCGGACGAGCCGACCACGGCGCTGGACGTGACCGTGCAGGCGGAGATCCTGAAGCTGATGCGGGAACTGCGCGAGCGGGTGGACGCGGCGATCATCCTAATCACCCACGACATGGGCGTGGTGGCCGACATGGCCGACCGGATCATCGTGATGAAGGACGGACGGGTCGTCGAGCACGGCACCTCCGACCAGATCTTCAACGATCCCCAGCACCCCTACACCAAGGCGCTGCTGGCCGCCGTCCCACACCTGGGCACGACCGCGACCGACTTCGCGCCGGCGCTGAAGGTGTCGCTGGTGCGCGAGGGCGATACGCCGATCCCGTTGGGCCCCGGGGACGCTGGTGCGACCGCGGCGCTGTTGATGGAAGACGTCACCATCGAGTACCCCAAGCAGGGCCGCCGTCCGGCGTTCCGGGCCGCCAAGAACATCAACCTTCGGGTCGACCCCGGCCGCGTGGTCGGCCTGGTGGGCGAATCCGGTTCGGGCAAGACCACCATCGGACGGGCCGCCGTCGCGCTGTTGCCGGTGGTCGAGGGCACGCTGCATGTCGCCGGGCGTGACATCACCCACGCCACGAACGCCGACCTGTACCCGTTCCGGCGCGATGTGGGCATCGTCTTCCAGGATCCGGGCTCGTCGCTGAACCCGCGGCTCCCGGTGGGGGAGTCGATCGGCGAGCCGCTGTTCCTGCACGAGAAGCTGCGGGGCAAGGAGCTCTCCGACCGGGTGGAGGCGCTGCTGGACAGCGTCGAGCTGCCGCGCGCGATGCGCAACCGCTACCCGCACGAGCTGTCCGGTGGCCAGCGGCAGCGGATCGGCATCGCCCGGGCCCTGGCCCTGGAGCCGAAGCTGCTGATCGCGGACGAGCCGACCTCGGCCCTGGACGTGTCGGTGCAGGCCCGGGTGCTGCAGCTCTTCAGCGACCTGCAGGAGCGCTACGGCTTCGCCTGCCTGTTCATCAGCCACGACCTGGCGGTGGTGGAGATGCTGAGCAGCCAGATCGCGGTGATGAAGGACGGAGTGCTGGTCGAGGTGGGTCCCACCCCCGAGATCGTGAACAACCCCAAGCATCCCTACACCCAGCGGTTGCTGTCAGCCGTCCCCGTCCCCGACCCGGCCGAGCAGAAGAAGCGCCGCGAACTCCGCGACGCCATCATCGAAAGCCAGCACCTGGTCTCCTGACGAACGAACGACGACGGGCGGTCCCTCAAGCCGGGGCCGCCCGTCGTCGTGTCCTGGACGCCCGCAGGTCGCCGTCCAGGATCGCCCGCCCAGCACGGGCCCGGGCACTCGCCGCACCACGGCGGGGTCCGGGGGCGAGACCCGCCGGCGGGGTGTATTCCCTCGCTTCGATCGGCAACGCCATCCTTGGCCTCGGGCGAGCGAGCAAGCTCCCTCGCCCGGTGACAGAACGAAAAAGGCCCGCCGAAGGGCGGGCGCTTTCTTCCAGAGATTCTGTGGCCAGGACCGGGATCGAACCGGTGACCTTTCACTTTTCAGGCGAACGCTGCTACCAGCTGAGCTACCTGGCCGGATGGAGCGTTTCGCTCCAGCGACCCCGACGGGACTCGAACCCGCGACCTCCGCCGTGACAGGGCGGCGCGCTAACCAACTGCGCCACGGGGCCTTGTAAACAAGACCGTGCTGGCCGTTTCTGGCCAGCCCCGAAACTATAACGTACCTGCTCCGGATGGATGAAATCGGGAGCCCGGACCCGGAACGGAGCCTGACCTCCCCGAGCATCCCCAACGGGATTCGAACCCGCGCTGCTGCCTTGAAAGGGCAGTGTCCTAGGCCGCTAGACGATGGGGACCTGACCTGTGAACTATACGGTGCGGCGCCCGGAGCGCACTAATCGGGCTGGACGGGTACGCCGGGGATGGCAACGGCCCGGCGGGGGGATGCCGGGCCGTTGCGTTTGTTACCTGAACTGACGGGGGGATGTCAGCTCAGGAACGACACATGCACGTGGTCGAAGTGGTTGGCGGTGTCGCCCCCACGATCGGCCATGTGTACCCACTTGCCGCGGGTGATGGTGAAGTTGCGCTGGCGCCAGATCACGTACTTGACCTTCAGCGACTTGTTGTTGTCGATGAAGTACTTCGCGATCCGATCGCCCAGGGCCTTGTTCTTCTTGTAGGAGGGGATCATGATGTCGATCGCCCGGCCGTTGGGATGGTCGGAGGAGTACGCGCTGGAGGCCCGCCAGCCGTACATGGACTTGATCTCGGGGAACTCGTCGCGCACCACCAGCACCGCGTCCTTGGCGTTCTGCTTGAGCTTGTCCAGGCTGGAGGAGCCGAGGCTGGCGCCGGGCGGGGTGGTGCTGAGGTACTGCGAGGCAACCCAGGCGAGCCCGCCGTTGTAGATGATCTGGGTGTACTGGTTCTTCTCCGGGCCGGTGGCCTGCAGCACGGAGCCGCGCGGCAGGGTGGCCAGCTTGGTCGACTCGACGTCGGCCGCCTTGCGGACGTTCACGTCGGTGGCATTGATGTAGCGCAGCCCGACCGAGGCCGGCAGGGTCACCGTCGGGCCGGACTTCACGGCCGCCAGGTAGCCGGTGAGCACCCAGGCCACGACCTTGTCGATGACGACCTGGGAGTAGCTGCCGCTGTGCTTGCCGGTGAGGCCCACCGTGGTGTCGGGCTCGATGTTGCCCAGCAGCTTCGCGCTCGGGCTGGCATCGCTGCGCAGCGACAGGGTGCTGACGGTGGACACGTTGGCGACCGAGTCCGGGACGGTCGGGGAAGCCGGCTTGGCCGGAGTCGTCGGCTTGGGCGCGGCCGTGGTGGTCGCTCCGACGTACTTGGTGTAGAGCCAGCGAACCTTGCCATCCACCTTCACCTCGGTGAAGCCGTCCCGGGAACGTCCCGTGGCGGCAACCGCCGCACCCTTCTTGATCACGCGGATGATCTCGGAGTCGAGGTCGGGCGCCGTGCGCAGGTTGACGTTCGCGGAGGTCTTCCGGGTGGCCGGCACGTTGCTGGTGATCGGGGTCGTGTTCTTCTTGGCGACCTTCACGTACTTCGCGTAGACGTAGGCGGTGGTGCCGTTGAACTGGATCGGCTGCCAGCCCTTGGCCGCCTTGCCCTTGGCTTCCAGCGCCGCGCCCTTCTTGAGGGTGTACAGGGTCTTGGTGGAGGTGCTGGGGCCGCTGCGGACGTTCAGCTCGCCAGCGGTCACGGTGTAGATCGCGGGGGCGGCGGTGGCGATCACCGCGGTCGTGATGCCAGCGCCGGCCAGGAGCGCGGTGGCAACCAGCCACGTGATCGCGATCCGTGCCTTGCTCATGTCAGCCCTTTCCTCAGGGGGAAGTCATTCGGTCGGGGATGAGGCTCAGGGGGAGGTCTTCCCCGTGGCGCATGAATCGTGCGACCCATGTGTCACACCTGCCCCTGATGCCTCAGCGGTCAGGACTGTAGAGAGCCCGGAACCGCCGCGTCATGGCATTTGGCGGGTTTGCTGAGGGTCGGCTGTGAACTACATGAATGTGATTTCCGCCCTAGTCAGGCCGCTATCGTGGAGGGCATGGCGGTCGAGATGGAGCCGGCGCGGTTCGAGGAACTGGTGCAGCAGGCACTCGAACAGATCCCCGCGCGCTTCCTCGATCTGATCGAGAACTGCGTCCTCGTCGTGGAGGACGAACCGGACCCCGCCGACCCGGAACTGTTCGGCTACTACGACGGTATCCCCTTGTCAGAGCGGGGTTCGTGGTACGGAGGGGTGCTGCCGGACCGGATCCTGATCTTCCGGGGGCCGCTGCTGCGGTACTGCCTGGACGAGGCCGAGGTGGTCGAGGAAGTGCGGATCACGGTGTGGCACGAGGTGGCCCATTTCTTCGGCATCGACGATCACGAACTCGACGATCTGGGCTACGCCTGAGGGCGCCTGAGGGTCTGCGAAACGAACCCTGAAGTCACCTTGAGCGTTGGTTGAGACCTGGCGCCGCAATCCTTGAGTGCTACTTGAGACCTTCGAGCAGCGCCCAGGAGGTGCCCTGATCGCTCACCCAGGCCTGGCAACCGCCCACGTGGGACGCGGGGAGGTAGCCCGCCTGTAGGTCGTCGGAGCTGACCGGCTGGGCGCCGGTCAGCGACCCCAGCGAACGCCGGTGCGCCGCGTCCGCCACCTGGAGGGGAAGGCAGGAGAAGGTGCCCTGCACCCAGTTGGCCCGCAGCGTCGTCAGCACCTCCTGCCCGATCTGCGGAGCGACGAGCACCATCGGTCGATCGGCCTCGCGGGAACGCTTCACCGCTGGGAGAAGTTCGCGCATGGCGGTGATCGGGTCGGTGCAGATCAGGATCGCCGGGGCGTCCAGCACGCACCAGCCTGAGGTCGTGTCCGTGACGAACTCGCGGGCCGGCCAGCCTGCCGGGAAGCTCGGCGCTCCCGGCAGGCGCTCGCCCAACGACTGCCGCTCGGCGTCGGTGAGATCGGTGGCGGGCAGCCCGTCCGGACGAGTGACCGCCTCCAGTTCGCTCAGGTAGTGCGGCTGGATCTGGTGGCCCTCGAACCGGGGGATTTCGCGCTCTGGCGGGAGCCGCATCGCTTCCTCGCGGTTCTTGTCGGTCGTCCGATCGGAGAGCCAGCCGTAGGCCACCGCGCCGATCCCGATGACCAGCACGGCCACGATGCCCCACACGCCCATGTCCACACCTCAAGTGTGCACGCCAGCGGTAGCGCTCGATACGATGCACCCCGGGGCCTATAGCTCAACAGGCAGAGCAGCGGACTTTTAATCCGCGGGTTCTGGGTTCGATTCCCAGTGGGCCCACCAGCAGTTTCAGCGCAGTGACTAGGGATTATAGGCGCCCAGCCGCACCGCTCTTGTGGGCCAAGGCTTTCTCACGTAGTCTGTCTTATCGCACGTAGATCGCACGCGGAGCGCACGAAACGGCACGATCTGGAGGCCTCAGATGGCTGGACGGAGAGACTTCGGCTACATCCGGAAGCTGCCCTCGGGCCGCTACCAGGCTAGCTTCATCGGCCCCGACCTGGCCCGGCACAAGGCCCCGGTGACCTTCGAGGTGAAGGACTCGGCCATCGTCTGGCTGCACAACGAGAAGAAGCTGATCGACCGGGCCGCGACCGACAATGAGCGCTGGCTGTCGCCCACCGAGCGCGCCGAGGAGGCTCGACGGCAGGCCGAACCCGGGGAGCTGTTCGGTGAGTACGCGTCCCGCTGGATCGACGAGCGCCGCAACTCGAAAGGCGAGCCGCTGCGGGCGCTGACCCAGAAGGACTACCGCCAGGTGCTGGCGACCTACCTGGAACCGACCTTCGGCAATCGCCCGATCGAGCGGATCACCCGCGCCGACGTCCGGACTTGGCACGCGAGCCTGAGCAAGGTGACCCCGAGAGCCCGGACGAAGGCCTACGGCCTGCTGCGGGCGATCATGAACAGCGCGGTCGACGACGAGCTGATCGCGCTGTCTCCCGTCCACATCCGGGGCGCCGGCGCTGCCACAACGAAGCGTCCGGTCGAGCCGGCGACGCCCGCCGAGATCGAGCTGATCGCCGACAACATGCCGCCGAGACTCCGCGCCTCGGTGTGGATCGCTGCGTGGTGCGCCTTGCGCTACGGCGAACTCGCCGAACTGCGCCGCAAGGACATCGACAAGGCGACTCACCAGATCAAGGTGCGTCGAGCCGTGACGTTCCCGCCCGGCGGTGCAGTCGTCGGCCCGCCGAAGTCGGACGCCGGCTACCGGGAGGTCTCGATTCCGCCCCACGTCTGGCCGATCGTGGAGGAGCATTTGGAGATCTACGTCCAGCCCGGGCTGAACTCACTACTCTTCCCCGGCGAGGCACGTGGCCACATGTGGCACTCAGTCATGGGCAGCCACTTCACCAAGGCCAAGGCCGCCGCCGGCCGCGACGACCTCAAGTGGCACGACCTCCGCCACACCGGCGCCACGATGGCCGCCCAGGTCGGCGCGACGACGGCCGAACTCCAGGCACGTCTCGGACACTCAACCTCGGTGGCTGCCCAGCTCTACCAGCACGCCGCAAAGGACCGAGACCGCCAGATCGCCGAGCGCCTGTCTCGATTGGTGAGTGGTGAACTACAAACATGAAATCGCGCCCTGCAAGCGTGTGGTGTCGCCGCGAGAACTACGCACTAACTCAACTCAGCGGCCATGCCAGGCAGGCCAACTCAGCTAGCTCAGCCGCGCGCCGGTTAATGTTCGTAAGCCCCCATGTCCGCTTCGCGGCGATCTGCTTCGTGAGCTCAAAGGCAGACTCCTTATAGAACGGTCGCTTCTCCGAGAAGGGCTTACTTCCAGCCGACACGTTCAGGCGCTTCTCAAGCAAGGCCAAGTTGCCGAGCCTATTCACAGCTGCTGCCTTCGCGTCGCTTTGGCCACTCCCTGCGAGAGACATGACGTGCTCAATGGTTATCGGGCTCTTCCGATTTGAGGGTGTAGGGCTGGGATGAGGTAGGTCGGCGCGTCGGTGCCCGGGTAGGGGTCGAGGTCTTCCGAGGATGGAGGTTCTGACGCCTTCCACCTGAAAGACCTCGACGTGCGCAACGCTACCTTCGCCGTGCCCGATGTGACGACGTTCTGTCGTCTTGACGAGTTGGGGCTGGTGGTGACTGGGCAGCGCCTCGAGCTGAAGCGGGCCGTGCTCGCGTGCCGGGTTGTGGAACCTGATGACTGGTGCCACGAGTGCGGCCAGCAGGGCGTGCTGCGGGACACGGTCGTGCGGCGGCTCGCGCACGAACCGTTGGGGTGGCGGCCCACCATGCTGGAGGTCACGGTTCGCCGGTACCGGTGCGCCGACTGCGGCCGGGTGTGGCGCCAGGACACCACGCTGGCGGCGGAGCCGCGGGCGAAGCTGTCGCGCCGCGGGCTGCGGTGGGCGTTGGAAGGGATCGTGTGCCAGCACCTCACGATCGCCCGGGTCGCTGAAGGTCTCGGGGTCGCGTGGGATACCGCGAACGACGCGGTGCTGGCCGAGGGCCAGCGGGTCCTGATCTCCGACCCGGGCCGGTTCGACGGTGTGAAGGTGATCGGTGTCGACGAACACGCCTGGCGGCACACCCGCAAAGGCGACAAGTACGTCACCGTGATCATCGACCTGACCCCGACAAGGGATGACACCGGTCCGGCCAGGTTGCTCGACATGGTGGAGGGCCGCTCCAAACAGGTCCTGACCACCTGGCTCGAACAACGACCCAAAGCCTGGCGCGACGGCGTGGAGGTCGTCGCGATGGACGGCTTCACCGGGTTCAAGACCGCCGCCGTCGACAAGCTCCCCGACGCCGTCGAGGTCATGGACCCTTTCCACGTCGTCCAGTTGGCCGGGGACGCCCTGGACCGGTGCCGGCAACGCATCCAGCAAGAAACGACCGGGCACCGTGGCCGCTCCGGTGACCCGCTGTACGCCTCCCGCCGCACGTTGCACACCGGCGAAGCGCTCCTGACCGACAGACAACGCCGACGCCTCGAGACGATGTTCGGCGACGATCTGCACGTCCAGGTCGAGGCCACCTGGGGTGTCTATCAACATGTCGTCGCCGCCTACCGGGATCCCGACAAGCAAGCCGGCCGCGTCACGCTGAAGAAGGTCATCGACGCGATCAGCCGCGGTGTCCCGGCCGGCCTGACCGAGCTCGTCACCCTCGGCCGGACCCTCAAGAAGCGAGCCGATGACATCCTGGCCTACTTCGACCACCCCGGCACCTCGAACGGTCCCAGTGAAGCGATCAACGGCCGGCTCGAACACCTCCGCGGGTCCGCCCTCGGCTTCCGGAACCTCACCAACTACATCGCCCGCAGCCTGCTCGAGACCGGAGGATTCAGACCCCACCTACACCCTCAAATCGGATGAGCCGG
>JAIUOR010000024.1 GCA_020161795.1 Actinomycetota bacterium | reverse complement strand
CCCGCGGCTGGTGGGGGAGACCGGCGGCAAGGACTTCGTGGTCGCCCATCCCTCGGCCGACCCGACCGCGCTGGTCACCGCGCTGGTGCGGGGCGCCTTCGAGTACTCCGGGCAGAAGTGCTCGGCGGCCTCCCGCTGCTACCTGCCGCGCTCGCTGTGGGAGGGCGGGCTGCGCGACGAGCTGGTGGCCCGCACCGAGGCGCTCAAGGTCGGGGACGTCCGTGACTTCTCGAACTTCACCTCCGCGGTGATCGACAAGCGGGCCTTCGACAAGCTGGCCGGGGCGATCGACCGGGCCCAGGCGGCCGACGATGTCGAGGTGATCGCCGGCGGCAGCTACGACGACGAGGCGGGCTGGTACGTCCGTCCGACCCTGGCGGTCACCGACAACCCCCACCAGGAGATCCTGAACGTCGAGTACTTCGGGCCGTTGCTGGGCATCTACGTCTACGACGACGCCCGCTGGTCGGAGACCCTGGAACTGATCGACAGGACCTCGTCCTACGCCCTGACCGGTGCGGTCTTCGCCACCGAACGGGCGGCCGTCGTCGAGGCATCGCTGAAGCTGCGGCAGGCGGCAGGCAACTTCTACGTCAACGACAAGCCGACCGGCGCGGTGGTCGGTCAACAGCCCTTCGGTGGCGCCCGGGCGTCCGGCACCAACGACAAGGCGGGCTCGCTGTGGAACCTGATGCGCTGGGTCAGCCCCCGCTCGGTCAAGGAGGCCCTGCTCTCGCCCACCACCATCGGCTACCCCCACATGGCCGCCGAGTAATTCCAGAGCCCGGGGCGGATCGGGCCGGACCGCTGCTCCCGTCCGCAGAAACCGGGTGATTCAGGCCGTCTGCCCGCAATACGCGGCCAGGTGGTCTCTATTGCCCGGTTTCTGCTGGGGAGGGGCCTTGTCTGGACGGTGTGCCGTCCGGATCGGACGGTGGCTCGGCCCTTCCCCACGTGGCTGCCGAGTGGTCCGGAGGCCGGCCGGGACCGCTGGTTCCTACTGCAGAAACCGGGTGATCCGGGCCGTCTGCCGGCAATATGCGGCCGGACGGTCTGTGTTGCCCGGTTTCTGCTGTGGGGGAGGGGCGCTGACGGGACGGTGTGCTGGGCCGGATCGGAGGTGACTCGGCCTGCGGCCGGCCTCGGCGATCCGTGGCGAAGCCCAGTACCCTGGCGACGTGATCCCCACCATCGGCATCATCGGCGGCGGCCAGCTGGCGCGCATGATGCACGCCGCCGGCATCGGGCTCGGGCTTCGGGTGCGGCTGCTCGCCGAAGGGCCGGAGGTCTCCGCGGCCCAGGTGGTGGCGGACGTGACGGTGGGCGACTACACCGACCCGGCGACCGTCTACGACTTCGCCGCCGGCTGCGACGTGATCACCTTCGATCATGAGCATGTGCCGCAGCCGATCCTGCGGGAGCTGCTGGCCCGGGGGATAGCGGTCCGTCCCGGACCGGACGCCCTCGCCCACGCCCAGGACAAGATCGTGATGCGCGATCGGCTGAGCGCGCTGGGGATTCCCTGCCCGGCCTACCAGGCGGTTGATACGCCGGCCGAGCTAGTCGAGTTCGCCGAGCGGACCGGCTGGCCGGTGATCGCCAAGACCTCCCGAGGCGGCTACGACGGCAGGGGGGTCTGGAAGCTGGACGGCCCGTCGCAGGCCGGCGAGCCCTTCGCCTCGCTGGCCCCGGGCGTCCGGATCCTGGCCGAGGAGTACATCCCGTTCCGGCGCGAGCTCTCGGCGCTGGTCGCCCGGCGTCCGCACGGTGAGGCGGTGGCCTACCCGATCTGCGAGACCGTCCAGACCGACGGCATCTGCACCGACACCACCACCCCCGCTCCCGGCCTGCCGGAGGACGAGGCCGAGGAATGGCAGCGATTCGCGCTGCGGATCGCCGAGGAACTGGACGTGGTGGGCATCCTGGCGGTCGAGTTGATGGAGGACGCAGACGGACGCGTGGTGGTCAACGAGTTGGCGATGCGGCCGCACAACACCGGCCATTGGAGCATCGACGGCGCCATGACCTCGCAATTCGAGAACCACCTGCGCGCGGTGGCCAACCTGCCGCTGGGCTCGACCGCTCCTCGCGCGAACTGGTCGGTGATGGCCAATGTGCTGGGCGGACCGCGCGGTGATCTCGCCTCCGGGCTGATCGAGGTGCTGGCCCTGGATCCGGAGATCCGGGTGCAGCTCTACGGCAAGTCCTGGGTGCCTGGACGCAAACTCGGCCACGTCACCGCAGTCGGCGCGGACCTGGATGACACCCGCGCCCGGGCGCGGGTCGCCGCAGACCTGTTCATGGGCGTACCTGAAAGGAGTCACCATGGCTGAACCGCTGGTAGGAATCGTGATGGGTTCGGATTCGGATTGGCCGGTGATGGAGGCCGCCGCCGCCGCGCTGGGCGAGTTCGGCGTCCGCTACGAGGCGGACGTGGTCTCCGCGCACCGGATGCCCGAGGAGATGGTGGCCTACGGACGCGGCGCGGCGGCCCGCGGGCTGAAGGCGATCATCGCCGGCGCCGGAGGAGCGGCGCACCTGCCCGGCATGCTGGCCGCGCTCACGCCGCTGCCGGTGATCGGCGTACCGGTGCCCTTGAAGCACCTGGACGGCATGGATTCGCTGCTGTCGATCGTCCAGATGCCGGCCGGCGTCCCGGTCGCCACGGTGGCCGTCGGCAACGCCCGCAACGCTGGGCTGCTCGCCGTCCGGATCCTCGGTGCGTCCGATCCGGCCCTGCAACAGGCCATGGTCGCCTTCCAGGAGGAGTTGCGGGCCGTCGCCACCGCCAAGGGCGAGCGCGTCCGCGCCGCCACCGGTGACCCGGAGGGCTTCTGGGACGGCGGTTAGCCGAGGCGGATCAGCGGACGCCACGGCGCGCCGCGCGGCTGGATTGGGTGGCGTGGTCATACTGGGAAGCGTCCGACCAGCTTCCCCGGGGAGACCTTGATGGCGACCAACGCGGCGGCGACCCTGCCGCCACCTCAGCAACGATCCGAAGGCATCGCGATCCGTCGCGGCATCGTCTTGGTGCTGATGACCCTGATCATTCCCGGTTCGGCGCAACTGGCGGCCGGCAACAAGCGGCTGGGCCGGATCGCCCTGCGAGTGTGGCTGACCCTGATCGCGCTGGTGTTGGTGGTCGCGGTCGCGGCGGTGGTGGCCAGGCCTTTCATCATCTCGTTGTACGCCAACCCGATCACCCTGCGCGTGCTGCAGGTGGCGATCCTGGTGCTCGGCGTGGGCTGGGTGGTGCTGGTGGTCGACGCCTGGCGGATAGCCAACCCCCGCGCCATGTCGGCCCGCGGCCGGGTGATCTCCGGAGTGCTGGCGCTGGCGATGGCCTTGAGCGCCGGTACCGCGGCCTGGGCAGCGTCCGGCATGTTCGGCGCGCAGTCGAGCCTGGTCACCAATGTCTTCACCGGTGGCGGCGATGGTCAGGCCACCGACGGCCGCTACAACGTCCTGCTGATGGGAGGCGACGCCGGCGCCGATCGGTGGGGGCAGCGTCCGGACACCATGATCGTGGCCAGCATCGACGCCGAGACCGGCCGGACGGTGCTGTTCAGCCTGCCGCGCAACCTGCAATGGGCTCCCTTCCCGAAGGACAACCCGCTGCACGCCCAATACCCCGACGGCTACTGGTGCGCCTCCCAGGAATGCCTGCTGAACGCGGTCTACACCCTGGCGGTCGAGAACAAGGATCTCTTCCCCGATGTGAAGTACCCCGGTGCCGAGGCGACCGCCGACGTGGTCGGAGAGATCCTAGGGCTCGACATCAACTACTGGGCGATGATCGACCTGAAGGGCTTCGAGAAGCTGATCGACGCCGTCGGCGGCATCCGGCTCGACATCAACAAGCGGATCCCGATCGGCTCCAAGACCGGCTCCAAGGGGGTCTACGGCTACATCGAACCGGGCAAGAACGTCCTGCTGGACGGCTTCCACGCGCTGTGGGTCGCCCGCTCCCGCGAGGGTTCCAGCGACTACGAGCGGATGTCACGGCAGAAGTGCGTGATCAACGCGATGGTCAAGCAGCTCAACCCGACCACCGTGCTCACCAAGTTCAACGACATCGCCTCGGCCAGCGAGAAGGTGGTCGCCACCAACATCCCGAGCGAGCAGCTGGGTACCGCGCTCGATCTCGCCCTGAAGGGCCGCTCGCTGCCGATGTCGTCGGTGAACTTCACCCCGCCGCTGATCAAGCCCGTGAAGCCCGATTTCCCGAAGATCCGCGAGATCGTGGCCGACAAGATCGCCGCCTCCGAGGCCAAGGATCGTCCCGAGGAGACCACGCCCTCCGCCGACCCGAGCCCCGCCGCGAGTGGCGAATCCGCCAAGCCGAAGCCGAAGAAGGACTCCAAGACCCAGACCGAGAATCTCGACACCATCTGCAAGGTCAGCTCCTGACGCCATCGGGCCTCCCGTCCCGCACCCGTCGCGCTTCGTTTGGACCCAGCGCACTGTGTTCGGTGGGCAAGCTTCGAGCGATCGACGCTGGGCGCTCCCGGGGAGTCACTCGAAACGGGTGACGGCCGTGCTGGTGCCGCGGCGGGCGGAGTGGGCGGTCACCGCGACCGCGACTGCCGCCAGGGCGAGGCAGGCTGCCAGGACGAGGTAGTAGTCCGGGCCCGGCCAGCCGGTGGTGCGGCGGCCGTCGGTCAGGCCGGTGACCATCGCCCAGGCCACGAACTGACCCAGCGCGGCCACCATGACGAACACCGTGAGCAGCGGAACGGCGGCCTCGGTCGCGATGATCCGGCCCAGCGTCCGTGGCGGCATGCCGGTCAACCGGAGCAGGCCGAACACCCGGCGGCGGTCCAGCACCCCGGCCAGCGTGGCGGCGGCCATGGCGAGGGCCGAGAT
The DNA here is from genome assembly GCA_020161795.1 of Actinomycetota bacterium. Classification (GTDB taxonomy): domain Bacteria; phylum Actinomycetota; class Actinomycetes; order Propionibacteriales; family Propionibacteriaceae; genus Propionicimonas. The sequence continues at coordinate 23,402 of JAIUOR010000024.1, read as the reverse complement.
GCCCGCGGCGACCAGGATGCCGAGGTTGGCCAGCACCGCGTACTCGTTCGCCCAGGTGTTGCCGAAGGCCGTCTCGCTCCATTCCGCGCGGGTGGGCGGCGTGTTGTAGACACGCAACCCGAGTTCTCCGGTGACCAGCACGGTGCGGACGCGCTCCCGCGCGGCGGCGTCCGTGGTCTGGACGAGCAGTTCGCGCACCCAGATCGGTTCGACCGGCGGCTCCACCGCACGGGGCAGGAAGGGCGCGCTCCGGTAGCCCGCGTCCACGCCCACCAGGGGCTCCGAGCTCGGGAAGCCGAGCGCGGTCGCGTCGCTGCCGGTGAGGTAGGCGATCCCGCCCGCGGAGTGGCCGACCGCGGCGACCGCGGTGACTCCGGGGACGGCACGCAGGGCGTCCAGTTGGCGACGCAGGGTGGGGGAGTCCAGTCCGGGCGTCTCGTAGGCGGACCAGTCGAGGGTGGCGATCAGGGTCTGTGGCGGGAGGTGGTCGGGGCCGTCCTGCAGGTCCAGGTTGCCCAGCGTGGTGCGGGCCCCGGCGAAGACGGACACCACGAAACAGGCGATCACCAGGCCGCTCACCGCCCGGAACGACTGCCGCGGATGCCGCCGGATCCGGTTCAGCGCGATCACCGCCACCGCACCGTCGGCGCGGCGGGAGCCGAGGCCGGCCAGTCGGCCGAGCAGCGGCGGGCCGGCCGTGATCAGTCCGAACGTCACCAGGACGAAGCAGCCGATCACCAGCGGACCGGGCGGCACGGCGCGCGGCGCTCCCTTGGCCACTGCCAACCCGGCCAGCCCGAGCGTCAGCAACCCGATGAGCCCGAGGGCCAGCGGGAGGACGCGCCACCCACTGGGCAGGGATTCGATTCGTTCCCGGACGGCGCCGAGCGGCCCGCCGCGCAGCCGCCGCGCGCGCAACGCGGCGATGCCGACCGCGATCACCACCACGCCCAGGCCGATGACGAGCGAGTCGGCGATCCCGGGGCGTAGGTCGTCGGCGAAGAAGCGGACGCCCTCCAGCTCGATGCCGGCCAGGGCCGGGGCGACCAGCCAGGCCATCGCCACACCAGCGACCGCTCCGGCCATGCTGGTGGCGGCGGTCTCCCAGGCCGCCAGCCGGGTGAGAGCGGCCGGCGTCGCACCGATCAGCCGCAGCGTGGCCAGCTGCTCCTCCCGCTTGGCCGAGCCGAGGGAGGTCACCACCGCGAGCAGGATCGCCACCGGGAAGCCCACCGCGATCGCTCCGATCACCGCCAGGTAGCCGTAGTTCTCGGTGGCGAAGGCACTACCGACCAGCGCGGTGAAGACCATGCCGTCATTGGCCAACTCGACCGGCTCGACACCGATCACCGCCACCAGCGCGTTCGGGCCGGCCGGCACGGCGTCCGGGAGTTCGGCGACGATCGTGCCGTAGCGGGTGCCCAGTTCGTCCGGCGGGTGGCTGGCGATCAGGGCGGCCAGGGCGGGGGAGACCACCGAGGTTCCGGGTGCGGGCGGTCGTCCAATGCCGGGCAGGGTGGTGGTGGTGTCGGGGGTGGTGGCCACCTGCAGGACGGTGATCTCGTGGCTCAGGAAGCGGTCGCTGTTGGTGCGGGCCAGCAATTGGTCGGCGGTCAGCGCGGTTCGATCGTCCAGTTCGACACGGTTCTGCCCCTGACGGTTCACATCGATCCAGCTGGAGCGGACGCCCCGGTCGGCGATCGCGGTGAAGCCGCTCCACAGCGACAGCGCGAGCGCCACGCCCAGGGCCACGCCGCCGGCGATCGCGGCCAGCCGCCACCGGTCACCGCGCGCTCCGTTCAGCAGCCGGGCCAGCGCGATCATCGTCCGGTTCCCGACAGCCGTCCGTCGCGGACCACCACCTCGCGGTCGGCGTAGGCGGCGGTGCGCGGATCGTGAGTGACCAGCACCACGGTGGTGTCCGAGGCGCGGGCCAGGTCGGTCAGGGCGAGCATCACCTTCTCGGCGGCCAGGGAGTCCAGCGAGCCGGTGGGCTCGTCGGCGAACAGCACGCGCGGCTCGGTGACCAGCGCTCGTGCGACCGCCACCCGTTGGGCCTGGCCGCCGGAGAGTTCGCCGGGGAGTTTGTCGCCGTCGGCCGCCAGGTCGAGGCGGCCCAGCCAGTCGTGGGCGCGGGCGAGCGCGTCTCGCCGGTGCACACCGGTGAGCAGGAGCGGGACGGTGACATTGTCGAGCGCGCTCAGGTCGGGCAGTAGCTGGCCGAACTGGAAGACGAAGCCGAAGGCGGTCAGGCGCAGCCGGGCGCGGCCGGCCTCATCCAGGCCGTCCACCCGGTCGCCGTCGAAGCTGACGGTGCCCGAGTCGGGCGTGAGCACGCCGGCGAGCAGGTGCAGCAGGGTCGACTTCCCGGAGCCGGACGGACCCATCACCGCGAGGATCTCGCCGGCCGCGATGTCGAGGTCGATGCCTCGGACGGCCTCGGTCAGACCGAACGAGCGGGTCAGCCCGCGGGCGCTCAGCAGCGGTCCGGTGGTGGCGGCCGGCTCGGTGGCCACCGGGACAATGCTGGTGCTCATCGCCGCACCTCGCTGCGCAACTCGTCCAGCCGTGCGGTGGTCAGGTCCATCCAGCGCAGATCGGCCTCGATGTGGAACAGGGCGTGGTCGCAGAGCAGCACGGTGGCCAGGTCGGCCCCCCGCTTCTGCTGGGTGAGGACGCGCATCCGCTGCTGGTGCTCGGCCCGCTGGGCTTCCAGCAGCTGCCCGGCGTCGGCGTCCAGCAGCAGGGCGATCACCGTCTTGGCGAACAGATTGGACTGCAGGGTGGCCGAGGGGATGTCGGGCGTGAACAGCCAGTGGGTGATCTCGTCCCGGCCGGTCGGAGTGACCTGATAGCGCTTGCGATCCGGGCCGGCGCCGGCCTCGTCCCCCAGCAGGTCGATCAGGCCGCTCTTCAGCAGTCGGGCGAGCACCGCGTACACCTGCCCGAAGGCCAGTTGCTTCTCGCGTCCGAACAGCCGGTCGTAGCCGTGCTTGAGGTCGTAGCCGTAGCTGGGCTGCACGCCCAGCAGCCCCAACAGCACCAAGGAGTTGTCCACGAGAGGTACTATACATGGCACGTATACAATGAGTGTATAGAGCTGGTCAGCGAGGCTGGCTCGGGGCGGAAAAGGTGTGGAGGGATGGGCAACTTCGCGACCGTGTGGCTGACCTACCGGGTGCTCGGGTGGCTGGCGGTGATCGTCCTGGCCGCGGCGGGGCTGAGTTGGCAACTCCGTGACCGGTTGCAACGGCCGGTTCCGGGTTCCCCTCGTCGGTCCGAGGTCGCCGGCGACACCGCGGTGACGCCTACCGACCGGGTGCGGCGCTGGCGTCCGCTGCTCTTCTTCCTGTTCCTGACCAGCCTGGGGCTGGTGCTGGTGGTGACCCTGCTGCGGGATCCGTGGGCCGGAACGTGTTGGGAGTGCCTGGGGCATTGGCAGCCGGAGAAGGTGCTGGAGGGCCGGGTCGGCAATGACGTCCTGCTCAACGTCGTGCTGTTCGTCCCGCTGGCCTTCTTCGCCACCCTGCTCTGGCAGGCGCCGTGGCGGACGGCCGGGTTCGCACTGCTGCTGTCGGCGGCGATCGAGGTCGCCCAGCCGCTACTCGGAGTGGGGGCCAACGACCTGATGGACCTGCTGGCCAACAGCGCCGGCGCGCTGATCGGCGCTGGCGCCGGTGCTGTGGTGCTACTGGTGAGCGATGCGCTCCGGCGTCGGCGGATCAGCGTGGTCCGGGTGGCGCGGATCGTTCTCAGCGTCGGGCTGGGGGCGGCGGTGCTGCTCGGCGGCCCGGCCTGGGCGGCCTCCACGCGGCAGGCGGCCGCAGTCGAGCAGTTGGAGCGGCTCTTCGCCGGGACCACCCTGGCCGACTTCGAGGCCAACCGCGATGCCTGGGACGGCAAGCTGTACGAGGTCTATGTCGAGTCGGGTGCGCCGACGATGGGCACCCGAGACAGCGACGGGATCGCCAGGACAACCTTCACCTGGAACATCTACTTCGCCGTCCGCTGCGTCTTCGCCGAGTGGACGCCGGACGGCTTCGCCGCCGTCCCCCGCAGCGGCGGCGACTGCACCGCCCCGCTCGACGCCGTCCCGTAGTCGGTGCCGCAAGGCGTCCACTCGTACTTTGTGCACCGAACTCGGTGCACAAAGTAGAACCTAGAGGCCCCGCCACCGCGCGGCGCACTGGGGGCAGGGGTGAGGGTGGCCCGGCCAGCCCCGCTGGTGGAGCGCGGTGACTACCTCGCGCATCACCCGGCAGGGGGCGACCGCGACTGGCGTCCACGCGTAACGCAGGGTGAGTTGCGCCTTCAGCCGGTGCTGGTTGTCCCGATCGAGGTCGTTCCAGGCGGCGACGCCGTCGTGGTAGGCCCGTCCGTCGAGCTCGATGATCACGCCGTACTCCTCGTACCAGACGTCCGTCCGCATGGTCAGCGGGCCTTGTTGCCGCTTCGAGGGCGGCAGCCCGTGTGCCCGCTCGACGTCTCGCAGGTAGCGGCGTTCCAACGCGCTGCGTACACCAACTGCTGTGTCGGCTGCGATCTCGGAGAGCAGCGCCCGGCACGGATGTCGCTTGACGGACGCGAGCGCGGCCATGATCGTCTCCGGCGTGGCCAGGCGCCGTCCAACCGCTGCCGAGACCAGCGCCGCCAGCGCGTCCGGCGTCAGCTGTCCGGCGAGATCGACGATTGTGCGCGAGGCCGGTGTTCGCCGTGGGTAGCGCACTCCTTGGCGACCGGCGGTGATGAACCGCCAGCGAGGATCGCGGTGGACCTTCCGGCGCGGTCCGACGAAAACCGTCACCTGCGCCGGCGGCTCCTTGACCAGCCTGTCCAGATAGGCGGCGGTCGACCCACCGAGGACGGCATGACGGTTGCCGAGCAGGATGCCCGTCCAGGCTTGCTGCTCCCAGCCGCCGTCCCCGAGCGAGTAGACGCCGCGGGTGATGGGCGTGAGGCGTCGCTCGTGCACCCAGCGGGCGATCACCCGGTCGCTGCCGAACGGCAGCACCTGCTCGCGCGAGACGACGAGGGCCTGCTTGCGGCCGATCCGCAGCAGCGCCTCCGGAAAGGGTGTTCGTGGTTTCACGCCGTCAGTCTTGGCCGCGGCCGTCCCTAGTACGCCACCCCATCTCCGCCCTTGTGGACAACCTCCGCCAAAAGTCCCTGTCCACAGCCCGCGACCTCCGTCAGGCGTGTTGGTGCGAACCCTGTGCACCGTGTTCGGTAGGAAATCCCCGAGCTACCCGGCACGAAGTGACGACGGCTAGGGGTGAAGGGCCGTCGGTCGGCTAGGCCAGCGGGCGCTCCGGGCGCAGATCCTGACTGCACCGCCGGGCCGCGCGGGCGTTGGTTCGAAGGTTGTGCACCGTGTTCGGTAGACAATCATCGAGCTATGCCTGCGGGTGGATGCAGGTGTGACGTGTGTGGCGGGTAGGGCTGAGGTGACAGGCGAGGCTAGCGGGAGCGGCGGACGCGGGGTTCGTCCCAGACCGGCTTGTGGTGCTCGGTGACGCGACCGTCGGAGCCGAAGACCAGGAAGCGGTCGAAGGAGCGGGCGAACCAGCGGTCGTGGGTGACCGCGATCACTGTGCCTTCGAAGCCGGCCAGCGCTTCCTCAAGTGCTTCGGCGGAATGCAGGTCGAGGTTGTCGGTGGGCTCGTCGAGTAGCAGCAGGGTCGCTCCGGAGAGCTCCAGCAGCAGGATCTGCAGCCTCGCCTGCTGGCCACCTGACAAGGTGTCGTAGGTCTGCTCGGCGGCGTGCACCAGGCCGTAGCGGTCGAGCGCGCGGGAGGCCTCCTCACGTCCCATCCCGGTGCGGTGGGCATCGCCGCGATGCAGGATCTCCAGCAGGGTGCGGCCCGCCAGCTGTGGGTGCTGGTGGGTCTGCGCGAACCAGCCCGGACGGACGCGGCTGCCGAGCTTCGCCATGCCGGTGTGGAGAACGGGCTCGGCCGCGACATCCCCGACCGGCTCGTGTTCGGCGTCCGGACGGGAGCCGCCGGCGGCCAGCAAGCGCAGGAAGTGCGACTTTCCCGAGCCGTTCGAGCCCAGGACGGCGACCCGCTCGCCGAACCACACGGTGAGGTCGAAGGGAGCCATCAGGTTGTCGCCGGCGGTTGGGTCCCCGCTTTCGCGGGGATGACGGGGTTGGGTCTCCGAAGGACGGACGCTGGGCGTCCGCAACTCCAGCTGTTCGCAGATCACGGCTCGACGGGCGGTCTGGCCACCGCGCAGGCGCATCCGCACCTGGTGCTGGGTGACCACCTGCTCGGGCGGGCCGGCGGCCTCGAACTTGGCCAGCCGGGTCTGGGCGGCCTGGTAGCGGGAAGCGAGGCCGTCGTTGTAGGCAGCCTTCTGCTTGTACATCAGCACCAGGGCCTTGAGCTTGGCGTGCTCCTCGTCCCAGCGCCGGCGCAGTTCCTCGAGCCGGGCATTGCGCGCCTCGCGGGCCTCGCCCCAGGTGCGGTAGGTGCCGGGGTGCGTCCACGCGGTCGCGCCGGCCGGCCCGGGTTCCAGGGTGACGATCGCGGTCGGGACGCTGCTCAGCAGTTCGCGGTCGTGGCTGATCAGCAGCACGGTCTTGCCGGATTCGACCAGGCGCCGTTCCAGCCAGAGCTTGGCCGGCACGTCGAGGTAGTTGTCCGGCTCGTCCAGCGCCAGCACCTCCTCGGGACCGGCGAACAGCGCCTCCAGCACCAGCCGCTTCTGCTCGCCGCCGCTGAGGGTGTTCACCTCGCGATACTGGGCCCGCTGGAACGGGACGCCGAGAGCCGACGTGGTCACCGTGTCCCAGACCGTCGACTCGTACTCGTAGCCGTCGGCGTCCCCGAAGTCGGCCAGTGCCTGGGCGTAGGCCAGCTGGGTGGGCTCGTCGTCGACCTCCAGCATCGCCAGCTCGGCCGCGTCCAGCGCGCGGACGGCCGCCCGCACCCGTTCCGGCGCCACCGACGCCAGCAGCTCGCGGACGGTCTGGGAGTCGCGCAGCTTGCCGATGAACTGGCTCATCACAGCCAGTCGTCCCGAGGCGGACACCGATCCGTCCTCAGCGGGCAGCTCGCCGGCGATGATCCGCAACAGCGTGGTCTTGCCGGTGCCGTTCGGCGCGATCAGCGCCACCCGGGCGCCGTCGCCCACCCGGAAGGAGACGTCGTTCAGCAGCGGACGCCCGTCGGGCAGGGTGTAGCTGACGCCGTTGACCTCCAGATGCGCCATCAGCCGGGTTCGATCGGGCCGCTGCCCAGGATGTCGAAGACCCAGTGGCCGATCGTGTCCAGGGTCTCCCGGCCGGTGTCGAAGTCGGCGGTGCGGGTCATCATCGCGATCCGGTAGCTGCGGCCGTCGCCGTCCACCTGGCCCATGGAGTTCACCGCCCACAGCCCGTCGCTGGACTCGAACTTCACCCAGCCGTTCTTCAGGTGCACCTTGACCGTCTCCGAGCGCGGCGCGCCAACGCCCCAGGAATGCTCGTCGATCACCTCGCCCATCAGGTTCCAGACGAACCCGCGCTCCTCGTCGGTGATCGCGGAGGAGCCCTCGACCAGCCGCTGCACCAGCAGCACCTGATCGGCGGGCGTGGTCCACGTCCAGCTCCAGGATTCCAGGTGGGCTTCGTCGGCGTGGGTGTCGGGCAGCTCCAGTTCGCCGGCGAGCTCGGTGTAGGCGGCTCCCTGCCCGGCATAGGCGTACAGGGCGTCGGCCGGATCGTTCTCGGAATGGGTGATCGCCGCGGTGGCCTGGTCGACCTGCTCGTCGGTCAGCGTGGTGCCGGTGGCCCGTGCCCGGCGCTGTGCCATCAGCACGATCATCGGCTTGGCCATGGACGCGCTCTGGCTCGCATAGCTCGGGTTGAACCCGTACACCGCGCCATTGCGCAGGTCGTGGATCGCCACGCCGAGGGCGTCCGAGCCGTCGGCGATGGTCCGGATCGCCTCGTCCAGCTGGGCGCGGATGGTTCCGGTGGGCGAAGCCGTCGGGGTGGGGATGGACGGCCCGCCGCACCCGGCCAGCAGGGCGGCGCCGCCGACCGCGAGCGCGGAACCGCGGACGATCAGCTGCCGGCGCGAGATGCCGGTGGGAGTCTGTCGGGTCATGATGTCCTTCCTGTGCCGACATCGGGATAGGTGCGCTCGCTCGGGCCGCTCTGTTCGCCGGCTTCGTGGGCGACGCGTTCGCTGGCGATGATACGGGCCAACTCGTCGGAGCTCACTGGCCCGTCGACCACGACCGCGGAGCCACCGCCCAGCAGCGGACGGATCAGCGACTCCTGCAGGGTCACCTGCGGCGGGAGCCACCCCGGTACCTGCAGCAGCACCCGATCGGGCTCCGGCGGCAGCCCCAGCCACTCGGCGTGCCTGACCTGGCGGCGCTCGTCCAGCCAGGTGAGGTCGTCGGGTTCGACCGGCACCGCCCAATGGGCGTCGGGTTCGGCGAGCGCCTCACCGGAGTAATCCAGCACACCGGCCGGCAGATCGCGCAGGCCCAGGCCGAACGGGTGCAGCGAGCAGGCAATCGTCCCACCCGGAATCAGGGGCTGGGGATTCTCCGGGCCGACCACCGCGAGTTCGGCCTCCGATGGCAGCGGCGGTTCGACCGCCTCGTAGGCCAGCCCGCGTTGCCAGGCCGCCAGCGGCCAGATAAGGCTCATCCAGTGCCCGGGGTGGGCCACCGACACCGGGCCCGCGACTCGTCCCTCGATGCCCAGGGTCTCCAGCAGGTTGGCGGTCTTGTCCACCCAGTTGGCGAAGGACCTTGTGCTGAACTCGACCCGCTCGCCCTTGGGCGGGTTGTAGTAGGTCAGCAGCGGACGGCCGCCGTCGGTGCGGACGCGATCGGCCAGTACGTCGATGATCGAGCGGGCGGCGGGCACCCCACCATCGTAGAGCCGCCTCCGACTCGGGTAGCGTCGGGCCATGCGCTATGTCGTCATCATGGCGGGTGGCTCCGGCACCCGGTTGTGGCCGCTGTCGCGGCAGGGCACGCCCAAACAGCTCCTGCCGCTGATCGGGGGACGCAGCCTGCTGCGGCTGGCCTTCGAGCGATCGCTCGCCTCGGTGCCGGCCGAGCAGATCGTGGTGGTGACCGGTGCCGCCTATGCCGACCAGGTCGCCGTCCAGCTGCCCGAGCTCCCGGCCGAGAACATCCTCGGGGAACCGGTCGGACGGGATTCGCTGAACGCCGTCGCCTGGGCTGCGGCCGTGCTGGCCCGGCGCGATCCGGAGGCGGTGATCGCCCAGGTCACCGCCGATCACATGATCGAGCCGGTGGCCGAGTTCGTCGCCACCCTCGGGCAGGCGTTCACCCTCGCCGAGGCCGACCCGTCCGCGCTGGTGACGCTCGGCGTCGTCCCGACCTCGCCGCATACTGGCTACGGCTACCTGCATCGCGGCGACCCGATGCCCGGGCGTCCAGGGGCGTACGCCGTCCGGGAGTTCGCCGAGAAGCCGCCGCGTGAGGTCGCGGAGGCCTATCTGGCCTCCGGGGAGTACTGGTGGAACGCCGGCATGTTCGTCTGGCGGGCAGCAACCGTCCTGGAGCAGGTGCGGCTGCTGCTGCCGGCCACCTACGAGGGCGTGACCGCCTTGGCCGCAGAACCCGGGCGGCTGGACGAGATCTTCCCGACCCTGTTCAAGACCTCGGTCGACTACGCGATCATGGAGCCGGTCTCGCACGGTCGGGGCTCGGCACACGTGGTGGCGGTCGGGCTTGCCGTGGAATGGAAGGACGTCGGCGGCTACGCCAGCCTGGCGGGGGTGCTGGCCCCCGACGATGCCGGAAACGCGGTGTCCGGCGCGGTGGTCAGCCTGGACGCGACCGGCAATGTCGTGGTGAACGCCGACCCCACCGGCCTGATCGGCCTGGTCGGCGTGAACGACCTGGTGGTCGTCCGTACCGCGAACGTCACCCTCGTGGTCCCGCTCGAGCAGGCCGAGCGGGTCAAGGAGTTGGTCGCCGAGGTCGCAGCCCAGGCCGGGCCCCGGTTCGCGTAGTTCCCGCGAGGACGGCTCCGCCCGGCACCCGCGGGATAGGGTGACCGCAAGGAGGCATGGTGGAGAACCTCAAACGGATTCGCGAACCACTGGCGTGGGCGTTGATCACCCTGAGCGGGCTGTCGTTGCTGATGCTGATCCTGCAGTTCTCGATGTACCTGCTCGACTCCGAGGTGATCTTCGGCTGGGTCCTGGGGCTGCAGACGGTGGATTACGGGCTGACGTTCGCGCTGGTCGCGGCGGCCTGGGCCTGCGCGCTCGCCCCGGCGGTACCCCGGGCCCGGACGATCGCGCTGGTGGCGGCGTGGGTGGTGGCGCTGACAACGGCGCTTCCGTGGGCGTTCGCGGTCCTCAGCCTGCTGACGCCCGCCGGCTGGCCGGCCTGGATATCGGAATGGTCCTCGTGGCAACTGATGGGCCTGCTCTACCCGCTGGTGAACACGGGGGTCGGGGTGGTGGCGGCGATCGCGCTGTGGGCGCTGGCCAGATCGCCCGAGTCGGCCGAGGGCGATCCCGACGAGGACGCCGAGCCGGCCGATCAGGGGGCAGCCGTTGACGAGCCGGCTGGGGACCCGACGGTGTGGCGCTCGGACCAGGCCACTGGCTCCGTCTGGCGCACCGCGGACGAAGCGGCGACGGGAGCGCCGGGTACCACCTCGCTGGGAGTGATCGGGACCGGCGGCCAGGCGGCTTCGCCGCTGGCTGAGCCCGGCTTACCCGGTGCCTCGGCGGACGATGCCTGGCGCCCTCCCGCCAGCTCCTGAGCCTCTGGCGTTGGCCAAGAAGTGGGCATGGTAACGCATCGGGGTTGACTTATCGGGAATGACAGGCGTGTAATTCTCTCCAAGTAGTTTCGTGTGGGCATGCTGCACGTCGGTCGAGGAGGGTAGATGCACGAGCTGTTGCTAGTCGTCAGCGAAGATGACGAAGGCGCGCTCGGTTGGCAGGAGCGCGCGCTCTGCGCTCAGACCGATCCTGAAGCCTTCTTCCCCGAGAAGGGCGGGTCTACCCGCGAAGCCAAGAAAGTGTGCCTCTCCTGCGAGGTGCGCAGCGAATGCCTGGAGTACGCGCTGGGCAACGACGAGCGCTTCGGCATCTGGGGCGGCCTCAGTGAACGCGAGCGCCGCCGGCTGAAGAAGCAGGCCATCTGATCCTGCGGTGCCTAGGTGGAGGCGACGGCCCGACCGGCTTCGCTGAGCGGACCGGCTGCGGTTCTCGGCAGTAGGCTGGGTGCGCTGTGCGCGTCCCCTACCCGGAAGAGACTTCGTGATCGACCTGCCCCGCCATGAGGATCCGTGGGCATGGTTGCATTCCCACGGCGAGGAGGACGGGCCGCACCGCGCCGACGTCGAGGTGACCGCGATCGTCGAGCCGCGACCTGGAGTGGATGCCGCCCGCTGCCGGGCCGCGGTCGAGGCCGGCGAACCCGCTCCGCACCACGTCGTGGTGGAGGACATCCGCGGCGACCAGGCCGGGGAGTGGCTGTGGCTGCTGCCCGCCGACTGCGAGCCGGCGCCCACGGCGCTGCACGCATTGCTGGTCACCCTCGAACGCCGGCCCGAGCTCGATGTGGTCGGCCCGCTGCTGGTGGAGCCGCGCCGCCGCGGACCGGGAACGATCGTGCGGCAGTTCGGGCAGACCGTGACGGCCACGGGCCGGATCCGCGGCCTCGTGCCACCCGGCGAGCTGTACCAGGGCCAACTGCAGACCACCGACTCGCTCGCCACCGCCGACGCGGGGATGCTGGTGCGCGGCGAGACCTGGAGAGCACTGGGTGGCTTCAACCGCGCCCTGCCGGCCGACTATCGCGGCGCCGAGTTCTGCTGGCGAGCTCGCCTGGCCGGTCACGAGGTGGCGGTGGAGCCCTCCGCCCAGGTCGTCAGCGACGCCGAGCCGCCGGATGCCGGTGACTCCCGGGCAGCCGGGCTCGCGTTGGTAGCCGCCCACCTGCCGCGGGGCCGTCGCCTGCTGGGACGGCTGTGGCTGGTGCTCACCAGCCTGCTGGCAGCTCTCGGCTACCTGCTCGGCAAGGCTCCCGGCAAGGCTGCCGCCGAGTTCGCCGGCCTGGGGCGCTGGCTGGCCCGCCGCTCCGTTCGCCGCTCGCTGACCGTCTCGCTGCGCGGTGTCGCGTCCGCTCCCGGCGCGCGGGCCCGGATCCGACAATTGCGCCCCCGGCCCGGCTCCGGAACCTGGCATTTCATCGAGGGTGTCGGCGAACGGATCGCCGAATGGGGAGCCAGCTTCGCCGGTCCGGGCCAGGCCGTGAGCCTGGACGAACTCACCGGTGACGACTTCGCCGCCCGCGGCCAGCGCAGGGCCAAGGCGCCGGTCCTGCTGATCGGGGGCCTGGCCGCCGTCGGGCTGGCCGTCGCGGCCGGACGGTTCACCTTCGGGACGGGATCCCTGCAGGCCGAGCGGCTTCTGCCGGCCCCCGCCGGCTGGCTCGACCTGCTGGGCGGCTACCTCGACCCGGTGCCCGGCACGGCCGCGCTCGCCGGACCCGCCTGGACGGGGCTGACCGCCCTCGGCTCGCTGATCGCCGGCGGCCAGCCGGAGTGGCTGGTCGGGTTGTTCGTGCTCGGGTGCGTCCCGCTGGCCTGGTTCGCGGCCTACCGCTTCCTGCGGCAGGGACTGGCCAGCGCCACCATGGCGGCACTCGGCGCCTCCGGCTACGCGATCGCACCGGTGATGACGGGCGCGATCGGTGCCGGGGCCGTCGGCGTGGCCGTCTGGGCCGTCTTCCTGCCGGTGTTCGGCTACTCGCTGCGGGGCTGGCTGGCCGACGACCCGAGGTTGTGGCGCCGCGCCGCCGCCACCGGGCTGTCGGCATTGCTGCTGGTCGCCGTGGTGCCGCTGGCCTGGGCGGCGCTGGTGCTGGCCATGGTCGTCGTGATCGTTCGCCACACCCGCGCCTGGCTGCGGGCCGTCCTGGTTGCCGTCGCGCCCCTGCTGCTGGTCGTCGGGCCGTGGCGGGACACCCTCCTGGCCTACCCGGGACGCCTGCTGACCGGCATCGAGCCCACCCTGGCCGGCACGGCCGCGGTCGAGCCCTGGCAGGTGCTGCTCGGGCGCGGCAGCGGCAGCCCGCCGCCGCTGTGGCTGTCGATCGTCGTCTTCGGTGGTCTGTGGCTGATAGCCGGTGCGGGAGCCCTGCGCCGTGGCGGTCGCGCGACCGCCGCGCTGGCCGTCGCCGGCGCCTCGGCCGTGGTCGCCCTGCTCCTCACCCGGCTGCTGGTGTGGGTGCCGCCGGGGGAGTGGGTTCGTCCGGACGCGCTGGAGTGGCAGGTGGCGGTGGTCGCAGGGCTGGTGCTGGCCGGCGCCTGGGGGCTGGACGGGCTGGCCGAGGAACTGCGCGGGGCGAACCTCGGGCTGCGGCACGCCGGTGCGCTGCTGCTGACCGGGCTCTCTATCGTGGTGGTGGCCGTCTCGGCCGGCTGGTGGGTTCTCGCCGGCCAGTCCGGGCTCCACCGCGGCCCGGTGAACGCGCTGCCGCCGTTCGTCCGCAACGCCCAGCTCTCCGAGACTCCCGGGCGTACGCTCGCCCTCGACTTCACCGCCGAACAGGTCGGCTGGGTGTTGCTCGCCGACGCCATGCCGCGCTTCGGCGATGCCGAACGAGGGCTGGTGTTCTCCGGTGACGCCGAGGGAGCGGAACTGGCGGCCTCCGTGGCCGGCCGGCTGGTCGCCGGCACCGCCGATGACGAACTCCTCACCGATCTTCGCCGGCTCGGCGTCTCGTACATCTGGCTGCGGGGCGGCGGAGCCGACCACCAGCTCGCTATCAGCAATACCCCCGGCCTGGGGATCGGCACCGCCGACGGCGACACCATGGTGTGGCCGGTGCCGGATTCCGCCCGGGCGGTCGTGCTCGGCGACGACGGTGGCGAACCGGTCGGCGACGGCGCGAGCGTCACGACTGGACGCGAGTTGCTGCTGGCTGAGCCCGCTGATCCGCGCTGGCAGGTCACGGTCGGCGACCGGCCGCTGGTAGCCGAACCCGGAGCCGGGCCCGGGCAGGTCTATCCGCTTCAGGGCGCGACGGGAACGCTCCGCATCGCGTTGCCGGAGCCGCTGCCGTGGGCCTGGGTGCAGCTGGGCGGGCTGGTGGCGCTCCTGCTGCTCGCCGCCCCCGGCCTGCGTCGTCCCCGGGAGAGCTCCGGACCGCGCCGTGTCGCGTCCCGAGCGATGGTGGACGAGGTTGCGTCTGCGCCGCGCCGCGCTGCCGGAGGTGAGCGATGAATCGCTGGCTCGTCCCCGGCCTGACCGTCGTCGCGGTGGGCGCCACGGTGGTGCTGACCATGACCGTGCTGCCCGCCGCCACGCCACCGCCGGCTTCGGTCCCCACCATCAACACGCGGGTGACGGTGGTCTGCCCCGCCTTCGAGAGCGCCACCGCAACGGTGCGGGTGGCGGCGACCGCACTCGCCGACGAGCTCCGCACCGCCCCGCTCGCCGAGCCGGATCAGGCCGCTGAGGCGGCGGGAGTCACCGTGCTCACCGATCAGGCTCAGCCGGTGCTGGTCAGCGCGGCGGGCACGTCCACCTTCGGCGCAATCAGCCTGGTCCGCGGGTCGTCCGGCGCCGACCGGGGGTTGTCGGCCACGGCCTGCGAGGCGCCCGCCACCGCGCGCTGGTTCGCCGGTGTGCTGCTCACCCCGGACGCCCAGGCCGACCTAGTGCTGGCCAACTCCGACACCATCGATGCCGCGGTCGACATCACCATCTTCGGGCCGGAGGGCCGGATCAACGCCCCGGGCTCGCGGGGCATCGTGGTCGAGCCCGGCACCGCGCGCAGCGTCCCCCTCAGCGTTCTCACGACGGTCGACGCTCCGGTGACCCTGCTGGTGGAGAGCTCCGCCGGACGGGTCTCCGCCACGCTGCGACAGCGCCTGTGGCAGGACACCACCGTTCTGGGGTCGGACTGGATCGCCCCCACCCAGGCGCCGGACACCGAGCTGGTGCTGCCCGGGGTCGCGGCCGGCGAAGGCACCCGGGAACTGGTGGTGACCAACCCTGGGGAGCGGACCACCGCGGTGTCGGTGGAGTCGTTGGGTGAATCCGGTCGAGGCGCCCTGGCCGGCCTGGACCGTCTCGACCTGCCGGCCAACACCACTCAGAGTTTCGACCTCGGCCCCGGAACGGCCGGCGAGCCGATCGCGCTCCGGCTGGAGTCGGAGCAGCCGATCGTCGCCGGAATCCGGCAATCCTCATCCGAGGACGCGGAGAAGCAGGATCCGGCCTGGGCATCGGCCGTTCCGGCGATCGGCGCCGACGGGCTCTGGCCGGTGCCGGCCGGCGCGAAGGCGACGGTGCGGCTGCTCCTGGCCAATCCCGGTCAGGCCGACGCCGAGTTGGCCGTCACGCTCGGCGACCAGCAGGACGTGTCGGGGGCGACGCTGCGCCAGATGGTCCCGGCCGGTAGCACCGTTGCCGTGGAGATTCCCGGCGCCGCGACGTCGTGGGTGAGGGTGCAGGCTGCGGAGACCTCGGTTCGCGGCGCGCTCGAGATCACCGAGCGCCTCGGCGGGATCGACGCCCTGACCATCGTCCCGCTGGTCACCCCCCGCGGTGCCGACTTCGAGGCGCCGCCGGTGCGTTTCGATCCGCACGCGGGCCGCTGAGCCGGGGATTCGCTCCCCGGAAGGGCCGGCTACTCCCAGTCGTCGGCGGCCGGATCGATCTCCGACGTCTGGATGCCGGTGAGCGCCGAGAGCTGTTCGACGATGGTGCGGTGGATCAGCCTGGCGAGGTCGCGTCGTCCGGTTGCCCGGTGTTCGATCGGGCGACGGTACAGCACCACTTGCGCGGGCTGCTCCGGCCGGGCCGAGACGGCCGCCGCCAGCGGAACGCTGTCGTACCAGGCCTCGGTCAGCGAGGGCACGTCCTCGAAGCCGATGTCGACGCCGACCAGGGCGCGCGGGCAGGTCTCGACGACCCGCGCGACGGAGGCCCGCAGGCAGTCGGCGAAGAACCCGACGCCGACCGCGCGATAGGGGATCGGCATCGGCGCGCCGGTCAGTCGATTCGGCGCGGCGATCACCCCGCGCATGCCACGACCATGGCGATCCCGGTGCTTCACACCGATCACCCTACGCGGCGACACCACCGCGTGCTTGCCACCGGGATCGGTCTGGCGCGGGTAGCGTGACCCCGTGATCAACCGACGCTGTTCGCGCTCGACCTGCTCACAGCCTGCGGTGGCGACCCTCACCTACGTGTACGCCGACTCCACCGCGGTCGTGGGTCCGCTCGCGCTGCGCGCCGAGCCGGGCTGCTACGACCTGTGCCGCGGGCACTCGACCAACCTCAGCGCTCCCCGCGGCTGGGAGGTCATCCGGCTCCCGCAGGATCCGGACGCCCCGCGTCCGCTGGCCGACGACCTGATGGCCCTGGCCGAAGCGGTCCGGCGGGTGGGGCTGGGTGAGACCGCCGAACCAGCTCCGCAGCTCACCAGGCGCCGCGGGCATCTCGCGGTCGTGGCAGATCCGGACTGACATCGGCGGGCGAGTCGCTGGCGTCCGCAGGGTGCTCCTCGATGCGAACGAGGACGGTGTCGTTGAGGGCTGAAGCCGATGGCTACGCTTGCCCCATGCTGCAGCCGCAGATCTTCAAAGCCAACGATATTCGCGGGCTGGTCGCCGGTGACCACCCCGAATGGAACGACGCCGGGGCCGCCAGGCTGGGGGCGGCGTTCGCCGCGGCGTTCGAGCTCGCCGGCCGCGAGTTCCTGCTGGGCAGGGACATGCGCGAGG
Organism: Actinomycetota bacterium; assembly: GCA_020161795.1. Taxonomy (GTDB): domain Bacteria; phylum Actinomycetota; class Actinomycetes; order Propionibacteriales; family Propionibacteriaceae; genus Propionicimonas. The sequence goes on along the minus strand of JAIUOR010000024.1, from coordinate 6,661 downwards.
GCGGCCTCGAACTCAGCCGGGCCTTCGCCTCCGGGGCGATGCGGCTGGGCGCCGACGTGGTCGATCTCGGCCTGGCCAGCACCGATCAGGTCTGGTACGCCTCAGGGGCGACCGGGCTGCCGGCCGTCCAGTTCACCGCCTCGCACAACCCGGCCGAGTACAACGGCGTCAAGTTCTGCCTGCCGCACGCGGCGCCGGTCACGCCCGAACTGCTCGAGCGGATCCGCGAACTGAGCTCGGCCGCGCTGCCGGACGCCGCAGTCGGTGGCACCCGGCGGAAACTGGACACGCTCGCCGACTACGCCGCCCGGTTGCACGCGCTGGTGGACTGCACCGGCCTGCGCCCGCTGACAGTGGTGGTGGACGCCGGCAACGGCATGGCCGGGCACGTCATTCCCGCGGTGCTGGGGCCGCTGGGGCTCGATCTGATCGGGCTGCATCTGGAGCTGGACGGCAGCTTCCCGAACCATCCGCCCAACCCGCTGGAGCCGGCCAACCGGGTCGATGCCCAGCGTGCCGTCCTCGAGCATGGTGCCGATCTGGCGCTGATCTTCGACGGCGACGCCGACCGCTGCCTGCTGCTCGACGAGCGGGGGGAGTTGATCGACCCGTCGGTGGTGACCGCGCTGATCGCCCGGTCGGTGCTCGCGCGCGAACCGGGGGCCGCGATCGTGGTGAACACGGTCACGTCGGCCGCGGTGGGCGAGATCGTGGCGGAAGCCGGGGGCCGGCTCGTGGTCGGGCCGGTGGGGCATACCAGGCTGAAGGCGCTGATGGCCGAGCACGATGCCGTCTTCGGCGGCGAGCACTCCGGCCACTACTACTTCCGCGACTTCTGGGGCGCCGACTCCGGCATGCTCGCCGCCCTGCATGTGCTCGCGCTGGTCGGGCACGGCTCGCAGCCTGCTTCGGCACTGGCCGCCACCGTGCCGGTCTATCCGGTCTCGGGTGAGATCAATGTCGTGGTGGCCGATCCGGCGGCCACGCTGACCGCCGTCGCGGCGGAGTTCGCCGGTGACGAGCTGGACTGGGCCGACGGCCTGGCCGTCCATGGTGCAGGCTGGACCGTGAGCGTGCGGTCGTCCAACACCGAGCCGTTGCTGCGGCTCAACGTCGAGGCGCGGGACGATGCCACGATGGTCCGGCTGCGCGATCGCGCGCTGGCGATTATTCGAGGAGGAGATCGATGACCGAGTTGCCTGCCGACGTGCTGGAGATCCTGGTCTGCCCGTCGTGCCACACCAAACTGGCGTGGGACTACGAGGCTTCCGAGCTGCTGTGCACCTCGGCGGAGTGCGCGCTGGCGTATCCGGTGCGCGACGGCATCCCGGTGCTGTTGGTGGACGAGGCCCGCCGCCCGGCCGGGCACTGAGCGAGCCGTCGTGGACTTCGACGATTCCCGCCTGGCGGATCCGGCGGCGTTGCGCCTGGCCGATCCGGTGCTGCGTCCGCTCGCCGAAGCCGGTGCGCGGGTGCGGCGCGAGGCCGCTCTGGCGCAGGATTCCCTCGCCGCGCTGTCCGGTGAGGGGAGACCGCGCGCAGTGATCGCCTTCGGGCCGGAGGCCCGGCTGCTGCGCGCGGTGCTGGAGCCGATCTGCCCGGTGCCGTTCCTGGCCTGGCCCAGGCTGGGCCTGCCGGGCTGGGTGGGTCCGCTCGACGTCGTGGTGGTGATGGGCTGGGGCAGCCGGGAATCCTGCGCGGCCGCCTACGAGGCGGTGCGGCGGGGCTCTCGCCTGATCGTGGCCTGCCCGCCCGATTCCCCGCTGGCCCGCCAGTCGGCCTCGTCGGCGACCACCCTGCTGCCGACCAGTGCCCAGGATCCGCTCGCCGCGGCGATCGTCACGCTCGACGCCCTGCATCGGCTCGGGCTCGGCCCGGCGGTGGACGCCGAGCAGATCGCGGCGGTGATGGATCGGGTGGCCGAGCAGTCGTCCTACGCCCTCGATGTCACGGTCAATCCGGCCAAGACCGCGGCGCTCGAGTTGGCCGACGCGCAGCCGTTGGTGTGGGGTGGGTCGATCCTGGCCGCGCGGGCGAGCCGGCGGATCTCCGAGGCGCTGCGCTCGGCTTCCGGACGGGTCGTGCTCTCCGCCGACGCCGGCGCGTTGGAGCCGCTGGTGGACGCCGTGGCGCTGCGAGATCCGTTCGCCGATCCGTTCGAGGATGCCGCGCCGGAGTTGCGTCCGGTGCTGGTGCTCATCGACGACGGGCTCGACGACGAGGCCGCGGCCGAGGAGCGCAGCCGGCTGGAGCGGCTGGCCGCGCAGCGCGACGTGACCGTCTGCCGGATCGTCCACGACCAGGGGAGCGAGGTCGAACGGTACGCGGGCGTGCTGCAGCAGGGGTTGTTCGCAGCGGCCTACCTGCGCGTCGGGCTCGGCCGTCTCCTGGACGAGGGCTGAACCTGCCGGACGTTCGCGGAGGCAGACGCCAGGGCTGGCCAGCGAGCCGGGGAATAGAATCTGCGCCGTGAGTTCACACGGTGGTACCCGCGCGGTGGTCGCGGCAATGGCGGCCAACGGCTTCATCGCGTTGACGAAGTTCGGGGCGTGGGCGCTGACCGGTGCCTCGTCCATGCTGGCCGAGGCGGTGCACTCGGTGGCCGACACCGGCAACCAGGCGCTGCTGTTGTTCGGCGGGCGTCAGGCCAAGCGCGCGGCCACCGAGGAACATCCCTTCGGCTACGGCCGGGAGCGCTACATCAGCGCCTTCCTGGTCTCGATCATCCTGTTCAGCCTGGGTGGGCTGTTCGCCCTCTACGAGGCCTTCCACAAGTACGAGGAGATTCTCGCCGGCCACCCGAACGACCTGTTGGAAGGCCCCTGGTGGTGGGTGCCGCTGTTGGTGCTGGTGGCCGCGATCATCGCCGAGAGCCTGTCGTTCCGCACCGCTATCCGCGAATCCATCCCGGCCAAGGGCCGGCAGAGCTGGGGCCGGTTCATCCGCACCGCGAAGTCACCCGAACTGCCGGTGGTGCTGCTGGAGGATTCGGCCGCCCTGCTGGGCCTGATCTTCGCGCTGGGTGGGGTCGGGATGACGCTGCTCACCCACAACGGCCTGTGGGATGTGGCGGGCACCGCCCTGATCGGCCTGCTGCTGATCGCGGTCGCGGTCACGCTGGCGGTCGAGACCAAGAGCCTGCTGGTGGGCGAGGCCGCCTCCCCCGAGGCGGTCGGACGGATCCGGGACGCGCTCGGGGCAACCGAGGGCGTCAACCGCGTGATCCACCTCAAGACCCTCCACCTCGGCCCGGAGGAGGTGCTCGTCGCCGCCAAGATCGCCGTCGAGCCCACCGACTCCGCCGCTCGCGTCGCCGAGGTGATCAATGCCGCCGAATCCGCCATCCGCGCCGTCGAGCCCCAGGTCACCGCCCTCTACCTCGAACCCGACATCGACACCGCCCGGCCCGGTTCCTGAGGTTGGTGGTGCTGCGGGCTGGGCCTGGTTTCTGGGGTTGGTGGTGCTGCGGATGGGCCTTGTCTCTGAGGTCGGAAGTGCCGTGACTGCGCCTGGCTCCTCACATCGGCATCAAGGGGGTCCCCCCGCTTCACCTCCTGATCCCGCTTCCATCGCCACGGACTCACGCTGAGGGAGAAGTTCGGATGCCCCCGGTGGGCCGACCGCGTTCGCCCTGGGCCGGATCGGCGCACACCGGCTGAGCCGCGGTCTCGAAGCAGGTTGAGCCCCTCTGTCCTTCGCCCTCCCCGCGTTCTCGCTTCTCCTTGTCCCCTCGGCACTCTCACGATCCGCACGCTCGCCGTCTGCAGGGTGGAACCGTCGATGCCGTATCGGGTGTCGTTCTGGATCCATCCGGCGAGGGGGAATGAACTCCGGCAGCCCGTCGACGGCGATCCTCACCTGCCACTGGTCACGCGTCGCATGCTTGGCCGGCTCCACCAGTGCGTGATGGTGATGGCACAGGAGCACCAGGTTCGGCAACGCGGTGACTCCGTCCTGCCACCAGGGCACGATGTGATGCGCCTCGCAGATCGCCGGACGAACGGTGCAGGTGGGGAAGGCGCAGCCACGGTAGCGCGCGGTGAGAGCAGCGCGGATCGCGGGAGTGACCAGCCGGTGCTCGCGTCCTGCATCGAGAATCTCGCTCTCACCGCCCAGTGAGACCGGAAGGATCCCGGCGTCGCAGCAGAGCCGACGCAGCTCACCAGCCGACAACTCCGCACCGTCACCGATCACGCCGGCGCTCGCGGCCTGGGACCGGAGTCGTGCGTAGTCCAGGAACACCAGTATCCGCGGCCGATCCCCACCAGAGGATGGCGCCTGCCGCGACACCTGGTGAGTGCTGACCATCGCCACCAGCGCATCCGCTCGTCGCTGCTCCGGACTGACCGATGGAGCGAGGGGATCCCGCGCCTCCAACATCGTGCGACGTTGGGATTCGGCATGGGCATTGAGGACCGCCATCCACGCCTCCGCGTCTGCCCGTGGCAGCGAGCCGTCGAAGCGGACGGAACCACCGTCCGAAAAGAAGCGCAGCCCGCGCCGCTGGTGCGCCAACTCGGCTTGGCGTTGCAGCCGCCGTTCCTCGTCATCCGCTGCCGTCTGTGGCGACACGGCAGCCAGTACCTGACCGGTCGACCGTGCAAGCTCACCGGAATCCAGCCGCTCGGCCATCGTGACCAGCAGGTTCTCGGCCTGCTCCCGTTGCGCGACATCCAGCTCGCCCGGCAGCTGGCTGAGGACACCCGCGATCGCACGGGCCTGGCTCACTCCGACCTGCCCGGTTAGCGCCGCTTGGCGAACCCGATCGTGCCCGGCGACCTCGCGAGCCCGATGCACCAGCGCGGCAGCCTCCCGCTTCGAGACCGTTCCGCTCAGCGCCAGCCAGGACGACAACGGGGTTGCCCTCGCCCGCATGGCGGCCCATGATGTCGGAGACCTTCAGCGCCGAGGTGCGCTACACCGGCATCACCCTGGGCTACCAGATCGGCTCGGCGCTGTTCTCCGGCACCGCCCCGATGATCGCCCTCGCCCTGGTGGCCGCCTTCAGCGGCAGTTGGATCCCGGTCGCGATCTACATGGCAGCGGTATGCGCGATCTCCTTCGTCGCGGCGTACCTTTCCAAGCATGTCGCCATCACCGAGGACCATGTCGAAGACCACGCCTGAGTGGATCGGCGCCGACGAGATTCTGCGCAGGATCTCGCCGGACGCCGCTCGGCGGCTGTTGTCCGAGGCGCTCGTCGGCGGGCTCGATCCCGCCGGCGATCCGCCGCGCTCGGGCCCGCAGCTCGGAGCCGGGCAGCTGCTGATCATGCCCTCGCAGACAGCGGACGCGGTCGGGGTGAAGGTGCTGTCGGTCGCCCCGGACAACCCTGCCCGCGGTCTGCCGCGGATCCGGGCCTGGTACGTGCTGATGGACGCCGAGACGCTCACTCCCTCGGTGCTGCTGGACGGCTCGGCGCTCACCGAACTGCGCACCCCCGGGATGTCGATGGTGGGCGTCGACGCCCTCGCGCCGGCCACCGTCGACGAGGTGATGATCTTCGGCAGCGGGCCGCAGGCGCTGGGCCATGCCCGGGCGCTGCTCCAGATCCGCCGTCCGAAGCGGTGCCGGTTCTACTCGGTGGACGGACGGGCGCCGGCCGCTGCGGCCGCTGCCTGCGAACTCGGCCTTCCCAGCGTCGCGATCGACGCGGGTGAGGTGGGCCAGGCGGTCGCCGAGGCGGACCTGATCCTGTGCTGCACCTCGGCGCCGGAACCGCTGTTCGACGGCTCGCTGGTGCGACCGGGCGCCTGCGTGGTGGCGATCGGATCGCACGAGCCGGATCGCCGGGAGCTCGACGCGGTGCTGATGGGGCGTGCCCAGGTGGTCGTGGAGGACATCGCGACCGCCCTGCGCGAGGCCGGGGACGTGATCCTGGCGATCGCCGACGGTGCCCTGGCGGCCGCCGATCTGACCACCATCCGCCAGGTTGTGACCGGCGAGGTGGGCCGCGCCACCGATCGTCCGAATGTGTTCAAGACGGTCGGCATGTCCTGGCAGGATCTGGTGGTCGCCGCCGGAGCCGCAGCCCGAGCCGACAGCTGAGCCGCAACCGCGCGTCCCGGTTTCTCCTTCGCGCAACCCTCTCTTACTCCTGGCCGGCCCGATAGGCTGGCCGGGTGGAGTACCGCGTCGCTGACCTGAACCTGGCCGAGTTCGGCCGCACCGAGATCACCCTCGCCGAGCACGAGATGCCGGGCCTGATGGCCATGCGCAGCCGGTTCGGAGCCGCCAAGCCCCTGGCAGGCGCCCGGATCGCCGGGTCGCTGCACATGACGATTCAGACCGCCGTCCTCATCGAGACCCTGGTCGCGCTCGGCGCCGACGTGCGCTGGGCCTCCTGCAACATCTTCTCCACCCAGGATCACGCGGCCGCGGCGATCGTGGTGGGCGCCGGAACGGTCGAGGAGCCCGCCGGCGTGCCCGTCTTCGCCTGGAAGGGCGAGACGCTGGAGGAGTACTGGTGGTGCACCGAGCAGCTGTTCGACTTCGACGGTCAGCCGCCGAACCTGATCCTGGACGACGGCGGCGACGCGACCATGCTCGTCCATCTGGGTGTCGAGTTCGGCCGGGCGGGGGCCGTCCCCGAGGCGTCCGAGGATGACTCGTCCGAGTACCGGATCGTCCTGGAGACGTTGCGCGCCTCCGCCACCGACTG
>JAIUOR010000023.1 GCA_020161795.1 Actinomycetota bacterium | reverse complement strand
GAATTGTGCCCCTCACAAGGGCACAAACACGTCGGGCTGACAGGATTTGAATCTGCGACCCCTTGACCCCCAGTCAAGTGCGCTACCAAGCTGCGCCACAGCCCGTTCTTCAGTTGTGCGGGCCAAGTTGGCCCGGCTGGACACTGTACTACGAATCCGAGGGGCCTCGCGCACGCCCTGTTCCGGCTGGGCCTGACGCATCTCGCGGTTCTTCAGCGGGCGGGAAGACGTCGGCGTAGCGTGTGCCCCAGGAGGCATCATGGTCACCATCGCTCAGGCCGCCAACGAGTTCCTTTCCTGCCGCCGGATCGCGGTCACCGGCGTCTCCCGCACCCCCGGCAGCCACGGCAGCAACGTCGTGTACGACCGTCTGGTCGAGCGCGGCTACGAGGCCTTCGCGGTCAATCCCAACGCCACTGAGATCGCCGGACAGCCGGCCTATCCCTCGCTCTCGGCGATTCCGGACGGAGTCGACGCGGTCGTGATCGGAACGGCGCCCGGCCGCGCCCTCGACACGATGAAGGAGGCCGTCGAGCTCGGCATCGGCCAGGTCTGGCTGCACCGCTCGATCGACGCCGGCAGCGTCTCGGCGGACGCCGTCGCCTACGGCCGCGAGCACGGCGTCCGGGTGATCGACGGCGGCTGCCCGCTCATGTTCGACCCGGCCTCCGACGGCGGGCACAAGGTCATGTGCCGCCTGCTCACCTGGTTCGGGAAGGTGCCTCGCCAGGTCGCGTAGAGCCGGCCTTTTGTCAGTGCCTCCCGACACACTGGAACCATGATCGAGTTGGTGGAGCGGGAGGCGCCGGCTGTCGTCCGGCTGCGGCAGGTGCACGCCCTGCGCGCGGCGTTGGACGCCGCCGAGGCACAGGCCATCCTCGATCTCGCACGCGAAGCCGACTGGGACGAGAACGCCGAGTTCGACGTCGTGGGCACTCGCCCGATCCGGATCGGCGCCGACGGCACTCGTCTGGTCGATGAGCACCTTCCGCTGGAGGTCGCGGCGGCGGCCGGCACCAACGTCGAAGCCGCGGTCTGGCTGACCCGGGACATCGTGAACCTGCACGCTCGCCATCCGAACGCCTGGCGGGCGGTGCAGACCGGTCAGCTGCCGTTGTGGCGAGCCCGCCGATTCGCCGAACACGCGGCAACCCTCCGGCTTTCCGCCGAACAGGCCCGGGCGGCTGATGAACAGCTCGGCCCGGCGATCGGGCGCGTCGGCTGGAAACGGCTGTGGTGGCTCTACCGCGCAGCCGTCATGAAAGAGGCCCCCGACCGCATGCGTGAGCTGGCGGAGCAAGCCGCAGCGGAGCGGTACATCCGCATGAACCCGACCGTGGACGATCCGGCCTGCAGCTACCTCGCCGGGCGCCTCGACACCGGCGATGCGGTGGCGCTCAGCGCACTGCTGGACGACCTCGCCGATGCGCTGCCCGAAACCGGCGAGAGCGGCTCCAGGGATGCTCTGCGGGCCCGCGCAGTGGGCATCCTCTCCGACCCCAGGGAGGCCATCGCCCTCTTGGAGCAGCAGACGGGCCAGGCCCAGTCCACTCGGCGGCGCAATCGACGACCGGCGACCCGGGTCTACGTCCACATCTCGGAGCATGACCTTCGCCCTGGCGGGGTCGGCCGCGTCGAAGGGCTCGGACCGCTGCTGGCCGATCAGCTCGGCCAACTCGCCGGCGCGAGCCCGATCCGGCTCACGCCGGTGGTGCACGTGAACGGCACCGAGACCGTCGTGGATGGGTACGAGGTGCCGGGTGCCATCCGAACCGAGGTGCTCTTCCGCGACCGCTACGAGGTCTTTCCCTACAGCAGCCGGGACGCCCGGCGAGCCGACCTGGACCACACCGAGGCCTACCGTCCCGGCGTGAGAGGCCAGACCCGCGCCTCCAACCTCGGTCCGCTGACCAGACGATCCCATCGAGGTAAGACCCATGGCGGCTGGAGACTGTGGCAGCCTCACCCGGGGGTCTTCTGGTGGCGGTCGCCTCGCAACCAGCTCTATCGCGTCGCGGCCGACGGAACCCTGAACCTCACCATCGACGATCCCGGTGGCGGTACGAGCGCCGCCGAGCAACTGATGTTGTGGGAGGTCGACCGCCGGGTCGCCGACCGCATCGAGGACGAGTGAGGCCACTCACACCGGGTGATTGGCGACGAGCCGACGCTGCGGATCCACGCGCTCACGCACCAGGGTGAGTCGCTGCCAGGAATCCGGGCGATAACCGGACGCGACGTCCACGAGGTTGTCGTCGAAGTTGAGGAACCGCCGGCTGCTGGCCCAGGGCATCAGCGCGGTGACTGCCTTCGTCGCGTCCGCGAATCCGGCGGCGGCGATCTCCGGCGTCGGCGCGATGCCCAGGAAGAAGCCGATGTAGGCACCCGGCAGGCAGGCCAGCGCCGCGTCGGCTGGGCGTCCGACCGCTCCTCCGAGGTGCCGGATCTCCGCCGCCAGCAGGCTGCTGCCCGATTCCGGTCCGGCAGCGGCCAGCAGGGCGTCCACCGCAGCGGCCGGCAGTTCGCGCAGCACGAGCGAGTTGGATACCGACGGCGTGGGACCTTCGGGGTCCATGTGCATGCGGGTCAGCGCGGGTGCGGGCACGCGTCCGAAGGTGTCCAGCTCGGGGCCCAGCTCCCGTAGCCCGGCGAGTAGCTCGGCGGCCCGCTCGTCGGACGCGAGGATGGCACCGTCGACGATGACCAGCTTCCGACCGCTCAGGAACGGCGGCAACTCGGGCATCGGGGGAAAGCTCATGAGGCGCAGCGACGTGGTCACCGTGTCCGGCACGGTCTGCGTCCACTCCGCCCAGCGGTGGGTGACCTCGGCCGCCCGCTCGCCGGGCCACAACAGCATGCCGGCGTAGGCATCGGGAATCGGCAGTAGATCGAACTCCAGCGCCGTCACGATGCCGAAGCTGCCACCGCCGCCCTTCACGGCCCAGAACAGGTCCGGATCGTGCTCGGCGTCGGTGCGCACCGACTCTCCGTCGGCGAGCACCAGTTCGACCGCGCGTAGGTGATGCGCGGCCAGGCCGTGCTGGCGGGCGTACCAGGACAGTCCGCCGCCCAGGGTGTAGCCGGCCACCGCCACGTCGGGCGACGATCCGTGCAGCGCCGTCAGGCCGTGGGGTGCGGCGGCCTCGATCACGTCCTGCCACAGGGTGCCGCCCAGCACGCGGGCGAGTCGGCGCTCCGGATCGATGCTCACTCCGGTGAACTCGTTCAGCCGGACCAGCACCACGTCGGAGAGATCCGCGCGGGCGAATGCACCGGCGCCGTGCCCGCTGCTCTGCGGGGCGATCCGCAAGCCCGCGGCGACGGCCGCGCGAACGACCTCGACGACCTCCTCGGCGCTGTGCGGGACGGCCACCGCTGCCGGGCGCTGGTCCACGTGGACTGCCCAGGGTGTCCGGGCGGCGTCGTAGCCGGGCGCCCCGGGCAGATGGACCCGGCCCTGGCAGAGGCCGAGCAAGCCGGTGACGTCCGTGGTCTGCGTGAGGGTTTCGGGCTGGTAGCTGGGCATCGATCGTTCCTCTCGTGCGGGTCGGTGACAGCTCAACCGTGTCCCAGCGCGCGACCCGCGACCATCCCCTGCGGCAGGGAAGCTCCGGCACCGCTCCCCTGTGGCGAGCCGCCCCCCAGAGATCTGGGATTCCGCTATCCGCCCTTGCGGACGCACAATAGCTGTCATGCCCAGTGGACTGCTGGCCGAGCGAGTGCGGCGCGACATCGAGGTGGTCTCCCGCGCGGGCCTCGATCTCGACACCTTCCTCACCGAGACGTTGCTCTCGCTGCAGCGCGCCGTGCCGTTCGTTGCCGTCTGCTTCGGCACCGTCGACCCGGCCACCCAGTTGCTCACCGGCACCCGCAAGTACGGCGACCTCGCCGGCCGCGACGAACGCGATCACGACTGGGGGCTGCTGGAGTACGGCGGCTGGGAGGCGACGACCTTCACCCGGCTGGCGAGCGAGGGAATCCCGTCCGCCGGCGTCCACGACCGCACTTCGGGACACATCGCCGACTCGCCCCGAATGCGCGAGCTGATCCGTCCCGCCTACGGCTACGGGGACGAGCTGCGCACCCTGTGTCTCGACCAGGGCCACCTGTGGGGTGCCGCGGCGCTGTTCCGGGCAGTCGACGACCGGCCCTTCGACGCCGCCGAGATCGCCTTCATGGCATCACTGGCGCCCGCCCTGGGAGCCGGCGTCCGCGGCGGGCTGCTCGCCTCGCTGGCGGCCATGGCGCCCCACGAATCCCCGATGGGGCCGGGGGTCATGATCATCGGCGCGGACGACACCATCGTCCAGGTCAACCCCGGCGCCGACCGCTGGCTCGACGAACTGGCCCAGGGCGGTACCGGGACGGCTCCCACTGGCGTCATCGCATCGCTGGTGGGCGCGGCTCGCCGCTACGCCAGGGGCGAGTGGCCGAGCCCGCCACGCTCCCGGATCCGGACCGCCAAAGGCCTGTGGCTCGTCCTGCACGCCACCCCGCTCAGTGCCCGCAACGACGTCCAGGGGGAGGTCGTGGTGACCCTCGAGGAGGCTCGTCCGCCGGAGGTGGTCCCCCTGGTCGTGGCGGCCTTCGGGCTCACCAATCGGGAGCGCGACGTGGTCGCGCTGATCCTGCAGGGCCTGGACACCAAGGAGATCAGCGCCCACCTCCACCTTTCGGCCTGGACGGTGCAGGATCACCTGAAGGCGATCTTCGAGAAGGCCGGCGTCCGCAGCCGCCGCGAACTGATCGCCCGGGTGTACTTCGATCAGTACGTTCCCCGGCTCGGCGCGGGCGTCGCGCCGGACGGCTGGTTCGCGGCCTGACCGGCTAGCGGTTCTTGCGCTTCTCGCGAGCGCGCACCTCGACCTTCACCGGCGTGCCACGGAAGCCGAAGTCCTCCCGCAGCCGGCGCTGGACGAAGCGGATGTACTGCGGGTCGAACGGCCCGGACGTGAACAGCGCGAAGGTGGGCGGGCAGGCGTGCGCCTGCGTCCCGAACAGGATGCGCGACTGCTTGCCGCCGCGCACCGGATGCGGGTGGGCGGCCGCCAGGCGGCCCAGGAAGGCGTTCAGCTTGCCGGTGGAGATCCGGGTCTCCCAGCCCTCAAGCGCCTCCTCGATCGCCCGGGAGAGGCGGTCGACATTGCGCCCGGTCAGCGCTGAGATGTTCACGCTGGGAGCCCAGGCGAAGGTCGAGATGTCCTGCTCGATCTCCCGGTTCAGGTAGTGGCGACGCTCCTCGTCGGTCAGATCCCACTTGTTGTAGGCGATCACCAGCGCCTTGCCGGCCTCCTCGACCATGCTCAGCACCTTCAGATCCTGGTCGCTGATCGTCTCGGCGGCATCCAGCACCACCACGCACACCTCGGCCCGCTCGATGGCTCCCTGGGTGCGCAGCGAGGCGTAGTACTCGTGGCCGGAGGCCTCCTTCACCCGGCGGCGCAGACCCGCGGTGTCGATGAAGCGGTACAGCACTCCCCCGACCTCGACCAGCTCGTCGACCGGATCGACCGTCGTGCCGGCAACATTGTCGACGACCGCCCGCTGCGCCCCGGCCAGCTTGTTCAGCAGCGAGGACTTGCCGACATTGGGACGACCGACGATCGCCACCCGGCGCGGGCCGCCCACTTCCGGCTCGCCCGCCCGCGGCGCCTCGGGAAGCACCGCCAGCAGGGCGTCCAGCAGGTCGCCCGTGCCGCGGCCGTGCAGCGCGGAGACCGGCCAGGGTTCGCCCAGCCCCAGGTTCCACATCGTCGCCGCGTCGGCCTCGCTGCGCGCGTCGTCCACCTTGTTGGCTGCCAGTACGACCGGCTTGCGCGAGCGCCGCAGCACCCCCACCACCGCCTCGTCGACATCCTGGGTACCCACCGTCGCGTCCACGACGAAGAGCACCGCGTCCGCCGCGGCTATCGCCAACTCGGCCTGTTCGGCGATCTGCGCGGCCATGCCGACCGCGTCCGGAGCCCAGCCACCGGTGTCCACCACGACGAACTCGCGACCGTTCCACTCCGCGTCGTAGGAGACCCGGTCACGGGTCACGCCGGGCAGATCCTGCACCACGGCCTCGCGGCGGCCGATGATCCGGTTGACCAGCATCGACTTGCCGACGTTCGGCCGTCCGACGACGGCGACCACGGGCTTGTCGAGCGTCTCTCCGGTGAGTTCGGTCATCGCCGGCCCGCCAACTCGACCACCTGGTCGATGGTCTCCTCCAGGGTCAGGTAGGTGCCGTCCAGGTGCACCACGCCGTCCGCCGCCGTGGTGAAGTTCACCAGCGTGGAGTCGTCGCGATCCCGGCGGAGCACCTGATCGGCCAGCGCGGCGGCATCCACCTCGCCACCGAGATCCAGGTTGCGGCGCGCCATCCGGACCTCCGGATCGGCGGTCAGCAGCACCCGCAGGTCCGCATCCGGGGCGACCACCGTCGTGATGTCACGTCCCTCCGCGACGATGCCGCCCGGCGTCGCGTCGATGATGGCCCGTTGCCGCGCCACCAGTTCCGCCCGGCATTCCGGAACGGTCGACACCGCGCTCACCTTCGTCGAGATCTCCTGCCCGCGGATCCGCTCGGTGACGTCAACGCCATTCACCCGCACCCACTGATCCGCGGGGTCGGTGCTGATCTCCACCTCGGCTCCCAGGGTCGCGGCGATCACGCCGGCGGTGTCCGACGGGTCGACCCCGGAATCCAGGAAGGCGCAGGTCACGGCGCGGTACATCGCGCCGGTGTCCAGGTAGCCCAGGCCGAGCCGCTGGGCCACGCCTCGCGACGTGGACGACTTGCCTGAGCCGCTGGGCCCGTCTATGGCGATCACCAGCCGTTGTGTCATGACACTCCTCGATCGTCTACAAAGTTGCTTCGGGTTCGCGCACGGTCCAGCCGGCGCCGATCATCGCGTTCCGCAGGTCCGCCGCCCGCTCCGGGCTGACCTGCACGGAGAGATAGCCCACCTCCCGATCGGCGTCGTGGTGGATCGACAGGTCCTCGACGTTGACGCCGGCCCGCTCGATGTCGGCGAACAGCCTCGCCAGCGCACCCGGCTCGTCCGGGATCTCCACCACCACGTGGGCATAGTCGACCGCCGCCAGGCCGTGCTTACCCGGCAGCGCGCGGGTGCCCTCGCGGCCCCGCTCCAGCAGGTCGGCGACCTGATCGTCGTCGTCCAGCGCGGCCGTCCATTCAGCCAGATCGGCCTGCAGCGCGGCCAGTTCGATCCGCACCGCCTCCTTGTTGGCGGTGATGATCTGGCGCCACAGCTGGGGATCCGAACCGGCCACCCGCGTCACATCCCGGACGCCCTGGCCGGCCAGCCTCAGGTGCTCGGCCGGTACCTCGTTGAGTCGCCCGGCCATCAGCACGGAGACCAGGTGCGGCAGATGCGAGACCTGGGCGACCGCCTCGTCGTGATGCGCAGCCCCCATCGTCACCCGGCGGGCGCCCGTCAGCCTGGCCAGCTCCTGCACGTCAAGGACGGCGTGCGCCGACGAGGTGTCGTGCGGGGTGACCACCCAGGTGCGGTCGATGAACAGATCGGCGCTGGCAGTGAGCGGGCCGACCCGCTGTGAGCCGGCCATCGGATGCGACCCGACGTAGCGCGAGAGATCCAGGCCGGCGGCGCGCAGTTCCGCCAGGATCGTGCCCTTCACGGAGCCGACATCGGTGACGGTGGCGTTCGGGTAGGTGCGCAGCGCGTTCGCGATCACCTTCGCGAGGGCGGACGGCGGCACCGCCACCACGACCAGCCGGACAGCGGCCGGATCCGGCTTGCGGATCGAACCGGCCCCCCGCGATGCGGCAACCCGGGCATGGCTGGAGACCTTGTCGGCGACATGGACGGCCACCCCGGCGCGGGTGAGCGCACAGCCCACCGACGCTCCGACAAGACCGGCGCCGATCACCAGGGTCGGCGACAGGTCGATCGCGATCATCGTGGGTGGTTCCTTCTGCTCAGTGGGCCAACGGCCCGACTGCACAGCCTACGCGAGAGGGTCAGTCCTGGGCGAAAGCGGGGCGGGGCCCGGCGTAGTCGGGACCGTAGGCGCCGGGCGCCGGACGGCGCCGCCGCAGCGGAGCCGTGGTGCCATGCGCCAGCCGGCGGGCGAAGATCAGGAAGCCGGTGTGACCGGAGGTGCCGTGCCCGGGCCGGATCGCCAGCCCCTCGGCGTGCCATTCCCGCGCCGAGTACTCCCGGCCGACCGGTTCGGTGAAGCCGCCGTGGACGCGCAGGCTGTCCATCGTCCGTCCCAGTTGCGTGGTGGTGGCCACGTAGCAGCACAGGATGCCGCCCGGTTCCAGCACTTCGGCGACCGCGTCGATGCACTCCCAGGGAGCCAGCATGTCCAGCACCGCCCGGTCGATCGGCTCCGGTCCGATCGACTCCACCAGATCGCCCTCGCGCAGTTCCCACGCGGGGTGCGGCGCACCGAAGAAGGTCTCGACGTTGCGTCGCGCGATGGCGGCGAAGTCGGGGCGCCGCTCGTAGGAGTACAGCCTGCCGCCTCTGCCGATGGCCCGCAGGATGTGCATGCTGAGCGCACCCGAGCCCGCGCCGGCTTCCAGTACCCGGGCACCGGGGAAGATGTCGGTCTGCACCAGGATGTGCGCGGCATCCTTCGGGTACACGACCGTCGCCCCGCGCGGCATGGTGACGGTGAACTCCTCCAGGAGCGGACGGAAGGCCGTGTACGCCACGCCGCCGTGGGACTTCACCACGGCGCCGTCGGATCCGCCGATCAGGTCGTCGTGGCTGATCCCGCCCTTGGTGGTGTGGAAGACGCCGCCGGGTGCCAGCACGACCGAGTGTCGCCGTCCCTTCGGATCGGTCAGCACCACCCGCTCGCCGGCCACCAGCGCTCCGGTCCGCACCCCGCTCAGTTCAGCCACGCCGCAATCCCCACAATCCCAGTTGTCCCGAACTGCCGAACGGCAGCCCCGCCAGGGTGACCCCCCGGCCCAGCATCACGATTCCATCGCCCTGCGACACCGGCAGCACTGTCAGGTCGGCAGCGGCCTGCTTCTGCAGCTCGCCCAGCGCCACCACCCGGGCGTCGCCGGTCGTCGTCCGCGCCCGCTGGTTCAGCTCCGCCAGCTTGTCCGCGCTGCCCGGCAGCGGGTCGTCCAGGTAGAGCTGCAGCCAGCCGTTGGTGGTCGGCACCCAGGCCGGGAAGTCGGTCAGCACCAGATCGGCGTCGCCGGAGGTGACCAGCCGTACGCTCACCCGGTCGAGCTCCTCGATCCGGCTGCGCAACAGACTGGCCAGATCGGCGTGACCGGGGGCGGACGGCGAGTAGGCGAGCTTCAGCGTCACCCGCTTGCCCTCGATCTCCGGAAGCTCGGGCTTGCCGCCGACCGGGAAGCTGGCCAGGTGTCCCTCGACGCCGACCGGCACCAGCGACGCCAGAGTCCGATCGGGCTGCAGAGCCTGGGCGATCCCGGCACGCAGCGCGGCATTCGGCCGATAGCGGGAATCCGGCGACCACGCCAGCCGGGTCACCCGGGAGCCGTCCATCGGCCAGCGGACGAAGCCCTGCGCTGTGGTGCCGTCCGGGTTCGCTGCGATCTCGGCCTCCAGCCGGTCCACGGCGGCCGGTTCGAGGGTGCGCCAGACCACGTCGGTGGTGCCGTCGGCGATGGCGGTCTCCGCCGCCACCGAATCGGCCAACCGCTCCAGCCGGATCCGGTCCAGCACGCCGGCAAGCGGTCCGACGTACTCCAGGTAGCGCGCGAACACCACCTGGTCGGCGTCGATGGCGGTCACCTGGTAGGGCCCCGAGCCGACCGGCATCTCCTCGAGCGGGAGCCCGCTGTCCGGGTCGAAGGTCTCCTCGTCGACGATCGACGTCGCCAGCGACGCCAGGGCGTAGCCGAACCGGTTGTCGGCGTAGGAGAGGTAGAACCGGATCGTCAGCTCATCCGGAGTCGAGATCCGGATCAGCGCGTCCAGGAGCTTCACCGCGGTGCCGGCGGTGTCGAGCCGCAGGGCACGCTGGATGCTGAACCGGACATCGGAGGAGGTCAGCTCGTCCCCGTTGTGGAACAGCAGCCCGGCGGGCAGCAGGCACTCGTAGACGGTCTCGGAGCTGAAGTAGCAGTCGGTGGCGGCGTCCGGCTTCAGTTCCCCGGTGTCGGACTGGACGTACATCAGCCGCTGGTAGACATTGGTGCCGATCAGCGCGTCGGTATCGGCCCTGGCCAGCGCGGGATCTGCCGTGCCGATCGGCCCGGAGGTCGAGACCGTGAACTCCCGCGCCGTCGTTGTCGGGCTCGGCGTGGGGACGGGCGGTGGCGGCGGCTCCACCGGCGAGGTACAGCTCGCCAGAGCCAGCAACGCCCCGAGGGCGGCCAGGCTCCTAGCGCGCATTGAAGTACTTCGCTTCCGGGTGATGGACGACGAGCGCGTCGGTCGACTGCTCGGGGTGCAGCTGCAACTCCTCGGAGAGCACCACGCCGATCCGCTCCGGCTCCAGCAGCCGCACCAGTTCCACGCGCTGCTCCAGTTCGGGGCAGGCGGGGTAACCGAAGCTGTAGCGGGAGCCGCGGTAGTCCTGGTCGCGGATCATCGCGTCCAGGTCGCCGTCGCCGATCAGCCCGAGATCGGAGCGCACCCGGCCGTGCCACATCTCCGCCAGCGCCTCGGTGAGCTGCACCGACAAGCCGTGCAGTTCCAGGTAGTCGCGGTAGGAGTTCGTCGCGAACAGCTTGGCTGTCGCCTGCGCCACCCGCGCGCCCATCGTGACCAGCTGGAAGGCGATCACGTCCGGACCGCGTTCGGCGGCCTCGGTGGCATCCCGGAAGAAGTCGGCTAGGCAGAGCCGACGCTCGCGGCGCTGCCGCGGGAAGGTGAACCGGGCCACCTCGCGTCCGGGCTCGTCGGGGGCACCGACGATCAGGGTGTTTCCCTCGCTGTGGCAGGGCCAGTAACCGTAGGTCACCGCGAACTCGGCGAGGCCCTCGGTGTGGATCCGGTCCAGCCACATCCGCAGCCGGGGCAGGCCCTCGGCCTCCACCAGTTCGTCGTAGCTGGCACCGTCGCGGGCCCCGCGCAGCCCCCACTGACCCATGAAGGTGGCGCGGTGGTCGAGCCACTGGGCCACGTCGGCGAGCTTGATGCCCTTGACCACCCGGCTGCCCCAGAACGGCGGGGTGGGCACGTCCACGTCGCGGGCGACATCGGAACGAGTGGTGTCGTCCAGGCTCGGCCCGTCCGTCTCGGACGCCCGTGGGCGGGCGGCCACCCGGCGTTCCCGGGGTGCCGGCAACGCCTCGGACTCGCCTCGCTTCACCGCCATCACCGCATCCATCAGGTTCAGGCCGTCGAAGGCGTCGCGGGCGTAGCGCACCTCCCCCTCGAACATGGTGTTGAGATCCTGTTCGACATAGGCCCTTGTCAACGCCGCTCCGCCGAGCAGAACCGGGGTCTGCACCAGCCCACGGGCGTTGAGCTCCTGCAGGTTGTCGCGCATCACCACCGTCGACTTCACCAGCAGCCCGGACATGCCAATGGCATCGGCATTGTGGGCGATCGCCGCCTCGATGATGGTGCCGACCGGCTGCTTGATGCCCAGGTTGACGACCGTGTAGCCGTTGTTGGTCAGGATGATGTCGACCAGGTTCTTGCCGATGTCGTGAACGTCGCCCTTCACCGTGGCGAGCACGATGGTGCCCTTGCCCTCGCTGTCGCTCTTCTCCATGTGCGGTTCCAGGTAGGCCACCGACTTCTTCATCACCTCCGCCGAAGCCAGGACGAAAGGCAGCTGCATCTGGCCGGAGCCGAAGAGCTCACCAACGGTCTTCATGCCGGCCAGCAGGTCGGAGTTGACGATGTCGAGCGCCGGACGGTCGGCCAGCGCGGTGTCCAGATCCTCGTAGAGGCCCTTGTCGTCGGCGTCCACGATGCGGCGCTGCAGGCGTTCCCCCAGCGGCAGCGCCGCGAGTTCGGCCGCCCGCGCCTCCTTGGCGCCGGCGGTGGTGACCCCCTCGAACAGCTCCAGGAACCGGGTCAGCGGGTCGTAGCCCTCGCGGCGCCGGTCGTAGACCATGTCGAGGGCGACCTCGCGCTGCTCGTCGGGGATCCGGGCCATCGGCAGGATCCGGGACGGATGGACGATGGCCGAGGTGAGGCCGGCCTCGACGCACTCGTGCAGGAAGACCGAGTTGAGGACGGCGCGGGCCGCCGGGTTGAGGCCGAAGCTGACGTTCGAGACCCCCAGGGTGGTCTGCACGTCGGGGTAGCGGGCGCGGATCTCACGGATCGCCTCGATGGTTTCGACGGCGTCCCGGCGGGTCTCCTCCTGACCGGTGGCGATCGGGAAGGTGAGGCAGTCCACGATGATGTCGGAGGTCGCCATGCCGTACTCGTCGACCAGGGTGCGGATGAGCCGCTCGGCGATCCGGACCTTCCACTCGGCGGTGCGGGCCTGGCCCTCCTCGTCGATGGTCAGTGCCACGACGGCGGCGCCGTGCTCGGCGACGATCGGCATCACCGTCCGGAACCGGGAGCCGGGGGCGTCACCGTCCTCGAAGTTCACCGAGTTCACGATCGCCCGCCCGGCGATCGCCTCCAGGCCCGCCTGGACGACCGGCGGCTCGGTGGAGTCGATCATGACCGGCAGCGGCACGGCCGTGTTGACCCGGAACGCCAGTTCCTTCATGTCGGCCACGCCGTCGCGTCCGACGTAGTCGACGCAGAGGTCGAGCAGGTGGGCGCCCTCGCGGGACTGTCCCTTGGCGATGTCGAGGCAGGTGTTCCAGTCGCCGGCGAGCATGGCCTCCCGGAAGGCCTTGGAGCCGTTGGCGTTGGTGCGTTCGCCGACGCTGAGGTAGCTGGTGTCCTGCCGCAGCGGCACGTCGGAGTACAGGCTCGACACCGTCGCGATCTCGCGCACCGGGCGCTCGGCGATGGGACGCCCGGCGACCGCCTCGGCGAGTTGCCGGATGTGCTCGGGGGTCGTCCCGCAGCAGCCGCCGACCAGACTCAGCCCGAACTCGCCGACGTACTGCCGCAGCGCGTCCGCCAGCCCCTCGGGGCCGAGCGGGTAGCGGGCGCCGTCCGAGGTCAGTTCGGGCAGGCCGGCGTTGGGCATGCAGCCCACCCCGATCTGGGCGAACCGCGACAGGTGCCGCAGGTGCTCGCTCATCTCGGCCGGGCCGGTCGAGCAGTTCAGGCCGAGCACGTCGATGCCCAGCGGCTGCAGCGCGGCCAGCGCCGCCCCGATCTCGGAACCCAGCAGCATGGCCCCGTTCGTCTCGATCGAGACGTTGACCAGGATCGGAAGGCTCACGCCGAGCGCAACCGCAGCCCGGCGCGCGCCGACGACGGCGGCCTTGGCCTGCAGCAGATCCTGACAGGTCTCGATCTGGACGCCGTCGATGCCGCCGGCGATCATCGCCTCGGCCTGCACCTGGTAGGCGTCGCGCAGCGCGGCGTAGCCCACGTGGCCCAGGCTCGGCAGCTTGGTTCCCGGGCCGATGCTGCCCAGGACGAACCGGGGACGGTCGGGAGTGCCGGCGGCGTCCGCGGCCGCTCGGGCCAGCCGGGCACCCGCACCGGCCAGTTCGGCGATCCGGTCGGAGATGTCGTACTCCCCCAGCGCAGCCAGGTTCGCGCCGAAGGTGTTGGTCTCGATGCAGTCGGCTCCCGCGGCCAGGTACTCGGCGTGGATCGCGGTCACCACGTCGGGCCGGGTGACGTTCAGTACCTCGTTGCAGCCCTCCAGGCCCTGGAAGTCGTCCAGCGAGATGTCGAACCCCTGCAGCATCGTCCCCATCGCACCGTCGGCAACCAGGACGCGGTCGGCCAGGGCAGTGCGGAGGTCAGTCATGGGGCGAAGTCTACGAGGCGTCCGAGTGGGGCAGCACTACAGTGGGCCCATGGCAAGACTCGGGCTCAAGGATCTGCGCAATCCGGCAGTGGTGGCCGCCTTCGGCGGCTGGAGCGATGCCGGCGACGCCGCCAGCGGCGTGATCGATCACCTCGCTGACACCTATGCCGCGCGGCTGGAGTTCTCCTTCGATCCCGAGGATTTCTACGACTTCCAGGTCAACCGGCCCACCGCCAGGCTGCTGTCGCCGACCGAGCGGGTGATCGAGTGGCCCACCACCGAGGTGCTGGTGGCGGCGCTGCCGGAGCGCGATCTGGTGCTGATCGGCGGCCCGGAGCCGAACTATCGCTGGCGGGAGTACTGCAACCGCCTGATGTCGATGCTGCGCACGGTGCGGCCCCGGATCGTCGTGACGCTGGGATCGATGCTGACCGATGCGCCGCACTCCCGGCCGGTGCCGATCTCGACCTCGGCCAGCGATTCCGAGCTGGCCCGGGAACTCGGCTTCGAGCTGCCCAGCTACGAGGGCCCGACCGGAATCGCGGGCGTCCTGAGCCAGGAGTGCGAGGGTGCCGGCATCCCGGTCGCGTCGCTGTGGGCCTCGGTGCCCCACTATGTCGCCGAGCCGCCCAGCCCCAAGGCCACCCTGGCGCTGCTGGCCCAGTTGGAGGACGTACTGAACACTCCGCTGGATTCCGGCGAGCTCAGCGAGGCAGCAGCCGCCTGGGAGACGCAGGTCAACGAACTGGTGGCCGACGATCCGGACATCTCGGGCTACATCGCGGCCCTGGAATCGCGCCGGGACGAGGAGATGCCGCCACCGACCGGCGACGCCATCGCCGCCGAGTTCGAGCGCTACCTGCGCCGCCGGGATCGGCGAGGCTAATTCGGCCGGACGGCCCGCGCCTGCTCGGCCAGGGCGCGCACCACGGCGTCCGGGTCGTCGGCGGAGTAGACCGCGGAACCGGCGACGAAGGTGTCAGCTCCGGCCTCGGCGCAGCGTTCGATGGTCTGCGCGGACACGCCGCCGTCCACCTGCAGCCAGAGTTCCTTGCCGAGCTTGTCGAGCAGCGCCCGGGTGCGGGCGATCTTGGGCAGGACGATGTCGAGGAAGGCCTGGCCGCCGAAGCCGGGCTCGACCGTCATCAGCAGCACCATGTCGAGTTCGGGCAACAGGTCGGCGTAGGGCTCGATGGCGGTGGCCGGACGCAGCCCCATCGCGGCGCGCGCGCCAAGGCTGCGCAGTTCCCGGGCGAGCCGGACGGGCGCATTCGAGGCCTCGATGTGGAAGGTGACCGACTCGCACCCGGCATCGGCGTAGGCCGGTGCCCAGCGGTCGACCTCCGCGATCATGAGGTGGACATCCATCGGCATCGCGATGTGGCGCCGCAGGCTCTCGATCACCGGCAGGCCCAGGGTCAGATTGGGGACGAACCGGTTGTCCATCACGTCGAGGTGGACGAGATCCGCGCTGGGGATCCGCGCCACCTCGTCGGCGAGCTTGGACAGGTCGGAGTTCAGGATGCTTGGCGTGATGCGGGTACCCATGGGGGTCACATTAGCGAGGTTCGCGCATCCTCGAATCGGGTTCGCCGTTCATCCAGCTCCAGTGTCGGTTGGGTCACCACCGCCTCAGCGCTGTTCGCGGCGGCGAACTCGTCGGCCCAGCCGGCGGACTCGGCCGCGATCACCGCCGCTCCGAAGGAGGAGTCGCGGTCGGCGAAGGAGACCGGGCGGCCGAAAGCCGAGGCGATCAGGCCACGCCAGCGCTCGCTGCGGCCCCCGCCGCCGCCCAGGCGCAGTTCGTCCCCGCCCTTCACGCCGAGCGACTCGGCGAGCCGCGCCAACTCGAAGGCGACGCCCTCCATCACCGCGTAGGCCAGGTGTTCCCGGGTGTGATGGGCCTGCAATCCCACGAAGGCACCCGGCACTCGCCTGCCGTCCGACAGTGAGTCCCGGTGGCCCTGCAGATAGGGCAGGAACAGGGGTGAGTCATCCGGGCCGGCCTGGCTCGAGGTCAGTGCCGGCACCTCCGTCCCGGTCACCGACGCCAGCCAGGCCAACGACAGGCCGGCCGCGTGAGTCGAGTCGAGGGCCAGCCAGAGCCCCTCGTAGGAGTGCCGGAAGCACCCAGGTTGCGGCTGTGCCAGGGCGGCGAAGACCACTCCCGAGGTTCCCAGCGAGAGCCCGACCTGACCGGGCCGGGTCACGCCCAGCGCCACCGCCTGCGTCGCCTGGTCGCCGCCCCCACCGGTGACGGGAACACCGGACAGGAGTTCGAGAAGCGGTGGGGATCCCGCATCGCCGCGGACGGTGCCGCTCACCGCGTGCGAGGGCGCCACCGACGGGAGAACCCCCGGGTCGAGCTGGATCGCGTCCATGACGGTCTGGGACCAGGTGTCGCTCCGGATGTCGAACAGGCCGGTCCCGGAGGCATCGGCGGGCTCGGTGGTCGCGCCGGCTCCGAGCCGCCGCCGGATCTCGTCCTTGGGATTGAGCACCAGGGCGAGCTTGGCCGCCGCCTCGGGACGGTGTCGCCGCAACCACATCAGATGGGCGATGGTGAAGGCCGGCATCGGCACGTTGCCGGTGATGTCGGCGAACGAGGGCACCCGCTCCATCAGTTCGCGGCATTCGGCCACCGCCCGCTTGTCGGCCCAGAGCATCGCCGGATGGACCACTTCTCCGGTTGTTCCCAGCAGCACGCTGGTGTGCATCTGCCCGGTCAGCCCGATGATGGTGGTCTCCGGGGAGATGCGCGCGCCGTTGTCGATCAGATCGCCCAGCAGCCCGCTGGTTGCCGGGACCATCGCCGACCACCAGTCGTCGGGATTCTGCTCGGCCGCCCCGTCGAAGGGCATGGCCGTCGAGTAGGGCGCAGAGGACGCCGTGCGCACCCGTCCCGACTCCGTGATCGCGGTGACCTTCACCGAACTGGTGCCGACGTCGATCCCGAGCGCGACACGGCCGGTCGCTCTCACCACAGGGTGTACCCACCGTCGATGACGATCACGGAACCGGTCATGAACGACGAGGCCTCCGATGCCAGGTAGAGCGCCGTCGGGGCGATCTCGTCCACGGAGCCGTAGCGCTGCATGGGTACCTCGTCGCGCCAGTAGTGCGCGTAGTCCTCGTACTCGGTCGAGGCGATCTCGGTCTTCACGTAGCCCGGGGCGATCGCATTCACCCGCACCCCGGAGGTCGCCCATTCCGCTGCCAGCGAGCGCGTCAGGTGGTGGACCGCCGCCTTCGAGATGCCGTACGGGGAGTGCCACTGCGGGCGATTGACGATCAGCCCGGACATCGAACCGATGTTGATGATCGATCCGCTTCGGTTCTTCGTCATGGTTCGGCCGAAGATCTGGCTCGCCCGCCACACCCCGTCCAGGTTCACGTCGAGGAGCCGGCGCCACTCGGAGTCGTCGAGCTCCAGGGCATCGGCATGGAACCCGATCCCGGCGTTGTTCACCAGCACATCGACGGTGCCGAACCGCGAGACGACCTCGTCGTGCATCGCCTGGAGGCTGGGACGACTGGCCACATCGGTGGTGACGGCGATCGCCCGGCCACCGCCCGCGGCGATCTCGGCGACAGCGGCGGCCGATCTCTCGGCATCCCGGGCCGCGATCACCACCTGCGCACCGGCCTCGGCAAAG
This sequence comes from Actinomycetota bacterium, assembly GCA_020161795.1. GTDB lineage: Bacteria > Actinomycetota > Actinomycetes > Propionibacteriales > Propionibacteriaceae > Propionicimonas. The sequence goes on along the minus strand of JAIUOR010000023.1, from coordinate 32,581 downwards.
CCCGTGGCGATCCCCTGGCCGATGCCCCGATTTCCTCCGGTGACGACCGCGACCTTTCCGGCCAGCGAGAACCTGTCCAGAATCGTCATGGCCCCTCCTTCCCTATGGTCAAAACTCAGCTGCCGGGTCCGGCCTTCAGCGCCGAAGGCAACTCCGAGCCGGCCAGCGCGCCCGTCATCACCGCCACCACATCCCGCATCGAGGCCATCGCCGGATCGACGACGGCCTCGCGCCGGCCGAGCCGGTGGATGTGGATCCGATCGGCCACCTGGAACACCTCGGGCATGCTGTGGCTGATGAGCACGACCGGCAGGCCGCGGGCCTTGACCCGCAGGATCAGGTCGAGCACCTGCCCGGTCTCGCGGACGCCCAGGGCGGCGGTCGGTTCGTCCATGATCACGACGTTCGTCGCCCAGGCCGCCGCCCGCGCGACGGCGACCGCCTGACGCTGCCCACCGGAGAGGGTCTCCACACGCTGGGTGATGGATTGCACACGGATCCCCAGCTCTTCCATGTGGTCGGCTGCCTCCTTGCGCATCGCAGCCTTGTCCAGGCCGCGCAGCAACCCACCACGCCAGCCCGGTCGGCGACGTTCGCGTCCCAGGAACATGTTGGCGGCGATATCCAGTTCCGGGCAGACCGCCAGCTCCTGGTAGACCGTCTCGATGCCGGCGAGCCGGGCATCGAGTGGGTTCTTGAAGTGGACCCGCTGCCCCTTCAGGAAGACCGTGCCCTCATCCGGCGCCAGCGCTCCGGTGATCGCCTTGATCAGGCTCGACTTGCCTGCTCCGTTGTCGCCGATCACCGCCAGCACCTCATTGGCGCACAGCTGGAAGTCGGCATCGGCGATGGCGGTGACGTGCCCGTACTTCTTCTTCAGTCCCTTGGCGTAGAGGACGACCTCGTCCGTGGTCTCGGGAACGGACGGATGGACAGCGGCGTCGGTCACTATCGGTCCTTCCGTCGAATGATCTGGTCGACCAGCACGGCCACCACGACCAGCGCTCCGGTGGCGATCTGCTGGTAGAGGGAGTTGATGCCGGCCTGCGTGAGACCGTTCTGCAGCACCACCACGATGAGCGTGCCGATCAGCGTTCCGACGACACCGCCCCGGCCGCCGAAGAGGCTGGTACCGCCGATCACGACGGCGGTGATGCTGTCCAGGTTCGCCGTCTGGTAGGCGCTCGGATCCGCGATCGGCGTTCGGCCCATGGCGAGCCAGGCGCCCACCGCGTAGACCAGACCCGCCACCACGTACACCGAGAACAGCACCCGGTCGACCTTGATGCCGTTGAGCTTCGCGGCATTCGGCGAGTCGCCGACCGCGTACACGTGGGTACCCCACGCCGTCCGTCCCAGCGCGTAGGCGAACCCCGCCGTGAGCGCGAGCCACGTCACCACGCCCCAGCTGACGGTGAACCCGGCCACGGAGAAGCCCTGCCCCATCACGGTAAGCAGGCCGCGTTCGACCGGCAGGCTCTGGGAGTCCGTCATCAACCGCGCGGTCGCGGTCAGTACGGTGAGCGTCCCCAAGGTCACGATGAACGGGGGCAGCTTCCACTTGGCCACGATCATGCCGTTCAGGGCACCGGCCGCGGCGCAGGCCAGCATGCCGAGCATCAGGCCGAGGACGATGTTCCCGTCCAGCGCGAACTGGGCGATCACGATCGTCCCCAGCACCATGATGGCGCCGTTCGCCAGGTCGATGCCCGCGGTCAGGATGATCAGGGTCTGGCCGATCGCCAACGTGCCGATCACCACCGACTGCTGCAGCATCAGCGAGAAGTTCGCCGGGTTGAGGAAGGTGTCCGTCGTGGCGGAGAACACGACGATCGCCACCAGTAGCGCCGCGAGCGGCCCCGCCACCTGCGTGGTGAGGAAGCCCCGTAGCCGGTCAACGCTCCCCTTGGGATCCGTCACCGCCTCCCCCTTTCGTTCAGGACTTCCTGGGGCCAGGACACGGCCTGACCCCAGGAAAGGTCGGTCACTCGCCCCAGCAGTTCTGCAGGCCCCAGGCGGTGTCGTGCGACTCGATGCCCTCGACCGGCCGGTCGGTGATCAGGGCAGTACCAGAGTCGATCACACCCGAGGGCTTGGTGCCACTCTCGACGTAGTCGACGATCGCCTGGACGGCCAGTTCGCCCATCCGGCTCGGGAACTGCATGACCGTCGCGCCGATCTCGCCGTCGACGACGCTCTGGACGCCGGAGCAGCTGCCGTCGATCGAGGTGATCGCGATCTGCTCCTGCTTGCCGGCGTTGCTGATCGCGATGAACGCGCCCTGGGCAGCCGGCTCGTTGATGGTGTAGAGGGCGTTGATGTCGGGGTGCGCCGAGAGGAGGTTCTCCATCGCGGTCTGGCCGGTCTCGACGTTCGACTTCGTCAGCGCCGTTCCGACGATCTCCGGGGAGTCCTCGGTCAGCCCGAATCCTTCCAGGAAGCCGTTGTGACGGGCCGCGGCGGTCTTGTCGGAGAGGTCGTAGTCCAGCATGGCGACCCGTGGCTCCTGATCGCCCAGCGCGGCCTTCGCCCACTGGCCCATCAGGCGTCCGCCGGCGAGGTTGTCGGTCTCGAAGGAGGCGTCGGCGGCGTCCACCGGCTCCAGGGAGGTGTTGACCGTGACGACCAGGATCCCGGCGTCACGAGCCCGCTGCACGACGTCGACCAGCGCGGTGGCGTTGGCCGGGTCGAGCACGATCCCCTTGACTCCCCGCGCGATCATGTTTTCGATCGCATCCACCTGGGTGGCGGAGTCGCCGGCCGTCTTGGATTCGGCCGTCGTCACCTCCAGCCCGGCGGCCTTGGCCGCGTCGACGGCGGCCTGCTGGAGCTTGGCGAAGAACGGATTGGCGAGCTGCTGCTCGACGATGCCGATCGTGTAGGTCTCGGCCGCCGGGGGCTGGGTGGCGGTCTGGGTACCGGAGGTTGGCGTACCGGAGGGGGCGGGCGTACCAGTAGAACACCCGACGAGAGCCAAGCTGCTGACAACCACCGCGGAACCCACGAAGGCGCTCCAACGATGCATTGCCCTGGTCTGGCGAAGCTTCATTGCGTTCTCCTAACGACGTTGTGGGGCTCCTCCGTCCGGAAGGCCCATCACACCTGGCCCGACGGCGCAGCTGCGATTCTGGCATCAGATTGGCAGCCTTACGCAATGCTGTCAAACAAATAACGTTACTCTTTAGTAACAATGATTTACCAAAGCTACACTGGTGCCGTGACGACGACGCGCCAGCCACCTACCGCCGGCCCTGGTCCTGGCGCCGTACTGGCCGTGGTGATGGACAACGCGGACTGCACTCGCTCGGCCATCGAATCGCTCACCGGGCTGTCCCGCCCGACCGTCACCGAGCGCCTTCGCACGCTGTCGGCCGCCGGGCTCATCCACAAGACCAATCGTCGCGTCGCCTCGGGAGGCCGCCCCGCCACCGTCTACGAGTTCCAGCCGCGCGCCTATGTCTCGTTGTGCGTCGACATCGGCGAGGTGCACACCCGGGTCGCGATCGCCGACCTGCGCAACACCATCATCGAAGAGACCGTTCTCGACCAGCGCGTCAGCGACGGCCCGCAGGCCGTCCTCGCCACGATCATCGAGGCGGGCCGGCAACTCCTGGCGTCCCGTGCCGTGAAGGGCGACCGGCTGGGCGGCATCGGGGTGGGCCTGCCCGCCCCGGTCGACTTCGCCACCGGACGCACGGTGGGCTGGTCGATCATGTCGGGCTGGGAAGGGTACGAGGTCCGCGAGCATCTCGCGGCGGAGTTCGACGTCCCGGTCTTCGTCGACAACGATGTAAACCTGCTCACCCTCGCCGAGCACCGCCTGGTGTGGCCGGAGGAGTCCCACCTGATGTTCATCAAGGCCGGAACGGGCATCGGCAGTGGCTTCGTCGTCGACGGCCGGATCAACCGCGGCTCGCTCGGTGCCGCCGGAGACATCGGGCACGCCCGGATCGCCGGCTACGGCGATCCGGTCTGCCGGTGCGGGAACCGGGGGTGCCTCGAGGCACTGGCCGGAGGCTGGGCCATGGCCAGGGAACTCCGCCTCCTGCAGAGCGGCGAATACGACGGTGTGATGACCGCGCGCGACGTCGTCTCCACGGTCCGGCGAGGCGCGCCCGAGGCCATGGCCCTGATCCGCGACGCCGGGCGCATCCTCGGCGAGGCCGTCGCCTTCGCGACCAGCCTGCTCAACCCGGCGGTGATCGTCATCGGGGGCGAGCTGGCCCGCGCCGGCGACCAGCTGATGGCCGGCGTGCGCGAACTGGTCTACAGCCGGTCTCTCCCCTTGGCCACCAAGGACCTCAACATCTCGCTCAGCAGGCTGGACGAATCGGCCGGGGTGATCGGTGCGGCCTTCCTCGTCTCGGACGCGCTGCTGGCTCCGGAGCGGCTCGACCGGGTACTGCGGGCAACCGGGCCGGCCGCCTCCTGAGGGAGTAGGTCAGCCGCCGCCGACCCGCAACAGGGCCAGGAACATCGCGTCGGTGCCGTGGCGGTGCGGCCACAACTGCACGAAATCTCCCACCGCCGCGTCGGGCACCTCGGGAAGGTAGTCGGCGGCCGGCAGGATCTCCGCCTCACCGGCGGTGGCCAGCACCCCGCGGGTCTCGTCCAGGTGGGGCGAGCAGGTGACGTAGGCCACCACCCCGCCCGGAGCGGCCGCCGCCAGGGCCGAGTGCAGCAGGGCGATCTGCAGCCCGGCCAGGTCGTCGATGTCGGAGGGCTGCCGGCGCCAGCGGGCTTCCGGACGTCGTCGCAGGGCGCCCAGCCCACTGCACGGGACGTCGGCCATCACCTTGGCGAAGCTCCCTGGTGCCCACCCAGGGCGGGTGCCGTCGGCGACGAGGGCGACCGGGGCATTCGCGTCCGTCGCGTAGCCCGCCAGGTTCTGCGCGACCAGGCGGGCGCGGTGCGGCTGGAGTTCGCCGGCCACCAGCCTGGTTCCGGCCTCGATCGCCAGCCCAGCCAGCAGCGCGGCCTTCCCGCCGGGGCCGGCGCAGAGATCCAGCCAGGGGCCGCTGGGCGCAGCCACGCGGCTGAGGGCGAGCGCGACCAGTTGCGAGCCCTCGTCCTGAACCCCGGCGCGGCCCTCGGCGACCGCTGGGACGCCACCCGGCGCACCGGAGGCGTAAGCCCCGAACGGCGAGTAGCGAGCGGGTTCGCCGCCCAATTCGGAGACGGCGGCCAGGCCCGGACGCACCACCAGATGATTGACCGGCGCCCTGTTGTCGGCCTCCAGCGCGGCGCGCAGTTCGGCCTCCCCCGGCTGGCCGAGCGCATCGGCCCAGGCGTCCACGATCCAGCGCGGGTGCTGGGTGGCGAGCGCGAGCGCGTCGCGCGGATCGGCGTCGGCGGTGAGCCAGTCCACCCAGCCGGCCAGGCTGTCGCCGGCGACCTTGCGCAGCACGGCGTTGACGAAGCCGGTGATCCGCGGGCCCACCTCGGCCTTCGCCAGGGCGACGGTGGAATCCACGGCGGCGTGCTGCGGCACGCGCATGGCCAGTAGCTGGTGGCTGCCCAGACGGAGCAGGTCGAGTACGGGTGGGTCGAGCTCGGCCAGCGGACGCTTCGAGACCGCCTGCAGGATCGCGTCGTAGGTGCCCAGCGCCCGGCAGGTGCCGAAGGTGAGTTCGGTGGCGAAGGCCGCGTCCCGCGGTGAGAGGCCGGCCGCCTCGTGGGCGAGCGCGAGATTGGCGTAGGCGTCTTCGTCGCTCACCCGGCGCAGAACCCGGTAGGCCGCGCGCCGTGCGGGATCGGCGCGACGTCCGGCGGAACGGCTCACTCCAGCACCCCGGGATCGCCGCGCAGGCCGTTGGCCCAGGCCGTGGCTGGCATGCCGCGCCGGCCCTGGGGCTGCACCTCCAGCAGCCGCAGGGCGCCGTCGCCGGTGCCCACCAGCACCTCCCTGCGGCCGACCGCCAGCTCACCCGGCGCCAGGCCAGGCACCGCTTCGGCCGCCGGCTCGGCGCGTAGCACCCGGAAGCGCTCGCCGCCGTGGCCGGCCCAGGCCATCGGGGACGGGTTGCACGCCCGCACCAGTCGCGCCAGCTCCGCCGCCGGCGCAGCCCACTCCAGGCGTGCCTCCGCCACCGTCAGTTTGGGGGCGATGGTGATGCCGTCCGCCGGCTGTTCGACGGCCACCGCGCTTCCCTCCGCCACCTGGCCGAGGGTCTCGGCCAGCAGCGCGGCGCCGAGCGGCGTGAGCCGTTCCAGCAGTTCGCCGGAGGTCTCCCCCGGTTCCATCGCCACCGCGGAGGTCGCGAAGACCGGACCGGCGTCCATCGCCGCCACCAGCCGGAAGACGCTGACGCCGGTCACCTCGTCACCGGCCAGGATCGCGCGCTGCACCGGGGCCGCCCCGCGCCAGCGTGGCAGCAGCGAGTAGTGGACGTTCAGCCAGCCGTGGGCCGGGACGTCCAGTACGCGCTGCGGCAGGAGCGCGCCATAGGCGATCACCGGGCAGGCGTCCGGCGCGAGCTCGCCGAGTCGCGCCACGGCCTCGCTGGGACGCGTCGGCCGCAGGAGCTCGATGCCGCGGCTCAGAGCGAGCTCGGAGACCGGGCTGGGCACCGGACGCTTCGACCGTCCCACCGGTGCGTCCGGCCGGCTGATCACAGCGACGACCTCGTGATCGGTGCGATCGAGCAGGTGCGCCAGGGTGTGCGCGGCGACGGTCGGGGTGCCTGCGAAGACGAGACGCATGGGCGTCAGCCTACGACCTGCGGGTCGACCCGGACGCGTAGCGCACCAGCGGTCTTCGCCGCGGCGCGCTGGGAGAGCATCGTGCGCACCGCCGCGATCAGTTCGGAAGCCAGCGGCAGCGCGCAGCGCAGCGTGACCCGCGGCTCGCCGGCGGTCTCGAAGGGACCGTTCACCTGCACGCCCTGGGGCAGTTGCAGCGCGCCCAGCACGTCGTGCAGCACGGCGAACTCACCCTCCAGCGCCACCAGCTTGACCGCAGGGGGGAACCCTGCGGCCGCCCGGTCGGCCAGCTCACGTTCGGCGAAACCGACCGGATCGAGCCGCAGCAGCGCCTGCACCTGCCGATCCGCGGCCTCCCCCACCACCAGGACGGTGCCGCCCTCCTCCCCCGGGCGCACCAGCGCGGTCACCGCGAGCCAGCGTCGCAGTGCCTCCTCGCCGGCCCGCAGTTCGGGCCGTCCCAGGGTCGCCGCGGTATCGAGCAGGACGGCCGCCGCGTACCCGAAGCGCGCGGGGGGCTCCACCCCGGGGGTGGCCAGCACGAGCGTGGATTGTTCGTCCACCTCGCCGACCGGGTGATCGCCGGACGAGGACAGCACCCGTACGCCGGGAAACGCCTTGCCGAACTCCTCGGCGGTGCGGGTGACGCCGGCGACCGGGGTGCGAACCCGCCGGTCACCGCACTCCGGGCAGCGCCAGCCCGCCTGCGGCGGACCGCACCAGGCGCACGCGAGCCCCGCCCTGGTGTGACGCAGCGGTTGACCGCACTTCGCGCAGCGCGCCACCTCGCGACAGCCGGCGCACACCACCACCGGGTGGTAGCCCGCACGCGGCACGCTGACCAGAACCGGGCCGTGGGTCAGCCCGGTGCGGATCGTGGCGAAAACCTCCCGGGGCAGCCGGGTCTCGTCGCTGGCCGTGACGCGGACCGCTGCGGAGACGGCCCGGGTGTCGGCGGGGCTGAGCTGAAGCGGGTGCAGCCAGCCGGTGGCCACCAGTCGCTGCACCTCCGCGGTGCGGGAGCGCGCGGCCAGCAACAGCCCGCAGCCGGCCAGATGGGCGCGCAGCACGGCCACCTCCCGCGCGTGCGGATAGGGAGTCCGCGGCTCGGCGTAGGAGTCGTCCCCGTCGTCCCACAGCGCGATCAGGCCCAGGTCGTGCACCGGGGCGAAGACCGCCGCGCGATTGCCCAGCACCAGCCGCACCTGCCCGCGAGCAGCGGCCAGAAAGGCCCGGTAGCGCGCCGCCGGCCCCAGTTCGGCAGTGAGGGTGACGAAGCTGCCGGCACCGAGACGTTCCTTGGCCCGCTCGGCCAGTTCGGCCAGGTCGCGTGCGTCGGGTACCAGCAGCACCGCTCCCCTGCCCGAACCCAGGGTGGTGGCGGCGGCGTCCAGCAGCCCGCCGGCCCAGTCCCCCACCCCGTCAGGTCGCGGTGCGGTCGTCCAGGTGGCACGCGGCCGGCCGCCCTCGGCGAGCTTCGCCAGGTAGACCTCGCCGTCGGGGTAGCGGCCGAGCACGGGAGGTGCCGGCTCCAGTCGCGGCGCCGGGTAGGCCGGGGGCTCGGCCCGCTCGGTCAGCGCGTGCCGAGGCGGCACCGCCAGCCGCACCACATCGGCGAAGCTGCTGGCGTAGTGGTCGGCGACCGCCCGCACCAGTCGCGTCACCTCGGCGCTCAGCACCGGTTCCGGCGAGAGCACCCCCTGCAGCGGCAGCAGCTTGTCGCGAGCGGAGTCCGTTCGCAGTTCGAGGACGAACCCGTTGCGCAGCCGTCCGGCGAAACGCACCCGCACCCGCGAACCGACCACCGCGGCCTCGGCCAGCTCGTCCGGCACCAGGTAGTCGAACGGACGGTCGAGGTTGGCCAGCGGCATGTCCACCGCCACGCTCGCCACCCGCACCTGCTCCATGACGTGAATGGTAGAGCCCGGCTCCGACGTCGACCCGGGCGAACGCGGGAGCGGTGCGCGTCAGCCCTTGACGGCTGCAGCGAGCGCGTCCGCGCGGTCGGTGCGCTCCCAGGTCATCACGTCGAGCTCGCGACCGAAGTGGCCGTAGTTGGTCACCCGGGAGTAGATCGGGCGCAGCAGGTCGAGATCGCGGATGATCGCGGCCGGCCGCAGGTCGAAGACCTGGCGCACGGCATCCTCGATCTGCGACAGCGGCACCTTCTCCGTACCGAAGCAGTCGGTGTAGAAGCCGACCGGGTGGGCACGTCCGATGGCGTAGGCGGCCTGCACCTCGCAGCGCTCGGCCAGCCCGGCCGCCACCACGTTCTTGGCGACCCAGCGCAGCGCGTACGCGGCCGAGCGATCCACCTTTGACGGATCCTTGCCCGAGAACGCGCCGCCGCCGTGGCGGGCCATGCCGCCGTAGCTGTCGACGATGATCTTGCGCCCGGTCACGCCGGCATCGCCCATCGGGCCGCCGACGACGAACTTCCCGGTCGGGTTCACGTACACGGTCAGGCCGTCGTGCGGGATCGGATAGCGGGCCAGCACGGGCTCGATCACCCGGGCCTTCACCTCGGCGGCGATGGTGGCCTGGCTGACCGCCTCGATGTGCTGGGTGGAGACCACCACCGTGTCGATCCGCACCGGACGGTCGCCGTCGTACTCGACGGTCACCTGCGTCTTGCCGTCCGGCAGCAGGAAGTCGAGGTCGGCCCGCTGACGCACCTCCGCCAGCCGCTCGGCCAGCCGGTGGGCAACGTCGATGGGCAACGGCATGTGGCTGGCGGTGTCGCTGCAGGCGTACCCGAACATCAGCCCCTGGTCGCCGGCCCCCTGCGCATCCAGCAGATCGCGGGAGCCCTCGGCGCGGGCCTCCAGCGCGGTGTCCACGCCGAGCGCGATGTCCGGCGACTGGGTGCCCAGGGACACCAGGACGCCGCACGAGCCGCCGTCGAAGCTCTTCTCCGAGGAGTCGTAGCCGATCTCCAGAATGCGGTCGCGGGCGAGCTTGGCGATGTCGACGTAGCCCGAGGTCGTCACTTCGCCGGCGACCACGACCGTCCCGGTGGTGACCAGGGTCTCCACGGCGACCCGGCTGCGGTGGTCTTCGCGCAGCAGGGCATCCAGCACGTGGTCGGAGACCGAGTCGGCGACCTTGTCGGGGTGCCCCTCGGTGACCGATTCGGAGGTGAAGAGGCGGCTCACGCTGGCTTCCTTTCGGCGGTTCTGAGAGCGAGTGCAGCATCGAGGACGGCGTGCGCGGCAGCGGCCTTGCTGCCGGTCGCCTCCGCGACGACGCCGGACGGGGAGATCACGATCACCTCGGTGGCGTCGGAACCGAAGACCCGGCCACCGGAGACGTCGTTGAGCACGAGCAGCTGGCAGCCCTTGCGGGCGAGCTTCGCCTGGCCCAGCGCGAGGAGTTCGTTGCGGGAACCGGCGGTCTCCGCGGCGAAGCCGACGATCACCTGCCCCGGGGGACGGCGTCCGGAGAGCGTGGCCAGGATATCGGTGGTCTGCGTGAACTCCACCGTCAGGCCGGCGTCGCCGTCCTTCTTCAACTTGGTGGGGCTCGGCGCGGCCGGTGTGTAGTCGGCCGGCGCGGCGGCCATCACCACGAGATCGGCATCGGCGGCGTGGACGAACATCGCCTCTGCCAGGTCGGCGGTGGATCCCACCGGCACGCCGCTCACTGCCGACGGCAGCGGCAGGGCCAGGTTGGCCGCGACCAGCGTCACCTCGGCGCCCCGCGCCGCGGCGCCCCGGGCGAGAGCGACGCCCATGCGGCCCGAGGAGGAGTTGCCGACGAACCGCACCGGATCGAGCGCCTCCCGGGTGCCGCCGGCCGAGATCACGACCTTCTGCCCGGCCAGATCCTGGGCGGCCATCCGCTCGGCCAGCCCGGGGGCGTCCAGCAGCGCGAGCGCGAGCGCTTCGATGTCCTCGGGTTCGGGCAGCCGCCCCGGGCCGGAATCGGCGCCGGTCAGCCGGCCCTCGGCCGGCTCCAGCACCACCACGCCGCGCGAGCGCAGCGTCGCCACATTGGCTCGGGTGGCCGGGTGCAGCCACATCTCGGTGTGCATCGCCGGCGCCATCAGCACCGGGCAACCGGCGGTCAGCAGCACGTTGGTGAGCAGATCGTCCGCTCGTCCGGTCGCAGCCCTGGAGAGCAGATCGGCGGTCGCCGGGGCTACCACCACCAGGTCGGCCTCGCGGCCCAGCCGGACGTGGGGCACCTGCTCGGCGCCGGTGAACACGTCGGCGGCAACCGGCTTGCCCGACAGTGCCGCCCAGGTGGTCGCGCCCACGAACTCCAGCGCGTTGCGGGTGGGCACCACGGTCACCTCGTGGCCGGCCTCGGCGAAACGGCGCAGCAGCAGGCACGCCTTGTACGCGGCGATCCCGCCGGCGACACCGAGCACGATCCGGCTCATGGCGCCGGCTCAGGCCAGTTCGTCGGTGCCGAACGGATCCAGCGAGAAATCGGGGTCGGCTTCGGCCTCGGCGCGAGCGGCGGCCTCCGCCTCGGGGTCGATGTCGGTGCATTCCAGCACGTCGGCGTTGATCTCGCGCAGCGCGATCGACAGCGGCTTCTCCTGGATCCCGATGTCCACCAGCGGGCCGACGTTCTCCAGCAGGCCTTCGCCGAGCTGCGAGTAGTAGGCGTTGATCTGACGGGCTCGCTTGGCGGCGTACAGCACGAGACGGTACTTCGAGTCGACCCTGGTCAGCAGGTCGTCGATCGGCGGATTGGTGATCCCCTCGGGAGTCTGTGTGCTCAAGATGTGCCTTCTGGTCTGGGAGAACCCGGTCTGGGAGAACATTGCCCTGCAGCCGGACGGCTGTTCACAGGCCCAGCAAGTCTACCAACTGATCGACCGCAGTCGAAAAATCGTCGTTGACCACCACGTGATCGAACTCCCCGGCGGCGGCCAGCTCCGCCTGCGCGGTCTGCAGCCGGCGATTCATCTCTGCCTCGTCCTCGGTTCCGCGTTGCAGCAGGCGCTCGCGCAGCGTCTCCCAGCGGGGCGGCGCGATGAACACCGAGCGCACGCCGGGCAGCTTGGCCCGCGCCTGCCGGGCCCCCTGCAGGTCGATCTCCAGGATCACCCGGCGGCCGGCCGCCACGGCATCCTCCACGGGCGCCGAGGGCGTCCCATAGCGATGGACGCCGTGCACCAGCGCCCACTCCAGCAGCCCGTCGGTGGCGATGAGCTCGTCGAAAGCGGCATCATCGATGAACCAGTAGTGCACGCCGTCCACTTCTCCGGGACGGGGCGGACGGGTGGTCACCGACACCGACACCCACACCTGCGGGTACCGATCGCGCAACGCTGCGACGACCGTTCCCTTGCCTACCGCGGTAGGCCCGCAGACGATGGTGACGTCACCGATCACCGAACTCCGCCCTGAGCCCGGCCAGCTGGTGCCGGCCGAGGCCGCGGATCCGCCGGTTCGGCGCGATGTCGAGCTTCTCCATCACGACGGTGGCCCGCTTCTCCCCCACCCGCGGCACCGCCTTGAGCAGATCGACCACCTTGATGTGGGCCAGCACGTCGTCGCCGGCGGAAGCGTCCAGCGCCTCGGCCAGGCTCACCTTGCCGGAGCGCACGTCGTTCTTCAGTTCCGCCCTGGCACGGCGGGCCTGGGTGGCTGCGGCCCGGGCGGCTTCGAGTTGCTCACTGGTGAGCTGTGGAATGGTCACAAGATTCTCCGGCAGACGAAATAGCTGGCTGATGTCGTCAATCTAACGCCCAACTAGGAGCTTCGCAGGAATTCCGGGGAAATCACCCGACCAGCATGTCCACCTTCGCGCGCAGCGCCTGCGGATCCGGACCGGCGCCGATCACCCCGCGTCCCACGACGGCCAGCACCTGGTCGACCGCGTCGCCGAAGAGGGAGGGCAGATCCTCCATCCGGCCACCCTGGGCGCCGATTCCCGGCACCAGGATGGAACCGTTGAAGTCCGACAGATCGCAGCCCAGCGAGCTGTGGGTGCCACCCACCACCAGGCCGACCGCCTTCTGCCGGGATTCCCGGTTCACGGCAGTGGCGGCGTCGATCATCGACTGGACGACCGAGCCCTCACCGTCTTCGGTCAGGGCCAGCTGCACGGTTCCGCCCTCGGGATTCGAGGTGCGCGCCAGCACGTAGATGCCGCGCTCGTAGCGGTGGGCCAGGTCGATGGTGGGCTGCAGCGAGCCGAAGCCGAGGTAGGGCGAGACGGTGATCGCGTCCGCCGCCAGCGGTGCCCCGTCGGCGAGGTACGCCTGGCCGTAGGCGGCCATGGTCGAGCCGATGTCGCCCCGCTTGACGTCCAGGATGCTCAGCGCCGGGGATTCCGCGATATCGGCGAGCACCCGCTCCAGCACGGCGATGCCCGCCGACCCGTAGCACTCGAAGAAGGCCGACTGCGGCTTGAACGCGGCGACCCGGTCACCCAGGGTCTCCACCAGGTGACGGCTGAACCGCTCCACGCCGGCCGCGGTCGCCGGTAGGCCCCAGGCGCTCAGGATCGGCGGATGCGGATCGATGCCGACGCACAGCGGTCCGCGATCGGAGACGATCTCGCGCAACCGACGCCAGTAGGTCGTCACCTGGGGTACCTCCTTGTATCCGCGGCGTTGATCGCTGCGATCAACCCCGGCCCGTGGTAGATGAAGCCAGTGTAAAGCTGGATCAGCGCCGCGCCAGCGTCGAACATCCGCTGCGCGCCGTCGGCGGTCATGATGCCGCCCGCCCCGATCACCGGCAGGCCGGTGTGTTCGGCGACGTAGCGGACGACCTCCAGCGCGCGGGCAGTGAGCGGCGCGCCGGAGAGCCCCCCGGCCTGGTCGGCCAGACCGGCGTCGGAGGGGGCCAGTCCGTCGCGTCCCAGCGTGGTGTTGGTGGCGATCAGCCCGGCTATCCCTGCCGCCGCGCAGGAGGCGAGCACCTCGTCGATCTGCTCCCAGCTCAGGTCGGGGGCGATCTTGACGAAGATCGGGACCGGGTTCGCGTCGAGTTCCGCGGCTCGGGCGACCAGGGCCGCGGTGAGGCCGGCCAAGGCACCGCCGTCCTGCAGGGTGCGCAGGTTCGGGGTGTTCGGGCTGGAGACATTGATCGCGACATAGTCGGCGTGCGGTGCCACGGCCTCCAGGCTGGCCAGGTAGTCGGCGACCGCGTCCTCGACGGCGACCAGCTTGGTCTTGCCGATCGAGACCCCGATCGGGATCCCCGCGCCCCCGTTGCCGCGGCGGATCCCCGCCTCGGCCAGGGTCTGGGCGAGGGCGCCGGCGCCGTGGTTGTTGAAGCCCATCCGGTTGATCAGGGCGTGGCTCTCGCGTAGCCGGAAGACCCGGGGACGATCGTTGCCGGGCTGGGCCTGGGCGGTCACCGTCCCCACCTCGGCGAACCCGAAACCCAGCGAGGCCCAGGCGCGGGCCGCCAGGCCGTCCTTGTCCATGCCGGCAGCCAGGCCGACCCGGTTGGGGAACCGGACGCCGGCCACCTCGGTGGCCACGCCGGAGCTGGCCGCGACCAGATCCAGGATCCCCCGCAACAGCGGGGTGTCGCCGATGGCGGCCAGCAGGCCAATCAGCTGCTCGTGGATCGCCTCGGGGTCGCCGCCGTGGCTGGCGAACAGCACCGGACGCAGCAGCCCGGCGTAGCCGCCCCGCAGCAACTCGGCCGGCAGTCCCATCAGCCGCGCAACTCGGCGGTCACCGCGTCGCTCCACGACTGCAGCGAACGCACCCCGATCTCGTGGCGCTGCAGCGCCTCGATCCCCTGCACGCAGGCCGACAGGCCCTGGACGGTGGTCACGCACGGCACGTCGGCCAGGATCGCCGCCGAACGGATCTCCCAGCCGTCCCGCCGCGGCGAGCCGTCGCGGGACTGGCCGTGCGGGGTGTTGAAGATCAGGTCGACCTCACCGGCCAGGATGGCCTCCACGATGGTCGGCTCCCCGTTCGGGCCACGGCCCTGGGAGTGCTTGCGGATCACCGTCACGTCGACGTCGTTGCGCCGCAGCACCTGCGCGGTGCCCTCGGTGGCCAGCACGGTGAAGCCCATGTCGGCCAACTTCTTGATCGGGAAGATGGCGTGCCGCTTGTCCCGGTTGGCCACCGAGACGAAGACCGTGCCGGAGGTCGGCACCTCGCCGTAGGAGGCCGACTGGCTCTTGGCGAAGGCCGCGCCGAAGCTGGCGTCCAGGCCCATCACCTCGCCGGTCGACTTCATCTCCGGGCCGAGCAGGGTGTCCACCCAGCTGCCGTCACTGGTACGGAACCGGTTGAACGGCATCACGGCCTCCTTCACCGCGATCGGAGCCGCCTCGATGATCGCGGTGCCGTCGGCTCCCGAACGCAGCAGCCCGGCCTCCCGAAGGTCGGCGATCGACTCCCCCAGCGAGATCCGCGCGGCGGCCTTGGCCAGTGGGGTGGCGGTCGCCTTGGACACGAACGGGACGGTGCGCGAGGCCCGCGGGTTGGCCTCCAGGACGTAGAGCAGGTCGCCGAGCAGGGCGAACTGGATGTTCAGCAGCCCGCGCACCCCCACGCCGGCGGCGATCTTGGTGGTGGCGTCGCGGATGACGTCCATCACCTCGCTGCCCAGGGTGAGCGGGGGCAGCGCGCAGGCGGAGTCGCCGGAGTGGATGCCGGCCTCCTCGATGTGCTCCATCACGCCGCCCAGGTAGAGCTCGGTGCCGTCGTAGAGGGCGTCGACGTCGATCTCGATGGCGTCGTCCAGGAAGCGGTCGACCAGCACCGGATGGGCCGGTGTGATGTCGGTGGCCCGCTCGATGTAGGAGGCCAGCGAGGCGTCGTCGTAGACGATCTCCATGCCGCGTCCACCCAGCACGTAGGAAGGCCGCACCAGCACCGGGTAGCCGATCGTGTGCGCGATCTGCAGCGCCTGCGCCGAGGATTCCGCCATGCCGTAGGCCGGGGCGGTGAGGCCCGCCTCGGCCAGCAGCCGGCCGAAGGCGCCGCGCTCCTCGGCCAGGTTGATGGCCTCCGGGGAGGTGCCCAGGATCGGTACGCCCGCGTCCTTCAGCGCCTGGGCGAGCTTGAGCGGGGTCTGCCCGCCCAGCTGCACCAGCACCCCGGCCACCGGCCCAGCCTGGCGTTCGGCGTGCACGACCTCCAGCACGTCCTCCAGGGTGAGCGGCTCGAAGTAGAGCCGGTCGGCGGTGTCGTAGTCGGTGGAGACGGTCTCCGGGTTGCAGTTGACCATGACGGTCTCGTAGCCGATCTCCCGCAGCGCCAGCGTGGCGTGCACGCAGGAGTAGTCGAACTCGATGCCCTGGCCGATCCGGTTCGGCCCGCTGCCCAGAATGATCACCGCCGGCTTGGTGCGCGGCTCGACCTCGGTCTCGGAGTCGTAGCTGGAGTAGTGGTACGGGGTCCGGGCGGCGAACTCGGCGGCGCAGGTGTCCACCGTCTTGTAGACCGGGCGGATGCCGAGCGCCCAGCGCAGCCCGCGCACCACGTCCGGGGAGAGGTTGCGCAGCCGGCCGAGCTGGCCGTCGGAGATGCCGTGCCGCTTGGCCAGCCGCAGCAGCGGCTCGGTCAGGGCGTCGGCGTCGCGCACCCGCACCGCGATGTCGTGGATCAGCAGGATCTGATCCAGGAACCAGGGGTCGATGCCGGTGGCCTCGTGCAGCTGGTCGACGGTCGCGCCCAGCCGGAAGGCGTTCATCACCAGCTTCAGTCGTCCGTCGTGGGGGCGGGACGCGGCTGCCAGCACCTCGTCGAGGGTCTGGGTGAGCTCGCCGGTGAGGTCGAAGCCGGCGTTGGCGTCCTCCAGCGAACGCAGCGCCTTGCCGAGGGCCTCGGTGAAATTGCGGCCGATCGCCATCGCCTCGCCGACGCTCTTCATGTGCGTCGACAACGTCGAATCCGCGGTCGGGAACTTCTCGAAGGCGAACCGCGGCACCTTCACCACCATGTAGTCGAGGGTGGGTTCGAAGGAGGCCGGGGTCTGCTCGGTGATGTCGTTGGGGATCTCGTCCAGGGTGTAGCCGACCGCCACCTTGGCGGCGATCTTGGCGATCGGGAAGCCGGTCGCCTTCGAGGCCAGCGCGGACGAGCGGGAGACCCGCGGGTTCATCTCGATCACGATCATCCGACCGTTCTCCGGATGGATCGCGAACTGGATGTTGCAGCCGCCGGTGTCGACCCCGACCGCGCGGATCACGGCGATGCCGACGTCGCGCAGGTTCTGGTACTCCCGGTCGGTGAGCGTCATGGCGGGAGCGACGGTGATGGAGTCCCCGGTGTGCACGCCCATCGGGTCGAGGTTCTCGATCGAGCAGACGACCACGACGTTGTCGGCCTTGTCCCGCATCAGCTCCAGCTCGTACTCCTTCCAGCCGAGCACTGATTCCTCGATCAGCACCTCGGTGACCGGTGACGCGGCCAGGCCGGTGCCGGCGATGCGGCGCAGTTCGGCCTCGTCGTGGGCGAAGCCCGAGCCGACCCCGCCCATGGTGAAGGAGGGCCGCACAACGACCGGGTAGCCGAGGTCGCCGGCCGCGGCCACCACCTCTTCGATGGTGTGGCAGATCGCCGACCTGGCCACGCCGACGTCGACGCCGGGAACGTCCAGGCCGAGCACGATCTCCTTGAACTTCTCCCGGTCCTCGCCGGACTGGATGGCGTCCACCGAGGCGCCGATCAACTCCACGCCGTACTTCTCCAGGACGCCGGTCTCGTGCAGCGTGACGGCGGCGTTGAGCGCGGTCTGGCCGCCCAGGGTGGCCAGCAGGGCGTCCGGGCGCTCGGTGGCAATCACCTTTTCCAGGTAGTCGGGCTGGATCGGCTCGACGTAGGTGGCGTCGGCGAACTCGGGGTCGGTCATGATGGTGGCTGGGTTGGAGTTCACCAGGATCACCCGGAACCCCTCCTCGCGGAGCACCCGGCAGGCCTGCGTCCCGGAGTAGTCGAACTCGCAGGCCTGGCCGATCACGATCGGCCCGGAACCGATCACCAGGATGGACGAGATGTCGGTACGGCGCGGCATCAGGCGTCCTTCCCTTCGCGGCGGGCGGTCATCACGTCGATGAACCGGTCGAACAGATGGGCCGAATCGTGCGGCCCGGCGGCCGCCTCCGGGTGGTACTGGACGGAGAAGCTCAGCAGGTCGCCCTCCGGCGAGCGCAGTTCGAGGCCCTCCACCACGTCGTCGTTGAGGCAGACATGCGAGACCCGGGCGTCGCCCCAGGCGGTCGGCGTGCTCCCGGTCAGCGGGGCGTCGACGGCGAAGCCGTGGTTCTGGGCGGTGATCTCGACCTTGCGGGTGGCCAGATCCATCACCGGCTGGTTGATGCCGCGGTGGCCGTACTTCAGCTTGTAGGTGCCGAAGCCCAGCGCCCTTCCGAAGAGCTGGTTGCCGAAGCAGATCCCGAAGTACGGCAGGCGGGCGTCCAGCACCTGCCGCAGCAGGGCGATCTCGCCGTCGGCGGCGGCCGGGTCGCCGGGGCCGTTGGAGAAGAACACCCCGTCGGGTTTCAGCTCCTGGATCTGTTCGATCGTGGTGTCGGCCGGCAGCAGGTGCACCTCGATGCCGCGCTCAGCCATCCGCTGCGGGGACATGTCCTTGATGCCCAGGTCGATGGCGGCCACGGTGAACCGCTTCTCCCCCACCGCCGGAATCAGCCTAGGTTCGCGGGTGGTGACATCGGCGACCAGGCTCGCGCCGACCATCGGCGGGGTCTCCAGCACCCGGGCCAGCAGCCGTTCCGGATCGAGCTCGACGGTCGAGATGCCGACTCGCATGGCGCCGCGTTCGCGCAGGTGACGGGTGAGCGCGCGGGTGTCCACCTCGGCGATCCCGACCACGCCCTGCGCCCGCAGCTCGTCGTCCAGGGAGCGGTTCGAGCGCCAGTTGGAGCGCACCCGGGAGAGATCGCGCACCACGTAGCCGGCCACCCAGATCCGGCTCGACTCGTCGTCCTCGTCGTTCCAGCCGGTGTTGCCGATGTGCGGCGCGGTGGCGATGACCACCTGGCGGTGGTAGCTCGGATCGGTGAGCGTCTCCTGGTAGCCCGACATCGCGGTGGAGAACACCGCTTCGCCGAAGGCCTCCCCGGGAGCGCCGAAGGAGATGCCACGGAAGGATCGTCCATCTTCCAGAACCAGTAGGGCGTCGACGAGTGGGCGCGCATACAGGTTGCTTGGCATAGATTTCCCTTCGGCGGTTCGCAGGGATCGCCATGACCGACCCCGCAGGACTCTACCAAAGCTCACCGGGGCTCCCCGTCCGCGTTCGAGACCGTGGCGCTGGCTACACTGCCGGACGTGCCGACCGCCAGCCCACCCCTCCGTCGCCCGCTCCCGGGCTGGCTTCTCGCCGCGCTCGCGGCGGTCGCCGTCCTCGCCGTGGTGGCTGCCCTGGGCGGCTTCCAGCGGCGCCAGGTGGCGGCGGTGAGCGTCGAGCCCGGCACCGAGATCGACGCCCGCAACCTGGTCTTCAGCTTCGACTCGGCGACCGCGCAGTACCTGACCGAAGCCACCGACCAGCCGTGGCGCGTGGTGGTCTCGGGCAGCGTCCGCAATCCGCACGACGAGACCCTCTACCCGATGAGCGGCGACTACGGGAACCTGGTCGGCATCGATCCCAAGGCGTCCCCGGTCGCGACCGGCGCCTGGCAGCCGCGGCTCGGCCCGGCCGACCCCGAGGCCTCCTTCAACAACCGCCAGATGGTGCCACCGGACAACCAGCCGATGACGCTGGAGGCGGTCTTCCGGTTCGACGAGTTCACCCCGGGCGACAGCTTCGAGGTGCGGGTGGTGCCCATGGAGTACACCGCGAACCTGGTTCTCGGTCTCAGCGACCGGCCGCACTGGAACGTCGACTCCTTCGCGCTGCCGACCGCGGTGGTCGTGCCGCTGACCCGGCTGCCGGACGGCGACTACTGAACCGTCACCTCGCCGGCGAGGATCACGTCGTCCCCGCCGCCGCGGATCCGGACTCCCCGGATCTCACCGACCGCGTCCGCCGGGATCTCGAAGACCCGCAGCACCGTCCCCGAGTTCCCTTCGCAGGAGGACTGGTAGCCCCAGTCCTGCACCGAGGCGTAGCGGTCGGTGGTCCAGTACCGCTCCTGCCCGAGCAGTTCGACCAGGCAGACGACCTCCTCGCCGGGGTTGCCGGCGTAGTCGAACAGCACGGCGACCAGGCTCGCGCCCGCCAGCGGCGGCGTCCCGTCGCCTCCATCGGGCAGGACGTCGATGGTGGTCATCCCCCGCAGCGTGAAGGTCCCCTGGCTGGTGGCGGCGGGCGACCCCTGCGGGATCGGTTCCGGATCGGGGCGGAAGGGCGCCACCGACCGGACCAGCCACAGCGCGCTGAAGGCGACCGCCACCACCAGCGCGGTGCCCAGCAGGAGCCAGGGACGCTCGAGCATTCGCCGCCCGGTCATGGCACCCACTGGATCTGGCTGCCGCGATAGGAGACCTCGTCGGCCGGGGTCGGGGCGGGCAGCGGCACCAGTCCGATCAGCTCGCCCAGCTGCATCGACGCGCCGGGGTGCAACTCGACCGTCAGCTCCTGCGTGAGGTCGGCCGGGTCGAGTTCGAAGACAATGTCGCGTTCGGTGGTGAAGCCCGGATCCGTGGTCAGCTGACCGCTCCCGTCCCATGGCTGGTACCGCCGCTCCCCGGCTCGGAGGCTGACGCCGACATGGACCGAACCGCGCTCCCGGGTCAGCGACACAGGCACCACCAGGAAGACCAGATCGGTCGGATTCCGGGCACCCCACTCGTTGGTGAGCATCCGGCCGGCCTGAGGCTCGCCGACCCGGACCCTCCCGCCCATCAGGGACAGTTCCGCATTCACCGCTGCGGTCTCCTCCCAGACTCCGGTGGGCGGCCGGATCGCGATGCTCGACAGCGCCAGCGCGATGCAGACCACGAAGACCGTCACGGCCTCGGAGATCCGGTGGCGCGACGGAGTCCGGCCGGCGGCGAGCACCTCGCTCACCCGGCCCACGGTGGCGCCCAGCAGGGCCAGGCGCATTGCCATCACCAGCACCAGCTGGATCAGGTCGTAGAAGGGCATCACCCGCACCGCGGCCTTGTCGTACTGCGGCCCGATCAGCTGGTCGACCCCGGCCGCGACCAGTTCGCCGATCAGGTCGATCGCGGTGAATGCCAGGACATAGCCCCCCAGCAGCGGCAATCCGGCGGCTGCCAGGAACCGGACGGCGTTCCACAGCGGTGCGAACTTGTCGTCCAGATCCCCGGTGAAGAAGCCGTTGGCCACCTTGGCGAAGCTGGTCACGCCCTCGCCGTGGGCCTCCAGCAGTTCCGCCGTGGTGGCGACCTTGATTCCGGCGACCACCACCGCCAGTGCCAGCCAGGCCAGCGGCTGGGCGAGCATGTCCCACAGTGCCGGCCAGGCCTCGGCGGCCAGGAATTCCCAGGCCGTCAGCCAGAATCCGGTGAGGTGGATCCAGCCGAACAGCGCGTCGCGCAGCGCGCCCCACCAGGCGGCGAGCTGGCGTTCGTTCAGCCACAGCCAGGCCGATTCGACCAGCCGGAAAGCGCTCAGGAACAGCACCAGCAGCCAGGAGGCCTCCACGACGGCGCCGACCAGGCCGATCCAGATCCGGTCGTGGCGGCCGGCCAGCCAATCCAGCCCGCGGCGCAGCAGGTACAGCACGACGATGATCCCGATCGCGGTCGCCAGGGTCTGCGGCGAGCTCACCGGATTCAGCGCCGACAGGAACTCCACCGACCCCAGGCCGTAGCGGCCGGTCATCGCCAGCACCACGTTGCGGGCGTAGTCGTCGACGAAGCCGAAGGCGGCGTAGATCGCCAGGAAGGGCAGGATGGTGCGGGCGACCAGTTGCACCGGGCTCGGTGGCCGCTCGCCGGGCAGCACCCGCATCGAGCCCAGCCGCACCTGATTGTGTTCCATCACGAAGCGCAGCGCGATCACGATGGTGGCCAGCTGGGCCACCGTCCCGATCGCCAGGCCGAGGATCACCAGCCAGGGCCAGTAGAAGGTCAGTTCCGTGCCCAGCAGCACCGCGCCGTAGTTGCCCACCCAGCCCAGCAGGCAGAGCCCCAGCAGCCAGGGAGCCAGGCGCCACCAGGTGACGCCGGTACGTCCCAGCAGACCGGTGAACTCCTCGCCGATCCCCCGCAGGGCGTCGACCACCCGATCTACCCCTGCCGGGCCACGACCGCGCGCAGCACGCCGTTGAGGAAGGTCGCGGAATCGTCGGTGGACAGCTCCTGGGCGAGGGAGACGCTCTCCGCCACCGCGACCTCGCGGGAGACCTCGGTGTGGGCGATCTCGTAGGCGGCGATCCGCGCCAGGTTGCGATCCACCCGCGGCATCCGCTCCAGCGTCCAGCCGGCAGCCAGAGATTCCGCGATCGCCTGGTCGATGCCGCTCAGGTGCGCCGTCACGCCCTCGACCAGCTCGACGGTGAACGGCCGCACCGGCGGCTCGTCCAGCTCCACGTGCGCGGCGAGGACGGGCAGCGGGTCGGTCTGCCGCAGATCGGCCTCGAACAGGATGTCGAGGGCACGCTTACGCGCCTTGGTGCGCGCCGACGCACGCTTGGCGGGGGCAGCCGCCATCTAGACCCGACCCAGGTAGTTGCCCTCGCGGGTATCGACCTTGACCCGGTCGCCGGTGTTGATGAAGAGCGGCACCTGGATCTGGACGCCGGTCTCGACCGTGGCGGGCTTGGTGCCACCGGTGGAGCGGTCGCCCTGCAGGCCGGGCTCGGTGTAGGTCACTTCCAGCTCCACCGAGGCCGGCAGGTCGATGTACAGCGGGTTTCCCTCGTGCAGCGCGACGGTAGCCAGCGCATTCTCCAGCAGGTAGTTCTTGGCATCGCCGACGGTGTCCTCGGCCAGCGTCAGCTGGTCGTAGGTGCTGGTGTCCATGAAGACGTAGCCGTCGCCGTCGTGGTACAGGTACTGCATCTCGCGGCGGTCGACGTTGGCGGTGTCCACCTTGATGTCGGAGTTGAAGGTCCGGTCGACCACCTTGCCGCTCAGCACATGCTTGAGCTTGGTGCGCACCACCGTGTTGCCCTTGCCGGGCTTGTGGTGCTGGAACCAGATGACGCTCCACAGCTGACCGTCCAGGTCGAGCACCATGCCATTCTTCAGATCGTTGGTGGAGACCACGTACTTTCGCCCTTCGCTTATGTTCGACGGGTCAGTTTAGGCGCTGGCGCGGGCTGCTCGCACCTTCGCGGTCAGCCGGACGTGAGCGCGCGGTAGGCCGAAGCCATCGTCTCCTCGGGCGGATTGGCCTGGATCGCGGGGATCCCCAGGCCATGCAGCAGGACGAACCGGACGCTGGTTCCGCGGGCCTTCTTGTCCAGGCTCATGGCCGCGCGCAGCGCGGGCCAGGCCGTGGCGTCGAAGCCGATCGGCAGCCCGGCCGCGGTCAACACCTCGCGGTGCCGCGCCACCAGGGTGGATTCGATCAGGCCCAGCCGCCGGGCCAGTTCTGCGGCGAACACCATGCCGACGCTGATAGCCTCGCCGTGCCGGCCGGCGAAGTGCAGGTGCCGTTCGATGGCGTGGCCGAGGGTGTGACCGTAGTTCAGTGCCTCGCGGCCGATCTCGGTGCCCTCGCCGGTGCGCTCGCGCAGATCCGCGGAGACCACCCGCGCCTTCACCGCCACGGCGCGACGGATCAGCCCGGCCTGGAGGTCGGAGGGCGCCAGCGCCTCACCGGGAGCGGCCTCGAAGTCGTCGAGGATCTGCGGATCGGCGATGAAACCGCATTTGAGCACCTCGGCGAACCCGGAACGCAGTTCCCGCTCCGGCAGGGTGCCGAGGTAGTCCAGATCGCCCAGCACCGTGAACGGCTCGTAGAAGGCACCGACCAGGTTCTTGCCGGCGTCCAGGTTGATCCCGGTCTTGCCTCCGACGGCGGCGTCCACCATCGCCAGCACCGTTGTCGGCATGGCGATGTACCGCACCCCGCGCAGCCAGGTGGCGGCCACGAACCCGGCCAGGTCGGTGGTGGCCCCGCCGCCCAGGCCGACGATCGCATCCGAACGGGTGAAGCCGGCCTCGGCCAGTTCGTCCCAGCACCGCGCCAGCACGGCCGGGGTCTTGGCCTGCTCCGCGTCCGGGACGACGATCCGGGTCACCCGCTGCTCCAGGCCGCGGGCGATGCGGGCGGCGAGCTGGGCCATTTCCGGCGGATGGACGATGGCCACCCGTGCCACGCCGTCGAGGAACTGCGGCAGCAGAGCGGAGACCCCGTGCTCGACGAGCACCTGATAGGGCTGTTCGGTGAAGACATCCACGGGATCCCACACGATCATGCACTCCCTTCCCAGGCCTGCTCGACCCGGTCGGCGACAGCTCCCACGTCGAGCCGGTCGGTGTCCAGCCGAAGCGTGGCGACCTCTTCATACCAGGGTTCACGCTGCCCGAGTAGCGCGTCCATGCGCGCGCGGACCGCGGCCAGCGTCTCCATGCCGAGGCTGGCCATGCCGAGCCGCCTGGTGAGCTGGGTGGACGAGACCCGCAGCCACAGCACGCGCCGTCCCGCCAGCAGGGCGCGGATCCGCGGTTCAGCCGGCGACCGGCTGCCCAGCGCGATCACTCCGGGCCGGGCCATCGCCGCCTGGCAGACCTCGACCTCGCGGGTGACCAACTCCGGTTCCGGCAGGCTCGCCCAGGCTTCCGGCAGGCTCATCCCGAGATGCTCCGAGAGCAGTTCGTCGGTGTCGGTGAAGGGCAGCCCGGCCCGTTCCGCGACCAGCCGGCCGACCGTGGTCTTGCCCGCGGCCGGCGCTCCGACCAGGATCAGCTGCCCGGCGGTCACCACAGTTGCTTGTCGGCCAGCCCAGCCAGGTAGCCGGCGACGTTGCGCCTGGTCTCGGCCAGCGAGTCGCCGCCGAACTTCTCCAGCACCACCTCGGCCAGCACCAGGGCCACCATCGCCTCGGCCACCACGCCGGCGGCCGGCACCGCGCAGACGTCGGAGCGCTGGTGGTGGGCGGCCGCGGCCTCGCCGGTGACGACGTCGACCGTGCGCAGCGCCCGCGGGACCGTCGCGATGGGCTTCATCGCGGCCCGCACCCGCAGCACCTCGCCGTTGCTCATGCCGCCCTCGGTGCCGCCGGAGCGGTTCGAGACCCGCGCGATCCGGCCTTCGCCGGGAACCATCTCGTCGTGCGCCAGCGAGCCGCGGGTGGCCGCGAGCCGGAACCCGTCACCCACCTCGACGCCCTTGATCGCCTGAATCCCCATCAGCGCTCCGGCCAGCCGGGCATCCAGCCGGCGATCGCCCTGGATGTGGGAGCCGAGACCGGGCGGCAGACCATAGGCCAGCACCTCGACCACGCCGCCCAGGGTGTCGCCGTCCTTCTTGGCCGCCTCCACCTCCGCCTGCATGGCGGCGCTGGCCGCCGGGTCGAAGCACCGCACCGGGTCGGCGTCGATCGCCTCGAGGTCGCCGGGATCCGGCAGGTCGGGCGCGCTGGAGGCCACGCCGCCGAGCGCCACCACGTGGCTGAGCACCCGTACCCCGAGCGCCTGTTCCAGGAAGTTCGCCGCGATCCGTCCGATCGCCACCCGCGCGGCGGTCTCCCGCGCCGAGGCCCGCTCCAGGATGGGCCGCGCCTCGGCCCAGTCGTACTTCTGCATGCCGGCCAGGTCGGCATGGCCGGGCCGTGGCCGGGTGAGGGCGGCGTTGCGGGCCAGCGCCTCCAACTCCTCGGCGGGCACCGGATCGGCCGCCATCACCGTCTCCCACTTGGGCCACTCGGAGTTGCCGATCAGGATCGCCACCGGCGAACCCAGGGTCTCACCGTGCCGGACGCCGGTCAGCAGGGTGACCTCGTCGGCTTCGAACTTCATCCGCGCGCCCCTGCCGAAGCCGAGCCGGCGGCGGGCCAGCGCGGCGGCGACGTCGTCGGTGGTGACCGCGACATGGGCCGGAATGCCCTCGATCGTGGCGACCAGGGCACGGCCGTGGGACTCTCCGGCAGTGAGGTAACGCAGCATGGCCGTCAGTCTGTCACCAAACGACCGGCGCGCCGCACAGCGGCCACGGGTCGTCCCGGCTCACACCTCGCACAGCTTCTGGTTCTCCTTGCTCTCCGCGCACCAGGCCTGGAACTTGGCCTTGCTGTCCAGGAAGCCGGCCTCATCGGCGCTGAACTCCGTCTCGCCGCTCTCCAGATCCACGGTGACGAAGTAGAGCCAGTCACCGTCCGCCGGATTCACCGCGGCCTCCAGGGTGGCCTTCCCCGGGGAGTTGATCGGGGTGGGCGGCAGGCCCTTGTTGACCCGGGTGTTGTAGGGCGAGTCGAGGTAGAGATCCGTCTTCTCCAGCCCCTCCCGCCAGGAGGCATAGATCGCCGTGGAGTCCATGCCGAGCGTCATGCCCTTCTCGAGCCGGTTGTAGATCACCCGGGCGACCTTCGCGCGATCCTCGTCGCGGAAGACCTCCTTCTCGATGATGCTCGCGATCACCACCGCCTGATGGGGGGTGACGCCGAGCTCCTTGGCCGCGTCGGCGAAGTCGAGCTCCTTGATCACCTTCTTGAACTGATCGGTGGCGAGCTTGATCACGCCGGCCGCCTTCGGCTCCTGGGGGAGCTCGTAGGTGTCGGGGAACAGGAAGCCGTCGGCCGACTTCTTCGCCCACTTCGGCAGGCCGAGCTTCTTCCACTTCTTCAGGACGGCGTCGAATTCCTTCGCCGGGATGCCGGTGGCCTTCGACATCTGCTGAACCTGGACGTCCAGCCGCTGGCCCTCGGTCAGCGTCATCCAGTTGCGCACCAGGTTCGCCGGATCGAGCAGCATGGAGAGGGCGAGCTTGGCGGGCAGTTCGGTCTTGAGGTTGTACCGGCCGTACGAGATGTTCTTCGAATCCGGGTTGGCCGCGGCCTCCCGGTCGAATGCCTTGGCGGTCTTGATCACGCCGTTCTCCACCAGGATGTCGGCGATCGCCGACAGCGCGGCACCCTTGGGGATCTCCACCTCGACGGGGCTGACGCCCTCGCCGATGTAGTCCTCCGCGGTGCGGAACTCCGTCCACGCGGTGTCCACCCGGTCCGACACGACGGCGGCGCCGCCGACCAGCACCCCTACGCTCAACACGACGGCGAAGGCACTTCGGGCCCGCAGCCAGATCTCCTTACCACTGATCCGGCCGGTCTCGGAGTCCCGCAGGTTCCTGGTGAACCAGGCCATCAATACCCCTTCGTCGTGGTCGCCTGGAGCAACCCTAGCCGACCTCCCAAGCTATTCAGCCGCACTTCGCGCGGTTCTCCGGGCTCGCTGCGCACCAGGCATGCAGTTCGTCGACCGCCTTCTGGTGATCGGCGTAGGTCGAGGAGAACCTGGTCTCGCCGGTGTCGAGATCGACGGCGACGAAGAACAGCCAGTCCCCCTCGGCGGGTTCGACCGCGGCCTGCAGGGCGGCCCGCCCCGGGGACGAGATCGGGCCCGGCGGCAGACCCGTCCGCTTGTAGGTGTTGTACGGCGAATCGTCGTCGCGTTCGTCGCTGGAGGTCCACACGCTGCCGCGCCGGCCGCTGGCGTAGTGGATGGTCGAATCCATCTGCAGCGGCATGTCGGCGGCCAGCCGGTTGTAGATGACCCGGGCCACCTTGGGGCGATCCTCGGCCCGGTTCACCTCGCGTTCCACGATGCTGGCGACGACGAGCGCCTCCAGGGGCGTGATGTCGAGGGCCTCGGCCCCGGCTGTGAAGCCGAGATCGTCGGTCACGTCGGCGAAGCGGTCGGTGGCCAGCCGGATCATGGCCTCGGCCGTCACCGGATCGGGCAGTTCGTAGGTGTCGGGGAACAGGAAGCCCTCGGCCGAATCCTGTGACCAGTCCGGCAGCCCGAGGGAGTCGACCTCGGCCAGCAGATCCTCGAACTCCCCGGCCGGCAGCCCACTGGCCTCGGCCATGGCCGCGACGTGGTCGGCCAGCCAGCCACCCTCCCGCAGCGTGAAGGCGCTGCGCTCGACGTTGGCCGGGTCGAGCAGCATCGCGACGGCCTCGCTGGCCGGGATCTCGGTGCGCAGCCGGAACCGGCCGGCGGCGATCGTCGCGGCCTCCGGCACGTCGGAGGCGGCCTGGACGAAGGCCGAGGTCGAGGCGACCACCCGCTCCTCGACCAGGATCGCCCCAATGCCGGTGATGCTTGTGCCCTTGGGAATGGTGACGACGACCTCTGGGCCACCCGGGCCGGGGAAGTCGGCGGAGACGAACCAGCTCCGCAGCGCGTCCCGGGCGAACACCCAGGCCAGCGCGCCGCCGGCGAGCAGGACGGCCAGCGACACCGCGACCGCGATCCAGCCCTTGGCGCGCGACGCCGAGGGCCTCTCCTCATCGGGCTCGATGGCTCGTCTGGCCGTCATAGTGTTTCCCCTGCTGGTTGGCCGGTTGCCCGCTCCTGGGCCAGTGCACCTTCCAAGATAGCGACCGCTGCCGCCTGATCGATGATCTTCCGCTGGCGCCGGGTGGATCGGCCGGCCTGGCCGAGTTGCCGGGATGCGGCGGCGGTGGAGAGCCGCTCGTCCACCAGGCGGATCGTGAGCCCGGGCAGTTCGGCGGCCAGTTCGCCGGCCGCCGTCCGGATGGTGGCCGCAGCATACGACTCGGTGCCCGCCAGCGTTCTGGGCAGGCCGAGGACGAGCTCGATCGGCTCGTACTCCGCCACCAGCGCCGCTATCCGAGGCAGCGCTGACGGGCCGGCCGGCACGGTCTCGACCGGGTAGGCCAGGGTGCCGGCCGGATCGCAGGCCGCCACCCCGATCCGCGCGGCTCCCCAGTCGAGTGCCAGCCGGACACCGGGACGCATGCTCAGCCTCGCAGCGCCGCTCGGACCGCCTCCAGCGCGGCCGGCGCGCCCGCCGGGTCGGTGCCGCCGCCCTGGGCCAGGTCGTCACGGCCACCGCCGCGACCGCCCAGCGCGGGCGCGGCCAGGCCGACCAGGGCACCCGCCTTCGCGCCCAGGTCACGGGCGGCCGGGCTGACGGCGACGATCAGCGCCGGCTTGGCGTCCCCGCCGACCAGCGCGACCACGCCGGCCTGGCTGCCGAAGCCTTCGCGAACCTGGGTGGCCAGGGTCCGCAGGTCGTCGGCGGCCACTCCGGCCAGGTGCTGGGCGACCAGCCGGTAGCCATCGACGGTCTCGGCCGCGGCCACCAGGGACGGCACCTGCTCCAGCAGTTGGCGGCTGCGAACCGCGGCCAGTTCCCTCTCCGTGGTCTTCAGCTGGGCGACCAGCCGGGTCACCCGGTCGGTGAGCTGATCGGGCTGCACCTTGAGGATGTCGGCCAGTTCTGCGACCAGGGCGCGCTCGGCGGCCAGGTGATCGAAGGCATCGGCGTTGACGAACGCCTCGACGCGGCGGATGCCGGAGCCCACCGAGGATTCGCCCAGCAGGCTCAGCAGCCCGATCTGGGAGGTGCGCTCCACGTGGGTGCCGCCGCACAGCTCGCGCGACCATGGCCCGGCCAGTTCGACCATGCGGACGACCTCGCCGTACTTCTCGCCGAACATCGCCTGCGCTCCCAGCGCACGCGCCTGGTCGAGCGGCATCTCCGCGGCCGTCACCTCGTAGTCGGCCCGGATGGCCTCGTTCGCCACGCCCTCCAGCTCCTGCTGGAGCAGCGGCGAGAGCGCCTGGGGGGCGTTGAAGTCGAACCGCAGGTAGCCCGGCTTGTTGTAGGAGCCGGCCTGGTGGGTCGAGTCGCCCAGCAACTGCCGCAGCGCGGCGTTGACGATATGGGTCGCGGTGTGCGCCTGGCAGGCGCGCGCCCGGGCCGCCGCGTCCACCGCCGCCACCACCTGCTGACCGGTCGCCAGCTCACCGTCCTCCACCCGCACCTTGTGCACCACCAGGCCGGGGATCGGCCGTTGCACGTCCAGCACGTCCAGGGTGAGCCCGGCGGCGCTGATCAGGCCGCTGTCGGCGTCCTGGCCACCGGCCTCGGCGTAGAACGGGGTCCGATCCAGCACCAGTTCGACCACATCGCCCGGCCGGGCCACCGTCATCAGCTGGCCGTCGGAGACGATTCCGCGGACGGTCGCGTCGGCCGTGAGATCGGTGAAGCCCAGGAAGGGCACCTCGCCGGCCGCGCGCAGGTCGCGGTAGACCTCGGACGCCGCCTGGCCGCCCTTCTTCGCCTTGGCGTCGGCCTTGGCCCGGTCCTTCTGCTCCTGCATCAGCCTCCGGAAGCCGGCCGCGTCCACCGCCAGGCCCTGCTCGGCGGCCATCTCCAGCGTCA
This sequence comes from Actinomycetota bacterium, assembly GCA_020161795.1. Classification (GTDB taxonomy): domain Bacteria; phylum Actinomycetota; class Actinomycetes; order Propionibacteriales; family Propionibacteriaceae; genus Propionicimonas. Next base: position 2,702 of record JAIUOR010000023.1, on the reverse strand, counting down.
GGTCGATCGGGAAGCCGTAGGTGTCGTGCAGCTTGAAGGCGCTGTCGCCACCCAGCGTGGTGGCCCCGGAGGCCTTCGCCTCGCCGGCCGCCAGATCGAAGATCTGGGTGCCCGCGGCGAGGGTGCGGCGGAAGGCCTCCTCCTCGCCGTAGGCGACCTGGCTGACCCGCGCCCACTGGGTGCTGATCTCGGGGTAGGAATCGACCATCTTGTCCCGGCTGACCGGCAGCAACTCGGGCAGCACCGGATCCTGCACGCCCAGCAGCCGCATCGCCCGGATCGAGCGGCGCAGCAGCCGGCGCAGCACGTAGCCGCGCGCCTCGTTGCCGGGGGTCACCCCGTCGGTCATCAGCATCAGCGAGGAACGGACGTGGTCGGCCACGACGCGCATCCGGATGTCGTCGGTCGCATCGGCGCCGTAGGTCTTGCCGGCCAGCTCGCCGGCCTTGGCCAGCACCGGGTAGACCTCGTCGATCTCGTACATGTTGTCGACGCCCTGCAGCAGGTAGGCGATCCGCTCCAGGCCCGCGCCGGTGTCGATGTTCTTGCTGGGCAGCGGGCCGACGACGTCGAAGTCGTCCTTGGCGCGCACCGCGGAGAGCTCCTCGGTCTGGAAGACCAGGTTCCAGATCTCCAGGAAGCGATCCTCGTCGGCGACGGGGCCGCCATCCACGCCGAACTCCGGGCCGCGGTCGATGTAGATCTCCGAGCAGGGCCCGCCCGGGCCGGGGATGCCCATATGCCAGTAGTTGTCCTTCAGCCCGCGGCGCTGGATCCGTTCCGGCGCGATCCCAGCCGCGCGCCACAGCTCGATCGCCTCGTCGTCGTCGAGGTAGACCGTCACCCAGATCTTCTCCGGGTCGAAGCCGTAGCCGCCGTCGGCCACCGAACCGGTGACCAGGTTCCAGGCGAAGTCGATGGCGCCTTCCTTGAAGTAGTCGCCGAAGGAGAAGTTGCCCAGCATCTGGAAGAAGGTGCCGTGCCGGGTGGTCTTGCCGACCTCTTCGATGTCGAGGGTACGGACGCACTTCTGCACGCTCACCGCGCGGGAGAAGGGCGGCGTCTCGGCGCCGGTGAAGTACGGCTTGAACGGCACCATGCCGGCGTTGACGAAGAGCAGTGTCGGGTCGTTGTACACCAGCGGGGCCGAGGGCACGACGGTGTGGTCGCGGGTCGCGAAGAAATCCAGGAAGCGCTGGCGCACGTCAGCGGTTTTCATTGGGTGAGTCCTTAGTTCGAATGGGGCGGGCGATGGTGGAGGTCTCCTGGAACGGTGAGGGTCACCGCTCCAGGCCGAGAGCCTCGCGCAACTCGTCCTCGCGGGCGTCCATGGCCTCGCCCATGGTGGAGAGGAAATCGCCGATCCACGAGCCGGCGTCGACCCGGGCCTTGTCGATCTGCTCGGCCACGCCCTGCGGCGTGTAGCGGTGGTAGAGCTCCTTGCCCTTCACCACCACGAACGCAGCGACGCCGACACCGACGGCGAACCAGAACAGGCGTTTGCCCATCACTTGACCTTCTTCTTGCTGGCGACCGCCTTGCGCACCCCGTAGGTGAAGGCCGCGGTCTTGATCAGCGGACCGCCCAGGGTCGAGGAGAACAGCGTCGACAGCTGCGCCGCGTTCTCGGTGACCACCGTGGCGTGGGCGCTGACCTTGGCGACATCCTCGGTGACCAGGCTGAGCTTGGACAGCTCCTCGTTGGTCGCGCTGACCGTCCCCTTGAGTTCCTGCAGGATCGGCACCGAGTTGTGGCCCAGGTCGCGCACCGCCAGCCGGAGCTCCTCCAGCACCCGGCCGAGCTTCAGCAGCGGGACGGCGCAGAACACCACCAGCGCGACGGCGGCCACGGCCGCGATCAGTCCGGCAACCTCTCCAGCGGACATGGTTCCCTCACTCAGTGCAGGACGGACGATACGTCCCGCAGCCTACGCGACTCGCCCAGCTGGGTGCGAACGCCGGGCTAGATCTTCGCGGTGGCCTTCGATGTCAGGGTGACGGAGGTGTAGCCGGCCTTCGATCCCTTCACCGTGACCGAGATCCGCTTGCCCTTGTCGGCCTTCTTGAGCTTGTAGGTCGACTTGGTGGCGCCCTTGATCGGCTGGCCGTCGCGCAGCCACCGGTAGCTGAACTTCACGCCCGAGGGCTTCCAGGTTCCGGGCTTGGTCTTGAGCTTCTTGCCGACCTTCGCCTTCCCGGTGATCTTGGGCGTCGCGGAGGTGAGGCTGCCGGCCTTGACCGCCTTGGTCTCGGCGGAGGTCCTGGAGATATTCGGGGTGCCGGCCTTCGACGCGGTCACGGTGACGCTGATCTTCTTGCCCTTGTCGGCGGCCTTGGGGGTGTAGGTCGCCTTCGTGGCGCCCTTGATCTTCTTGCCGTCGCGGCGCCACTGGTAGCCGAATCGGGCGTCGGCGGGCGCCCAGCCGGGCGTGCCGGTCCTGGCGGTGAGCTTCTTGCCGACGGCGGCGGTGCCGCTGATGGTGGGCTGCGACTCGTCCACCGTCACCGTCCACGATTCGCCGGGCCAGGCCACCATGGGGTCCACCCAGACCAGACTGCGCTCCGCCAGGGTGAAGGTTCCCGACAGCGAATTCTTGCTGGGCACCTTGCGCGCCAAGAGGTAATGGGGGCTTTCCCCGCCGGGGCTGGCGACTCCGATTCGTATCCAGGGCACGTGGCTGCCCTGATTGACGAAGCGGTAGG
>JAIUOR010000002.1 GCA_020161795.1 Actinomycetota bacterium | reverse complement strand
GGCCAACCGCTACAACACCCGCCGACGCCACTCCTGGTGCGGCCACCAATCCCCGTCCACCTACGAGGCCCGCCGGGCCGCTACGCTACCCACCGCGGCGTAATCAACCAACACCGTGTCCAAGATTCGGGGCGAAGGTCCAGAGCCTTCCCCGGCGCCTGCGAGCACACAGGGTTCCGGTAGTCACGGGTGCGCGAGTCACGGTTCTTCGCGGCTGTGGTGGCGGCCACGGCAGCCGCGAGATGCCCCGCGAGTAATGTGCGTGGTAGTTGAGACGGAGGTTCTCCCATGGCGCTAGATGATCTCCGGGTCAGCCGGCTCGCCTTCGCCGGCGTGTCGGCTCTGACGGTGCTGACCTGGCACGCCCTTCCGGATGTCGTGCGCAGTCGCAGGGCACGGGTTGTGGTCAAGTCCGGATTGCTGGGTGTCACCGCTGCCGGTGCTGCAATGATCCCGCAGGTGTTCCCGGCGCTGGAACGCCCGGTGCCGGAATCCCGCTCCGAACTTTCCGGTCCCACTATCGCGGTTCTGGTTCTTGGTGGCCTGGTGGCCGGAGTTGCCGGTGCGGTCTGGTTCGAGAAGGCCGTCTACGCCCATGGGGAGCGGAGACGTGCGGACGGCGTCCGTTGCCCGCACACCCGTGCCGCGGTGGTGATGGCGCTGGCGACCGGAGCCGCCGCGCTCGCCGATTGGAACTGGACAAGACTGGTCCGGAAGGTGTCCGCGAACTGATGCGCCCGCTCGGGCTGCTGAGCCCAGGGGGCAGTCAATGCATGCGGCGGTGATCTATAACCCGGTCAAGGTCCCGCTCGACCGGGTGCGCCGCGCGGTCGAGCAGCAACAGCACCTGAGCGGGTGGGATGAGTCGCGCTGGTACGAGACCAGCAGCGAGGATTCTGGACGAAGCGCCGCGAAGGAGGCGCTGGCGGGTGATCCTGCGGTGATCATCGTCGCCGGGGGCGACGGTACGGTGCGGACAGTCGCAGAGGCCGTCCAGCGGAGCGGGACGCCGCTGGCGTTGTTACCCGCTGGCACCGGTAACTTGCTGGCCCGCAATCTCGGTCTTCCGCTCAATGACCCGGAGAGATCGGTCGCGGTCGCTTTCACGGGCTTGACGCGGACGGTCGATCTCGCCGTGGCCGACCTCGAAGACGAGGAGGGCCGTCGAAGCGTGCGAGTGTTCCTGGTCATGGCCGGCATCGGACTGGATGCGGAGATGGCGCAGAACACGAGCGCGCAGGCGAAGAAGAACCTCGGCTGGCTCGCCTACGTGACCCCGATCGCGCGGTCGATCATCGCCAACCGGCTGTTCCATCTCGATTACCGCGTCGACGGCGGCCATACCCGGTCGACCCGTGCCCATACGGTCATTGTCGGCAACTGTGGCACGCTGACCAGCAACATGCTCCTCATTCCGGCCGCGAGGATTGACGACGGACTGCTGGACGTGGTCATGCTGCGCCCGAAAGGAAGGTTCGGGTGGGCCGGAATCGGCACCTGGCTGACGGTTCAGGGCATCGCGCACCGCTCGCGATTCGGCCGCAGTGTCTTCCGGCTCGCGCCCGGTCTCCGGGCGCTCGCCTACGCGCAGGGCCGACAGTTCGACGTCCGGTTCGAATCCCCGCATGCTGTCGAGCTCGACGGCGACGGCTTCGGCCTGGTCACGCGGGCACGGATCACCGTCCGCCCCGGCGCGCTCCGCCTCTGCATCGGGGCCAATGGCGACTGAGAGCCACCTGCCCGGCTCATCCCGCCCGCATCCGCACGATCCGCGCCCTTCGTTGAAGATCGCGGCCGGGTGGTGGTGGGACAGGTTCGTCGGTCAAGCGGAGCCGATACGGGTCGCGGTGGGGCACCTGAATGTGTGCGGGGCGGCGAGCCCTACCTCGTTGAGGTAGCGGACGACGATGGCCAGCGCGGCCGGGAGGGATGTCTGGGTGTAGCTGACGCCCTGCTCCTCGCAGTGGTGTCGCACCAGGATGGCAGCCCGACGTAGGTGCGGCCTGGGCATGCTCGGGAACAGGTGGTGCTCGATCTGGTAGTTGAGGCCGCCCATGAGGGCGGTCATCCACCAGCCTCCCCGGACATTGCGGGAGGTGAGGACCTGCTTGTCGAGGAAGTCCAGGCGAGCATCGGAGGGGATGATGGGCATCGCGATGTGATTGGGGGCGAAGCTGGAGCCCATGTAGAGCCCGAACACAGCGAGCTGGACGCCCAGGAAGGCCCAGGCCATCCCGAACGGGAGGAACCAGAACAGCAGGCCGAGATAGACCACGCTTCGGGTTGTGAGCAGCGTGAGTTCGAGTGCGCGGCCGGCGACGGGCCGGCGAGCGAGGAGCCCATGAATGGACGCCCGGTGGAGCTCCAGGCCGAAGAACAGCAGCAGCGGGAAGAACAGCCAGCCCTGCCGCCGGCTGACCCATGCCATGATCCCCGTCCTGACCTCTGCGTCCTCGAGCCTGAAGGAGAGAGTGCCGGGCCGGATATCGAGGTCCTTACCGACGCGGTTGGGGTTGCCGTGGTGACGGGTGTGCTTGTTCATCCACCAGGCATAACTCATGCCGACGAAGAAGGTGGCCAGCACGCGTCCCAGCCGGTCGTTCGCAGGTCCGGACGACAGCACTTGGCGGTGAGATGCCTCGTGGCCGAGGAAGGCGAACTGGGTGAAGATGATGCCGAGCGCGGCGGCGATCAGCAGTTGCAGCCAGGAGTCCTGCAGGAGCACGACGCCGGTGACGGCACCACCGAGCGCGGCGATCAACCCGGTGAACAGCGCCAGATAGAACCACCGGGTGCGGTCGTTGAGGCCGGACCTGCGCACGGTCTGCGCGAGGAGGGTGAAGGACTTCGTGCGTTGGGTCAACTGGGCGCGCACTGTCTCACGGCGCGAAGGGGCGGGTGGGGATGCAAGGGTGTCGAGGGGCGGCATGGTGGGCTCACCTTCCACCGGGTTCTTAACGAGAATCCGGATGGAGAGCCGCCAGACCTGGTGACCGCAGTGTATCCGAGGCCTTCGAAGCGCCGGCGGTGGGCCAAACAGGTTGGCCGCTCTCACAGACATCCCTCGCCCGGCGGCCGCACAGTAGGCGGGACTCCGCGGCGCTTTGTGTGCTGCGAGGTAGGCTGGCAGAAAGCCGTAGCGCACCGGGTAGGTGTAGCTGGGTTACCGGACCGGGTTGAGACGGTTCCGCGGGAGGTGCCAGGAGGCAGACGTCTCGCTGTCGGACGAGGCCTGCGGGCCGACTCCCCAAGGGACGGATGCCGCTCATGGCACGATTCGGGTTTCTGAGTACCTATCCACCGACGCGCTGCGGGCTGGCCACCTTCACTGCCGCGCTGGCAACCGCAATGGTGCGTGACGGCAGGGACGATGCCGTCGTGGTTCGAGTGGACGACATGGTCCCGGCGGGACCCGCCCTGACAACTCCAGGCGTGCGGTTCGTGGGCGATCTGCATCCGGGCGATGCAGCAGGTTGCGCTGCCGCGGTAGCGCAACTGGACGGATGCGATGTGGCCATCGTCCAGCATGAGTACGGCATCTACGGCGGACCCGACGGCGACGAGGTCCTCGACGTGCTCGAACGGCTCAGCGTGGCCACCATCGTGGTCCTGCATACCGTCCCGGCAGACCCGTCGCCGTCGCAACGCACTGTGCTGCGGCGGGTCGCGGAACTGGCGGATGCCGTCGTGGTGATGACCCGCACTACTCGGACGCTGCTCGTCGACGGATACGGGGTGTCGGCATCAAGAGTGCATCTCATACCGCATGGCGTCGATCCCTGGATCGCGACCCCGATTGCGACGCCATCGCGCCGTCCGGTCGTCTTGACATGGGGGTTGATCGGGCCTGGAAAGGGCATCGAGTGGGGCATTCGCGGCATGGCATGCCTCGGCCGGAGCTCGCCGCGCCCGATCTATCGGGTGCTCGGCCAGACGCATCCGAAGGTTTTGCGCGAGCAGGGTGAGCAGTATCGGATGTCGCTGCTCGCCCTGGTGAAAGCACTCGGGCTCACCGCCGACGTTCAGATCGACGGACGGTACCAGGAGGCCGCGGAGTTGGCGAGCCAGGTCGGGCAGGCCGACTTGGTTCTGCTGCCCTACGACTCGGTCGATCAGGCGACTTCCGGCGTGCTGGCGGAAGCGGTCGCTGCCGGCAAGGTCGTGATCGCGACGCGGTTCCCCCACGCGGTCGAGTTGCTCTCCGACGACAGAGGGCTTCTCGTGGGCCATCGGCGGCCGCTGGAGATCGCACGGGCGATCACGGCTGCCCTCGGCGACACCCGCCGTGCCGCGGCAGCGCTCGCCCAGGCGGAGTCCTCGGCCGCGGTCAACAGCTGGCCGCAGATCGCCGACCGCTATCGCGCGCTGGCGTCCTCGATGGCACCGGCATGATCCGGGTGCGCCTACCGGCGCCGTCGCTGGCCCATGTTGCGGCGATGACCGATGAACGCGGGATCTTCGAGCACGCCCAGTTCAAAGCGCCACGCCTGGAGTGCGGCTACTGCACCGACGATGTCGCCAGGGCACTGACCGTCGTCGTCCGGGATGGCGGCCCGGAGACGCACACACTGACCCAGACCTATCTCGCCTTCCTCGAGCGTGCGCTGACCACTGACGGATCCGTGCACAACCGGATGTCTGTGGCCGGCTCGTGGACGGATACGCCGACAACCGGCGACTGCTGGGGGCGCGCCGTGGGTGCACTCGGACACGCCGCTCGTTACGGTGGCACGCACGACGTGCGAACCCGGGCCGCGCGAGGGTTCCTCCGCGCCGCCAGGACTCGCTCCCAGGATGTGCGGGCTTCGTGTTTTGCCGCTTCCGGCGCCATCGACATGCTCCGCGCGGAACAGTCGGCCGATGGCGTCGCCGCCTCTCTGCTGGCGGACTGCCTTGACCTGATCCCGCGCCGCACTGGCACCGCCTGGGAATGGCCAGAACCCCGGCTGCGGTACGCGAACGCAGCGCTGTGCAGCGCACTGATCGCAGGTGGAGCAGCCCTGCGCAGGCCTACAGCCATCCGGCAAGGCCTCACCATGCTAACCGCCCTCGTTCACATCGAGTCCAGCCCGCACGGACACTTCTCCGTGACGGGCACGGAGGGCCGCGCGCCGGGACAGACAGGCCCGCTGTGGGATCAGCAACCCATCGAACTGTCCGTTCTCGCCGACGCCTGCACACATGCCTACACCGTGACCGGTGACACGTTCTGGGCCCGCAAAGTCGGACTCGCCTGGAGTTGGTTCACCGGGGAGAACGACGCAGCCACCGAGCTCTATGAGCGCGACACCGGGGCGGGGCACGACGGGCTCCAGCCCGGTGGACGCAATGAGAACTGCGGAGCCGAGTCCACGATCGCGGCGCTGAACACGCTGCAACGGGCGCGGGAGATCGCCGGGGCGCGTCCGTGAACCAGCTCGCGCTCGACGCCGGCGTCGAACTGATCCCAGACAGCCGGCGGGTGATTGCCCGTCTCTTCCTGCCCGGGGAGAGCACACCGGGCGGCACCTCGCGCACGGCAGCCGTGCTCGAGCGAGTCCTCGCCACCCCGCCCGATCAGGTCTCGCGGGAGGCCGCGCGCATCCTGGGTCAGTTCGGCGACCGTCATCCTGCACTGGACTCGCTACTACGTGCGAACGCGGCGACGGTGGCTCCCATCCACTCCCCTGCCCTCAGTGACGACCTGCTGGTCGTGGTCGGAGCTGTGTTCACCGCCGAGTTCGCCGTAGAGACAGCGGCGTTGTGCAACCCCAGCGCCGTCCCCCACCCCGACCAGAGTGGTCTCGGCCCTGGCCAGCTTCGCGTGGCGCTCTCCCTGCGCTCCATCGGTGAACCCCATCTCTCATCGATTCAGTTCTGTGAGGCCGTGGTCGGTCCCGGGCGCCGCTGGGTGTTCGGCTCACGCGCCAAGCCCCTCCATGTCCCCCACATCACAGAAGGCCGCTGGGAACGGAGGCAGTTCGTCCGCGCGCTCCAGCACGACGGTGGGACTGACGAACTCGCACGCGCTCTCACCGACGCGCTACCCGCCGAGTTCGGCAGCAGCGCGATCGAACGAACCGTGAACGAGTTGCCGGACGTCTTCCTGCATCAGCCGGGCGCCCGACCCCAGCTGGAGTCGATCCGGATCGTCGCCGAGTCGAGCTACCAGGCAACCTTCCCCGAATCCAGCCAGCTCAGCCAGCGAGTGCTGATGCCATACGCCCACGAAGAGCATCGCGGCGTGGAGGATGCACGCTTCGTCCGCTTCACCGACCCTGATGGCCACCTCGGCTACCGGGCGACTTTCACTGCGTTCAGCGGCGACTCGATCGCGTCCCGCCTGCTTCTCACTGACGACTTCCGCACCTTCACCGTGCAACGCCTCACCGGACCTCCGGCGCGAACCAAGGGAATGGCCCTGTTCCCACGCCCGGTAGGCGGACGATTACTTGCCCTCAGCCGAGGCGACGGCGAGGCGATCTCGCTGACCCACTCACTCGACGGACTGGACTGGAGGCCGGAGGAGGCGCTGTACCGCCCGGGCCGACTCTGGGAAGTCGTGCAGAGCGGCAACTGCGGCCCGCCGCTCGAGACCGAGCACGGCTGGCTCGTGCTGACTCACGGGGTCGGCCCGCTTCGTACCTACAGCATCGGTGCACTGCTACTTGATCTCGATGATCCGACCCACGTCCTCGGAGTGACCAGGGTGCCACTCCTCGAACCACCCGTCCTGCAGGCGGACGGCTACGTACCCAACGTCGTCTACGGCTGCGGCGCCATCGTCCACGACGACATCCTGTGGATACCCCACGGCATCGCCGACAACCGCATCCGCGTGGGATCGATCCCCGTCGCCTCCGTCCTCGCAGCGATGGAGCGGCTCTGATCAGAAGTTGCCCCGAGTCAAACCGGGAATTAGGTGCCGAGGCACGGAGATGAGTCAATGAGACATGAATGACCTCTACACCAAGAGCGGCCGCCTCCTTCAGCGAGTGGGCAACCAGCTCTACTCACGTTCGGGTCGATACCTCGGGCAGGTCGAGGATCGAAAGGTGTTCGACCCGGACGGACGCTACTGCGGCACGATCGTAGGCGACCGGGTGGTGTATCGGACGATCGACAGCGCCGCCGCCAGCACTGCCTCCCTCGCCGCAGCCCGAGCACCGAGCACACAGGGCAGTCAGAGGGGCTCAGCGGTCTGGGGCATGGAGCCTCCATTCGCAGACTGAACCCGACCTTCGGGCTGATCCACTGCTGATCGCGAACTCTCACTGCACGCCGCTTGCGGGATCCGGGACTGCTGCATGAGTAGGTGACCTGCTCCACGGAAAAGGGTTCCAGTTTTGGTGACATGCCCCACAGATGGCATGACCAATGGAACCGGTGTCGACATCCTAGAACTGCCCCGGCTCCGCCACCTCGACAACGCCTTCATCAGACGAACCTTTACCCGGCGGAGCACGAACTCGGCACGACCGGCCCTGACCCGCTGGCCTTCTTCGCCGCCCGGTTCACCGCCAAAGAGTGTTTCGGGGCTTTGCGAGTGGACCCGAACAACACCCACTTGTCCGAGTTCGGCATCATCGAGGATGGGTTCGGCGCTCCCACCGTGCATCTCGGTAAGCGAGTCCGGAAGCTGCTGGAGCCGGGATCCTGGCTCCACGTCTCGCCCTCCTGCGAGGACGACTACGTCGTAGCCGTCGCCATCCTCGAATCCGAAGGGTGACGTACCCTCAGTCGGTTCGCTGCGTCGGGCCCCTTCGCCGATCGCTCAACAGGTGGTGCATGGCTGTTGTCAACTCGACCTCCCATCGCCACCCGCATCGACCACAGCGCCCGCCACTCGCCCAGTGGCGGCGACTGGCCGCGCCATGATGTCCGCCGCCGTCGGATACCGCGGCTTCTGACGATCGGTTCCATCCCGGATCGTCACCGGTCGTTCCTGTCGATGCCGCTCGAACTCTGGTCAGTTTCTCCGGCGAAACTGTTCAGTTTTCAAGCGGCGTCGACAACACTCACCGAACTCCTCGGTTCTCTCTTCCCGTCAAAGTCGCTGATCGTCAAATGGACAGGTTTTCGGAAGGAGGTCGTCGTCAACCAGACGACTACGTCGCGCATGCGATCCGGTGATGAGCAATAGCGGAGCCATCTATCGTCAATGTAGCCGCCACCCCAGCGCGCCACCCCCACTACTTAAGGATTCTGTGAGCGCGCTGGGGAAGCGTCGGCCGTTCAGTCGATCGTCGTCACCACACCCACCGACCCGACTACACGCTGTCTCGCGCCCGCCTGACGCAACCGAACCAGGACGCGGCACGACGCGGGACGTGCCTTGTGGGCGGGCTTGAACTTGCCCAGTTACAGCTCGACTGCCACAAGGCGCCTCAGCGGACGGCTGAAGAACAGGAGATCCAGGTAGAAATCGTCCTTGCCGACGCTCATCCGCTTCTGGCTGGCGACGAAGGTGAAAACCACGCCCTATTGCATCTAATGCAGGTCTGCGTGAGTTCTAGGTGTCGTTGATCGTACGGGGAGCCTTCTGGGTTCCGCTTCCTGACTGGGATCGACTTGCGCTCGCTCCAAATCTTCGCGTTAAATGCTTATTGTCTGCATTTGATAGGAGCTTTTCGGATGGGTTCACGGCCG
>JAIUOR010000022.1 GCA_020161795.1 Actinomycetota bacterium | reverse complement strand
GCCTGCCCTGAACCCGCCGCAAAGCCCCCGAAACCAGGGGCCAGAAGGCAGAAGCAGGGCAAGCCGGGACCCCGATCGAGCGATCCCAAGCCCGCTCAACCCGCCCAAAGCCAGGTAGCGCCAATGATCAGCGCTTCCTTAGGCCTCTCAGCAGCAGCCTGCCTTGGATGCCAGCGGCAGTGAACGGCTCGGGAGGTCGGTGGGTTCGGCGGTGGGTCCGCAGCAGGTCTCAGTTGTGCCGGCGGTTTCGTGGGTGGGGTCGTCGTGTGACGGGCTGGGCTGGGCGAGCAGTTCGGCCGCGGCGAGGAGGCCGGCGCGGGTGATGAGGCCGGCGGGCACGGTTTCGTAGGTGGTGTCGTCGACGGTGATGGTGCGGCAGTCGTTGGGGCCGCAGACGTCGCAGCAGGGGCTCTGGCCGGTCGCGCCGCCGAGCCAGTCCTCGAGGGGTCGGCCGGCGACCAGGATGCGGTTGGACTCCAGTGGCGCCTGCTCGAACTGGGCCAGGTTGATGGTGGCCTCGGTCAGGCGCACGGTGATGCCCAGGGGGGCGAGGGCCGCGGTGAGTGTCGCGGCTGCCGTGCGTACCTCGCTGCCGGTGTCGCCGCAGCGGGGGCAGGTTTGGCCGGCGTCCACGAGGCGTTGCCAGGCGATGGTGAGGTCGGTCATGGGGTACTCCCGGTCATGGTGTGGGTGTCGGTGAGGGCGAGGAGTCGGTCGGCGCCCACGGGTTCGTCGAGCAGGACGGGCACGACGGCGACCCGGGCGGCCGTCTTCGTGACGGTGTCGATGGGGTCGGTCTCCAGGCGGGCGCGCCGAAGCAGCAGTGGGGCGGTCGGCCTGGCGGCGGTGAGGGATTGGTTGATGACCCACGCCCAGGGTGTGATGCCGGCGCGGGCGAGGTCGTCGCGGAACGCCATCGCCTCCAGCACCGGGGTCGGTTCGGGCAGGGTCACCATGACCAGGCGGGTGTAGTCGGGGTCCTGCAGACGCATCAGCGGAGTGGTGAACCGGACGCCGGCCGCCATGGTCTTGACGGTGTCACGGTGGTAGGAGCCGGTGGTGTCCATCAGCAGCAGGGTGTGCCCGGTGGGTGCGGTGTCCATGACCACGAACTGGCGACGGGCCTGCCCGACCAGGGAGGAGAACTGCTGGAAGACGGCGATCTCCTGGTGGCATGGGCTCTGCAGGTCCTCGGCGAGGACGGCCAGCGCGTCGGCGTCCAGGCCCTGGCCCTGGGTGGCCATCACGTGGGCCCGGTAGTCGGCGATCGCCTGGGCGGGGTCGACCCGCGACAGCGTCAACGACGGCAGGTCGGGGGTCTCGGTGACGGTGGCGTCCAGGTGCGCCGCGGGGTCGGTGGTGGTCAAGTGGACCCGGTGACCGCGTGCGGCCAGCCCGACCGCGAGCGCCGCCGCGATGGTGGTCTTGCCGACCCCACCTTTACCCACACACATCACCAGCCCGTGACCGATGGCGGCGAGTTCGTCGACGAGGGCGTCCAGGCCCGGCAGTCCTCCGGCGGGCAGTGGGGCGGCGTCCGTCGGAGCCTCGGCGGTGTCTTCGGGTGACAGCAGTGCCCGCAGGGCGAGCACGCCGACCATGTTCACGGTCTTCAGCGGGATCCGGTCCTGTGGCAGGTCGGCGAGCGGGCCCGCGACGGCGGCGAGCACGGCCGTCTCGCGGGCGCGGGTCGCGGCGGCGAGCGGGTCGGGGTGGCCGTCGGCGGGCAAGACGGCGTTCACCACGAGGTGGGTGGCGTGGATCCCGATCCCGGCCAGTTCGGACGCCGTGCGCTCGGCCTCGGCGAGCGAGGTGGCCTGCGCACGGGCCACCAGCACCAGCCGGGTGGTGGTGGGGTCGGTGAGGGCCGCCAGCGCGCGGGCGTACTGGTCGCGGTGTTTGTCCAGCCCGGACATCGGCCCCAGGCAGGACGCGTCGCCACCCGAATCGATGAAGCCGGTCCAGTCACCGGGCAGCTGAAGCAGCCGGATGGTGTGCCCGGTCGGTGCGGTGTCGAACACCACATGGTCGTAGTGGGAGTCCTCCTCGGCGAGGAATCCGGTGAACTCGTTGAACGATGCGATCTCGGTGGTGCAGGACCCCGACAGTTGCTCGGTGAGCGACGCGGTCTCGCTGGCCGGCAGCGCGGCCCGGACGGGGCCGAGGATTCTTTCCCGGTACTGCTCGGCGGCCGATTCGGGGTCGATCTCCAGCGCGTCCAGGCCCTCGACGCCGACCACCGGGGTCATCCGGTTCCCGATCGGCTGGTCGAAGACCTGGCCCACGTTGGAGGCGGGGTCGGTCGAGACCAGCAGTACCCGACGCCCCGCCCCGGCCAGGTGGACCGCCGTCGCGCACGCCAGCGACGTCTTGCCCACCCCGCCCTTGCCGGTGAAGAACACGAACCGTGGCATGTCCTCCAGGAACTTCATGGCAAACTCCCTCCAGCCGATCGCGGGGTCAACCGGTCAGCGGCCGGCCAGCAGTTGGGCGATCTCGGCGGGCTTGGCGACCCGACCTGACAGCACTACCTGCTCGTCGACCACCAGGCCGGGGGTGCGCATGATGCCGTAGCCGGCGATGTCGGCGTAGTCGGTGACCTTCTCGACGCTGGCCTCCATTCCCAGAGACGCCAAAGCTGCGCGGGTGTTCTTCTCCAGGTTGACGCAGTTGGCGCAGCCGGGACCGAGGACTTTGATGTGCATGGTGTGTGACTCCTTCTTCGGGTGATGGTGGTGCTTCGGGTGGTTTCAGACGGGGAGGACGGCGTTGAACAGGTAGCCCACCGCGATGATCCCGGCGGCGACCACGGCAACGAAGGTGGCGATCAGTTTCGGTTTGAGCACGCGGCGCAGCAGGATCATCTCGGGCAGGCTGAGGGCGACCGTGGCCATCATGAACGCGAGCAGGGTTCCCATCGGGAGGCCCTTGTCGTGCAGGGCGTCGACCAGAGGCAGGACGCCGGCGGCGTTGGAGTACAGCGGGACACCGACGACGACCGCAATCAGGACGGCGAAGGGGTTGTCGCGGCCGGCGTAAGTGGCGAAGAAGTTCTCCGGCGCCCAGCCGTGGATGACCGCGCCGAGGCCGATGCCCACCAGCAGGTAGGGCCAGATCTTGCGCAGGATTGTCCCGACCTCGTCGATGCCGAGTTGGACGCGGTCGGGCCACGTCAGGTGGGCGGTCGAGTCGATGACCTGGCCGCGGAGCCGGGTCTCGAACACGAACGGTTCCACCCAGCGTTCCAGGCGGAGGCGTCCGATCACCCAGCCGGCGACGATCGCGATGCTGACGCCCGCGGCGACGTACAGCAGGGTGGGGCCGGGGCCGAACAGGCCCAGCAGCAGCGCGATCGCCACCTCGTTGATCAGCGGGCTCGCGATCAGGGAGCTCATCGTCACCCCCAGGGGAACGCCGGCGGCGACGAACCCGATGAACGCCGGCACGGCGCTGCACGAGCAGAACGGGGTCACGATGCCCAGCAGCGCCGCCAACACGTTCCCGACACCCTCGCGCTTGCCACCGAGCAGCGCCCGGGTGCGCTCCACGCTCATGAACGACCGCAGGACCGTGACCACGAAGATGATCCCGGTCAGCAGCAACGCGATCTTGATCGTGTCGTAGAAGAAGAACCACACCCCGGACCCCAGCCGGGACTCCAGATCCAACCCAGCGGCCTCGCCGACCAGCCACGTCCAGAACGGCTCGTTGACCCAGTACAAGGCCACCCACGCCACGGCCGCCCCCGCGACCCCGAGGCTCAGCCGGAGCCCGGGGCGTCCCAACCTGGTCGTCACCGACATGACCCACACTCCGCCCGAGTAGCCGCGGCCACCGGCAGGGCGGCGTGCAGCCGCTCCAGGGCGTCCTCGGCCAGGGTGTAGTCCACCCATCGCCCCCGCCGGGCCGTGGTCACCAGGCCGGCCTCCCGCAGCATGCGCAGGTGGTAACTCAGCAGGTTCGCCGGGATCGGCGGATCGAGCTGCAGGTCGCACACGCACCGCGTGCCGGACGCCGCCAGGCGGTTGAGCAGGGTCAGCCGCACCGGGTCGGCTGCGACCGCCAGCAGCGTCGCCGCATCCCGCGTCAGTTCAGCCTCAATTGATTCAACCACACCTGAACTATGCTCCCGTGCGGCCGCCCGTGCAAGCAAGGCGACCCTCATCCATCCTGCCACGTCAGAGCCACAGCCCCGCGAGCCAACCGGCGGCCGTGGCAGTCACCAGCAGCGTGCCGATGACCAGCGCGACGATCCGCCAGCGGGCGATGACGAGCATGCCGCTGATGGCCCCGACGCTGGTGCCCGCGCCGGTGATGAGGAACGCGATGCCCGCTCCGGGGGCCATGCCGCCGTCCAGGAGGGTGGCCACCAGGGGCAGCGAGGCGTCGGTGTTGAGGTAGACAGGGACGCCGAGCAGGGCGGCCAGCGGGACCGACCAGACGGGGTTGCCCGCGCCGAGCCACGTGGTGAGGAGGCCCGTCGGCAGGATCCTGATGACCAGGTACCCCAGGGCGGCGAAACCCAGGAAGTACACGGCGAGCCGGCGGCCATTCGTGGCCAGGGCCACGCCGAACCGACGCCAGGTCGCGGGTTCGGCGTCGACCACCGTGTCCGGCCGGGCGTCGATGACGGCCAGTTGCCGGGTCCCGCCGACGCGCCTCGTGACCGACGCGCCCGCGACGGCGTCCGTCTGGCAGCCGGTGTCGCAGCCACCGTCGGGCCTCGGGGTCGCCAGGCGGGCCTGTCCGGCGAGCAGCCCGTGGCGCTCCAGCCACCAGGCGGCACCTCCGCCGATCAGACCGACAGCGATCGCCGCACCGAAGAACGTGGTCGCGAAGGCGGGCCCGAACAGCCCGACCGACCACACGTACTCCTGCGGACTGGTCAGCGGCGACGACACCATGAACGCCACCACCGGCGCCCACGGGACCGAGGAGGCCATGGCGCCCAGCACGACGGCGGTGGTACCACAGGAGCAGAACGGCGTCAGCGCGCCCAGTGCGACGGCGCCCAGCACCGCCGCCCAGGTACGTCGCCGAAGCCAGCTGCCCAACCGGTCCGGTTTGACGTACACCTGCACGACGGAGGCCACCACGACACTCGCCAGCAGGAACGGCCAGTTGTGGGCCAGCGCGGTCGCCACATCGGTCGCGACCGCGACACCCAAATCGGTCAGGTGGTCGAGCATCTACCTCTCCAATCCATAGACGAGCATCGATTGATCGATGCTGATGGATATGATAGACACGTGTCTATGAGTGTTCAAGGGGTGGCGCCGCGGGTCACGTCGGTCGGTGACCTGTGCTGTTCACCGATCCTGCAGGCCCCCCTGCAGTCCGGCGATGCGCTGGCCCTGGCCGGGGCGCTGAAGGTGCTGGCCGACCCCGCGCGGTTGCGGCTGCTGAGCCTGATCCGAGCCGCGGACGACGGACGGGCGACCACCCGCGTCCTGGCCGATCAGGTGGGACTCACCCAGCCGACCGTCACCCATCACCTGGGTGCCCTGTTCGACGCCGGCTTTCTCGACCGGGAGCGGGCAGGCCGACAGACCTGGTACTCGGTGAACACCGACGGGCTGCGGGCGATCCAACAGCTCCTCGACCCGACACCTGTGGGAACTGTCGAGTCGTGAGGTAGGTAAGCGACAGCGTGCAGCCGCGATCGGACCGCGGCGAAGGAAGCTGCGGACACCTCTCCTTCAATGGGACCGATCGGGCTGACGCGGAGTGCGTTCAGCTGGTCAGTTCTGTCGCGAGTGCGTGCACCCGGTTGGCGATCTGGTCGCGGATGTTGCGGGTCCGTTCGTCGCCCTCGATGCCGTCGTCGGCCGGGTCGTGGATCGGCCAGCGCTCGACGCGGTCGGCCAGCGGCTCGGGTGGGTTCAGCTGGACATCGGGGCCGATGAGGATGATGCGGTCGGCTGCGTCCAGCATGGCGGCGGTCACGGCCTTGGGGTGCTCCCCGGCGGTGCTGGCGCCCAGCTCGGCGACGATGCGCGCCGACGCGTCGTCGACGGCGTCGTCGGGTCCGGTGCCGGCAGTGGTCACCACGATCCGGTCGCCGTACAGGTGGCGCATCAGGGCCCCGGCCATCTGGGACTTGCCCGCGTTGTGCACGCAGAGGAACAGCACATGGGGGAGGTGGCTTGGCTTGATCGTGCTCGGGAGGGAGGTCGCCCTCTGCAGCTGGCGGGTGTGGGTCTGGTAGGTGCTGTTGCCGCCCGACAGGTTCATCACCTCAGCGAGGCCGAGGGCGAGCAGGACGTTCTGGGCGGCGTTCCCGGTCACGCCCTTGTTGCAGTACGTGACCGTCGGCACCTGTGGGTCGAGTTCGCCGACGCGCCGCCGCAGGTCTGCCAGCGGGATGTTCACCGCCCCGGGCAGGTGGCCCTTGGCGTAGTCCTTCGCGGCGCGCACGTCGACGATCTGGATCCACTCGCCTCGCGCCAGCCGCTCATCGAGGTCGGTGGGCGATATCAATGGAGCTCGTCCGCGGACGGCGGTCTCGAGCGCCATGCCCGTGTAGTGGACCGGGTCCTTCGTGGTGGCGAAGGGCGGTGAGTAGGCGAGGTCGAGGTGGAACAGGTCAGCGACGGTCGCGCCGAAGGTGATCGCGGTGGCGAGCACGTCGATGCGCTTGTCCACTCCCTGTGGTCCGACGGCTTGGGCGCCCAGGAGTCGGCCGGAGGCGCGGTCGGCCACGGCCTTGATGGTGAGTTCCTTGCCGCCCAGGTAGGTCGCGTGGGCCGGTTTGGTGTTGTGCAGGACGACCGGGTCGAATCCCTCGGCGCGGGCCTGCGTCTCGGTGAGCCCGGTGTGGCCGACGGCCAGTTCGAACACCCGCACGATGCCGGTGCCCAGGATCCCGCGATGCTCCAGGGTGGTGCCTCCGGTGATCTGGTCGCCGGCGATTCGCCCCATCTTGTTCGCCGTCGATCCCAGCGGCCGCCACAACGGCCGGCCCGTGATCACCGAGTAGCTTTCGGCACAGTCACCGACCGCGAAGACGCCCTCGACGTTGGTGCGCATGGACGGGTCCACGGCGATCGCGCCGGTCTCGCCGATGGTCACTCCGAGGTCGCGCGCGAGGTCGGTGTTGGGCCGCACACCGACGGCAAGGATCACCAGCTCCGCCGCAATGAGTTCGCCGGTGTCGAGCCGCACGCCGCAGACCCGGGTGTCTCCTTGGAGTCCGGCCATGGACGTGTTGAGCCGTACGGTCACGCCGTGGCGCTCGAGTTCCTCCTGGACGCGGAACGTCATGTCCGCGTCGAGGGCCGGCATGACCTGCGGGAGGCGCTCGACCAGGGTGACGCCGATCCCGCTTGTCACCAGCTGTTCGGCCACTTCCAGGCCGATGAAGCCGGATCCGACGACCACGACCTGCTTGGGCGAGGCGTCGTCGAGCCAGCCCTTGATCGCCTCGGCGTCGCGGACGCTGCGCAAGGCGAAGACTCCCGGCAGGTCGACGCCGGGCACCGGCGGGATGATGCTGGTGGCGCCGGTGGCGAGCACGAGGCTGTCGTAGCGGTCCGTGGTCACCTCGCCGGAGGACAGGTCGCGAACCTGGAGGGTCCGGCCGGCCGGGTCGGCGCTGATCACCTCGTGGCCGGTGCGGATGTCGATGTTGTAGCGCTTGGCGAACCAGGCCGGGTCGCGGGGGTGGAGGTCGTCGGCGTCGGGCACGGTCCCGCCGATGAAGTACGGCAGGCCGCACCCGGAGTAGGAGATGTCCCGGTCCCGCTCGTAGATCACGATCTCCATCTCCTCGTCGTTGCGACGGGCCTTGGCGCCCACCGACGTGCCGGCGGCGACCGCCCCGACGATCAGGAGCCGCTGCGCACGCGGCGACGCTGGCATGGGGATGTCGGACACGGAAACCTCCTGGGTTCATGCCCCGCGGGTGCTTTACATCGTCGGATCGAAGTCGCGGGTTGAAGCCGGGTGGGCCGGCCTTGACTCCAATAATAGCTCAGCTAGCATTGAGGCAACATCTGTCGAGGTAATCATCTGAGGAGGGGCCGTCGTGGTACTCGGGGACGTGAACGCCAGGGCGCGCGCGTACGCCGCACTGGGTGACCCGTCGCGGCTCGCGATCATCGACCTGCTCGCGCACGCCGACCTCGCCTCAGGCGAGCTCGCCGCCCAGCTGGAGTTGCCGACCAACCTGGTCGCCCACCACCTCGGCGTCCTTGAGCAGGCGGGCCTCGTCACGCGGCACCGTTCCGAGGGAGACGGACGCCGCAGCTACGTTCAGCGGACCCCGGCCTGCGACCGGTTGCTCGGTGCGACCCCGCTGCCTCGTCCGGCCCGGGTCGCTTTCGTGTGCAGCCAGAACTCGGCCCGTTCACAGCTGGCGGAGTCCTACTGGCGCTCGATCAGCGACATTCCCGCTGTCTCGGCAGGAACCCGCCCCGCCCGACGGGTGCACCCGGGCGCGGTCTCGGTCGCGCGCCGCCACGGGCTCGACCTCACGCACGCGACACCCAAGCTCGCCCGGGACGTCCTCACCGGCGACGAGCTACTCATCGCGGTGTGTGACCGGGCCTACGAAGACGTGGACGGCCCGCTGCTGCACTGGTCCATTCCCGACCCGGCAGTCAAGGAGGACCCCCATGCCTTCGACGCCGCCTACGACGACATCACCCAACGCATCGACCGACTCGCATCAAGCCTTGAAGGAGAGCCACGATGACCGTCCACCCTGCTCAGGAACGCAGCTGGGAGTGTCTGCACCCCGACGACAGACTCGCGCTCAAGCAGGCTGCGGCGCACCTCGCGCAGGAGTTCTCCGGCGTCTACGGCACTGAGACCATCGAGCGGTTCCTGGACAGTTCCTTCGACCAGTTCGCCGGTCGCGCGACCGTCACCAAGTTCCTGCCCCTGCTCGCCGAACGCTTCGCCAGGCAGCGCCTCCACGCGCTCGCCCGCGTCGAGGGACTCCACGACGACGGCAAACCCGTGGTGCTCTTCCTGTGCACCCACAACGCCGGACGGTCCCAGATGGCTCTCGGCTTCTTCCAGGCGCTCGCCGGCGACAATGCGGTCGCCTGGTCCGGCGGCTCCGAGCCCGGGCTCGAGGTCAACCCCGTGGCGGTCCAGGCGATGGCCGAACGCGGAATCGACATCGCCCACGAGTTCCCCAAACCCTGGACCGATGAGACCGTCCGCGCCGCCGACGTCGTCATCACGATGGGCTGCGGCGATGCGTGCCCCATCTTCCCGGGCAAGCGCTACGAGAGCTGGGAACTCGACGACCCCCACGGCCAGAACCTCGACGCCATCCGACCCATCCGCGACGACGTCGAACGACGCGTCCGCAGCCTTCTGGCATCGCTCAACCTGTGACGGCGAGGGTCCCGGGCGGGGCGCACACTTGAAGCATGTCAGCCGCTGCCGACATCGTGTCCGAGCTTGAACGGGTCCGCGACGACTACCGCCGCCTCATCGCGGCCGCCACCCCCGAGGAACTGCTGGCGCCCACGTGGGGGACCCGCTGGACCAACCGCGAACTCCTGTTCCACATGTGGTTCGGGCAGCATCTCGCGCGGGTGTTCGTTCCGCTGTTCGGTGGATTCGGACGGCTGCCACGCCGGGTCTCGATCGGCCACGCGCGTATCCTCACCGCGCTGACGCGTCCCTACAACTGGGTCAACTACGCCGGGCCAGTCGCTGGCGTCCGCGTCGTCGGGCTACGTCGCGCCGAGCACTGGATGAACCTCGACACCGACTGGCTCGTCGACTGGAGCCGCCGCGCGACCGACGCCGAGCTACAGCTCGCGATGGCTGTCCCCGAACAGTGGGATCCCTACTTCACGTCGTGGATGACCCGCGCCGACGTGCTCGAATGGGCACCCAAGCACTATGACCACCACCGCCGTCAGCTGACACTCGCCGGTCGCGAGCGGCACCGGCCCCAGCGGTAGGTACGACATCGGAAACGGGCTGGGCCGTCTGGGGTTGTCGGGCAGGGCGCGGCGCGGGGTCGCTCGGGTAGCAAGGGACCCTCACCGAGGTCGACTGCTGCTGGACTGAACCGTGTTCTTGTGGGCTGATGGCTCCCGTCCGCCCGATCCCAGAGGGGGGGAGTTGTGCCCGGGGGTGGTTCAAGGCGCCAGCCCTGGCCGCCCGCCCCGAAGCCCGCAATGCCACAGTGTCAGTCGCGGAGCAAGGCACCCCCTTCAGGACCATGGGTCCGTCATCGGACCCACTGGCCGGCGCTGCCCGTGTCTGCTCTGAATCGGTACGGACTCAGGCTGCGGGACTGTCCCCCGAGAACAGTAGACGCCCGTTATGAGAGCGAGTGGCGTGTCCGACTGAACAGGGGGCTGCGATGCAGAGCGGGAGCGGGAACCGGCGATGAGCTCGAGCGCGACCTCAACCGCGACACTGCACCCGCGCTCTGGGGCCAGCCAGACTCTCGCCCTCACTGTTTCTGGAAGTAGAATGTTTCGTACTATGAGAAACGATGCTCGCCCGGAAACACTTCTGCTTGAGGATGCCATACGTCAGGTCAGGGAGCTGCTGCCGCGCGCGTGGACGGCCAACCTCACCGACGGCGCCGCCCGGTACGCGAGTGATGTGCTGTTGTCGGTGAGGGGGCCGGCAGGGGTGGGCGTCACCTACAGAGTCGAGGCAAAGCGGGCGGGCGGGAGGTCGCTCGCCGATACCGTGGCAGCCCTGCGGGAACAGCGGGAGACGGGCTTCCCGGTCTTGTTCGTCGCGGACTACCTCGGCCCCGCCACCCGCCGCGCCCTGACAGAGGCCGGGATCAGTTACGTCGACGCGACGGGCTGGGTGCGCTTGGTCTCGGACGACCCGTTGATCCTTCTGACTGGTGAGGGGGCGGAGCGCTCTCCTCGTGCTCCGGAGTCTGCTGCGGTGGTCCGGTTGAACGGGGTGGCTACCAGTCGCGTGATCCGCGCCCTGTCCGAGGTCGAGGTGCCGGTCGGTGTCCGGGAGTTGGCCAGTGTGGCGCAGGTCTCGCCCGGGTCGGTGTCGAAGCTGCTCACCACGCTGGCCGCTGAAGGGATCGTCGACCGGGACGCGCGCGGCGCCGTGTCGAACGTGCGACGGCGTTCGTTGCTGCGGCGCTGGGCGCAGGACTACGGGTACGCCACAACCAACCCGGCTGTGGCGTACTGGCTCGCGCCGCGGGGGCTGGCGCAGGTCATCGACCGGGTCGCTGAGCAGGAGGGCGTGGCGGTGACGGGCTCGGCCGCGGCCCGCAGGCTGCTGCCGCCGGACAAGACGTCGGTGGTCCCGCTGCGGCTGCTCGCCTTGTACGCGGCCTCACCTCGCAGGCTGGCCGAGCAACTGGGCTTGGTGGAGGCCGACGCGGCGACCGCGAACGTGGTCATCGCCGCCCCCCAAGATGGACGGATCCTGCCCGGCCCCGGTGAACCTGCCACCCTCGCACCCACAGCGCTGGTGGTGGCGGACCTGCTGACTTTGCCCGGCCGTTCGGACGCCGAGGCCGAGCAGCTGATGGACGCCCTGGCCTCGATCGATCCGTCGTGGAAGGAGTGACATGGACGCCGTCGCCCCCGAGTATGTCGCCGCCCGCCGCGTCCTCTTGGACGCCCTCGAAGCACTGACGTACCACCTTCCCAGCCTCATCCTGGTCGGCGCCCAGGCCGTTTACCACCACACCGGTGATGCCGACCTCAACGTGCCCTTGATGACGACCGACGCCGACCTCGCGATCGATACCCGCGGGCTGGCCGACGTGCCCGAGATCGGCTCGCTCCTGCGCGGGGCGGGGTTCGTTCCCGGCCCCAACCCCGGTCGCTGGGTCGCCGCCAGCGATGTCGCGGTCGATCTGATGGTCGTTCCGCATCAAGGGCACGGTGTGCCCGGACGTCGGCGGAGGGGTTGGTCGAGTGTCAGCGCGACATTCGACAACAACAACCCAGAACCATGGCGACAGCGGCAGCGCGCGCCTGGTTCGGACTCATGGCAGCCATGGTGGCAGTTCGCGGGCCCAACCGCCGAGCCGAAGTCTTGCATCGTGGGACGGTGCGCTCGCAGCCGGGCGTGTTCGGGGCTGCGGCGCGGGCTCCGCGTCGCCGAATCAACGGGGGTCGCCGGCGGGCCGGAGCACTCTTCGCCACACGTTCACCAGCATGGCGACGAAGGTCGCGGCCCAGGCGGCCAGCGCGAGCCAGCTCTCACCGAACCCGATCGCATGGACGATCGGCAGGCGGTCGACCTCGCCGAGGAACTGAGAACCGACGCCGTACATGCCGAGCGGGAAGACGATGCTCCACAGGGTGGCCTCGTAGCGCAGCGGGATGCGGTGCCGCACGTGCTTCCAGTACCCGGCGGCGATGAGCGGGGGGATGAGCCAGGTTCCGAACGCCCAGAAGAAGACCGAGGCCCCGGCGATGAGGCCGCGGGTCGCATCGACCATGGGGGCGTCGGCCATCATGACGATGCGCGCTCCCGCCACGACCGTGATGGCGGTTGCGCCCATCGCGACCCAGTACGGCGGGGTGAGATCCTCCGGCCGGAAGGGATGGGCCAGCATCCGCACGCCGATCAGCACCCCGACGGCGCAGTACAGGAAGACCCCCACCGACCACGAGAACACCGCCAGCAGCGCCATCGCCGTGCGGGCCACGTTCAGCTCGGCCTCCAGCGTGGCCGCCAGCACGGCGATGGACTGGCTGGCCACCGCCCAGATGAACCAGGTGCCGTTCGCCGTGCCGAGCGCGGTCGGGTCGCTCCGGCCGATCACCGCGGTCCAGGGCACGGTGTAGCCGAGCACGATCCAGGCGATCGCGCCCACCAGCAGCAGAATGAGCGCGGGAGCGTGCCAGCCCGACAGGGTCAGCCGACTGCCGAGCACGCAGGTCGCGGCGACGAAGGTGAAGAACCCGAAGGAGCGGGCGGGGTCGGCGAAGTCGGCGGCCATCGCGTCGCGATGCCGCACGGCGCGGACGATGGTGAGCGCGATCAGGGTCAGGTACGCGACGGCGGCGATCACCAGCAGTGCGGTCGACGCCAGGGCCCAGCCGGTCGTCCGCAGCGACACCGAGACGATGCCTGTGGCCATCACGAGCGCGAAGTACCCGGGCGTGAGCCCGCGGATGGCCGCATCGATGCGGCCCGAGAGCGCTGTCTCGCCATGGGACATGGCGTCACCGTACGCCCAACCGCCGAGCCAGCACAGCCTGCGTCCCGTCGTCGCCCCGGGAGGACCGCTACGGCTGGAGTGTTTCCGGGAGCGCCGGCAGCACCCAGGTCGTCAGCTCCTGACCGGTCGTCTCGGCGGCGAGCCGCCGCACCCGCTGCAGCCAGGCGCGTCCGGCCGCGGTGCGAGTGGTCGTGGCGGTGATCGCCAGCCCCAGCAGGTGGTAGCCGGCACTGAGATAGCTGGCGATGTCGGCGAACACCGCGCCCAGTCCGGCCTCCTCCTCACGCAGTTCGGCCACCCGCGGCGGGATGCTGCGCCCGGCCGGGGTCCGCGGCCGCAGCGCGTGGGCGGGCAGGGGCAGCTGATACAGCCCGGCGTCGTGGCGGGCGGCCCAGTCGACCACCGGGCCGGCCTGCGGGGTGGTGAAGACGTCGTGGCTGAGCAGCAGGATCCGCCACCGGCGCAGATCGACCTCGGTCTCAGGCATGCCGGGCTCCCGTCCGATTGACCGGAAGCGTGGGACCGATGATCCGGGTCGCGGCGAGCGCCGCGCGGCGCTCGGCCTGGGCGGGGGTCAGGCTGGTCGCGTCGTCCGGGTAACAGCGGCGGGTGGCCGGGTCGCCGAAACTCACCTGGGAGTCACCCGATCGAAACTCGCCCGTCGCGGTCTGTGGCAACTGCCACAGCTGACGGATCTCGATGCCGGCCGCGGCCGCTGCGTCGAGCAGATCCGTGACCCAGTTGCCGGTATCCGGATCGCAGGCCGGGCTGCCCTGGACATGCAGCCCGCCGACGATCTCGTAACCGGCCTCCCGGTAGCGCAGGAGATGCCGGATCACCGAGTCGAGCAACCGGGCGTTCGAGGAGTGGAAGGCGGTGGTGTTGTAGTCGTCGAAGGACGCCCCCGCACGGTGCGGACCCGCGAACCGGAACTCGGGGCAGGGCAGCTGGAAGATCTCGTAGCCGGCGTCCAGTGCCCACTCCGCGGCGCTGCGCATGACGCCGGCGCTGCGAGCCAGCGGCTGGACGACCGCGTTCTGGTTCAGGACGCAGTGGGAGACGATCAGGAGGCGCCGGGGAGTCTCACCCGAGGTCGCCGGGTTCGCTTCGGTGGAGGGTGTCATGGGAGTCCTTCGGTGTGGTCCGGCCGTTCGGGCGCGGGTGCTGGCAGCGGGGTCGAGCGGATGTCAGCGCGACATTCGACAACAGCAACCCGGGAGCACGGCGCCAGCCACAGTGCCCACCCAGACCAGACTCATGCCCATCATGGTGCAGTCGGGGGCCGCGCGGCCGGGTTCGCGTCTGCATGCTGGGACTGGGCCGGGTGATCCCGGAGTCGGGGCCGCTTGCCGGTCTGGCACGATGGGGGAGTGACGGAGACCTTCTACGAGCGGGTCGGCGGGCAGGAGACCTTCCGCCGCCTGGTGGCGCGGTTCTATGCCGGGGTCGCGGAGGATCCGCCGCTGCGGGCGCTCTATCCAGAGGAGGATCTGGAGCCGGCCGCCGAACGGTTGCGGCTGTTCCTGGAGCAGTACTGGGGTGGCCCGCACACCTACTCCGAGACGCGCGGACACCCGCGGCTACGGATCCGGCACGCCCCCTACGCCGTGACGCCGGCCCAGCGGGACCGCTGGCTGGTCCACATGAATGCGGCGCTGGACTCCCTCGGGCTGCCGGCCCCCGAACTGGCCGAGTTCCGCGAGTACGTCACCCGGGCCGCCGGCTTCCTGGTGAACGCCCCCGACTGACGGCGGTCGCCGCACCTGAGCAGCCCGGGGGCACGGGCACGCGCGCCGGCCATGCCACGGCGATCCTGGTCGGCAGGCTGACCAGGAAGATCCGCGAGTGGCGCCCGCGGCCCGTCCGGCCGGTTAGGCTCGACGGGCCGAAGGGAGCCACCCATGCCGGACGCCGCGGGCCAGTCCTGGTTCGGCCAGGCGACGGCGCACGACCGGATCCTGATCGGGTGGGCGGCTCCGGGCTCCGCCCCGGATGAGGTGGCGCTGGGGACGGTCGATCACCAGCGCGTCGCGCTGCTCGGCGGCCCGCGACGGCAGGCCTTCCTGACCGGACGGGCGCTACTCCTCAGACTGCTCGGCCAGCGGTTCGGCACCGCGACCGCCGACACCGGACCGTGCCCGCGCTGCGGCGGCCCGCACGGCCCGGTCGCCGTGCGGGGGGCGGCTGCGAACGCCTCGGTCGCCTACGCCCCCGGCCTGGTGGTCGCGGCGGTCGGCAGCGTGGCACGACTCGGCATCGACGTGGTGGACGCTGCGCCCGGCCCGCGCTGGGACGATCTCGGGAGGCTGCTCCGGGTTGCCCCCAGCCGCGCGCCGCGGCGGTGGACGCAGGTCGAGGCCGTCCTCAAGGCGGACGGACGCGGGCTCCGGGTGGATCCGGCCGACGTGCTCATCCGCGGTTCCGCCGCCTGGGTGGACAGCCCCGTCCGCTACGAACTGCGGGATGTCGAGGTACCGGAGCCGTACCTGATCAGCGTGGCCTGGTCTGGCTAACCCTCGCTGCGGCGGGGGAGCCTGGGGAGTTCGGGCTGGTCGAGCCAGGCGGTGAAGAGCCCGCCCAGCCGCCAGCCGGCCACCCGTTCGGCCAGGGCGATGAAGTCGCCGGTCGTGGCGGTGGTGTGGGCGTGTTCGGCGGTCCAGGTACGCAGGGTCTTGAAGAAGGTCTCGTCGCCGGTCACCCGGCGCAGGGCGTGCAGGGTGAGCGCGCCGCGCTTGTAGACCCGGTCGTCGAACATCAGGTCGGGCCCCGGGTCGGAGAGCACCAGATCCTGCGGCAGGGCAGCGATCCTCGTCCAGTGCTGTTTGGCCTGCTGGTGGGTGCTCAGCCCGCCGGAGGCCTGCGACCACAACCACTCGGCGTAGCAGGCGAAACCCTCGTTCAGCCAGATGTCGCGCCACCGGCTCAATCCCACGCTGTTGCCGAACCACTGGTGGGCGAGTTCGTGGGCGATCAGGCGGTCCGATTCCCAACTGCCGTCGAGGTGGTTGGCGCCGAAGGTGGCCATCCCCTGCGCCTCCAGCGGAATCTCCAGCCGATCCGGGGTCACCACCATGTCGTAGCGGTCGAGCGGATACGGCCCGAAGCAGCGCTGGAAGAGGTCGACCATCGCCGGCAGCTTCGGCGCGGTGGCGCGCGCCGCGGAGCGCAACTCGGCGGGGTAGTGCAGGGCGCCCACCGCCGGCTTCGCGAGGGGGTCGCTGCGGTAGCGCCCGATGTGCACGCTGACCAGGTAGGTGGCCGTGGGTATCTCCTCGACATAGGTCCAGGTGGTCCGCCCCGAGCCGGAGGTCCGCCCCTTCAGGGTGCCCGGCGCGATCACGGTGTACGCCTCTTCAGTGGTCAGCTCGATCCGGTATCGCGCCTTGTCGGCGACCCGGTCGTTGCACGGGAACCAGGTCGGCGCGCCGACCGGCTGGGACGCCACCAGCACGCCGTCGTCCAACTCCTCCCAGCCCACCCGTCCCCAGCGGGAGTTGCGGGGCTGCGGCGAGCCGCCGTAGCGCACCTGCACCTCGAACCGCTGGCCGGCCTCCACCTCCCGGGGAAGCCGGATGGTGAGCCGCCGCTGGTCCTGCTGGTAGCGGGCCGGATGGGCGCCGTCCACCTTCACCCGGGAGGCGGTGAGCCCGACCAGGTCGAGCTGGACGCTTCGCAGCGGCGTGAGCGCCTTGGCGAGAATCGTCGCCTCGCCGTCCAGCCGGTTGGTGGCGACCTTGTAGCGCAGGCTCAGCCGGTACTCGCGCACCCGATAGCCGGGATCGCCGCTCTGCGGCGCATAGGGGTCGGCGACCGCCACCGTGCCGCCGGCCGGGGAACCGTTGGGTGCTTTTCGACTCACGAAGCAGCTTCCTGGTAGGCGCGGACCTGGACCGCACGCCACGGACCGATCGGGTTGCCGCTCCACCGCGAACCGCGCGGCACGGACTCCCCGCGCATCACCAGGGACGCCGGCCCGATCGTGGCGTGCGCCCCCACGGTAGCGCCGGGCAGGACGATGCTGTGCGGGCCGAGGGTGCCGCCGCGCTGGATCTCGACCGCGTCCATGCTCATGATCCGGTCGTGGAACAGATGGGTCTGCACCACGCAGCCGCGGTTCACGGTGGCACCGTCGCCCAGGGTGACCAGGTCGGGCTCGGGAAGCCAGTAGGTCTCGCACCACACCCCGCGCCCGACCTTCGCGCCCAGGCTGCGCAGCCACAGCGCCAGCGCGGGCGTCCCGGTGCTCGGGTTGGCGAACCACGGCCCGGCCACCATCTCGGTGAAGGTGTCGGCGACCTCGGTCCGCCAGACGAAGCTCGACCACAGCGGCTGCTCGCCGGCCCGGATCGGACCCACCACCAGCCACTTCACCGCGGTGGTGAACAGGGCGGCGACCACGCCGGCGGCCAGCATCACCACCCCGGAGAGCACCAGCGCCCAGAGCGGGCCGAACTGTTCGAAGAGCCAGGCCAGGGTGAGCAGCACGCCCAGGCCGATCGCGCAGGTGGCGACGGTCGCCAGCAGCCGGCAGGCCTCCCAGGCGCCGCGGGCCCAGATCAGCCCGCGGGTCGGGTGGTAGGTGCGCTCGTCCGCTCCGCCGACCACGATCCGCCGTAGCCGCACCGGCGGCGAGCCCAGCCAGGACGAGCCGGGCTTGGCCTTGGTCGGGGCCACCGAGAGCACCGCCACCAGGCCGTCGCGGGGTACGACGTGCCCGGCGCCGGCGGTGCCGGAGTTGCCCAGGAAGGCCCGGCGTCCGATCGTCACCCGGCCGAGCCGCAGCCAGCCGCCGCGCAGGTCGTAGGAGGCCACCATGGTGTCGTCGGCCAGGAAGGCGCCGTCCTCGATGGTGGTCAGGCTGGGCAGCAGGACGACGGTGGACGCCTCCACCTGCTTCCCCACCTTCGCCCCCAGCAGCCGCAGCCAGACCGGGGTCGCCAGACTGGCGTAGAGCGGGAACAGCTGGGTGCGGGCGCCATCGAGCAGCCGTTCGGTGGTCCAGGCCTGCCAGCCGACCCGGCTGCGCACCGGGTAGGTGCCGGGGGCGAGGCCGAGCGCGAGCAGCCGTACCAGCAGCAGGATCGCGCCGGCCAGCGCCAGGCCGGCGACCAGCACGCCGAGCGGCAGCCAGGGCAGTGCCCGCCAGCCGGCGCTCGCCACGTCCGGGGCGCCGCGCATGGCCTGGACGACCACCAGCGCGCCGAGTGAGAAGGCGAGCACCGGGAGCAGGCCGAGCGCCGCGGCGGACACCCCGTACGCCGCCAGCCAGGCGCGCCCGGCCGGTGGGCGGGCGTCGGGCCAGTCGGCGCTGGGCTCACCGGCCCGCGTCGCCGGGGAGCCCGCCCACAGCTGGCCGGCGCGGACCCGTCCGAAGACCGCCGAGCCGGGTGCGACCTCGGCGTCCGGCTCGATCCGGGTTCCGGGGGCGAGGGTGCTGCGGGCGCCCACGGAGGCGTGGGCGCCGATCCGGATGCTGCCGATCCGCACCGTCTCGCCGTCGATCCAGTAGCCGGAGAGGTCGACCTCGGGTTCGATCGCCGCTCCCTCCCCGATCCGCAGCAGGCCGGTCACCGGCGGCAGGGTGTGCAGGTCGACGTCTCGTCCGATCCGGGCGCCGAGCAGGCGGGCGTACCAGCTCACCCAGGGCGAGCCGGCCAGCCCCACCGGGTCGATCTGGTGTGAGATCTGTTCGGTCAGCCAGAGCCGCAGGTGGGTGCGGCCGCCGCGCTTGTAGTCGCCGGGACGCAGCCCGCGCAGCAGCAGCCGGGCGCAGCCGGCGGCGATCAGCATCCGCCCGAACGGGACGACGAAGGCCAGCAGGCCGATCAGCACCAGCCAGCCGTTCACGTCGGGCAGGAACCCGAAGCCGGCGGTGGTGCGCAGCAGCCAACTGGCGGTGAGCAGGTACATCAGCCAGCGGGCGCCGGAGAAGATGAACAGCGGGACGCTGAGCAGGGTCTGCGCCCAGCGGGTGACCAGCGGGGTGGCGCCGGCCTTGCTGAACGACTCCCGCCACGGGGTGTCGACGGCGGTCTCGGCGACAGCGGTGGCCATCGCGGCCAGGCGCGGGTGGTCGTAGACGTCGGCGACGCTGAACTCCGGCGCCCGTTCCCGGATCCGCGAGACCAGCTGGGCAGCGGTCAGCGAGCCGCCACCGAGCTCGAAGAAGTCGGTCTGCCGGTCGAGCACCGGGGTGCCGAGCACGGCGACCCATTCCTTGGCCAGCCAGGCCTCGTCGGGGTTGAACAGCGTGAGCGACTCGGTGATCGCCTCGGTCACCTCGGGCAGCGGCCAGGGCAGCGCGTCCCGGTCGACCTTGCCCGAGGTGCGGGTGGGCAGTTCGTCCACCTGGGCGAGCAGCGGGATCAGCGGGGCGGGCAGCCGCTCGGCCAGCCGGGCGCGGGCCCGTTGCCGGTCGAGCGGGTGGGCGGTGACCAGGTAGCCGACCAGCACCGGCGTCCCGGCCTCGGTGCGGCGGACGGCCACCGCGGCGGCGTCCACGCCCGGAAGCTCGGCCAGCGCCGCCTCGACCTCGCCGAGTTCGATCCGGCGTCCGCCGACCTTCACCTGGTCGTCCGCCCGGCCGTGGAAGGCCAGGCCGTCCGGTTCCAGGGCGACCAGATCGCCCGAGCGGTAGGCCCGTCCCCAGCCCAGCGAGGGCAGCGGCGCGTACTTCTCGGCGTCCTTGGTGGCATCCAGGTAGCGGGCCAGGCCCACCCCGCCGATCACCAGTTCGCCGGTGGTGCCGGGCGGGACGGGGTCGCCTTCGGGATCCACCACGGCGATCGCCCAGCCGTCGAGTGGGGTGCCGATCAGCACCGGGGAGACGCCGTCCAGCAGGTGCGCGGTGGCGACGACGGTGGCCTCGGTGGGGCCGTAGGTGTTCCAGACCTCGCGCCCCTCGCCGGTCAGCCGGGCGGCCAGTTCCAGCGGACAGGCCTCGCCGCCGAAGATCAGCAGCCGTACCTGTTCCAGCGCCTCCACCGGCCACAGCGCGGCCAGCGTCGGCACGGTGGAGACCACGGTGATGCGGTGCCGCACCAGCCAGCCGCCCAGGTCGGCGCCGCTGCGGACGGTGGAACGTGGCGCGGGCACCAGGCAGGCGCCATGGCGCCAGGCCAGCCACATCTCCTCGCAGGAGGCGTCGAAGGCCACCGACAGCCCGGCCAGCACGCGGTCGCCGGGGCCGAGCGGGGCCTCGTGCAGGAACAGCCGGGCCTCGGCGTCCACGAAGGCCGCGGCCGAACGGTGGCTGACCGCCACGCCCTTGGGCACGCCGGTGGAGCCGGAGGTGAAGATGATCCAGGCGTCGTCGCCGAGCGCCGGGTCCTCGGGTTCGCCCGGTTCGCGACCGTCTCCCGCGCCCGGTCGGTAGCCCTGCTCGGTCAGGACGCCCGCCACGCCCGCCTCGCCGAACACCAGCTCGGCCCGCTCGGGCGGATCGTCGGCATCCACCGGGACGTAGGCCGCCCCGGCGGCCAGGACCGACAGGATGGCCAGGTAGAGCCCACGCGATCCCGAGGGCAGCCGGACGCCCACCCGGTCGCCCCGGCGCACCCCGGCCCGAGCCAACTCGACACCACCGGCCTGCACCGCATCCAGCAGTTCGGCGTAGCTGAGCGTGCCGGTGGAGTCTTCGATGGCGGACGAGGAGGGGTGGCGTGCCGCGGTGGCGCGCAGGATGTCGATCAAGGTGCGCGCGGCGGGAGCGGAGCCGGTGCGGTCGATCACGGAGACGAGTGAGGGATCCTGGGATGGCCGGTCACCGGGAGGACTCACGAGCCTGACGCTACACGCTGGGCCGCTGGCTCCCGACAGGTGGACGGCACAGACCCACCCTGCCGGCCCCGCCGTGAGCGATCGCGGAGTTCCGGCCCCCGGATTCGTGGTGGATCGTGGTGGGCCGCGGCGTCAACTCGTCGGGGTCGGTTGCGGGTTCGGCGCGTTCTGGTCGCCGCCGGAACCGCCCCGCTGCGGGAGGTTGGCCTGGACGACGGTGAGCACCTCGGCCTCGTCGAGATCCAGCGCCGTGGCGATGGACGCGGCGAGCCGCTCGGCCAACTGACCGCCACCCCCCATGCCCTGTCCGCCGGCTGGCGGGGAGGGCGGGTTGCCGGAGTCGCCGGGCGACGCGGAGGGCGGGTTGCCCGAATCGTCGGGGCCGTCCCCGGACTGGCCCGCGGGCCTACCGCCACCCCGGCCGCCCAGCGAGGACATGGCATCGTCGACGGCGGCCTGGACGGTCGCCTCGTCGAGGCTGAAGGTGCTTGCCAGCGCGGCGACCAGCGCGCTGGTGTCGCTGCCGCCCCGGTCTGGCGGTGCTCCGGTCTGCGCCGTCTGCGGCGCGTCGCCGGCGTTGCCGGAGGTGGCGGCGCACCCGGCTGTCATGCCGCCCACCAACAGTGCGACGGTCGCCAGGGCGGCGGCTCGGTGTCGGATCGTCACTGGATCTCTGCTCCTTGGTTCTGGGGACGGGCTCCAGTACAGCCACGCTGCTTGAGGGTCGGCTACGGCAGCGCTGAGCGCCCGCTGTGGATCCGGTGTCGGAGGGCTCGGATAGGGTGCGACCGTGCCCCAAGCTCCGCTCGTCTCCCCGCTCGATCTGTTGCGGACGACCTTCGGCTACGACAGCTTCCGGGGCGACCAGGGCGAGGTGATCGACCACGTCGTGGCCGGCGGCGACGCGGTCGTGCTGATGCCCACCGGCGGGGGCAAGTCGCTGTGCTACCAGCTTCCGGCGCTGGTGCGGCCGGGGGTCGGGGTGGTGATCTCCCCCCTGATCGCGCTGATGCACGATCAGGTGACAGCGCTGGAGAACCTCGGGGTGCGGGCCGGTTTCCTGAACTCCAGCCAGGGGCTGGACGAGCAGCGGGTCACCGAGCAGTTGGCGATCGCCGGCGAACTCGACCTGCTCTACCTGGCTCCCGAGCGGCTGGATCTGCCCCGGACGCAGGAGTTCCTCGACCGGCTCACCTTGTCGGTGTTCGCCATCGACGAGGCGCACTGCGTCTCGCAGTGGGGCCACGACTTCCGTCCGGAGTACCTGAAGCTCTCCGTGCTGGGCGAACGCTGGCCGCAGGTTCCACGGGTCGCGCTGACCGCCACCGCGACGCCGGCCACCCGACGCGAGATCGCCGACCGGCTCGGCCTGCAGGGCGCCCGCACCTTCGTCGCCAGCTTCGATCGTCCCAACATCCGCTACCGGATCGAGCCCAAGCAGCAACCGCTCAAGCAGTTGGTGTCGCTGATCCGGGCCGAGCACGACGGCGATGCCGGCATCGTCTACTGCCTGACCCGCAAGTCGGTCGAGAACACCGCGGAAGCGCTGGTCAAGGAGGGAATCGACGCGCTGCCGTACCACGCCGGGCTGCCGGCCCCGGTCCGCTCCGCCAACCAGTCGCGGTTCCTCCGCGAGGACGGCGTCGTGATGGTGGCGACCATCGCCTTCGGCATGGGCATCGACAAGCCGGACGTCCGGTTCGTCGCCCACCTCGACCTACCGCGCAGCATCGAGGGCTACTACCAGGAGACCGGCCGGGCCGGACGGGACGGCCTCCCGGCCACCGCCTGGATGGCCTACGGGCTGGCGGACGTCGTGCAGCAGCGGCAGCTGATCGAGGGCTCGGAGGGGAATGCCGCCCACAAGCGGCAGCTCGGCCAGCACCTGGACGCCATGCTCGGGCTCTGCGAGACGCTGCGCTGCCGGCGGCAGCTGATGCTCGACTACTTCGGCGAGGCCAGCGATCCCTGCGGCAACTGCGACACCTGCCTCGACCCACCGGTCCCCTGGGACGGGACTGTCGCCGCCCAGAAGCTGCTCTCGACCATGGTGCGGCTCAAGCGGGAACGCAACCAGCAGTTCGGCGCGGGGCAGCTGATCGACATCCTGCACGGCCGGCGCACCGCCCGGGTCGAGCAGTGGCATCACGACGAGTTGAGCACCTTCGGGATCGGCGCCGAACTTACCGATCTGCAGTGGCGGGCGGTCGTTCGTCAGCTGCTGGCGGCGGGGCTGCTCGCGGTCTCCTCCGACGGCCACCACACCCTGCAGGTCACCGAGGCATCCTGGCCGGTGCTGCGCGGCGAGCGGACAGTCCCGCTGCGAGAGGACGCCGTGGTGCGCGCCGGCTCGGGCCGCAAGCCGACAGCGTCCGGCAAGGGTTCCGCCGCTGCGGGCGAGCTGAGCGCGGAGGATCGCGAGCTCTTCGAGCGGCTGCGCGCCTGGCGTGCCGAGACCGCCAAGGCGGCGTCCGTCCCGGCGTACGTGGTCTTCCCGGACACCACCCTGGCCGCGATCGCCCAGCATCGCCCGGCCACCCCTGACGAGCTCTTCGCGATCAGCGGCGTCGGCGCCAAGAAGCTGGAGACCTACGGCGATGCCGTGCTGGCGTTGGTGGATGGACGGGGCTGAGCCTGGTCGCCGACGCTCAGGGGGGGGGAAGGTGTCGGCCCCTCCTGCTACTGCATCGCCGAGGCGGGCTAGCGGCTCGAGACCTGCTCTATGTCTTCCGCGCGGAGGAGGGCTTCGGGGTCGCAGCCATGGGGGTCGATCACGTCCAGGACGCGACGGATCGTGCTGCCGAAGCGCCGCAACTGGGCGGTCGAGAGCGGGTCGAAGACCAGCTTGCGGACCTCTCGGACGTGACCGGGCGCGGAAGCCACGACCTTGGCGTACCCCGCCTCGGTGAGGACGGCGAAGGTGGAGCGGCCGTCCTGTGGGTCGGGCTCCCGGATCACCCAGCCGTGGCCCTCGAGCTTGCGGATGACGTTCGAAAGCCGGGAGAGCGAGGTTCCGGTGAACTCCGCCAGATCGCGCAGCCGCAGCCGTCGCGTCGGCGTCATCGACAACCCGGAGAGCAGTAGGTACTCGTACAGGCTCAGGCCGGCATCCCGCTGCAGTTGGCGTTCCAGAGCGGTAGGTAGCCGGGTCAGCAACAGCGACAACTGGAGCCAGACCTGTTGCTCCTCGTCGTCCAGCCAGGGAGGCTCGGAGTCCATTGCTCAAGGGTAGTCGGGGTCCGAGCTGGCCGCACCTCGATCTTTACTTGAAGATTGAAGTAATGCTCGCCTATGATTAAGTTCAAGATTGAACTGTTAGGAGTGCTGTGAACGTCTTCCTGTGGATTGTCGCCGGCCTGCTCGCGCTTGCCTTCCTGGGCGCGGGAGCGATGAAGCTCTCTCAGCCCCGGGAGAAGCTCGCCGCCTCGATGGGCTGGGTGAACGACTTCAGCGCGCCCATGGTCAAGACCATCGGTGCGCTGGAGGTGCTGGGGGCGTTGGGATTGATCCTGCCTGGGTGACCGGGATCGCACCGATCCTGACGCCGCTGGCCGCCGTCGGTCTGCTGCTGATCATGATCGGCGCGATCGTCACGCACCTGCGACGCGGAGAAGCGCGGACGATCGTGGTGAACGTCGTGCTGCTCCTCCTGGCAGCGGTCGTCGCCTGGGGACGGTTCGGGCCCTACGCCTTCGCCTGAGAACGCCGATTCCGGCCGGCCCGATGGTTTTCTTGACGTGGAACCCACCAGCCGCCGGCTCGCTCGACTGCGCTGTGTCCGTGATCGCCCTACGCACACCTTGAGCGGCCTGGCAGGCTGGACGAAAGCCGATGAGGGAGGGCCATGTCCAGAATGCATGACAAGGGCGGCCCGGCGGAGCCAGCCGGGCGAGGACTGCGGAACGCGGCGGTCGCAACCGGGCTGGTGGCCGCCGCCGCGGTGGCCGGATCGGTGGCGACCGATCCCGACGGCCAGTGGTACGCCGGTCTGAAGAAGCCCTCCTGGCAGCCGCCCTCGGCCGCCTTCCCGGTGGTGTGGACGACGCTCTACGCCGGGATCGCGGTGACGTCGACGCTGGTGCTGAACGAGTTGGAGCGTCGCGGTGACGACGCGGCGGCGGCAGAGTACCGCCGGAGGCTGGCCGTGAACCTGACGCTCAACGGGCTGTGGAGTTGGCTGTTCTTCCGTTCCCGCCATCTCGGGGCCGCGACCGCCGGCGCCGCAGCGCTCGCCGCGAGTTCGTCCCGGCTGGCCAAGCGGGCGGGCGGGGTGCGAGCCCGCTACGGGTGGTCGTTGGCGCCATACGCGGCGTGGACCTCCTTCGCCACCGTCCTGGCGGGCACGATCTGGTCGCTCAACCGATCCCGCGGCGCCGACAGCGGGTAGCCGACGCGCCGGACGGGGAACGGGTCCTCGACGAAGTGGGCTCGTGCGCCGGCCGCGAGCGGAGGCATGCTCCCGGATCCCGGCCGGCTCACCTCGCGTTAGCCGCCTGGGTGTTGATCGCTGTCTCCCCGGACGGGGGCCGGCTGCTCGCCGGGATCGGTGCGTTCCAGCAGAACCGCGAGCGCACCCGCCAGCAGCGTGCCGATCACGGTGGCGACCGCGCGTTCGGCGGCGATCAGGCCGGCTCCGCCGGCGGGCGCCAGCAGGACGATCGAGGAGGTGAGGAACACCACCTGGCGGACGTAGTCGTTCAGCATCGCGTAGCAACTCATCAGCACCAGGCCGGCCGCGAGCGCGAGCGTGATCCCCCACGGCGGCAGCACCTCCACCAGCAGCAGGGCGAGCACGACGCCGCCCACCGTGCCGAGGATGCGCTGACGGGCCTTCGTCCGAGTGAGGTCGTGGCGCGGCTGCAGCACCACCGTCAGGGTCACCGCCACCCAGTAGCCGTGCGACAGGCCGTGGAACTGCACGAGATAGACCACGATTCCGACCGAGACGGCCATCACCGCGGCGTGCCGCCATGCTCGTTTCGGCGGCGTGCCGCTCGCCGCCGACCGGGGGAGCTTGGCCACCACGAAGATCGCTACCAGCAGCGCGCTTCCGGCGATCATCCAGATCGCAGTGAGCGCCGGATCGTAGCTTCCGGGTACGGAGACCAGCACCGCGGCAGCCGTCGGCATCCCGGCGAGCAATCCAGCCTGCCGGATCTCGGCGGGTGCCGTCATGACACAGCACAACGCCACGAAACACGCCGCCGCGAACGGCTGACCGCGCAAGCCGACCCCTACCGCGCCAGCCAGCGCGGCCGGGAGCGCCAGCGCTATCGCGTGGCGCGGGTTGAGCGGGGTGGCCGGGCGGGTTCCGGCGAGGAAGCCCATCCCCAGCGCGACCGCGGCGGCGGCGCCGGCCCACCACAACACCGCGACGAATGCTGCGATCAGTACCAGGCCCACCGCCGCGCCAAGCAGCAGGACCTGCCGCGGGATCGCCCATCCCGATCGCAGACGCGTCTCCATGACCGGCACCCTACGGTCCTGGCGCCGGCCCCACCAGAAGCAGCGTCCAGAACCGATGAGGCAGCAGATCGACCGATCGTGGAGAGTGGCGACGCTCAGGTATGGATTGCCACCGCCGTGGCGCCGGTCTCGCTCGTCGGCGTTCGGCTACGCCGATGCCGTAGCGGCCCGGGGGTCGCCTTCACGCCTTGTTCGCGGACTCATCCGGTCCGGTGGGCAAGGGGTCGTTCGGCAGCGTCGGCTCAGCCGCGGCGCCCTTGCGCTTCTTGCGCTTCTTGCGGGCCTTTCCCCACGCGTGGACCTTGTCCTCGTCCCACATCGGGGTGCGCTTGTCGGGCCAGTGCTCCTTGGGGGCGTGGAACTCCTTGCCGTTCTTGCGCTCTTTGGACATCGCCGAACGAAACTGGTCAGCGGGCAACCCGACCAACTCAGCGGCCTGCGACGTCGTCAGCACACCCGCAGACTACCCGGTCGCGCAGACCCGCGTCAGGGCCGGCGTCCGCCGGGCCCGAGAACCGCCAGAATCGTCATCTCCGATTCCGGCTGGCCAGGGGTACGCAGGCCGGCGGTGAGGAATCGGACGACACCGCGCATTGCTGCTCGCGCTGTTCGCATGGCTGGCTCCTCCTTCACCTCGTGCAATCTCGTGGGATCTTGCGTTTCCAGGAGCTTAGCATCGCTAGGGCTGCTAAGCAAGCAACTCTAGCGATGCTAATTCCGGCTCGGGTCGATCTTCGCGACGTTGGTCGATGGCCGGGTTTCGCGGCGTCCTCGTCGCTCGGGTGACCGATCGCGATCAGAGCAGGTTGGAGAACAGCCGGGCGGCGGAATTGCGGAAGCGGCGGAGCCAGCTCCACTGGTGGATGTCGTCGAGGGTCAGCGCCACGCAGTCCTGCAGGTCGGCGGCGAAGATCTCCTCGGAGCGGCGGGCTGCGGCGTCGTCGTAGATCCAGACCATGAGCTCCTTGTGGAGCCGCAGGCTACGGACGTCGAGGTTGAGGGTGCCGATGCTGGTGGCCTTGCCGTCCACGGTCAACGACTTGGCGTGGAAGAAGCCCTTCTCCCAGCGATAGATGTGCACGCCGGCCTCCAGCAACTGCTCGAAATAGGTCTCCGCGGCGTACCAGGGGATGTTCTTGTCGAGCATGCCCGTCAGCATCAGTTCCACCCGCACCCCGGCGGCAGCGGCATTGGTGATGGCCTGCAGCGTCGGTGGGTCGGGGACGAAGTAGGGGGTCTGGATGAGCACGCGGTCGCGCGCGCCGCTGATGGCCACCTGATGGGCGCGGGTGGCGGCGAGCCAGGGATCGTCGAAGCCGTGGTGGACGGTCTGGACGACGATGTCACCGGGCGGCAGCGACGGGTCGGGGTAGTAGCGCTCCTGGAAGAGATCCTCGCCGTCCACCTCCAGCCAGCGGACGTCGAACAGCTTCTCCAGTTCGGCGACACCGGGACCGGTCAGCCGCAGCCCCGTATCGCGCCAGGCCGGGAACCGGCTGCCACCGTCGATGTACTCCTGGGCGACGTTGAAGCCGCCGGTGTGCCCGATCTCGGCATCCACGACGGTGATCTTGCGATGGTTGCGGTAGTTCAGCTTGGCGATCCCGGTCACGTCGAACCGGACGATGGCGCCGGCCTCGCGCAGCCGCTTCATGGTGCGGCGGCTGAACGGCGCCGCACCGAACCAGTCGTTGAGCACCCGGACCTCGACGCCGGCCCGCAGGCGTTCGACCAGGACGTCGGTGATCCGCTCGGTGAGGACGTCGTCCTTCCAGATGTAGTAGCTCATGTGGATGAACCGCTCCGCGGCCGCCAGGTCGGCGATCAGCACGTCGAAGTACGGCTGTCCCTCCGGGTGGATGTCGCAGGTGCGCACCGTCATCGGCGGGGCCTCCGCGAGTCGCGTGATCAGGTGGGAGTCGTGCCGGATCCAGCTCTCGGGGTGCTGCCCCTCCAGCTTGGGGTGGATGGCGTCATAGTGCGCGTAGTAGGGCTGCATGAAGCGCCGCGCGACGGCTCGGGTGTGCTGCCGCTTCTTCGACCGGCGCGCGATCGCCGGCCAGTTGCGTCCGAAGAAGAAGTAGAGCACCAGCCCGACGCCGGGCAGCGCGATCAGGACCAGGAGCCAGGCGAGGGCGGCTGTCGGATCGCGGTTCTCGGAGATGATGAGCACGGCGACGGCAACCCAGTAGACCGCCAGTACGGCGCAGGCGATCGGCCACAGCTCGACGATCATTGCCGGCTCCTTCTCCCGGAGGCGCTGGCAGAGTACCAGCCGTTCAGCCGGCCCGGTCGTCCCGACGGTCACCCTGCCGGCGAACTGGCGGGGCCCTCGTTCCAGGATCTGTCGAGTGCGCTGACGCAGTAGCTGCCGGGCTCGCCGCTGAAGGATGTCGAGGCGACCTGCCCGATCAGGTTCGCCCGATCACCGTCGATGCGGTAGACCGCGTAGTGCGCGGCCCCGGGGCTGCCCTGCCAATGGAGTTCGACTCGATCGCCGGCTGGGGTGACGGTGAGGTCCTGCGGGGCCGGCGGCGGCGCGGCCGGAAGCTGTTCCATGGTGGGCACCAGCGCCGGGGCGGAGTAGAACCTCTCCCGGTAGCGGGTCTGGGCGCCGAGGGTATCGGCTCGCAGGCTGGTGGCCCGGAAGTGGACGAAGCCGGAGACCTCGTGCTCGCGAGCGAGCGCCAGCTGCTTCGACAGCTCGCTGGGGGAATCCCAGGCGCCGCCGGTCCCCACCCGGTAGTCGGCTTGACCGATGTAGAGCTGGACGCCGGCGTCCTTCGCTTGGTCCGCCCACCAGGGCAGCAGCGCCGCGTAGTCGGCCCGGTCGTAGCCGATGTGCCAGTACAGCTGCGGGACGATGTAGTCGACCCAGCCCTCGCGCACCCACTTCCGGGTGTCGGCGTAGATCGCGCGGTAGGCCTCCAGGCCGTGGGTGCCGGCGCCACCGGCCGACTTCGCGTTCTTCCAGATCCCGAAGGGGCTGATCCCGAACTTCACCCACGGCTTGACCTGCTTGATCCGCTCGTCCATCTCCCGCACGAAGGTGTCGACATTGGCCCGCCGCCAGTCGGCCTTCCGGCCCTCGCCGTAGGCGGCGAAGCTGGCGGAGTCGTCGAGGTCCTCGTCGTCAACCGGATAGGGGTAGAAGAAGTCGTCGAAGTGGACGGCGTCCAGGTCGTAGTTGGCCACCGCCTCCAGGATCGCGTCCTGGACGAAGCGGCGGGCGTCCGGGATCCCGGGGTCGAAGTAGAACGCGCTCAGCTTCTCGTCGGCCTTCGGGTAGATCACCGCCCAGTCGCGGTGGTCGCGCAGTGGGTGGTTCGGCGGGAGTTTCTCCCAGTCGGCGCCCGGGCCGCCCACCTCCGCCCGCTGCGCTCCCCGGAACGGGTTGAACCAGGCGTGGAACTCCAGGCCGCGGGCATGGGTCTCGGCGATCATCTCCGCCAGTGGATCCCAGCCCGGATCGGCGCCGTCCAGCCGTCCGGTCAGCCACTGCGACCAGGGAGCGTAGGCGGAGGGCCAGAAGGCGTCGCCGGTCGGCCGGACCTGGACGAAGATCGCGTTGTGGTGGAACTGCTCGGCCAGATCGAGCCAGCCACGGTACTCGGCCATGACCTGCTCCCGGGAGAGACCGCCGCGGCTGGGGAAGTCGAGGTTGCTGACCGTGGCGAGCCACATGCCCCGCAGTTCCCGGTCTGCCCGGGTCGGCACCGCGCCGCAGCGCCCGGGAGTGCCGGGGTCGACCGGTGCCGGGCGGCCGGATGGGCTCGCCGGCGTGGGCGGGGTGGCCGGTTGCCCGGGTGGGGTCGGGGAGGTGAGGCCGCAGCCGGCGAGCAGCACCACCAGACCCGCCAGGAGGCCGGCCTGGGATCGGCGGTGTCCCGCTCCGCCCGGAGCCATGTCTCCAGTGTGCGTGAGCCGTCAACCGGGGAACAGGTCGTCCGCCCGATCGCGGTCGTCCGCAGGTGGGGTGATCCGGCGGGCGGTCCGTTCAGCCTCGCCCTGTGGTCCGTGCGTCAGGCCGGCGTCCCCACGAGGAACAGGTCGGTACGCAGCGTTGCCGGGTCGGTTTCTGGGGTCGGGTCGCTGACGTACACCTCGAAGAAGAGCGTCGGGGTGAAACCGCGCGCGGCCGCCTCGGCGGCCAGCCGGCCCCAGCTCTCGCCGAGGGTGTCGTAGGACCCGATGTGACTCAGCGCGAGCGCCGGCCCGGACGGCAGCGTGTCCGGCTCGACGGTCACCGAGCCCTCGACCGGGGCGGGAAGCGGCGCGGACACCGGGAAGCCGATCTCCATGTCGAAGACGGCGGCCGGGTCGCCGCGATAGATGGCGAAGGGCGGCCCGCTGAGGGCGGCACCGCTGGCGGCGAGAGCCGTGAAGCCCGCGTCGAAGAGGTTCGGCAGATCGGCCACCGTGACGCCGTGGTGGCGGATGACCACGGTCGGCTCATCCGCCACCGTGAGCAGAATCGGCTCTGCCAGGGGCTCGTTGATCATCATGATTCGATCCTCCCGCGTCCAGGGTCGGAAGCCAAGAGAGGTGCCGTGGTTGCCATGCCGTCAGCGGTTTCCGCCCGGGCCGCCTCCGCCGGGGCCTCCGCCCATTCCGCCTTCGCCGGCGGTGACGGTGGTGGAGCCGGCGGAGGCGGCGACCTGGTAGCTCTCGCCATTCGCGATCTCGGCCGACGAGTAGGTGACCGAGCCGAACGCCTTGGCCGAGGTGACCTGGGCCACCGTGGTGCCGGAGACATCGGTGATGGTGACCGTGTCACCGGCGCTGCCGGAGACCGGGGCGATCAGCCAGCCCTGAGTCGAGGAGGTGCCGGGTGCCTCGGACATGTCGCCGGTGTCGAAGGCCACCAGCGTCCCGCCGGTGATGGTGATTCCACCATTGCTGTCGATGGCGCCATTCCCGCCGCGAGTAGGCCCGTGGACGGTTGTCGTGCCGCCAGAGATCAGCAGTGTGCCGTTGGAGTCCAGACCGTCGCCTTCGGCGTCGATGGTCACCGTGCCGCCGGAGATCTCCAGCGAGGCGCCGGCATCGGCCTGCATGGATTCACCGGTACCGGTCGAGGCATTGATGCCGTCGTCGCTGGCGGTCAGGTCGACCGTCCCGCCGGCGATCACC
Source organism: Actinomycetota bacterium (assembly GCA_020161795.1). GTDB lineage: Bacteria > Actinomycetota > Actinomycetes > Propionibacteriales > Propionibacteriaceae > Propionicimonas. Next base: position 33,196 of record JAIUOR010000022.1, on the reverse strand, counting down.
ACGGTGGCGGCCTCGACCGCTTCCACCGAGGCGGTGACGGTGAGCGAGCCGTCCTCGATGATGAAGACCGCGCCCGCGTCCACGCCCTTCGAGGTGGCCTCGTCGGTGTCGACCGCGCCGGTGGTGACGGTCACGTCGCTGCCGGTCAGCACGATGTCGGTCTCGGCGTCCAGTCCGTCGTCGCCGGCCGTGACGGTGATCGTCCCGCCGGAGAGATCCAGGTAGCCGCGGGTGTCCTCGTCCTCGTTGTCGGATTTGAGGCCGTCCCCACCGGCGTCGACCGTGACGGTGCCATCCTCGACGGTGAGCGAGTCCTTGCCGCGGAGCCCGTCGTCCACGGCCGTGACCGCGATGGTGCCGGAGAGGATGACCAGGTCGTCCTCGCTGGTGATGCCGTCGTTGCCGTTGCCGGTCACCGTCAGCGAGCCGGTGCCGCTGATGGTCAGATCCTCCTCGCTGAACAGGGCGGCGTTGACGTCGGAGTCCTCGCCGTAGCTGGAGGTGTCGGAGAGGGTGTTGCTGGTGCCGTCCACCAGGTAGATGCCGACGTCGTCGGCGTTCAGCACGGCGATCGCAGCGGTGGTGTCGCTGGCGATCTCGGCGCCGTCCAGCACCAGGACGACCAGGGCGTCCTCCGGTGCGTCCACCACTACCTGACCGGCCAGCGCGCCGGAGAGCCGATAGACCCCGGCGGCGGTGATGGTGACGGTGTTGCCCTCCACGCCCACCCCGTCGGCGTCGGTGGTGGCGGTCGAGCCGGTCAGGGTGATGTCGACGGCGTCGTCCAGCGACCATTCGTCGTCGTTCACGGTGGTGGCATCCTCGTTCGCCGCCAGCACCTCGGCGGCGGTGACGCCGCTCGTGGCGGTGCTGGTCGTCGCGGGGTTCGTGGTGTCGCTGGTGGCGGCCGTCGTCGGCAGCACGCTGCAACCCGCCAGGACGGCGACGGCGGCCAGTCCGGCCAGGACGGTCTTCAGGCGGCGCATGGGAGCTCCTCGGTGGTGTGGAAGTGGTGGCGCAGGATCCGCGCCCATTTGTTGGCCGGCAGTTCGCCGCGCAGGGCGGCCAGGCCGGTGCCGTACTTGCTGACGGAGGCTGGCCGCTGACCGCTCCGCCACAGCAGGCGGTCGACGGCCGACGGGCGAGCGCCCGACTTGGTCTCGACGATCACGAGATCGGCTAGCGCGAGAGCGTGCTCGCCGGCGGCGTGGGTCCGAGTTCCCGGCTCAACTGCAGCGCAATCCGGGCAGTTTCTGCCACATAGTCGCTCTGCCTGCCGTATCTGCCGGCCGGAGGCGGTATTTGGCAGAAAGTGCACGCCATCGCCGGGCTTCTCTGTCGAGGCCGGCGAGACGTCCTGCCAGGTGAGGCCGGTGTCGATGGTCACCCGGACGCCGGGTTCCGGCGGAACCAGGGTGGTTCGTTCGTAGCGGGTGATCAGGGTGGGGCGGAGTTGCTGGGCGGCCGAACCGTCCATCCCTCGGCGGTCGAGGGTGTCCTCGACGTGGTCACGGCCGGCGTCGGTGAGCTGGTCGCGGGTGTCGAACTCATGGCCGATCCGGTCTTTCACGGTGATCTCGCGGTCGCCGCGCACCTTCACCTCCAGGAAAGCCAGGCCCGAATCGAGATAGCTCCGGGTGCGCACCTTGAAGCGGTGGCGACGGGCGTGGGCCGCCTGCCGGTAGCTGAGCAGATCGGGGGTGTCGAAGTAGACCGACTCGTACCGGAAGCGCCGGCGTCCGTCGATCGTCAGCGCGCGAGTATGTGGGTCGAATTCCTGCAGCAGGGCCTCAGCCTGCTGGCGATCCAGCAGGTACTTGCGGTCGAACCGGGTGAGCAGTTCGGCCCCGGCCAGCAGCTCGGGCAGGGTGATCGGTGCGAAGCGGTCGACGGGCAGGGTGGTCATCATCGGCTCGCTTCCTGAAGCTCCCGGGTGTGGGTCTTTGGGCGTCCCGGCAGAGTCGCGTCCGAACGCTGCGGCCGGCGGTACCGGACGTCCACCACGGTGAGGTCGCGCACCAGGTCGAGCTGGGTCACGGTGACCTGGTCGATCGGGCCGCCGAGCAGCGAGGTCAGTTCACTGCGGAGTTCGGCCTCGTCCGTGATCGCCCGATCGAGGGTGATCACCTGCTGGCGGGTGCGGCTCAGCAGCGCCGGATGGTCCCCGGCCCACAGCGCGCCGACGATCATCGCCATCAGCCCACCGGCGACCAGCAGGTCGGTGCCGATACCGGCGATCAGGCCGAGCGCGAGAGCCGCGAAGTAGTAGGCCACCTCCCGCTGGCTGATCTCGGTGGAACGCAGCCGGATGATCGACAGCACCCCGAACAGGCCCAGGCCCAGCCCCAGGCTGGTGGAGGTGGCGGCGCCGAGCACCAGTGCCACCGCCATCACTCCGACGTTCACGCCCAGGAAGGCGACCACCAGGTCGCGCCGGCGATGGCGACGGAAGTACAGGCCGAAGGTGAGCAGGGTGATGGCGATCAGGTTGGCCGCGATGAGCGCGATGGTCGTCATGTCGATTCTCCTTCAAAGACCGGTTGTGTTCTGGTCTGGCTCTATCCAGCCAGTGGAGTCTTTGAGGTTCCTGTGAGGCGGTTGTGCTGCCCCAACGGATTCCACATTTCGCCCGGTGTCGCCGGCCTTGTCGTTGTCATGGGCGTGGCAAAGGTCGCTGGCGAGTGACCGCCAAGGAGGTCGGCAGGACGCCGGTCTTGCTTCCACCACGACATCAACCGCGGGCCACTAACGTGAATCGCCCCGGGTCTGATGGAGGCTTGTTTAGTTGGTTCCGGCCTCGGTGAGGATCGGGTTCTTACGGTAGTGCCGGTCGGGCTGGGTTGCCCAGTAGGTGGCCTCGTATTCGGCTGGTGGCAGGTGCCTGAGTTCGCCGTGGAGGCGGCGGTGGTTGTACCAGTCGATGTATTCGGCGACCGCGATCTCGACGTCGGCGACGTTCTTCCAGCCGCCTGCCGGTCGCATCGCGGGGTTGCGGATGCACTCGGCTTTGAACAGTGAGTTCAGTGCTTCGGCCATGGCGTTGTCGTAGCTGTCGCCCTTGGAACCGACCGAGGCGACAGCGTCGGCTTCGGCGAGTCGTTCGGTGTAGCGAATCGCTCGATACTGACACTCCTCGGTCGCTGTGGTGGATGAGGCCGGTGACGTCCTGGCCGGCCCGGCCGCGGGCCCACAGGCCCATGTCGAGGGCGTCCAGGGCCAGGTCGGTGCGCAGGCTGGTGGACACCTGCCAGCCGACGACCATCCGGGAGAACACATCCAGGACGAACGCCACGTAGGTCCAGCCGGCATGGGTCCGGACATAGGTCAGATCGGCCACCCACAGTTGGTTGGGTCCGGTCGCGATGAACGCGCGCTTCACCAGGTCCTCGGGCCGCTCGGTCTCGGCGCCGTCGCCCAGGGTGGTCCTGCGGGTCTTCTCCCGTGGTATCCCACGCAGCCCCTCAGCCCTCATCAGCCGCTCGACCGTACAACGGGCCACGCTGACGCCCCCGCGGTTCAGCACGGCATGGATCTTCCTGGCCCCATAGACACCCAAGTTCGCCTTGTGGGCGGTCTTGATGTCCTCCACCAACTCGGCGTCACGGACCGCGCGCGCGGACGGCTGCCGGTTCCTGGCGGCGTAGTAGGTGCTCGGGGCGATCCGGACTCCTGACTCGGTCAGGACCTCACAGATCGGCTCGACCCCGAGCGGGCGGCCCGCCACGACCCGGTCACGGTGGGCGTCGATGTAGTCGACCACCACCGCGACCGGAACCGGGCGGCCTACTTGATCCTGCGGTCGAGCTCCGCGGCCGCGAAAAACGCTGCCGACGTCTTCAAGATCTCGTTCGCCCGCCGCAACTCACGGTTCTCCCGCTCCAACTCCACGATCCGGGCCGTGTCCTCACTCGTCACCCCAGGTCGGACCCCGTCATCGATCTCTGCCTGGCGCACCCAGTTCCGCAACGCCTCCGGATGCACCCCCAACTGATCCGAGACCCGCTTGATCGCACCCCGCGACAACTCCGGATCCCGCCTCGCGTCCAACGCCATCCGCGTCGCCCGCTGCTGCAACTCAACGCTGTACTTCCTCGGTGCACCCATGACTGCCATCATCCCTTCCCAGGATTGAGAGCCTCCATCAGACCCGGGGCGATTCAAACGCGCAGAAACCGGGTGATCTGGCCCGCGTGCCTGGATTTATCCACGCGGTGGCTCGGAATCACCCGGTTTCTGTATGGCTTTCTGTATGGCGCCCCGGCTCGCTCGCCCGCCCCACCGCTTCAGGGATCGCGCTCCGCCCCTCCTCAGCACAAACCGCGTGATTGGGCTCGCGTGGCTGGATTATCCATGCGGTGGCCCGGTATCACCCGGTTTCTGCGGGGAGGTCTGGCCTGGATTCGGTTGGGTCGATGTTCTGGATCCCTGTCGATCCATCGATGTTCTGGATCCCAGCCGATCCATCGGTGTTCTGGATCCCAACCGGTCGAGAGCCTGTCCGGTGGTGGCCGGACAGGCTGTGGTGATCGGGCTCGGCTCCGGGCGGGGTGACTCAGGCGAGCGGAGCGCGGCCCAGGGTCACGGTGGCGGTGTGGGTGCCGGTGGAGTCGATCCAGTTGATGGACGCGGTGTCGCCGGGGGAGAGCTTGGCCAATGCCCTGGTCAGGTCGGAGTACTCGGTGAGTGAGGTGCCGTTGAACTCTGTCAGCACCGAACCGGCGGTGATGCCGGCCTCGTCCGCCGCGCTCCCGGAGACCACGCCCACGACGAGCAGGTCGGTGGTGCGGGCGCTCAACTGCAGACCCAGCGCCGGTCCGTAGCCGAGCGTGACCGCGCCGGAGTCGTCTCCGGAGAGGATCTGGTCGGCCAGGTCGAGCACGGAACTGATCGGGATCGCGTAGCCGGTGGTGCCGTTCGACGCGGCTGCGACGTTCATACCGATCACCTCGCCGTCGTCGTCCAGTAGCGCCCCGCCGGAGTCGCCGGGCACGACCGTGGCATCGATCTCGATCAGGTCGGTGAGGTGCTCCACGCTGCCGTTGTCGCCGGAGACGTCGATGGCGGTGCTGGTGTCGGTGATCTCCCCCGATGCCGCGGTCAACACGCCGCCGCCGTTGGAGTTGCCGACCGCCGTCACGTCGTCGCCCTCGGCGACGGCCGAGGTGTCGGTGGCCACGGTGGTCAGCCCGCTGGCATCCTCCAGCTGCAATACCGCGACATCGGTATCCGGGTCGTAGCCGATCACGTCGGCGGTGTAGCTCGCCCCGGTGGACGGGTCGGTCACCTCGACCTGGGTGCTGCCCTCGACCACGTGATGGTTGGTCACCACGACCCCGTCCGCGGTGAGGACGAGGCCGGTGCCGGCGGCCGCGCCCACGCCGTAGTCGACGGTGGTGTCGATCAGCACGACGCCGGTCGACTCCTTGTCCGAGGCGAGGGTGGCGGTCTGAGTGGCGGCTTGGGAGGCGCTGGGCGGGACGAGGTGCCAGCCGTTGACCGGCGGGCGATACCGCACGGCCGTGACGGTCGCGCTCGCCGGCATGGCGAACGCGAGGGCGAGGACAGGCGCGGCCAACAGCGCGGCCGCGGTACGGGCGATTGGATGGGCCATCGGAACTCCTGAAGTAGGTGATGGACCCACCCTTGGCGCCCACTCTGTGACCAGCCCCGCCGTGAGCCATGCGACGGCTACCGATCGGCTATGGAGTTGCTGTGGATGTTCGCCGATCTGACGGGGTTAGCCGATCTGACGGGGTTACGCGCCGCCGGCCCGCGCCGACGTGAGCCAAGCGCCGATGGGGCGGGGTTACCGGCGCCGCCCGGGGTGGTCGTAACCCCGCGAGATCGGCGAATCCAGCGCCGGAGAGGAAAGCCGGGCCTGGTAACCCCGCCCGATCGGCGCTTGGCTAGTGGCTACCGGGGCCGAAGCGCAGCACCGGCTCCGGGCGTGGGGGCTGATCGCGGTTCGCCGGCCAGCCATCCGCCTCCCAGGCCGCGGCGAGGGCAGCGAGGTCGCGCCCGTCCTGCCGCACCCGGGCCTCCCGGCTCGCGCGGAACTGGTAGGTGGGACGCGCCCACGGCTCTGGCACGTTGGCCTCGAAGTCGGGCAGATTCGTGCCGAACCGGGCGAGCGCGAGGCTGAGCCCGTTCATGGCGATCCGGAACCGGAGCCAGCGATGCAGTTCGAAGTCGAAGTCGTCGCGCAACTTCTGGCCGGCCAGGGCTCCCTTCGCGCTCAGCGCCGCGATGGTCTCCGGCTTCATCGCCAGATGCAGGCCGCCTTCGCCGTCGGCGGTGCGAACCGTGGCGATCCGGTCCTTGAAACCGGGCGAATCCATCTGAAGCCGGTCGGGCCAGTCCTGCATGGTGTGGAAGATGGTCTTGAGCAGGCTGAGCGCGCCGTGAATCGGGGTCTCCACGAGCCGCGCCCGCTTGGTCGCGACCGGCAGGGTGACCGCCTGGTCGTCGTAGTCGGCCTCGAAGTCGGCCAGGTTGATCCCGAAGGTGGGACGGTTCGGCAGCCAGGCGTCGAAGAACTGCATCGGGAAGTTGCTGGTGATGCCGCCGTCGGAGAACCAGGCGGTGACGACCGGCACCGAAGCAGCGTGGTCGCGTCGCTTGAAGAAGTCCTGGAAGTACAGCGGGACGGCGCTGATCAACACGGGGAAGCTGAGGCTCAGCCGGGCCGCCACCACCACCGGGATGTGCGGGGCGAACGGGAGGCGTCGCAGGGCCGTGCCGTGCTGCGGGCAGCCCGGCGGCTCCCATGCCTCGCCGGAGTCGACGGCGTCCCGGGAGCGCTCGGTCATCGTCCGCACCACTCCGGACGGGAAGTAGTCGGCCAGGCAGCTCGGGCAGAACAGGTAGGTGTCGTCGAAGAAGGGGAAGCTGTAGGGCAGCCGGTGGGTGAGGCAGGTGGTCATCACGCGCAGGTCGAGGTCGGGATCCAGCTTGGCCCAGGCGATGGAGGACGCCCGGTGGTTGAACCGGGCCTGAGCGCCGTCGCCCCGCGTGAAGGCCTTCAGGAACTCGGCGGTGGCGGTCGACCCCCAGAGGTCGCCGAAGGTGAGCGGGGGGTCGGACGTTCCGCGCCCGGCGGTGAGGTTGATCTCCCGGGCGAGCCAGTCGGTGAGCGCGTCGGAATCGTCGGCGAGGTGACCGTTGACCATGCCCATGCCGTTGCGGTTGATCGTCCGCCAGGCTCGTCGTCCCAGGACGAGCGCCGCCGCCAGTAGACCTCCGAGGAGCGCGAGCGGCAGCCAGAGCAGGGTGGCACCGATCACCGGCCACCAGGTCTCGGGACGGAGCCCGCGCACCAGCGCGGTCGACGACAGGAAGGCCGGGACGAGCGCCAGCAGGGTCACGACCCCGAACGGCAGCCATCCCCAGCGCACCAGCCGTCCCAGCGAGACGCCGATCCGCTTGGCCTTCGACCACTCCGGTTCGATCCAGGCGGTCAGGAAGCCGAACGCCCCCCGGGTGACCGCGGATGGCGTGAAGAGCAGCGGCAGCTGGGTCTGCAGGTGGTAGGGGAGCCGGCGCAGTCGCTCGAAGCCGATCGCATCCGGATCCCAGGAGTCACTGGGGGCGGGGACGGACGGAGCCGACAGCCCGGTTGGCTCCGTCCGTCCCGGGTCGGGCCGGGTGCTGGTCCGGCCGCGGTGGTACTCGGCCGCGGCCGCGAGCACCGCCGCGATCGCCCCGGCCGAGGAGCCGCCGATGCGCCGGAAGCGGTAGCGCGCCGCCAGTTCGGTGACCGCCTGGGGGTACACCACCCCCGAGGTGATACCGCCCTTCATCACCAGTGAACACTCGGCCATCGCGGCCTGGGGTTGATCAGCGACCGATTCCGACATGGGAACCTCCCGGGGTGTGGTGCTGCCAGCGTCCTCGCCCCACCGGCCGGCGTCAACCACTACCGCGGCAGGAGGGTTGCGGCAGGATGGGAGGGTGACCGAACTCGTGGCGCTGTACGGGGCTGACGGCCGGCCGACCGGCGAGGTGGTGACCCGCGCCCGGATGCGCGCGGAGAACCTGTGCCACGCCGCGACCGCCATCGTGGTGCGCGATTCGGCCGGGCGGGTGTACGTCCATCGGCGCACCGACACCAAGGATGTCTATCCCGGTCGCTACGACTTCGCTGCCGGCGGTGTGCTGCAGGCCGGTGAGGACCCGTACGAGTCGGCGGTCCGCGAGGTCGCCGAGGAGCTCGGAGTGACCGGGGCCGACCTTCGTCCGCTGTTCGAGGGCGACTACGCCGACGACCACACCCGCTACCACGCCTACTGCTACGAGTGCACCTGGGACGGGCCGATCCGCTGGCAGCCCGAGGAGGTGGCCTGGGGTGAGTGGGTGGCGCCCGCCCGCCTGCTGGAGATGCTCGATGAGCTGGTCTTCATGCCGGACACGGTGGCCAACCTGCGTCCCTGGCTCGACACGCTGCGCACTGCCTGATCGAGGTTGGGACGCGACCCGGGCCCGTCGTGTCGAACACCCGGTCTTCGGCGGACGGGCTTTGCGGCCGACGCCGGCCTGTGGCACCCTGGACGGGTTCCCGCGGAGGTTCCGCGATGCCAGGGGACGCCGGATGAGGGTGAACATGCGCGACGTGGGAAGTATCCCGACCATCACGCGCTGACCCTGCCCGCCCATGGGCCCGGAGGTCGGCGTATCCCACCGACCCGGAGCCTCTCATGCCTGCTCAACCCGCCGTCGTGCTCGACGGCCTCTGTTTCGACTGGCCGGACGGCGCCACCGCGCTCTCGGGCCTCACCGGTGCCTTCAGCCGCGGGCGCACCGGACTGATCGGCGCCAACGGCGCCGGCAAATCCACCCTGTTGCGATTGGTCGCCGGCCAGTTGCGGCCGAGCGCCGGCAGCCTGCTCGTCGCCGGCACCGTCGACTACCTGCCACAGACTCTCACCCTGGACGTCGACGCGACCGTCGCCGAGCTGCTCGGCATCCGCGAGGTCATGGACGCGGTGCGGGCGATCGAGGCGGGCGACGCCGACCCGGCCCGCTTCGACGTGGTCGGGGACGGCTGGGACATCGAGCCGCGCGCGGTCGCCGCCCTGGCCGAAACCGGGCTGCCCACCGGCCTTGACCGGCCGGTCGCGACCCTGTCCGGCGGCGAGACCGTGCTCGCGGCGCTGGTGGGAATCCGGCTGCGTGGTGCTGGGGTCGCCCTGCTGGACGAGCCCACCAACAACCTCGACGCCGCCTCCCGGGCTCGGCTCTATGAGCTGATCCGGGGCTGGCGAGGGACGCTGATCGCGGTCAGCCATGACCGGGAACTGCTCGAACTGATGGACGCCACGGCCGAACTGCGCGACGGCTCACTGACCGTCTTCGGCGGCCCGTACAGCGAGTACCGCGACGCGCTCGAGCGGGAGCAGGAGGCCGCCCGGCAGGCGCTGCGGACCGCCGAGCAGACCCTGCGGGTCGAGCGCCGGCAGCGGATCGACGCGGAGCAGAAGATCGCCCACGCCGAACGGCAGGGCCGCAAGGACAAGGCCAATCGCCGCTACGTCCCGGCAGCCATCAACGACCGTCGCAACTCGGCGGAGAAGTCGGCCGGAGCCCGGCGCGGGATGCTCGACGCCAGGATCGAAGCGGCTGCCACCGCTGTGGAACGGGCCGAGGCCCGGGTCCGCGAGGACGCCCGGATCCGGGTGGATCTGCCCGATCCGCAGGTTCCTGCCGGGCGGCGGCTCGCCGAGCTCACCGGCTCCGATGGCCGGACGATGGTGATCCAGGGCCCCGAGCGGGTGGCTCTCACCGGTCCCAACGGTGTCGGCAAGACGACCCTGATCGAGCAGCTGGTGCGCTCGTCCGGATCGGCGCAGCCGGTGCCACGGCCGGCTGCGGAGCTCCCCGGCGACGCCGCGGCGGGCCTGCGCGCGACGGCGGTCGCCCGGACCGAGCGGCTGGGCTATCTGCCGCAGCGGCTCGACGGGCTGGACGACGAAGGCAGCGTGCTGGCCAACGTCGCCGCGGCAGCACCGAATCAGCCGCTCGGGCTGCTGCGGAATCGGCTGGCGCGATTCCTGCTGCGCGGTGCCGCCGTCGAGCGTCCGGTGGCGACCCTCTCCGGCGGCGAACGGTTCCGGGTCGCGCTGGCGCGCATCCTGCTGGCCGACCCGCCGGCGCAACTCCTGGTGCTGGACGAGCCCACCAACAACCTCGACCTGGCCAGCGTCGAGCAGCTGGTGGCCGCCCTGGACGCCTGGCGGGGCGGCCTGCTGGTGGTATCCCACGACCACGCCTTCCTGCGGCGCCTGCGAATGGACGCCGAGCTCGTGCTGAGCCCGGACGGCCGGTTGACGAACCAGGAGCTCGCCCAGGAAACGGTCCGTTCAGATACCCCCATAGGTATAGGCTGGGGTGGTCGAGAGGATTGAGATGCGGCGGTTGGCAGTGGCGATGCTGGGCTTGATGATGCTGTTCGCGACGGCGGGATGCGGCTCGGCGCCGGCCGAGCCGATCGATTCCCAGGCCGTGGTGATCGACGTGCGGACTCCGTCCGAGTTCGCCGAGGGCCACCTGGAGGGCGCGGTGAACATCGATCTGCAGTCGGAGTCGTTCGCCTCGCAGATCGCCGAATTGCAGGTGGAGGGCAGCTACGTCGTCTACTGCCGTTCGGGGAATCGCTCGGCCCAGGCCACCCAGCTCATGCGGGAGGCGGGGTTCGAGCAGGTGGTCGACGCCGGCGGCGTGCAGGCGGCGGCCGATCGAACCGGGCTGTCCGTCGTCACCGGCGGGTAGCCGGAACGCATAAGAGAGGGGATGCCGCCCGAGTCTGCGGCACCCCCTCCGGAACTACAGCGACCGGCCCCCTTAGCGACCTGTGGCCGCTCCGTTCGCCATGCTCGCAATTCCCCCCAGACTTGCTGTGCACAGCATCGTTCCGACAAGGAGGAGCACCTAGGGCTGGGGTTTGATACATCGGCGGCGGAACTTCGCCAAACCTGGTCACCACGCGGCAGCCGGCGCCATGGAACGGCGATCCTAGAAGCCCGAGCCGTGGCACTGGAAGGGCGCGGTGGCGCCGGTGACGAGGCCGGCCTGGGCCAGTGCCTCGGCCGGGGACCGGCCCGCGGCGAGACCCGCGTGCATGGCACCCAGCAGCTCGCAGGCGAGGTCGTCGGCCACCACCACCGGTGCGGCCACCACGCAGGCGGCTCCCGCATGCAGCCAGGCGCGGGTCATCCCGATCGCCTCCTCGCCCCAGCGGACGGTGGAACGGCCGACCTCGCAGGCCGACAGCACCACGACCTCCGGCACCCGCGGCATCCGGTCGATGTCGTAGCCGAAGAGCGTGCCGTCGGCCAGATCCAGCCCGGAGAACAGAGGATTGTCGACGGCGTGGCGGCCGTGGGTCGCCAGGTGCAGGACGTCCACCTCACTGGCCAGGGCGGCCACGGCGTCGACCGTGGCCGACGGCCCCAGCAGGGTGGTCGCGACGGGCCAGGACGCCGCCGCCCGGGTGACCTCTTCCGGGCCGCGGGCCACGTCCGGTCCGGCGGCGAAGCCGGCGCTGCCGACGGGCTTCCGCCCCCGGTCGCGGACCCAGTTGGTCGCCGACGTCGCCAGGGTGAACGGGCGGCCCCGCAGACCGGGCAGCATCGGCCAGGGCAACCCGGCCAGTGCCCCGGGGGCGGTCAGCACCACCCGCCGGTCTCCGACCACGGCCAGCGGACGGTCGATCAGCAGCCCGGCGAGCGCAGCCAGCCGTCGCTCCAGCCCGCGCGCGACGATCGGCGCCATCGGGCCGACCCGGATGCTGGCCGAGACGTCGAGATCGGCGCGCAGCCCGGCGAGCACGGGTTCCAGGTCGCTCCAGGCCGGTGCCGCGACCACCTGGGCACGGCCGGCCGTCACCACCAGGCAACCGAGCCGGTGCCCGTCGAAGACATAGCTGACGAAGGCGGTGTCCGCGTCCAGCGATTCCTGCAGTTCGGCGAGCCGAACCCGCTCGGTCAGGCCGGCTGTGCCGGTGGAGGTCCACTGCCGATCCCGGGCACGCTCGGCCAGTGCCCTGGCCTGGGGGCTGGCCAGCCAATGGGGATCCTCGGCGCGCAGCGTGCGCAACGCTGCCAGGTCTTCGGCCAGTTCCGGATCCGGCGGCGGGCGCAGTGGCACCACCTGCTGGCTGAGGTGCCTGGCACGTTCGGACCACTCGAAGACCGCCTCCGGGCGCCCGGAGGCTACCGCCGCCGCCACCCCCTGGGTCACCAGCCCGGAGGCATGCGCGACCAGCGAGGTCTGCAGGTCGAGGCTGCCGAACGCGACCTGCCGGGTCGCCAGGGTGTCCAGCCCGAGGGCTGCCTGCCGCCGGGCCTCGCCGTGGCGACCGGCCCGGGCTGCCCGGGCGGCCCGCACGTGGTGGGCCAGCAATTGCACCTGCAGGGAGGCATTACGGGGCACCCGGATCGCCGCGGCCGAGCACGTCTCGGCTCGCTCCGCCTCCCACAGTTGACGGGTCAGCAGCAGGGCTGTCGCCTCGCCGGCGAAACCCAGCCGGGAGAGTTCCGCGACGGCGGCCTCGATGGCGTCGCGAGGCGGCGCCGAAGTCCGGCGTGGGGTCGCGGGGTGACGGTCGTTGTCGAGTTCGGCGCGCAGCCGGATGCCCTCGGCGCGGGCTGCCCAGGAGTCGCTGCCCAGCGACCGGAATCGCCGGACGGCGGCGCGAGCCACCTTCGCCGCCCCTCCCGGATCGTGCAGCAGCAGGGAGCGGGCCAGGTTGTACTCGGCCTCGCCCTGGGCCTGCCGCATCCGATGGGCGCCGAAGACCCGGGCCACCTCGGCGAGGGTGCGCTCGGCCTCGGTGACCAGCCCGGCGTCGCGCAGCACCTCGGCCCGATCCACGTCGCTGGTTGCCGCGGAGACCACCGACTCGGCCTGGAACACCGCGCGCGCGGCCGCCATATGCCGCAGCGCCGGGACGAGGTCGCCGGCCAGCAGGCTGACATATCCGGCGTTGTGCTGCACCATGGCCAGGCCCGAGACGTCGTCGAGGGCCTGCAGGTCGACCGCCGCGCGTGCCAGATCGTCCTGCGCCTCGCGCAGCCGTCCGGATTGCATGTGGGCCACGCTGCGGTTGATGTACATCGCGTTGCGGCGCTCGGGATCCTCCCCGATGCCCGCGATGCTGCGGTTCAGCCAGTTGACGGCGATGTCGAAGTCTCCCCGGCCGAGCGCCAGCAGCCCCACCTGCCCCTGCAGCACGGCCGCCGTCGCAGCGTTGACATCGGTGGCGAGGGCGTCGAGGCAGAGCCGCTCGGCGCCGGCCGGGTCTCCGGTGCGCGCCGCGGCGTAGGCCAGCGTGCCGGCGATCCGGGCCAGCAGATCCACATCGGTGGTGCGTTCCCGGGCGGTCTCCAGGGCCCGGCTGGCGGTGGCGAAGCGTCCGGCGTTCACATGGACGACGCCGCGTCGGTACAGTTCCTCGGCCGAGAGGGTCACCTAACCCATCTTGGCCGCTCAACCGGTCAGCGGTCGAGTGCGCGCTGGATGGCCTGCTCGGCGAGGGCGGTGGCCTGCTCGGCCGGCAGCGGCTCGGGTGAGCCCGTGAGCAGTTCTCCGGTCAGCTCGGCGGCCACCCATCCCGCGACCAGGGGAGCGGCGAAGGAGGTGCCGCTCCAGGTCGCGAAGCCGCCGCGGTAGTCGTCCGGGTCGATGGTCTCGCGCCGTCGGCCGTCATAGTCGTCGCGGGCGGTGGCCTGCAATCCGCCCTGGAAGGCGGGAATGGTGCTCACCACGGCGGCGCCGGGTGCGTAGGCGTTCACCCACGGGCCGACGTTGGAGAACAGCGCGGTGCTGTGCCGGTTCGGGTTGAGCGCCCCGACCGCGAGCTGCCGAGTGCCGTCGTCGGGCTGGAGGCCGTTGTCCGCGCCGGGCCAGGGCCACAGCGCGGCCGGGAACGCCGGCCGATCGATCGAGTCATTGCCGGCCGAGGTGACCACCACGCATCCCAGGAGCCGCAGCGCCTTGAGGATGTCGAACAAGGCCAGTCCGAAGAGGCCGTCCTCCGGGGTCTCGTGGTAGTAGCTGAGCGAGAGGTTGAGCACGTCGACCGGGTGCCCGCCCCGCTTGCGGTTGCGGTAGCGCCACAGCAGCACGCCGAGTTGCTCCAGCACCGTCAGCAGCGCGCTCTCGGCCACCACGCCCAGGGCGTCCGCCACCCGGATGGACAGCAGATCGGCGTCGGGGGCGGCCTGGCGCACCAGACCGGCGATGAAGGTGCCGTGCCCGGCGACCGGGTCGATCTCCCCGTCCAGCGGGCCGTAGAGATCGGGATAGATCTCGGGGTCGGCGGCGTCGGTCAGCCCCAGCGGTACCCCGTCCAGCAGCACCTGGCGGGTGACGATGCCGTCCGGCAGCCAGTCGTGCCGGCCGCAGCCGGTGTCGAGGATCGCCACCACCGGGCGGCGTCCGGGGAACCGCTTGTCCGGGGTGCGCACCGGTGCCGGCCCCACCCAGGCCACGGGCTGGCGTCCGCCGTAACCGGGCTCCGCGTATTCCCCGGCGGGATTGGACTTCGTGAACGGGTTGGACTTGGTGAAGGGGTTCGACTTGGTGAACGGATTGGATTTGGTGAACGGGTTGGTGTGCGTGAACGCGTTCAGGTTGATCGGATCGATCGAGACGATGTGGTCCAGGCCCACCCCGGTCAGCTTGGAGCGGGTGAGCCGGCGGGCGTGCTGCAGCACCTGCCAGGCATCCGGCGAGGTCAGCGGGCCGTCGGCGGTCAGCTGCAGCAGCATCGCGGCAGGTGCTCCCGGGAACCTGGGTTCCACCCGCTCGTTCGAGCCCAGCGGGGTGCCATCCAGCCGCTGATGCGCCAGGCTCAGGCCGGATTCGCCGGCGGCCTGCCGCAGGGCCTCGAGGTTCTTGTCGAACTGGTCGTTCTGCGAGAGCAGCAGGTGGTCGGGGATGTACGCGGTCGGGAACACCTGGATTCCGGTCTCCTGATCCAGGTAGGGGTTCAGCGCCGCCCCTACCAGGAGGGAGCCTCTCGCCCGGTCCTGCCACGACCATCGCGGGGGCTGGGGAGGGCCTGGCGTGGTGTCATCGACCGACATCTATGCTCCTTGGATCGGGGTCACACTTCGAACGCTGGGGTGCGGAACTCGCGGTGGCCGCCGCTGGACGGCTGAATGGTCAGCCGCAGGTGGCACAGGCCCGGTGGGATCTGGTCGAAGGCGAACCGTCCGTCCTCACCTGGCTGGGTCGACCACTGCCGGGTGCCCTGCAGTAACTGAATGCTGGTGGCCTGGGCGTCCACCCAGCCGTCGACGCGCTTCCCGCCGGCGGCGTTCGCCACGTGCAGCAGCACGTTGGTGGTGCCGTCGCTGAACTGCAGGGTGAGCCGGTCGGCATCGCTGCGCACCGCGCCGGTCTCGAGCCCGGCCACCAGGGACAGCAGCTCCCACTCCCGGTCGAGGGTGTCGACCGCGATCGCCGCGACCACGCGGTCGGCCAGGTCGGCGGGCACCGGATCGATGTCCTGCCACAGCGTCCGCAGACTCGCCAGCAGGGCCTGGTCTGAGAGCTCGGTCATGCCGGTTCTCCGTTCAGCAGGGCGCGCAGCTTCCCCAGGCACCGCAGGCGGGTCGGGCCGATGCTTCCGACCGCCGTCCCCAGGTCGCGCGCGATTCCGGCGTAGTCCGGGCGCTCGTCGAAGGCGATGATCCGCAGCAGCTGCTGACAGCGCTCGTTGAGCCGGGAGACGGCCTGCCACAGCTGGGTGGCGGCCTGCCGGCGGGCGGCGAGATCCTCGGTCGACTCCTGGGCGGGCAGCCGCCAGTCGAACTCGGTGGTGTCGGTCGGGTCGGCACGGTTCTGCCGGCGTCCCACCCGCCAGGCCTCGCGGCGCGCGGTGGTGAGCAGCCACCCGGCCACCGCCTTGGGCTCGGTGATCGCCTCGTGCTGGCGCACCAGGGTCAGCCAGGTGTGCTGGACGACATCCTCGGCGAGGGCATGGTCGAGCCCGCAGGCGCGCACCACCTGCCACAGCGCGGGGGTCATCAACCGGACCAGATCGTCCAGCGCCAGCGCGTCGCCGGCCCGCCAGCGCTCGAAGAGATCCGCCGACAGCTGCCACCGGCCCTTCGTGGGCAGGTCAGGCTCGTCGGAGCGGGGGTGCGCCTGGGACATGGCGACCATTGTGTTCACACCAGGCAGGAGGACGGCAACCCTCCCGGTGATACATGGCCTGCCCGGTCGTTGCTTCGGTCGCCTGGGCGGGCGTCGCGACGCTGCCGGACGAGACAGGGGCGGGCTGCGGCGCGGGCTCGGAAGGGCGCCTGAACGCAGGCGGTAGGGCAAGGAGAGGGGAATCTGGTCGATCGACAAGCCGGGGTTGTGCGGGGCTCGCCGGGGTGGGGTTGAATGCTGAGCGTGCCCCGCCAATCCGTCCTGAGCCTCGGCCAGTACCCGCCTCCCGATCAGGTGATCGTGCACCTCAGCGACACCCACTTCGTCGCCGGCGCGGCGCCTCTGATGGGGACCGTCGACTCCGACGGCCATCTCGCCGAGGCGCTACGCGGGCTGGTCGCCAGCGGGCTGCGTCCGGCTGCGATCGTGGTGACCGGCGACATCGCCGACACCGGCGCCGCCGACGCCTACGGGCGGGTGCGGGGGATGCTGGAACCGGTCGCGGCCGAGCTTGGCGCGCGGCTGGTCTGGGTGATGGGGAATCACGACGATCGCGCCGCCTTCCGCGCCGGCCTGCTGGACGGCGAGCCGTCCGACGCGGAGGTGGACGCGGTCTACGACCTGGACGGGCTGCGCTTGATCGTGCTCGACTCCACGGTTCCCGGCCACCACTGGGGTCTGCTCACCCCGGCGCAGCTGGAGTGGCTGGCCGGCGTGCTCGCCACCCCGGCCCCGCGCGGCAGCATCCTGGCCATGCACCACCCGCCGCTGCCGATCCCGGTCGTCCTCTCCCAGCTGATCGAACTGCGCGAGCAGGACGCGCTGGAGGCCGTCCTGGCCGGCTCCGACGTCCGGGGGATCATCGCCGGCCACCTCCACTACAGCACCTGGAGCACCTTCGCTGGCATCCCGGTCTCGGCCGCCGCCGCCACCTGCTACACCGTCGACCTGTTGATGCCCGCGCCCAGCATGCGCGGCCAGGACGGGGCCCAGGCGTTCAACCTGATCCATGTCTACCCCGGGCAGATCGTGCACTCGATCGTCCCGCTCGGCGACCACCCGACCGCCTTCGAGATCCCGGTCACCGACGAGCAACTCGCCATGCTCGCCCAGCTCGGCCCGGAGGAGCAGGAGGCGATCATGGCCGCCCACGACCCGGACAACGCCTGATGGATGCACGCGGCATCGTCGCCCTGCTGGCGAACCCCGAGACCCGGCGGGCGCTGGCCCGGGTGATCGTCGAGACCGAGCCGCCCGGCGGATCGCCGCGGGCGATCGAGCGGCTGACGCAGGCTGGCATCCTCGCGGCCACCGGGCAGGTGGACGAGGCCGCCCTGCGCGCGCTGCTGCGGGAGTCCGTCCGCCCGGTGGAGCGCGGGGTCGAACGCTTCCTCACCCCGCAGGGCCGGCTGATGGGCCTGCCCGCCAGACCCGCCGAGCGACTGGAACTGCTGCGGCTGCTCGCCTCCCGGGTGCTGCGCCCGGACGAGGTCGTCACCGAGAAGGAGCTGAACCTCCGGCTGGCCGTCTTCGACGACGATGTGGCCAGCCTGCGCCGCCTGATGGTGGAGGCCGAGCTCCTGGAGCGCACGCCGACCGGCACCGAATACGCGCTGGTCGCACCGGAGCCGGCTACCGCGGATTGAAGACGGTCTCCAGCAGCGCACCCCAGAAGCTGTGCAGGGGCCAGGCGCCGTCCGGGAACAGCCAGTGCGGCAGCCCCCAGAGCGTCACGTAGGCGACGGTCGTCCAGCCGTTCCACCACCGCGTCGCCACGTCGCGGAGATCGCCGGCCATGATGGCCAACGCGGGTGCCATCAGCAGCAGGTGCGCCCAGCGGCCGTAATCCTCGGCGATCACATAGAGCGGGACGACGGTCACGATGGTGGCCAGGAACCAGGGCCAGTTGCGCCGGAGCCAGGGCGAGGTGAGGACGGGGAGCAGCGCCAGCGGAAGCAGCACCAGGAACCACTGGTACAGCGGGAACCGGATCGCCACCGCGGCCATCGCCTCGGCCAGCGGCTGGCCGATCTTGGCGATGGCGCCCCCGCACAGGTCCGGGTTGAGGCCCTGGGCGACCACCGTCCGGCAGATCTGTGCGGCGACGGCAGTATCGCCCCGGAACAGCAGGCTCGCCACTCCGCCGACCAGGCCGAGCCCGAGGATCGACCAGGTCGCCCAGCTGCGCAGATCCGGCCGGCCGTCGTAGTGGCGCAGGAGGAAGAGCAGCATCGGGATGGCGAAGACGCTGGCCTCCCAGGAGAAGATCGCCAGCCCGAACACGACGACCGCGACCGCGACCAGAACCCGGCTCAGCCGCTCGCCGCTACGGCGCCGCGCCCAGCCCAGCAGGGCGATCGCGGCGAAGCCGATGATCTCCTTGCGCCAGCCGCCCTCGACGTCCCAGCCGATGAAGGGTAACGCCGCCGGGCTGCAGGCCAGGGCGACCGCCGGCCAGGCGTAGCGGGTGCGGTGCAGGAAGCCGACCACATACGCCGCCACGATCGCGTAGCACGCGAGCTGGAAGCCGGCGAGCGCCCAGAGCGTCGGCTGGCCCGGCGGGCTGGCGGCGAACAGCAACTCCCCGAACAGCCCGCGCCGGACGAACCCGCCGGCGTAGTTGATCAGCCAGTCGCCCACCCGGTAGGTGGCGCCGCCGACCCCGATGTCGCGGGCGAAGTAGTCGGCGACGGCCCGCCAGAAGGCCAGGCCGAGCACGGCGTATGCCACTGCCGCCCGTCCGATCGCGCCGGCACGGGGTGCGGCCGACGTGTCGTCCATGACCGGCTCCTCTCGCTGACCGGCTGGGGGTGTGCACTTTCTGCCAAATAGTGGCGCCTGCCGACGTAATCCGTCGCGGAGGCGGGCTATTTGGCAGAAAGTGCACCCAGGGTGATCACCACGCGGTGGACGCCGGAGTCGGCGCGCGGGATGCGCGCCACCGGGCGGTCGCGCTGTGGCTCCGGTACGGGTGGCAGCGGAACTCCGTCCACCTCGACCGAAGCGACACCGGCGGACACCCGTGACGGGTTGCGCACCTCGATCTCGTAGGTCGCGCCCCGCCACTGGCGGGTGGCGGTGAAGCCCTCCCAGTCGGCGGGGATGCACGGGTCGATCACCAGGGCGTCGAACTCGGGGCGAATGCCCAGGATGTACTTGGTGGCGGCGGTGTACATCCAGCCGGCGGTGCCGGTGAGCCAGGGATTCTGGGCCTTGCCGAACCACTCGTGGTCGCGGCCGTAGAGGAACTGGGCGTAGACGTACGGCTCGGCACCACGGGTCTCGATGGCGTCGTTGCCGTGGTAGGGAGCCAGCGCGTCGTAGTAGGCCATCGCCTGCTCGCCGCGGCCCAGCATGGTCTCGGCGATCACCGGCCAGGCGTTGGGGTGGCTGAAGATCGCGCCGTTCTCCTTCACCCCGGGGTAGACCCGGGTGACGTAGCCGATGGTGTCGTCCACCTGGGTGTAGCTCGGCCAGCACAGGTGGGTGCCGTACTCGCTGGCCAGATGGGTGCGGACGGCGTCCATCGAACTCTCTCCGCGCTCCCGCGAGGCGGCGCCGGAGATCACCGCCCAGCCCATGTGCTCCAGGAAGATCTTCCCCTCCGGGCTCTCGGCCGAGCCGATCTTCACCCCGTCGCGGGTGTAGCCGCGGATGTACCAGTCGCCGTCCCACAGCTCGCGGTTGACGTCCGCAGTGACTTTGGCGGCGATCTCCCGCAGCCGGACGAGTTCGGCGTCCCAACGCGGATCGGATGCGGCCAGGTGCTCGACGACCTCGGCGAGGGCGTTCGCCGCCCAGAGGTGCAGGAAGCTGACCAGCGCGGTCTGCCCGCCGCCCAGGTTGAGGCAGTCGTTCCAGTCCGCCCGCAGACCCTTGGCGATGCCGTTGTCGCCGACCTGCTCGGCGGTGAACTCGATCGCCCGCCGCAGGTGCTCGTAGACGGTCGCCGGTGCGGCATCGAAGCGGGACGCGGCGTTGGCGCCCATCACCTCCGAGCGCTCGGCCAGCGTCATGTCCGAGTCGGCGAACGGGATCACCTGGTCGAGGAAGGCGAGATCGCCGATCTCCTTGACGTACTCCAGCACCGAGGGCACCAGCCACAGGTGGTCGTCGGAGCAGGCGTCCGCCAGGCCGTGGACGAGGTCGCCGGCCCTGCCCGGCACCACCGTCGGCAGCTTCACGCCGACCGGGATATCGGAGCGCTGGTTCTCGGCGAACAGCAGCGGGTCGAACAGGTGCAGGCCGTAGCCCCAGGACATCTGGCCGTGCAGCAGTTCCTCCATCCGCTGCCGGACCTTGCCGGGGTTGGTGTGGACGACGCTCATGACATCCTGCGCGGTGTCCCGGTAACCCAGCCCGACCCGGCCGCCGACCTCGACGAAGGAGGCGAACCGCGACCACACCACGCAGGTCTCGGCCTGCAGCAGCGTCCAGGTGTTCAGCAGGGTGTTCATGGCCGCCGACGGGGTCCGCAGCGAGAGCACCGAGCGCTTGCGCTCCCAGTAGGCGGCCAAGTCGGCGATCGCGGCGTCCACCGCGGCCGGGTCGGCGTACTTCGCGCGCAGCCGGGTGCCCACCTCACGGCGTCCGTAGCCCAGCACGTAGGCCAACCGGACGGTCTCACCCGGCGCCAGCGTCACCTTGTGGTGCAGCGCGCCGCAGTGGTTGCCCGTGGTGGCCTGCGAACCCGAGCACTCGCCGCGTTCGACCGCCAGCGGGTTGGTCTCGGTGCGGTAGGCGCCCAGGAAGGAATCCCGCAGGGTGTCGAACCCGGCCGGCTCGGCGGTGGCGGTGAAGTAGTGGTACGTCCAGGGCTCGTAGTAGAAGTCGTACTCCACCACGCCGTCGGCGTAGTCCGCCCCGGAGGCGTAGAGCGACATCTGGAAGTTCTCGTTGTCGATCTGCACCGAGTGGAAGCTGAACTCGACATAGCCGAACAGCGACAGGGTGCGTGGGGCGTCGCCGGTGTTGGTGAGCGTGACGTCCCAGACCTCGGCGTCCTCACCGATCGGGACGAAGATCCGCTGGCTCGCCTCGATGCCCCGGTAGCTCGACTCGAAGACCGAGTAGCTCAGCCCGTGCCGGGTGCGATAGCTCGCCTCCTCGAGCGAGCGCCCCACCGGCTGCCAGGAGGCCGACCAGTAGTCGCCGTCCGCGTCGTCGCGCAGGTACAGGTAGTGGCCCGGCCGATCCAGCGGCACCCCATTGGGACGGAACCGGGTCACCCGGCCCTGCTGGCTGGAGAGGTAGAAGCTGTACCCGCCGGCGTTCTGGTTGATGACGGTGCACCAGTCCTCGACACCCAGGTAGTTGATCCAGGAGGCCGGGACGTCCACCCGGTCGATCACGTACTCCAGGCGGTCGTCGTCGAAGTGGCCGTAGCGCATCAGTGGCTCCTGCTGGTCGGTCCTGATCCCCGCCTTCGCGGGGGATGACGGTGGGGGACGGGATGACGTGGTGGGCGGAGGACGGTTGGGGGGTGCCCCGCCGCCTCCTAGGTGCCGGAGGCGAAGGCCTCCAGCCAGGCGATCAGCTGGTCGGCCTGTTCGGGGGTCTGGGCCTCGACGAACATGCGCAGCACGGGCTCGGTGCCCGAGAACCGCAGCAGCGCCCAGGCTCCGCCTTCGAGGTGGATCTTGATGCCGTCGTAGCTGTCGATCCGGGTGACCGGGTAGCCGGCGATCTCGGTCGGCGCGGCCGAGGCCATCCGGCGCGGCAGTTCGACCCGCATGTCCGGCGTGGCCGGTACGCCGTGCTCGACGGTGTGGAGCCGTCCGGTGATCGCGTACACCGTCTCCAGCAACTCGGTCAGCGGCTTGCCGGTACGGGCCAGCATCTCGACCACCAGGGCGCAGGCGAAGACCCCGTCCTTGCCCTTGATGTGACCGCGGATGGTCAGGCCGCCGGAGCTCTCGCCACCCAGCACGGCGTCGATCTCGTCCATCCCGGCGGTGATGTGCTTGAAGCCCACCGCCACCTCGCGGTGCTCCTCGCCGAAGGCCTCGGCCAGCCGGTCCAGCAGGTGGGTGGTGGCCAGGTTGCGGACGACGCCGCCGCGCTCCCCGCGCACCTCGTGGAGGTACCAGTAGACCAGCAGCAGCAGATCGTTGGTCGAGATGTAGCGGCCGTTCTCGTCGATGATGGCGATCCGGTCGGCATCGCCGTCGGTGGCCATCCCCAGGTCGTAGTGCCGGCCGGAGTTCCGCACGATGTCGATCAGGGTCGACAGCCGCTCCGGATCGGGGGCCGGCGAACGGCCGCCGAACAGCGGGTTGTGCCGCTCGTGGATGAACTCGGTGCGCACCCGGGCGTCCGACAGGATCGTCCCCAGGGTGAGCTGGGAGGTGCCGTACATGGCGTCCACGACCACCCGCAGGCCGGCCTCCCGGATCAGCGAGACGTCGACGATCCGCTCGATCGCGTCGATATAGGGATTGGTCAGGTCGACCTCGCGCACCAGCCCCGCCGAGGTGGCCAGCCCGAGATCGATCGACACCACATCGGCCTGGCTGAGCGAGTTCGCCTCGGCGGTCAGGGCATTGGTCTCGTCCTCCAGCGGCAGCGAGCCGTCGGAGCGGAACACCTTCAGCCCGTTCCACTGCGGCGCGTTGTGGGAGGCGGTGAAGATCAGGCTGTAGGCGGTGCCCAGGTAGGGCGCGGCGAAGGTGACCAGCGGAGTCGGCACGTCCTCCACGAGCAGGTGGACGCCGATGCGGTTGCCCGCGAACACCTCGGCCGCGGCCACGACCGACTCCCGGGAGAGGAAGCGGCGGTCGCCGCCGACCACCACGCCCATCGGCTCGCGGCCGCTGCGGGTGATCTCGTTGGCCAGCGCCTGGCACAGCCGCCGGACGTTGTGGATGGTGAACGCCTCACCGATCAGGGCCCGCCAGCCCCCGGTGCCGAAGCTGATCTCCCCGGTCTCGATGGCGTGCTGGGGCGCGAACAGCCGGCGCAGCACGATGTCGGCGGCCGTCTGGAGTTCCGCGTCGGTGTTGATGTCCTGCACCTCGCCGGCGTCCACGATGGCGTAGGAGACCACGGTGCCGCCCTGGCCGATCAGCCGCCGCGCGAGTTCGGTGAGGCGGTGCTCGCCGCTGCTGGCCATCGCGTCCAGGCCGGGGATCAGGATCGCGTTGTCGACCACGTAGGCGCCGACATTCACCTCGGTGATGTGCTCGTTGGATTCCGAGAGGTCGGCGTCCTCGACGATGCCGACGATCCGGCGGCCCTCGCGCTGGATGCGGCCGTAGCCGCTCCCGTCCGGCAGCACGGCGGTGAGCAGGGAGAACTGGGCGGTCTTCAGCCGGTGCCGCCACAGCAGCCCGCGCAGCGACGAGGCGCGCAGCAGCGGGGTGTCGCCGTAGGCGATCAGCACGTCGCCGTCGAAGCCGGCCAGCTGGAACCGGGCGCAGCGGACGGCGTCCCCGGTGCCGGCCTGGACGGTCTGGACGACGTAGGTCCAGCCCTCGCCCAGGTGCTCGCGGACGGCGTGGTCGTGTTCGGCAACGACGATGATGACGTCGTGCTGCGGCACCACCGCCGTGACATTGGCCAGGGTCTGCTCGATGACCGTCGATCCGGCCAGCGGACGCAGCAGCAGGTCGCGGGTCGCCTGGTCGTGGCCGGCGGCCAGCACCACCGCCTTGAGCGGGCGGTACGTTGCGGGGACGGACATCAGTGCTCCTTGGACGGGACGGCGGCCGGGTCGCGCCCGACCAGGGCGGCGCCGATCGCGGCGACCGGCGAGCCTTCGGGAAGCTCCGCCAGCCGGTCGGCGACCGCCAGGCCGGTCAGGAAGGGCGAGTCGGCCGCGCGGCGTCGCAGTTCGTCGCAGACCGCCGGGCGGAGCCAGCGCGCGGCGCGGACGACGCCGCCGCCGAGGGTGATGACAGCCGAGTCGTAGGCGATGGCGACCGTGGTGAGGACGGTCGCCAGGGTGGCGACGAGACGTTCCCGCTCGGCGATCGCCACCGGGCGGGGATCGGAGTCGAGCCGCTCCAGCTCCAGCCCGTGGGCGGCCAGCCGGGGGGCCAGGTAGAGGCCGCCCAGCACGGTCTCCAGGCAGCCTCGCTGGCCGCAGGCACAGGGCTCGCCGGCCGGGTCGATGGCCAGGTGGCCGATCTCGCCCGCCGCGTTCCGGACGCCGCGGACCAGGCGTCCGCCGCTCACCGCGGCCGCTGCCAGCCCGGTGCCGATGTTGACGTAGACCAGGTCGCGCACCGTCTGGCCCAGCACCAGCCCGGCCCCCAGTGCCGCCGCCTTCAGGTCGTTCTCCACCCGGACGCCGGCGGTGAAGTCGCCGGCGAGCAGGCCGGCCAGTTCGGAGCGGGCGATGCCGAGGTTCACCGCGGTCTCCACGACGCCGCGGTTGTGATCCACCAATCCCGGGATGCCCAGCCCGACCGAGGTGAACCCGGCCGGTGAGGCGCCGAGATCGGCGGCCAGGGCCGCGGCCACCTCGACGACCGTGCGCCGTACCCCGTCGGCGGTCAGCCGGGTGGGCACGATCCGGTCGGCGAGCACCCGGTCGGTGGCGTCCAGCACCAGCCCGTGTGCCTTGGTGCCACCGATGTCGACGCCCAGGCTCAGTGTCTCACTCACGTGTGTCAGCCCTTCACGGCTCCGGCGACCAGGCCCGAGGTGAGCCGGCCCTGCACCAGCAGGAAGAAGACGATCACCGGAATGGCGACCAGGGTCGAGGATGCCATGACCTGACCCCAGTCGGTAGCCCGGTTCGCGCTCTGCAGGATGAACGTCCGCAGCCACAGCGGCAACGTCATGGCGTCCTCCTTCTGCAGGATGACCAGGGCGACGGTGAACTCGTTCCAGGCCTGCAGGAAGGCGTAGACGCCGGAGGCGATCAGCCCCGGTGCCAGCAGCGGGAAGGTCACCCGGAAGAAGGCCTGGGTGCGGGTGCAGCCGTCCACCATCGCGGCCTCTTCGAGGTCGGCCGGGATGCCGGCGACGAAGCCGCGCAGCATCCAGACCGTGAACGGCACCACCGCGGCGATGTAGATCAGCGAGACGCCGAGGATGTTGTTGAGCAGCCCCACCGAGGCCATCAGCTTGTACTGGGCGATGAACAGGCCCTCGGCCGGCAGCATCTGGATGAACAGCAGTGCCAGCACGAACGAGGTGCGTCCGCGGAACTTGAACCGGCTGATGGCCAGCGCGCCGAGGAAGGCGAACAGCAGCGCGACGGCGACGGTCAGCAGGGTGATGGCCAGGCTCATCTGCAGGGCGCCGAAGAACTTGCCGTCGGTCATCACGGTGAGGAAGTTGTCCAGCGAGCCGCCGAACGGGAGGAAGCGGGGGGTGACCGACTGCAGGACGGCGTTGGGCAGCAGCGAGGAGTTGACCATCCAGTAGACCGGGAAGACCCAGGCCAGCGCCAGCGCGATGGCGATCACGCTCAGCACGACCTTGAGCGGACGGATCCGCTGCCTGGGTGCCTTGGTGGTGGCGGTGGCTGCGACGAGAGGGGTGGTGAGGGTGGTGGTGGTCATCAGGAGTCCTCCTTCAGCAACTGGACGACGTAGAAGGCGCTCATGGCGACGGTGAGCAGCAGGACGAAGATCGACAGCGCCGAGGCCATCCCGAAGTCGGAGGAGGCCACGCCCAGCCGGTAGATGTAGGTGCCGAGCAGATCGGTGCTGGAGGGCGGTGCGCCGGCGTCCTGCAGCATCCGGATCTGGGTGAAGACCCGCAGATCCCAGATCAACTGCAGCAGCAGCACGATCATCAGCACCGGCCGGATGAGCGGCAGGATGATGTAGTGGAAGCGGCGGTAGCCGTCCGCGCCGTCGAGTTGGGCGGCCTCCAGCACCTCGTCGGAGACCTGGGTGAGCCCGGCGTAGACCGAGAAGGTGACGAAGGGCACCGACATCCACACCACGATCACGGTGGCGACGAAGTAGAAGCTGAGCGGCTCGGCCAGCCAGTTGTGGTTGGTGAAGTCGAGGCCGACGGCGGTGAGCAGCCAGTTGATGATGCCGCGGCGCCAGTCGAACAGCCAGGTCCAGATGGTCATGGTCGCGACCACCGGCATCGCCCAGGCGATCAGCAGGGCGACCTGCAGGATGAGGCGGGCGGCTTTGCCGATGGCGGTCATCAGCAGCGCGAGCAGCACGCCGATGACGACGGTCAGCGCCGCGTTGACCAGCATGAACGCGATCGAGCGCAGCACGATCGCCCAGGTCTCCGGGTTGGTGAAGACGGTCGCGTAGTTGCCCAGGCCGATGAACTCGGGTGGCCGGCCGAACTGCTGGGCCAGACCGAACTTCTGGGTTGAGGTGATGAACTGCCATACCAGCGGGTAGCCGAGGGAGAACAGCAGGATGGCGATGCTGGGGATGATCAGCGCGTAGGGCGCGAGCCGGCCGAGTTTGCGGGCGCGGGCGGCGGCGGCGCGAGCGGCCTGGTTCTCGGCCGACAGGGTCTGGGTGACCGTCATGGAGTGCCTTTCTGGCGCTATTCCAGCACAGCGGTTCGCAGGGTGGGCGGATGTTCCCGGATCGAGGGCCAGCCCTGGTTGCTGAGGGCCAGCCTTGAGCGCTGGCCCTCGCCCCTAAGGCTGGCCCTCGATGGGTGTGTTTCGGTGACCCCGGGCGGGGGTGCCCGGGGTCGTCAGGTCACTTCATGTTGAGCATCGGGGTGATCTCCGCGTCGTACTGCGCGGCCAGCGCGGCGATGTCGCCACCCTCGGCCACCTTCGCGAAGAACTCCTCGAGCTTCAGCGAGCCCTCGACAGCGGCCCAACCGGGAGCAGCCGGGGTCAGCTTGGAGTTGCTGGCCGACTCGATCAGGGCCTGCGCGAACTGGTCGTCGCCCAGCGCCGAGACGTAGTCGGAGTTGGCCGGCCCGAGGCCGTTCTCACCGAGCATGGTCTGGTACTCCGAGGAGAAGATGATCCGCAGCAGGTCGCGCGAGCCTTCCTGGTTCTGGCTAGCGGCCGAGATGCCGATGTTGGAGCCGCCGGCGAAGACCGGAGCCGGCTTGCCGTCGTTGCCCGGCAGGGCGAAGACACCGAAGGTGTCGTCGTTCCACTGACGGACTTCCTTGCCCTCGTCGTTCTTCACCAGGTCGCCGATCGACCAGTGAGCCCAACCCGGAGCCATGATGGTGGCGGCGGAGAGGGTGGTCTTCTCCTCGGCCTGATCGTCGGTCGCGGCCGCGACGTCGGAGTCGTTGATGTACAGCCACGGGCTGGCGTCCCGAGCGGTGGAGGGAGCCATCGAAGCGGACTTCTGGATCTCCTGCAGCTGGGTCAGGCCCTTGATGGTGTTCGGGTCGGACAGGGTGGAGGTCCACTGGCCGTTCTCGTACTTGGCCAGATCGCCGCCGTTGGCGAAGATCCACGAGATGCCGTTGCGCCAGTCCTGGCCGCCGATGAAGAAGCCGGAGAAGTCCTTGATGTCGCGGGGGTTCTTTTCGGTGATGGTCTTCACCGCGGCGTTGAACTCGTCCAGAGTCTTGGGAACCTCGACGCCGGCTTCCTTCCAGACGTCCTTGCGGTAGAAGGCGTAGCGGGAGCCGAAGTAGTACGGCAGCGTGTAGTTCTTGCCGTCCACAGCGCCGACGTCGACGAAGGACTGCAGCAGCTTGGCGCCGCCCAGTTCCTCGTACATGTCGGAGATGTCGGCGAAGGCGCCCACGTTGGTGAAGGTCGGTGCCTGGGTGTTGCCGATCTCGGTGACGTCGGGGGTGTTCGCGGCGTCCGGCAGCGAGGTGGTCAGCTTGGCGATGATGTCGCCCCAGGTCTGCTCCTCGATGGTCAGGGTGCCGCCGTTGACCGTCTTGTACTGCTCGACCAGGTAGTCGCGCAGGGCCTGCGGCGTGTCGCCACCGATCAGCCAGAAGGTGATGTCCTGGGGGGTCTTCGCCGGAGCTTCGGTGGTTGGCGCAGTATCGGTCGGCTGCGGCGCCGGGGTGGTGGTGGCAGGGGTACCGGCGCAGGCACCCAATGCCAGGGCAGACGCGGCGAACAAGGCCACCGCGGCCAGCTTCTTCTTCATGGTTTTCCTTTCGGTTCGGACCTGGTGGCCGGACTGTGGGTCGAAGACGTGCCTCATGACACGCCCAGATGGATACGACGGACGAGAGCGACGGCGCCGAGCAGGACGGCGTCGTCCCCCAGCGAGCTCAGGCGCAGCCTGACCTCACCGCGGAAATCGGAGTGGGTGCGTTCGGTGACGACCTGCTGGGCGTTCGCCAGCAGGTGGCCGTCGATCAATTCGGCGGGGCCGCCCACGACGATGTCGTTGAGGTCGAGCATCCCGACGACGGGGGAGAGCGCCATGCCGAGCCGTCGTCCGGCTTCGGCCAGCACCTCGGTGGGCTCGTCGGTGAGCATCCGGTGGCGCAGCGAGGGCACCGACAGCCAGGTCTCCAGGCAGCCGTTCTTGCCGCACGGGCAGGGCGCTCCGCCGTGGTCGATCACGACGTGGCCGATCTCACCGGCGGCGGCCGAGGTGCCGATCACCACGGAGCCGGCGATCAGCAGGCCGGCGCCCACACCGCGGGAGATCTGGATGCGAATCAGGTTGGCTGGGCCTTCCGCGTAGGCCTGCTCGGCCAGCACGGCCGCGTTGGCGTCGTTCTCGACATGGACGGGGAGGTCGAGCGCCTCGATCAGGCGCTGCTGCAAGGGCAGCCCGTGCCAGGCCAGATTGGGGGCGGCGATCACCGTGCCGCGCCGGTCGACGGTACCCGGGCTGCCCACGCCGATCCCCAGGATCGGCCGGGTAGCGGTGGCGATGAGCTCCTGGGCGAGATCGAGCACGGCGGCGTAGGCGGCCTCGCCGGTGGCGGTGCCCAGATCGCGCTGCGCCCGGTGCCGGGCCTGGCCGCGCGGGCTGTAGACGCCGCCGGTGATGGTCTGGGGGGCGGAGAGATCCAGCGCGATGATGTCGCGGCTGTCGTCGCGGACCGACAGCATGGTGGCGGGCTTGCCCGGCCGGGCGCCGGTGGTGGTCCCGGTCTCGGCGATCAGTTCGTCGGCGATGAGCTGGGCGACCAGGTCGGAGATGGTGACCCGGGTCAGCCCGGTCCGACGCGACAGATCGGCTCGGGAGATCTGGGGTTCGTCGTAGAGCGACTGCAGGACGAGCGCCAGGTTGTGGCGGCGGCCGTCCTCGGGGCGGGTTGAACGCGGCCCACCACCGGGATGCCGGTGTGAACTCGTGGTGCGACCCTGCTGCATGTTTGTTAGTAAACCTTACGAACAATGCTCAGGCAATCCCTCTCCCAGTCGTGATGAGATCGTTACGTTCCCCGATCGGAGACGTGCCGACCCGTCCAGCCCGGGGATGATGCCCGGCGCCGGGCGTGCGACTGAGCCGGGGTGGCCAAATCTCCCGACGGGCACGCGCGACCGCTGAGCAGGGGCAGAATGGGAGCGAGAGAAGGAGCCTCCATGCCGCAAGCCATTGCCTACGCCATCGATTCGCCCACCGGACGGTTCGCCCGCACCACCATCGAGCGGCGCGAGCCCGGCCCGACCGAGGTGTTGTTCGACGTGGTGTACGCGGGCATCTGCCATTCCGACATCCACACCGCCCGCGGCGAGTGGGGGCCGGTCACCTATCCGCTCGTCCCCGGGCACGAACTGGCCGGGATCGTCCGCCAGGTCGGTTCCGAGGTGACGAAGTTCGCCGTCGGCGACCACGTGGGCGTCGGCTGCTTCGTCGACTCCTGTGGCGAGTGCGAGCAGTGCCGCAGCGGGCGCGAGCAGTTCTGCGACGTGCCGGGCGGCACCGTCTGGACCTACAACTCCACCGGACGCGACGGCCTGCCCACGGCCGGCGGCTACTCGACCTGCATCACCGTCGAGCAGGACTACGTGCTGCGGATCCCGGACAGCATCGACCTGGCCCAGGCGGCACCGCTGCTGTGCGCCGGCATCACCACCTACTCGCCGCTGCGGCGCTGGGGCGCCGGTCCGGGCAAGCGGGTCGCTGTCGTCGGCATGGGCGGCCTGGGGCATATGGGCGTCCAGATCGCCGCCGCCATGGGCGCCGAGGTCGCGGTGATCAGCCAGACCCGCTCCAAGGAGGCCGACGGGCGCCGGTTCGGCGCCACCGAGTACTACGCCACCAGCGAACCCGGGACGCTGCGGTCGCTGAGCCGCAGCTTCGACCTGGTGATCAGCACCGTCTCGTCCGGGGTCGACATCACGGCTCTGCTCGGCTGCGTGAAGGTCGGCGGTGCGCTGGTCGACGTCGGTCTGCCCGAGCATCCCGTCCAGCTGAGGCTGAACGCCCTGGTCGGTGCGAACCGTGTCCTGGCCGGCTCCCAGATCGGCGGCGTCGCCGAGACCCAGGAGATGCTCGACTTCTGCGCCGAGCACGGCCTGGCGGCCCAGGTCGAGATCATCGGCGGCGAGGACATCAACGACGCCTACGACAAGGTGGTCGCCTCGCAGGTCCGCTACCGCTACGTGATCGACACCAGCACCTTCACCGACTGAGGCCCGGCCGCGGTCCCGGCCTCGGCCGGGACCTTCGTTCGGCTAGACCGGTCCGTCGGCAACGGCCTGCAGCACGGGACGCAGCGCCAGCCACCACTGGTGGCGGGGACGCCGGAACTCCATGTCGACGTCGTCGTTCAGCCGGGCGATCGGGAATCGCTGGATAGCGCCGTCGGCCAGGCCAAGGTAGAAGCTCTCCGCGGTGCCGGCGGCGAACTGCTCTCCCACCACGTGCAGCGCGTGCGAGACCAGCCGGGCGGCCAGCAGCCGGTCGGCCGGGGTGGGGGAGGCGCCCTGCTGCACGTGGCCGAGCACCGCCTGGCGGACGTCGTAGCGGCCGCTGCCCTCCTCCTCCAGCACCCGGGCGATGAAGTCGGTGGTGTAGAGCGGGTTGGCCTCCTCGTTGCGGACCGCGAGGAAGAGCTTGCGGCCGGCCGCGAAGCTCTCCCGCAGCCAGCTGACGTCGGCCTGCAGCGCGTCCAGGCTCAGGCCCTCCTCGTGCAGGTAGACCCGTTCGGCTCCGCCCGCCAGGCCGCTGGCCAGCGCGAGGAAGCCGCAGTAGCGTCCCATCGTCTCCACCACGAAGGCGCGCTTGGCAGCCGCTCCGGAGACCTTCAGCCGGTCGATCGCCTCGGTCACCACGTTCAGCGCGGTGTCGGCTCCGATCGAGAACTCCGAGCCGGGCAGGTTGTTGTCGATGGACGCCGGTAGGCACACCATCGGGATGCGCAGCGCCGGGTAGCGATCCCGTTCCCGGTCGAGCAGATGCACCCCCTGGTAGCCGTTCCAGCCGCCGATCATCAGCAGCGCGTCCACCCGGTGCTCCTCCAGGGCGCGACTGATCGGGTACAGCTCGCTCGCCGTCGGCAGGGTGCGGCGCACGCCGAGTTCGGCGCCGCCGTTGGCCAGCCACTCCTCGACCTCTGCCCAGCCCAGTTCGGAGATCGCCTGTTCGCGCAGGCCGACGAAGCCGTCCCGGACCCCCAGCATGGTGTGGCCGCGCCGGATGCCGAGCCGGACGGCGTCACGCGCGGCGGAGTTCATGCCCGGCGCCAGACCGCCCACGTGCAGGATCGCGATCCGCTTGGCGGGGCCGGGCGCGGGAATGCCCAGGCCCGCGAGCCGGGCCTGGGACTCCGCGCTGAAGCTGGGCCGCTCCGCCGGCGTCGGGGTGGGATCGACCAGTTCGCGCAGGATCTGGGCCATCTCGGTGAAGGCGCCGCCACGATGCTCCATCGCCTGGCCGTACTCCCCGGTGCGGATCAACTCGGGCACCTCGCGGGTCCGGGCCACCGCGTCGACCAGCGGAACCCGCACGACCTCGTTGCCGTGGAAGCCGATCACCGGGCCGACGCTGCCCGGGCTGGCCGACAGCACCTCCAGGGCTGCCTCGTGGCCCAGCCAGGTCGAAGCCCAGCGGTCGTAGGCGCTGGGGGCGCCGCCGCGCTGGACGTGCCCGAGGATGGTCACCCGGGTGTCCTCGCCCAGCCGCTCCTGCAGCACGTCGCGGACATAGGCCGAGGTGATCGGCTCGCCGGTGCGTTCCCGGGCTCCCTCGGCGACCACCACCATGGTGTCGCGCCGGCCGTTGCCCCTGGCCCGCCGCAGCGAGGCGCACATCATGTCCTCCCAGCCCGGTGCGGGCGGGGATTCCGGGATCAGCACGTAGTCGCAGCCCCCGGCCACCGCGGCCATCAGCGCGAGGTACCCGCAGTGGCGCCCCATCACCTCGACCACGAAACAGCGCTGGTGGCTGGCGGCGGTGCTGGCCAGTGCGTCGATCGCCTCGATGATGCGGTGCAGGGCGCTGTCGGCGCCGATCGTGGAGTCGGTTCCGACCAGGTCGTTGTCGATCGAGCCGACCAGTCCCGCGAACATCAGCGCGGGATGCTCGGCGGCGGTCCGCGGGCTGATCTCCCCGGCCTCCACCAGTTCGGCGAGCAGCCCCGGCCAATCGGCGCGGAACTGGTCCAGGCCGGAGAGCGAGCCGTCGCCCCCGATCACCACCAGCCGGTCGATGCCGTGCTCGAGCAGGTTGCGGGCGGCCCGGCGCCGTCCCTCCCACTCCCGGAAGTCCTTGCTGCGGAAGGTGCCGATGACGGTTCCGCCCTTGTGCAGGATGCTGCTGACGTCCTCCCACTCCAGTTCGCGGATGCCCTCCCCGCCGTCCACCATGCCCTGGAAGCCCTCGTAGATCGCGAACACCCGGGCGCCACGGCTGATCGTGGTGCGGGCGACGGCGCGGACGGCGGCATTCATCCCCTGGGCGTCGCCGCCGCTGGTGAGAATGCCCAGCTGCAGGCGACGGTCGGCGGCTGGGGCCATCTCTCCTCCTGGTGGTACGCGACCGAGAGCGCTACGGCGCGCTTCGTCGATGCTCTTTCAGGATTATCCGTCGGCGCGGTCCAGGTACGCCAGCAGGTCGCTAGGGAAACGCTGATCATTGGCGCTACCCGGCCTCGGATGGGTGAGTGAGGCTTTGGGATCGCTCGGTGGTCTCGGCTGCCCTGTTTCCGCCTTCTGATACTTGGTTTCGGGGGCTTCGTGCGGGTTCCGGGCAGGCTT
>JAIUOR010000021.1 GCA_020161795.1 Actinomycetota bacterium | reverse complement strand
TTCGGCGAAGGGTCTGAGGAGGACCCAGTTTGTTTAGCGTCCTCCTCCCGACTTGCTCCGCTGGCGTCTGGGTGCCCGACCGCTTCTTCGGGGGTCCAGTACGGGTAGGCGCACGCGCCGGGATTATCGATGACAAACGCAACACTCTGTTCAGCTCTCGTTACCGATACGTAGAGATGGGCCGCCAACCCTTGGTCGAGCGCCG
Source organism: Actinomycetota bacterium (assembly GCA_020161795.1). Classification (GTDB taxonomy): domain Bacteria; phylum Actinomycetota; class Actinomycetes; order Propionibacteriales; family Propionibacteriaceae; genus Propionicimonas. Next base: position 35,903 of record JAIUOR010000021.1, on the reverse strand, counting down.
TCCCGGTCTTGAGGTGCTTGGTGATCTTGTCGGTCGGGCAGATGAGTACTCGCTCGCGTCCGAGGCCCTTTGCCATGCCGAAGTTCATAGGGTCGAGGTGGTCGAACTGACCTGCGGACCCCGCCGAGTAGCGCATGGTGAGCGGAGCGAACTCATCCACGTACGCATTAACGTCGCCGGACCGGACAAGGAAGACACCATCGTGGCCGGTCGTCCGTTGGTTGAGGGACACGGTCGCCTCGAATCCCCATTCACTGCCGAAGATGGAGTCCGCGAAGGCGGCGACCTCAGGTCGGCAGCGCCAAGTCTCACAACGTTGGGTGATGCGGAGTCTCCCGGCCCGCTCTTCCTTTCGGAACCACTCCCAAACCTGCATGTACATGTACTTCTTGTTCTTGCGCTCGCGGCCATTAGTGGCCAGGATCGCTTGTCGGATGTCGCCAACCATCTCGATCGGCAGCGTCGACGCCATGAGGAGTGTCAGGATCTCGAGATCGTAGCCACACAGGTCCTGCACCTCGTCGATGTAGATGCGATCGTAGATCCGCTCGAGCCGACGGATGGCCGCCCCGCCCGAGGCCTCGTCGACCAAGCATGCGAGCTGAGGCAGGTGAACCTTCCGGACTTGGTCGCGCGAGTTGAAGTACCGAGACCACTCACCTGCTCCGATGTAGGTCTGCGGCGGGCTATCGAAGTCGAAGCCCCGAACCCGCTTGCCTTGGTAGACAAACGGCAAGAACGGGCGGACGAAGTGACCGATAAGGAAGGTGAACCACCCACTCACTTCGATGTGGTGATGGTCACCTGCTGCCGTGCTTAGGCGGCTCTTGAGTTCGACCTGGTTGGCCGTGGTGTAGGTCAGGATCAGGATGCGTTCGGCAGGGTCGGCGTTGGCGCAGGCGTCCACGATGCCTTGGGTCTTGCGTGAGCCAGCGACCGCAAGTATGAGATGGTTGTCAGGCGTCGGCACGGATGAACTCGATCGCCTCTTTGAAGTAGGTGGGAGCCGTCAACCGCTCAGTCGCCTCGGCGATGCGCAAGGCGGCGCCGGTCTTGTCATTGGTCATCCAGGTGGCCAGGTCTGCGCGGTCTGTGACACCGAGCACTCGGCGCATCAGCGCATCGTCTGGATTGGCCTTGACGACTTGGGGCTCCAACGTTGTGCCCATACTCGTGGCGCCGATGAAGACCTTCCGGGTCGTGTCGTCGACGAGGTCACCGAGCTCAGCAATCAGCTCACTCGGGTCGTTGTCGTCGTTGTCCCGGAGCGCGGCACAACGCTTGCCGAGAGCCTTCGCCATCTCGAGACATCGCTTGAGAGACAGGCCCCGCATGGAGATGACGTCAACCCCGTGGTCGATCGGGCGGCACCCGTGCGCGTCTCTGTAGAAGCGTTCGAACAGGATCTCGTCGGATGGTCCCTCGACCAGAACGAAGCGATCGGCCAGGACCATTCGCAACGTGTCGTACCCAGGCAGCTTCTTGAAGTACTCAACCGTCTCTTTGCTGAGCTCCTTAAAGGAGCCCGCCCGGCCAGCCGAGATGAGCTTCAGTCCGTCGATACCCAGCCGGTTCATCACGAACGAACTGTGGGTCGTTATGAAGAGCTGCTGCGCCTCACCTGCTAGAGCCTCGATCCGGCTGAGGAGGATGTTGAGGCTCGTGTGTGACAGGTGATTCTCCGGCTCCTCAACCATTACTACCCGGGCCGCACTGGCGCGTTGGCTCATGGCTAGGGCGATCTTGATGGTCGCCTGTTGGCCCTGGCCCGCCATAGCAAACGGCACTTCAGCAACATGCGGTACAACGCTCGTGTCCCACGAGCCACGTGCCGATTGGTCCATCCCGAGTGAGATGGGCTTGTCATCAAGAGCGCCTTCGAGCTTCGCCATCTTGTCGTTGACGCTCTTGAGATGGGTTGCCGTCATCTGCTCCTTGACCGTGCGAAATGCGAGCGAGACGGCCGCCTTTTCGTCCGGGGCCAGGTGATCGCTGAGGATCTGGCGTAGGTGGTAGTCGACGCCGTTGCTGGAACGGACCGTACGGGAGTCGATGAGCGCGATCGTTAGTTCCTTCGGCCTTGAGTTGAGAACTTGGTCGGCGAACGAGCGCCACTCGACCTTGTAGTACTCGATAGGGATGATCGAGGTATCAGAGGCGAGATGAGCCTCGATTTCGGAGGCGTACTCAGGGTTCGGCACCACTCGGAGACTGAGCCCCGGGCAGGCGCGTGTCGGGGAGTCGGAGTTGTGCGCACCGATCAGGCTGGCAAACGCGTCACAATCCTCCAAGAACACTTCGATATGTATCTCCGGCAGAGCGACGGCATTGCCAAGAGCTCGCTCACGAAAGAACTCGGCCGACACAGCCTGGTTGAACCAATAGGGATTGAGTTCCTCGATGGCCGCTCGACCGTGTAGGCGGCCGGTCAAGGCGAGGCCGATCGCCTCGAGCAGCGTTGACTTGCCCGACTCGTTCTCGCCGACCAAGATGTTGAGCCTGGGGTGTGGCTCGAAAGTCAGGTCGCGGAACCTGCGGTAGCTGTGGATCTTGACCTTCTCGATCACAAGTGGCCCTCTCCAGACGCGAACAGTTCCGCCTGTTGCAGCACGAGCTCGATGGCCTTCTCTTCGTGGTCTGGCGGGTAGTCGTAACGATCAAGAAGCCTGCGGATCTTCGACCGCATCTCGGCCTGGACACTCTCCTTCAGGTTCCAGTCGATGGTTGCGCTCTGACGGACGGCGACCACGAGGCGACGGGCGATCTCCTTCAAGGTCTCGTCGCCGAGCTCGAGTACGGCGGCTTCGTTCTGGGCAACGGCGTCGAAGAATGCGATCTCGTCCGCCCGCAACCCGAGCTGTTCGTTGCGCTTCTGATCGTTCCGTAGTTCCTTGGCGAGCTTCACTAGCTCCGCGATGATCTCAGCCGTTGTCAGCGATCGGTTGGTGTACCGGTTGATCGCCTCCTCCAGCTGTTCGGAGAACCGGCGGGCCTGGACGATGTTGGTGCGCTGGATGGTTCGAATCTGGTCGTTGAGTAGACGCCGAAGCAAGCCCATCTGAAGGTTGGGCCGTTCCCTGCTGGCGAGCGAATCGAGGAACTCATCAGAGAGGATCGACAGCTCTGGGGTCTCGACTCCCGCCAGCTTGTAGATGTCGACGACCTCGTTGGCGCCGATGGCTTCGTTGACCAGCTGGCCGATGGCAGTGTCGATTTCGACAGCGCCTGACCCGCCACGGCCGGAGTCCGGGTTGAGGACCTTCAGGATGGCGGAGCGGACGTCGACGAACAGCCGGACGTCGTTTCGGATCGCGGCCGCCTCGTCACGAGCCCCGCACAGTGCGAAGGCCTTCGCCAAGGCGAGAACCTGGTCGTTGAACCGACCGGTGCGATCTGGATCCGCCATGACGAAATCGAGCACCTTGGCATGCTGCGCAAGACGTGCGGCTGGCGAAAGCCCCGGGTCCGCGTCGAAGTCGCAGCCCGCCAGGATCCCTCGAACCACGTCGTGCTTCTCGAGCATGGCGTCGACCAACTGCTCGATCGGCACGCCCGCCTGGTCGCGGTCGGACGGTGAATACTCAACAAGAGCGGCCTGGAGGTTCGCGAACACGCCGATGTAGTCGACGACCAGGCCGCCTGGCTTGTCGCGGAAGGTCCGGTTGACTCGAGCGATGGCTTGCATCAGGCCGGCGCCCTGCATGGTCTTGTCAACGTACATGGTGTGCATCGAAGGCGCGTCGAACCCGGTGAGCCACATGTCGCGGACGATCACCAGCTCGAGTGGGTCGTCGGCGTTCTTGGCGCGCGCCTTCAGGTCCTTGCGGACGTCCTTGCTGTAGATGTGCGGCTGGAACTCGGAGGGGTCGGCTGCCGAGCCGGTCATGACGACCTTGATCTTGCCCAGGGCGGGATCCTCGGAATGCCACTCTGGCCTGAGCGCGACGATCTTCTCGTAGAGCCGCACTGCGATACGGCGGCTCATCGTGACGATCATGCCCTTGCCGAACAGGGCATCACGCCGCTTCTCCCAATGGTTGACGATGTCGCGGGCGACCATGTCGAGTCGCTCCTCGGCGCCGACGATGGCCTCGAGCCGAGACCAGCGGGACTTGGCCCTGGTGGCCTCGGTTTCCTCGACCTTCTCGGTGATCTCGTCGGCCAGGTCGTCGAGAGCCGCATAATCCTCTGCCGACAGCTCCACCTTGGCTAGGCGGGACTCGTAGTAGATCTTGACGGTCGCGCCGTCCTCGACCGCGCGAGTCAGGTCGTACACGTCGATGTACTCGCCGAAGACTGCCTTGGTGGACTTGTCGCCCGATTCGATCGGTGTTCCGGTGAACCCGAGGTAGGTGGCCTTCGGAAGTGCGTCGCGAAGATGCTGTGCAAGGCCGGCGCGCAACTGACCGGAGGCGTCAAGCTTCTCCCCGAACCCGTATTGGGAACGGTGGGCTTCGTCGGCGACCACAACCACGTTGCGGCGGTCGGTCAGCATCGGGTTTCGGTCGTTGTCCTCGCCTGGGGCGAACTTCTGCAAAGTCGTGAAGATGATTCCGCCAGAGGCCCGCTGCAGCAGGTGTCGCAACTCGATGCGGGAATCAGCCTGGGCTGGGCGCTCGGGCAAGATGCGGGCCGGCGCGAAGACCTCTCCGAACAGCTGGTCGTCAAGGTCGTTGCGGTCGGTGATGAACACCAGAGTCGGATTGAGCATCCGGGGATCGCGCATGATCTTGGCGGCATAGAACACCATTTCGAAGCTCTTGCCTGAGCCCTGCGTGTGCCAGACCACGCCACCGCGGCGGTCACCCGCGGGACTCGAGGCAGCCACGGTCGACTCGACCGCTGCGTTCACCGCCCAGTACTGGTGATACTTGGCAACCCGCTTAACGAGCGCCTTGAGCTTCTGGCCGGTCTTCGGGTCGGTGACGGTCTCTTCGCTGAAGACGACGAAGTTGCGCAGGATGTCCAGGAAGCGGCCCTGCTCGAAGACTCCCTTGATTGCCACCTCGAGCGCTGGCCGGTCTGTGACGACCTCGCGACCTTCAATCGTCTTCCACGGGGCGTAGTGCTCGAAGCCTCCACTGAACGAACTCATCGCGGCGGAGGTGCCGTCCGAGATGAGCGTCACAGCGTTGGTCGTGAAGACCGACGGGATGTCGTGTCGGTAGGTCTGGATCTGGTTCCAGGCATGCTTGAGGGTGGCGGCCTCGTTCGCCGGGTTCTTCAGTTCGAGAAGCGCCAGGGGCAGGCCGTTGACGAAGACCAGCACGTCCGGACGGCGGTTCTTGCCACTCTCGAGGATCGTGTACTGGTTCACCGCCAACCAGTCGTTGTTGGCTGGCTCGTCGAAGTCGACAAGCCAGATCCGAGTCGTGCGGACGGCGCCGTCGCGATCGCGGTACTCAATGGGCACACCTTCGATCAGCAGCTCGTGGGCGCGAGCGTTCTCGTCGATCCGGCTTTGCGACTCAGCACGCTCCAGCTTCTTGATCGCCTCATCCAGCAAGCTCCAGTCCACGCCGGGGTTGATCCGCCGTACCGCGTCGCGGAGCCGGTGGTGTAGGAGTACTTGCTCGAAGCTGGCCCGCTCTGCGCCAGGCTCCCCGGGAGCGAGCATCGGGCCGAAGGCTGTGTGGTAGCCAAGCTGACGGAAGTAGTCCAGCGCGGCCAACTCGACGATGTTCTCGTTCATGGCGCCACTCACGTCAGTACCTCGGCGGTTCGGGCACGCGGATCCGGCCTGAGACGAGTTCGGGAAGGAGGGCATCGCGGAGCTTTGCCAGACGAGAGTTCTCGGCTCCTCGTCGAAGCATCTCAGCGAACAAGGGACTTAGCTGATCGTTGAGCCGATCGAGTGGCATCTGATCGATCTCCGGCACAGGAAGGCTGCGAAAGTTCGAACCGTTCAACCCTGGGATGGCAACGCCCGTGCCTCGCTTACGCATCTCCTGATCCATCCATGCGGAACGCAACAGCCAGTACAGCAGTGCCTGGGAGACACCAGGCTCACTGCGCACCCGAAAGACATGCTCGTTGATCGTCGCTTCGTCCACGGGAAACCCGTATCCGAAGGCGCTCACGTGCGGGACGAAGTTCCCCGGCTTGCCGCCATCCTTGTAGACGAGAACGTCCTCATTAACAAGCCGCCCGCGTTTCATCGCCGCCCCGAACTCCTGTGGCACCCGCTTGAACTGAGTTGCCTTACTAACTCCGGCGGATTGCACGTTCTCTGCGCCAAGGCTCACGACGCCAACATCCGACACTGCTGCACCACCTCGGGGTCGCGAGCCGGTCTCAAGAACGCTTAGGTAGTCGCCCAACCGTCGCTCCCGGTCGTAGTGAGGAGCACCGAAGACGTCGCGATCAAGCGTGTTGTCAAGTATCGCTTCGCCGAGTTGCTCCATGAGCTCGATCGCGCGTCTATTGGACGCAGCCCGGTCGTCCAGCGCCTGCAGGACCCTAGCGATCCTGTCTTGCTCATCGATCGGCGGAATTGGAACCGGGAATGAAAGGATATGCCCTTTCGTAATCGCCTTTCGCGTACCGCCAGAGGAGTGGCCAAGCATATACTTCTTCATCGCTGGCGACGAAAGCCATTTCTGAAGGAACACTGGATGAACAGCTCCGTTGGACCGAACGATGGCAACGTGCTGGCTTACGTGAGCGGGGAGTATGGATTCGGGAACGATTGTTGTTCGGAGAATGGAGTCGCCAGTGATGTTCAGGAGAACGTCGCGAGACTCCACAGCGGCTCCGCGGAGTTGGCTGGCAGCAAGATCCGAAATGTGAGCTAATCCGTCGCCCGAGAACTCGTGATCGAGGACATTTTGGCTACGGATGAAAGCCGCGCCGCGATCGACGTAGACGGACGCGCCGCCTCGAGGCGTAGCGCCGCTACCAACCTTCGACGTCACGTCGGCAATAGTTGCCTCTCGCCAGTCTTCAGGAAGTTCGAGTCCAAGTAGTAGAAGGCTCACCGGAGGTTCTCCAGATGCCTCCGCACCGCCCCTTCGAATTCGCGGCCGCGGTCGAACTCCGCCAGCAGCTCTCCGGTCAGTCGATCTATCTTCTCGCTCGTTGGTTCGCCGCCGATCTCCAATTCGGCTGCGCCGACATACAGGCCCGGGGTAAGAACAAAGTCACGATCCTCAATCTCGGCTAACGTAGCAGCCTTGGCAAAGCCGGGAACATCGTGGTAGCCGCCATCGTGATTGCGCCACGAGTGGTAGGTGTCAGCAATCGCAGCGTTGTCCGCTTCTGTGAACTCCCGGAGCTTGCGGGTAACCATCGTCCCCAACTTCGAAGCGTCGATGAACAGCACCTGACCGCGGCGCTCGCGGTGACCATTGCCACTCCGATCCCTTGATACGAACCAAAGTGCGACCGGAATCGTGGTGTTGAAGAATAGATTGGTCGGCATCGTAACGATGCAGTCGACCAGGTCGGCCTCGACGAGCTTCCGGCGGATTTCGCCCTCACCGTTGGTCTTGGAACTGAGGGATCCGTTGGCCAGAACGAACCCAGCAGTTCCCTTCGGGCTGAGGTGATAGATGAAGTGCTGTACCCAGGCCAAGTTTGCGTTACCCTCGGGCGGCCTGCCGTACTTCCACCGGGGGTCGTCGGCCATCTTGGGATCCCACCAGTTCGAAACATTGAACGGCGGGTTGGCGATCACGTAGTCGGCTCGCAGGTCGGGGTGCAGGTCCTGGGTGAACGAGTCCGCGGACTGCTTGCCGAGGTCGGCCTCTATCCCTCTCAGCGCAAGGTTCATCTTGGCGAGCTTCCAGGTGGTGTCGGTGAACTCCTGGCCGTAGACGGAGATGTCGTTGCGCTTGCCACCGTGAGCCTTCACGAACTCGGCGGATTGCACGAACATGCCGCCCGAGCCGCACGCCGGGTCATAGACACGTCCTTTGTACGGCTCAAGCATCTCGACGAGTGTCTTGACTACCGATCGAGGCGTGTAGAACGCGCCAGCGTCCTTGCCGGTCTCCTTGCCGGCGAACTGGCCGAGGAAGTACTCGTAGACCCGGCCCAGGACGTCGTCGGAGCCGTGGTCGTCGGAGCGAGTGAAGCCAATGGAGCCAATGAGATCGACGAGCTGGCCTAGGCGACCTTTGTCGAGGCCCTCGCGCCCGTAGTTGCGTGGCAGCACACCCTTGATGACGGGGTTCTCGCGTTCTATCTCGTCCATGGCGTGATCGATGTCTTGGCCGATGGTGGCGAGCTTTGCCCGCGCCTGGATGGCGTCCCAGCGGGCATCGGCTGGCACCCAGAAGACGTTGTGGCTCGTGTACTCGTCGCGGCTCTCCAGGTAGCGGGCGCGACGCTCGGGGTTCGGGATGTAGTCGTCGGAGTTCGAGTCGCTGAGGGACGCCTCGATGGCATGACGCCGCTCCTCGAACCGGTCGGAGATGTATTTGAGGAAGACCAAGCCCAACACGACGTGCTTGTACTCAGATGGCTCCTGGTTGCCCCTAAGAGCGTCTGCTGCGTCCCACAGGCGCTGTTCTAGGGTCTTCGGTTGCTTGAGGCTGGCGGTTCGAGCCATCGGGTACTTCTCTCCTTCACGCGCAGGCCGTGCGTCCAGCACATCGCGACCTTGCTCATCACGGTATCGGTCGGTCGCTTTCATGCGGGCGCGGACACGACGTTCCGCTCTTGATTGGACATCGATGCCAGGCCGATCCGACACCCCATCGCGAAAGACCCAAGACCGCAGCCAGGCGTCCGCGACGTCGAGATCCCACCCACCTGCTCCGGTTCCCGCTCGACCACCTCGAGAGGTGGCTAGAGCCTGGGGACAACGGGCTCGTGTTCCCCGACGGTCCAGTCTGCGGCCGTCCTGACGTGGCCCGCAGGTTCATGCGCAGGTCGAGCGCGGTGGCGGGATCAGTAGGGGTACCCGCCGCCTGCCCATCGGCCCGCTGGGAGAGAGTCGGCCGTGCCGAAAATGGCACGGGTGAGGCCGACAAGCTGGCCGTCGGTTCGGGATGGGGTCTCGGGGGATCGTGAACCGCTCGTCCCGCGCGGTCGCTTCGAGCTCCGAGGTGAGGATACCGAGTTCGTGGTCGGCGGAGGCTCCGGCCGGAGGTTGTTCATCGCGCGGATTGTCGCCAGCGCAAGGTTCGGCCATGCCGCAGACTGTGCCTGGCAGCGCAGGAGGGAACGCTGTTTCGGGAGCTCGGAGAGCGCGACCGTCCGCCTGTGCAGCGTGCGATTGAAGGTGTCGAGCATGGTGGGCATGGGGAGACTCTTTGGGTGCTTACGGCCGCATAGAGGGTCCTGGCGGCGAGGGTGACGGCCCGCCGGTGCCCATGCCGAACGGGGGCTCGTTGGTCAGCCGCTGGGTCGGTGCGCTTGGGGTCGTGGGTCCGCGGGCTGCGATGCGTCCCTGGGTGAAGTCGACGGTGGTCGGTGGCGACGGCCTTGAAGGTGCGACGGATGGCCTGGCGGTCGCCACGGAGAGCAGGCGGGCCGCGGTGGTGGCGTTGGCGGCGTTGGCGGCCGCCCGGTAGACCTCGACCCCGCTGGGCTCGTACCGGGGCATGGGGATCCAGGTGCCACGTCGGCGGGCGGTGAAGACGGCCTTGTTCATGTAGGCCGCGCCTTCCAACGACCGGGAGGCCATCATGACCTGGTCCTTGCCGAAGAACAGGTTCGTGACCGCGGACTGCTGGAGCTGGGCGGCCTCGGCGGCGATGTGCATGGTCCGCCGGGCGGCGGCGGCGAGATCCTGGCCGTTCATGCGCGTGGCGATGACCGTGGGGCCGGCCCAGGACTTGCCGTCCCGCAGGGTGTCGACGATGGTCTGGCGAAGCTGGATGGACGCGTCGGCCAGTCCGGTGTCGCGGACGCCGCCGAGGTAGATCGTCTGTGGCCAGCGGGACGCCTCGCGCCACTTGGTGTTGGCGTCGCTGATCGCCTCGACGACCGGACGTCCGCGATCCTCGGCGAGTTGGCCGAGCGCGATCGCAGTGTTGGTGGTCGCGGCTGCCGCCCCGCAGAGGATGCTGAGGTCGGCAGCAATCGTCTGGAGGCTGACGCCGGAGAGTCCCTTCCTTGTGGCGAGCGCGTCCTTGGTGGCGTCGAGCCAGTTGTGCATCGCGGCGTCCAGGCTGTTCTCGCTGTGGGGCACCGCGGCGATGTCGTCGTACTGGCCGGGCCGCAGCCCGACCGGAATGAATGCGAATGCTGCTCCGATGCCGGCGACCAGCTGGAGGTGGCGCCGGGGAGTCATGTTTCCGGCGGCGTCGGGAGCGGTCGCCAGGCTCCAGTTGGCGGCCACCATCACCGGGGCGAGCAGGTTCGAGCGCAGCCCGAGGATGGCGCTGGAGTCGCTGACAATGTCCTTCAGTCCGATGCTGAGCAGGTCGGCGATGCCGCCCAGGACGCGGGTCATTTCGATCAGCCGCTTGTCCGGCGGGACGTTCGCCGCAGGAAGGTCCGAGATCTTCGGGATCCACTCGTTGCGGGCGATGGGTTGCAGGATCGAGTCCACCAGCACCAACGCGGGATCGGTGGCTGCACCGGCCGGGACGTTGTTCAGCGCCCGCATCGTGGCCAGCGCCAACCGTGGCCACACCACGGCCTGGGCACGCCACCTGACCTCGGAGGGCCGGGTGGCGAGATTGGAGATCGCGAACGCCTGGGCGTGGAGCCGGTCGAGCAGGCCGGCAACGGTGGCGGTCATCGCACCCCCGCCCGCACGGCCAGCTCGACCAGCGCATCCCGCAGCGCGGGCACAAGCGGACCATTGCCGTTCCCAAGGGACGCGAGTGCCGCCTTGATCGCGGCCTCGGCCGAGCCCTCGTCCTGGACGAGTTCAGGGATAACCTCGGCCTTCTCGAAGGCGTCCTCCACGTCCAGGCACGCCGCCCCGAGGAGCACGCACTCTCCCCCGTCGTCGTCGATCGACAGGTAGTGCCAGGCGGCGTTGCGCAGGTGCCCGTAGGCCTCGCCTGTGGACAGACTCATGTCGATCTCCCTTCCCGTGGCCTTTTGACCATGAAGAAGGGACGAACAGGGCCCTGTCGGCCACCGTGTCGCCGACTGGGCCTTGTCGCAGGGCGTGGAGAGAGCCCGACGCTGCCCACCCACCCCCAGGTGGCAGCGCCGGGCTCCGCCGCGAGTATGGCCTTACACGACGGGACGCCGGCGACTGCCCAGAATCGGGTACTCGGCTCTGGCCAGGGCGAGTCGGAGTGCAGTTCCGGCGATCTTGTCGAGGTGTTTAGTCCAGAGGCGCCGCAGCCACGGAACCGCATAGGTTGAGGCGATGATGCAGGCGCCGGCGACGCCCAGTGGCAGGGTGCCTTCCAGATACGACTGGATGAGGACGACACCGGCCATCAGGAACCGCGCCCGCCACGCTGCCGCGATCAGGGAGTTCCTCCCGAGCCTGCTGCCTATCGCCTTGAGCAGGATCACCGGCAGGGTCCAGAAGGTGACGACGAGATCGAACCTGGTGTAGCCGAGCCGCAGCTGGGCAACCTGGTGAGCGAGCGTGAACGCCAAGTGCTGCGAGTCGACCTTTCCGGCGCAGTAGCCGTCGACCAGTGATCGGTCGATCAGGATGACGTTCGGCCCGACCGCTGTCGTCTTTAGTCCCGGCGCCGCGAGGCCCAGGTCGATGCGACGGTCACTCACGCGCGTGGCCACCTCGAGCAGGGGCCGAATCACAGCATCGACATCGGCCGCCAGGCGGGTACCTCCAAAGATCCACCCGACCGCAGGCCACCGCATCCGCTTGGTCGCCAGCAGGACCGAACCCAGCACGGTCGCGCCCAGAACCAGCCACGCGATCAGGCCGGGGAGCAGGCCGACAATCGGAAGCACGATCAATGCACTGACCACGACGTCGGGAACATGAGACCCGACCCACAGCAGCCAGGTCAGCACCCGCTCTGCCAGCGACAGCGGACGCAGCCAGCGCCGCTGGGTGGGCTCGAGGTGCGGCTTGCGGAGGATCCCGGTCTTCATGACGGACGCCCGCCAGGCTTGGTGATTGGCTCGGGGTCGGCGTACTTCGGGAGGAAGTCGCGCAGCCGTGCGATCTCCTTGGTGTCCAGTTCGCCGTTGCTCCTCCGGACGATCGCCGCCGCGTTCAGGCCCTCGCCCTCCATCGCGCGAATCGCGTCCCGAGCCCTGGCCTCAGCGTCGTCCCGCTCCCGCAGCGCGACCATCAGCTTGATCGACTCGTTCGTCAGGCGCCGCTCGCGCTTGGCCTCCTCTTCGCGCCGCCTCTGCTGCATCTGGAACGCAGCCCGCCGGGCCGCCTGACGAACCGTCTGCTTGCTCCCCATGGCACACCTTCCCTGGTCACCGACTGCCATTCACTCCCTACGAAGGCATCGACCCCCTTCTGACGGCCACCGACCACCCCACGCAGCTCCGAACCTCACCTCCTCAGACGAATGTCCCTGACCTCTGCCAGACCGCATTCCCACACCACCGAGATGACCCAAGCACCTCCTGCATCGTCGGTGGGGCCGGGCCGAGATCGCGCTGACAAGCAGTGATGTCCAGCGGCGCTCACCGGCGGGGAAAGTCCGCGTGAACTCGTCCGCCGAGGGTTGTCCACCGCGGGCGTCTGAGTTCCTTCTGGGAGGGTGTGATGGAGGTGAAGAAGCTCACTGCCGGGTGGGGGTACGACTACCTGACCCGGCATGTGGCTGCCATGGACTCCACCGAGAAGGGCCACGCCTCACTCGCGTCCTACTACACCGAGAAGGGCGAGACCCCCGGCGTATGGGTCGGACGCGGCATCGCAGGCATTGAGGGGCTGAACCCTGGCGACCTCGTGACCGAGGAGCAGATGCGGGCCCTGTTCGGTGCTGGTTACCATCCGCTCGCCCAGCAACGACTCGCGGCCCTGCCACCGGATGCCGAGGCGAAGGATTTCGCGAACGCCACCAACCTGGGCAACCCGTTCCCGGTCTACTCCCCCGACGTCAGCCCCTTTCGGCTGGAGGTCGCTAAGCGCTTCGCGGACTACAACACCTCCCTCGGCAATCCGTCCGCCGCCGCGGTGCCCCGCGAGGAACGCGGCCGCATCCGCACCCAGGTGGCACAAGAGTTCTTCCGCGCCGAGTTCGGACGAGCGCCGCAGGATGCCCGCGAACTCGCCGGCCTGGTGGCGCGACTCTCCCGGCCCAAGACGACGGCTGTGTGTGGTTTCGACCTGACCTTCTCGCCAGTCAAATCGGTGTCGGCGTTGTGGGCGCTGGCGGACTCGGCGACAGCTGCGGTCATCGAGCGGGCGCACCAGAAGGCGATGGCCGACGCGCTGGCCTACGTCGAGGACCACGCACTGTTCACCCGGCTGGGGCGCAATGGCGTCCGCCAGGTCGACGTCACGGGGCTGGTTGGTGCCGCCTTCACCCACCGCGACTCCCGCGCCGGAGACCCGGATCTGCACACCCACGTTGCGGTGGCGAACAAGGTGCAGACCCGCGAGGAAGGACTGTGGCGTTCCATCGACGGACGCATCCTGCTGAAGGCTGTCGTGGCGGCCTCGGAGACCTACAACACCGCGCTGGAGCGCCACCTGGCAGCCGACCTCGGCCTGGCCTTCAAGGCCCGTCCCACACCTGAGGGGAAGCGGCCGATCCGCGAGATCGAGGGCGTCAGCCTCAAGCTCCTCGACCGGTGGTCGACCCGGCGCAGGACCATCGAGATCAAGGCATCGGAGCTGGCCGACGAGTTCCAACGCGTTCACGGACGTACACCGACCGCCGTCGAAATGACGAACCTTGCCGAACAGGCCTGGCAGGACACGCGGCAGGCCAAGCACGCCCCGCGCGCACTCGCCGATCAGCGCGCCGAGTGGCGCGCCCAGGCCGAAGCCCTGCTTGGCGGTGCACAGGCGGTGGACGCCATGGTCGACGCGGCCCTCCGCCCGTCCGCGCGAGGTCTGGCTCTGCCCAACCGCGACTGGTACCGGAACACCGCCCGGCAGATCATCGCCACCGTCGAAGCAGAGAGAGCGGTCTGGCAGTACTGGCACGTCCACGCCGAAGCCAAGCGTCAACTGCGCACCACCGGGCTCCGCCCCGAGCAGCTGGAGCCCGCCGCCGAGTGGCTGACCAACACCGCACTCCAGCACCACGCGGTGGCGATCCAACCGCGCGACAAAGGCATCGACGAACCCGACGAGCTGCGCCGAGCAGACGGCTCCAGCATCTATGAAGTGGCGGGCGCGAGGCTCTACACGTCACGTCAAATCGTCGACGCGGAACAGCGGATCGTGACTGCCGCAGGGCGCACGGACGGTCGCCGCGTTGCCGTTCGGGCGGTCGAGGTGGCACTCCTGGAGTCAGTCGCCAACGGCCTCACTCTCAACTCCGGACAGGCCGCGATGGTCCGTGCGATGGCCACCTCGGGTGCCCGCGTCCAACTCGGCATCGCGCCAGCCGGGACGGGCAAGACCACCGCGATGGCAACGCTCGCACGCGCGTGGCAGGAGTCCAGCGGGACGGTGATTGGCCTGTCCCCCGCAGCCGCTGCCGCTGCCCAGCTGCGCTCCCAGATCCAGACCCACACCGACACGCTGGCCAAGCTGGTGTGGTCGATCCAGCACAACGAGCTGCCCAAGTGGGCCGCCTCAATCGGCCCGAAGACGCTGGTGATCATCGACGAGGCCGGCACCGCCGACACCCTCAGCCTCGACACCGCAATCGGCTTCATCCTTGCCCGCGGTGGCAGCGTCCGACTGATCGGGGACGACCAGCAGCTCGGCACGATCGCCGCCGGCGGCGTGCTCCGCGACATCGCCACCCAGCACGCCGCCGTCCACCTCAACGAACTGCTCCGGTTCGCCGACCCGGCCGAAGGCAACGCATCGCTCGCCCTGCGCGAGGGCCGACCGGAGTCTCTCGGTTTCTACCTCGACAACGGACGCGTCCACATCGGCGACCTCGACGGACTCACCCGCGCCGTCTTCGACTCGTGGAAGGCCGATCGGGCCGACGGACGGGACGCGATCATGCTCGCCCCGACTCGGGACTTGGTCGCCCAGCTCAACCAGAAGGCCCGCGCCCACCGGCTCGCCGGCGAGCGTCCCGATCGTGAGGTCACCCTGGCCGACGGGAACCTGGCCTCTGCCGGGGACACCATCATCACCCGCACCAACAACCGTCGACTGCGCGTCAGCCGCACCGACTGGGTCAAGAACGGCGACCGCTGGGCCGTCCTCGCACTCGGTGCCGGCGGACGGCTCACCGTCCAGCACAACACCCACCGGCGCATCGTCACCCTGCCCGCCGACTACGTCGCCGAATCGGTCGAACTCGGCTACGCGACCACCGTCCACGGCGCCCAAGGCGTGACCGCCGACGCCATGCACGGACTCGCCACCGGCAGCGAGTCCCGTCAGCAGCTATACACGATGGTCACCCGAGGACGCATCGCGAACCACATCTACCTGGCAAACGTCGGGGACGGGGACCCGCATAGCCTGATCGACCCCGACACCGTCCTCCCGCCGACCCCGACCGACCTGCTGACCCGCATCCTCACCCGCGACGAAGCCTCCGTCTCGGCCACCACCGCGATCACTCAGCAAGCCGACGCGGCCGTCCGGCTCGGCGAGGCAGCCGCCCGCTACGCCGATGCGCTGCTGGTAGCGATCGAGCAGACCGCTGATCCCGAGGTGGTCGCTCGCCTCGACGCGATCGCCGGGACCGGCATGTCGTGGATCACCTTCGCCCCCGCCTGGCCCACGCTGCGCACCCACCTGCTCCTGCTGAACGCCGTCGGCGTCGACCCGCTCCTGGCTCTCAACGAGGCCCTCTCCCAGGGGTCGCTGAAGGACGCCCACGACGCCGCCGCCGTCCTCGACTGGAGGCTCGACGCCACTCGCCGCGCACCCGCCGGGCCCCTACCGTGGATGCCCGGCATCCCCAGCGGACTCGCCGCCGATCCCAAGTGGGGCAGCTACCTCAACGAACGCGCAGCCCTCGTCGCAGCTCTCACCGACGAGGTTCGCACCCACGCGCTGCAGTCACCGAAGACCCCAGCGTGGGTCGGGGACGGACCACGCCCACCTGCATCCCTCGTCGCCGAGATCGCCGTCTGGCGGGCCGCGATGGCCGTCCCCGACGCCGACCTGCGGCCCACCGGAGACCCGCAGTTCGCCGCGGCAGCGGTCCGCCACCAGCGTCAGCTCGACCAGCATCTCGCCACCGACCGCAACCCTGCCCTGGCCGAGTGGACGCCTCTGCTCGCCACCATCAGCCCCGCCATCCACAACGACCCCTATGTCGCGACCCTCGCCCGCCAACTCGCGCGGCTCACCAGCGCCGGCATCGACGCGACCAGGCTGCTCGCCTCGGCGGCAGCCGAGGGCATCCTGCCAGACGACCACGCCGCGGCAGCACTGTGGTGGCGCATCGACCGGCACCTCGAACCAGCCGTGGCGGCCGCGACAGCAGACGCAACCCCCGCCCCCTGGACAGACGACCTCACCAAGGTCGTCGACGCTCAGCGAGCAGACCAGCTGCGCGCCTCGACCTGGTGGCCGGCGCTGATGACAGCCCTCGACCACGCAACGGCCCGCGGCTGGGCTCTCGACCAGCTGCTCAGCCCGATTGCGGCCGACGACGTCGACGAAGCCCAGGCTCTGGTCTGGCGAACGACCATGCTCACCAACCCCATCCACGAAGACCACATCGACACCCTCTGGCTACCCGAACCCGAACGGCCGCGTGCGACGGATGCGGATTCTCCTGCAGACGAGGTCAAAGTCGTCGACGACGCGTGGGCGATCCTCCAGATCGAAGCCATGATCCGTGCCCAATCGGGCGAGCCGGAACTCACCCCGGCCGAACTGACAGGACAGCTCAACCGACGCGATGCCTGGCGCGAAGCCGCCGTCACCCCCGAACGTCTCGCCCACGTCAACGAACTCACCACCCAGTTCTACGAGAGCCGGTTCACCAACTCCTGGGCACACGACTACCTCGCCGGCCGCCTCCACACCGACCTCGCCGGCGACCCCGACTACCGACCCGGCTACGCCCCCGCCGGCTGGACGTCCCTCGTCAGCCGCCTTCGCCGAGAGGGCGTGACTGACCACGAGATGGTCCTCGCCGGCGTCGCCAAGGTCGCCACCACCGGCAACCTGATCGACCGCTTCCGCAACCGCCTCGTCTTCCCGATCACCCACGACGGACAGATCCTCGGCTTCATCGCCCGCCGCCACCCCGACGCCGACGACACCGCCGGACCGAAGTACCTCAACACGCCGGAGACCCCACTGTTCCACAAGGGCGCCCAGCTCTACGGACACGCTCCCAGCCTGCTCCGCGGCGCACGCCCCGTGCTCGTCGAAGGACCACTGGACGCTATCGCCGTCACCCTCGCCACCCACGGCCAGTACGCCGGCGTCGCAGCCCTCGGCACCGCACTCACCCGAGAACAAGGCCGCGAACTGCGCCGCTACACCGACCTACCCATCGTCGCCACCGACAACGACGAGGCCGGGCGCGCAGCCGCCGAGCGCCACTACTGGACCCTCACCAACCTTGGCCACGACCCCCTCCACGCGACCCTTCCCGAAGGCACCGACCCCGCAGACCTCGTGGCCCACAGCCGACACGACGACCTCGCCAATGCAGTTCGAACATCGGTTCCACTCACCCGTGCCATGCTCGCCCGCGCCATCAGCGACTACACGCGAACCGGCAGCATCGAAGACGCGATCCGCGTCATCGGCGCCACCAGCCCCGCTCGCTGGAGCAGATCCCTCTACGAACTTGCAGAAGCGACCGGGCAGCCCGTGGCGCAGCTACAGGCCGCACTCGCAGCGACCTTGGGAGCCGACCAAGCAAGTCCCCACCCGCGTGGTCCAGCAGCCCCAGGTGCTGTCCGGCGACCGACCCCTGCGCCGGACCCGTCAGGCGTCGGCGGTCCCGAACCGATCGGACGCACGTCTGGCCCTCAGCGCTAGTAACACCACCGAAGCCGCAGGCCGAGTCGAGTGCCCCGGGCGTGGTGTGCGGGCTGGCTGTGGAGCTGGGCCGATGAGGCCGGGGCCGACTGCGACGTCGCGGAAACCAAAGTTGCGCGGCCGCGGACGACTACGCCGGGAGCCGAGCCGAGGTAGCTTGTCGTGATCCGACTCACCGGGGTTCGTTGTTGCGAATCGTGGCGCCCCAGCACCGGCGCAACTCGACGACTGCGAGCCTGCCTGGGCGCCGCGCGAAGGTTTGCGATGGAATTTCGGGTGTGGCCGCCGGTGACATCACAAAGCGTCGATGAGGTCGCGGACGAGCTGCGAGGCGGTGGTGTGCCGGGCGTGCGCTACCTCGTCGAGCTTCGCGCGTCGGCGGCCGTCCAACCGGAGCGTGAACGGCTTCGCGTCATGACCCACGGACACGGGTCGTCCGACGACAGCAGGTCCGAGATGGCCGCCTGTGTAGCCTTCCTCGGACTCGTCCGCGGCAGCCCAGCGCTCGATGTCCTCGTCCGTGAACTCGGTGTCGTTCACGGCGGTGTACGTCTTGTTCATCTCAGCCCTACCTCCCTCATCATCTTGTCTGTGGCTGGCATCGAGTGGAACACGAGCCAGCGGTCGGGGTCGCCGTCCAGCTCGACCGCTACGAACTGCACCAGGCGGGCACTCCCGTCCACCCCGACACCTGCCCACTGGACCGGATCGGTGTCGCGGGGCCGCGCCCTCAGACAGTTCTCGACGGCGGCTAGGACATCGGCCTCGGTGATCTCCGGGTGTCTCTGGGCTATCCGGGGATGGACCTCAACCTGCATCCTGAGTGACCCTTCCCTATTTTGTATTGCCTAGTGTAGTACGAAACCATTCGTGCGCCAGGTCCTCGTGCGGGAACAGTGTGCCAAGACTGATCCAAATACTCTGTGGTTCTGTCAATGGCCGGGCCACCGGCAGGGACTCTCCACGCACTCGGTCAGCTACGCGACCTGGACCCGGGTGTCGCCGGTCTCGTACTCAATGACGAGGCATCCTCCGACGGCGGCGAGATAGCCGCGGATGGTCCCGATCTTGGAGTTGTTCAGGTCTCCGCGCTCGATCTTGGACACCTGGCGCTGCGAGACACCGATACGCGCGGCGACCTCGGCCTGGGTCAAGCCCGCCGCTTCACGTAGTTCGCGCAGCCGATAAGCGCGCACTTCGGCGAGCATGCGCTGCTTGTGTTCCTCGACCTTGGCTCGATCGACCGGGTGCTCGGCAAGGAAGTCCTCCAGCGACACAGCCACGGCGATCACTCCCCTCTCAGTCCTCGTAGGTGCGCATCGAACAGGTCATCGGCGATCGAGATGTTCGTCCGAGGTCGACGTCCCACACTGCCCGATAGTACCTGGAGGTTCTATCGCCAAGGTTGGCGCGCGACGTGGATCTCCTACTCCGGGCCATTTTTGTCCTCGGCGGGCAGCGCTCCAGGCAGCGGATCCTGGCCTGATCGTTGACGTTCCTCTTCCTCCTGCGTGAGTCTCTGATCCTCAGCCCTGTTTCGGATCTCGCCCGTGACGACGTTGAGCTCGTCGCCGTTCTCCATTTCAAGCCACGGCTTCCCGGAGAGCACGCCGACTGCCTGGACGTCCTCGTTGGCTTTGAGCCAGCGCTGATCGAAGGACTGCTGGGCCACCTGTCGTGCGTAACGAGCGCGGGCGGGCCAGGCCTGGTGGCGCTCCTCGCAGTGGGACTTGATGCTCCTGCGCATGCGGTCGAGGAACCACGGGACGGTAACGCGGTGCCAGTTCTCGAGGGGGCCGCCGTTGTGGGCGACTGCCGCCCGGTAGCGGTCGTCGGCCAGAGCGGCGATCTCGTGGATCAGGTGCGGATGCTCAGGCCAGCAGTCGGGGATGACCTGGCTGGTGTCCCAGCCGTACTCGTGGTTGAACCAACAAACGACGTCCTCCAGCCAACGCCACATCTCGACGCGGTAGACCGGCGCGCTGAGGGTGGCCGGGTCCCACGGCCGGTCGTTGATGCCGCGCTGGCGTGCCTTCTCCTGCTCCGCCTCTGTGCCGTTCTGCGCGATCGAGTGGTGGCGGTAAAGGTGGCGCAGGTTCGGCCCTGGCACCGGGAAGGGTAGGACGGCGAGCGCCGAGGTGTCGTAGGGGTCGACCATGGCACTACCCCTGTGCCATGTTGCGGCGGCCGGCCTCGACCAGTGCAGCTTCGGTACGTTCGACAGCCGACGCGGGCTGCCGCTTGGCCGCCAGGTGCGCGCGGAGCGCGCGTTGGTCGGCAAGGAGTTTCCGACCGGCTCTGCCGTCGATGCAGCGATGGAGCCGGGCGATGACCGGTTTGCCGTTCTCGGCGATCACCAGAGCTTGCCGTTCGGGGAATTGGCGGACCTCTTCGGGCCGCAGGACGGGGATGTCGTCGGCGGAGATGCTGCGGCCGCCGCGGGCGGAGTTCCAGCCGGTGCGGGCGACACGGACCGTGCCGGTGAGGTCGGAGATGTCGCGATTGAACTGAACGTCCTTGGAGCCGCCGAAGACGACCATCACATTGGTGAGTCCGAACAGGGCCTGGGCTTCGTCCTGGCCGAAGATGGCGGTCAGTTGCCGCCAGGTCTGGGCGGCGTAGACGAACGAGATCCCCAGGGCGCGTTCGTTGGCCATCCGGGTTCGCAGGGTCGGTAGTGGCGCGGTGGATGGCAGTTCGTCGAGGCAGGCGAGCATGGGAGGGCACAGACGTCCCCACTGCGACGCGTGGGCGAGCATCAGTGCGGTGTCGAGGATGTGTTCGGTGAGCGCGGTCATCAGGGGTGAGGCCGAGGCGTAGGGGTCTTCGCGGCCGAGCAGGTAGAAGGTGCCCTTCCGGTTGATCACGTCGGAGACGTCGGTCGCCGGGCGGTTCTCGGAGGGGACGCACCGCTGCCGAATGCCGGGCTGGAAGAACAGGGCGAGGGCCTGCTGGCACGTGGTGACGGTGTTGCCGACGGTGCGGTGATCGCCGTCGAGAGCGCC
This sequence comes from Actinomycetota bacterium, assembly GCA_020161795.1. Classification (GTDB taxonomy): domain Bacteria; phylum Actinomycetota; class Actinomycetes; order Propionibacteriales; family Propionibacteriaceae; genus Propionicimonas. The sequence continues at coordinate 14,948 of JAIUOR010000021.1, read as the reverse complement.
GTGCAGAAGTCCCGCCCAGAAGCGGGCCGCATGGGGGTGTTCCCGCAGAATCTCACCAGGTTCGGTGGTGCCGGCCGGGTGGGCGATCCACTCCAGCACGTCCTCGATGGTTCGCCCGGTGAGCGCGGCAGCGTGAAAGAACGCCTGAATGACCTTGGATGCTTCGGCGGCGTAGAACCTGGCAGCAGGATCACTCTGACCGGCAGCGATGGTCGAGCTGATCGTCCCCGCGGTGAATGCCTTGGCGCGGCGCTCGGCGACCAGCGGGTCCAGGCAGCCAGCGATCGGGTCCCACACCAGCTCAGGCAGTCCAGGGGCGAGGCTGAACGGGTCAAGCACCACGCATGGACGCCGGTCGGCCGCACGGACCGGGAGCGACAAAAGCAGGTCCTCGGGCTTCGTCAGCGTCACGAGTGCGGCGCCGGGCGCAGCAAGAAGCGCGGGGATGAGCAGGTCGAGGGTCTTGCCTGAGCCCTGTGGTCCGACGACCCCTGCGGTCCTGTCCCACCGGCACCACAGCTCGCCAGCGCCGCGCGGCTCCTGGGCGCGACCGATCCGCCAGCCAACCTCACTGTTCACGAACCGCCTCATCGCTTCACCTTCCTGCCGTAGAGATCGGGACGAATCACCCTGCGGGCGGCGTAGAGCCGCTGACGGCCGAGCAGCTGACGGGCTTCGTCCACGCTGGCGACACCAAGGGTGCGGTTTGGCCCCCACCGGTGCAGGCACAGCCAGATCAGGGCCGCATAGCCGAGCATGACGACCAGTTCGACACCGAGCACCCACGCGAGCAGGGCGTTCGGCCCTGCGACCGGAAGCCCCACGTCAACGCCAGCGCTGGCGTCGCCTTGCAGCACGCCGATCGCGCTGCGAAACAGTTGGGACGGCGCGGGCCATCCCCAACTGGTGCCTGCAGTGAGGTTCGCCAACCCGCGTCCGAGATGCACACCGAGGACGAGCGCGAGCACGGACCCGGCGAAGATCGCACTCGGGATCTCCCAGGTCAGCGGGTACGGATCAGTGCGTCGTTCACGTTGGGAACCCACGGTCTCACCGCCCGATCGTCGGCCCGTGGCCAGGCCCAGCCAGTGGGGGCTGGAGATCCATCCCTGGCCGTGCCGCCCGGCGGGGAGTGGGTTGCTCGGTGGCTATCGACCGCACAGACACTGGCTGGAGCGCACGGCTGACTCGGGGTTCGATCTCCATCGCCAGCGATCCGATCGCGACCTCGGTGGCTGACGGGCCCGGGCGGGTGACGTTGAGGATCTGGTCGGCGGCAGTGATCACCCGCTGGCCGGTGGCTTGCACGATCTCCTGGATGCTCGGCCCGTCGGGGTCGAGCGCCTTGGCCTGGTGCGCCCATCCGGCCACATAGTTGAACGTGTACTGGCTGGAGTCCAGACCGTGCGCGGCCGTGAGCAAGAAGGCCACGCTTTCGGCCTCAACCTCAATCAGGCCACGGCAGCGGCGGTCCTCCAGTCGCTCGTGCAGCGTGACGTGGGCGGCCTCATGCGCGAGCGTCTTGACCGCCTGGGCGTCGTCCACGTCCGGGCGGACAATCACCTCCTTGCTGTCGAACTTGGTCAGCCCGTTGGCACCGCTGCAATCGCCGCGCGAGACGGCGAAGCCCTTCGACTCGCAGTAGCCGACCAGCGACGCCCACAGCCCGAGTGGCGCCTCGCCCGTGAGCAGTTGCGCGTCCGGCTGCTGCGGCAACGGCACGCCCTCGGTCTGGCTCACATCGAACACACTCGCCGGCTTCACACCCACCATCTGCGTCTCGATCACCGGCTTCCCGTCCGCCCCGCGCACCGGATTGCCTGCCGCATCCAGCCTCGGCACCCGCCGAGTCACGGGTGCGAACACCTGAATCGCCTTCTCCCCACGACGAACCTGCCTCCCCCGGGCCAACCACGCCCGATATCCAGCCACCGCGGTCGCGTCCGGCCGAGCCATCCAGATCAGGACGGAGTTGTTGAACGAGTAGCGATGGAAGCCCTGCGTGAACCGCAGCCACGCCTGCCACTCCCCCACCGAATCCATCGAGCCGACCCTCGCGGCCAGGTCAGCGTGCATCCGCTCCAGGGTCTCCCGGCGCGCCGCCTGCCAGTCCTGCTTCAAGGACGCATCGCGCCAACTCACCGGACCCGACCCCCCTTCAGGTCCTCCCACATCGCGGCCAGTCGCAGGATCGGCTCGTCGTCTGGGGCCATCAGGATCGCGAGCTCAAGATCGCTGAGGATCGACTCGGCAAGCAGGTCTCGGTCGGGCAGCGGGACGCGTTGAGGCTCGAGTGGCTCCGGTCGTCGCATGGGGTGGCTCCTTCCTTCGCCCTCCCAGAAGGAACGCGAGGCCCCTCGGTGGACACGACTCGCGCGCGAACTTCAGGCACAGCCTGTGATTTGCGGGTGGAATGCGGCGCCACTTGACGGCGGCCAACACCCGAGGCATATTCGAACACATGTGCGACCCAGCTGGAAGCCGCGTCTCCCCGTCCGACGGCCCGGGCGACGACGCCATCAGAAGCCCGCGCCCTCGCCGTGGTCCCGACACGCGCTCACGACATGCCCGGAATCGCCAAGACGCCGGGCGAGGCTAGAACCCGCCAACCCACACTGGAGAGCCATTGCCATGGAGAACCAAAACCACGAGGAACTGCTGCAAAGGCTCGGGCTGCGAAACGCCGACAGCCTGGCCGAACGATGGGCCAACCACGGTCTTTCACCACAGGAGATGATCGACTGGATTTCTGCTGGCGTGCCCATCGACGAACCCCACATCGCGGCGGCCCTCGCTACGGCGGAGTGGACGCCCGCTCAGGCCAGCCGATCCATCTCCGCGACCGAGAACCTGACCCTCATTGACGCAGTCCGCCAGCACCCGAACGCAGCGAGCTTCGCGCGCGAGTTCCGGGGGATGGTCAGTTGAGGGCCACGGACCAGTGCGAAGTGTCCGCACGCGACCAAGCGGGCTAGGGTGCCGATGTGACAGACCTGCCCAGAATCGCCCTCCTGGTCGACGCCGACAACGCGGCGCTTGACAGCCTCGACCAGGTCCTGGCCGCCCTTGCACCGCAGGGCGACGCCCAGATCCGCCGGGCGTACGGAAACTGGTTCAAGCCCGCACTGCGCACTTGGGATGCCGAACTGAGCCGTCGCGGGTTCCGCGCTGTCCAGCAATCCGACCCGGTGAAGGGGAAGAACGCGACCGATCTCGCGCTCGTGATCGACGCCGTCGACCTCCACTACACGGTCAGGCCGGACCTTTTCGCGCTTGTGTCCAGCGACAGCGACTACACCCCGCTCGCACACTATCTGCGGGAACGCGGCGCGAAGGTGCTCGGCTTTGGGCGCCCCACGACCGCTCCCTCGTTCCAGGCCGCGTGCACGTTGTTCACTCCTCTCGCAGGCAAGACTGACGCCGCGCAGGCCAACGGCCTGGCAAAGCCGAAGGCAGAGCCGAAACGCCCACCGACACTCGCCGAGATGCTTGCCGACGCCATCGCCAAGAACGCCGACAAGCAGGGGTGGGCCCGAGTCAACGCGGTCGCGAACCACATGCGCCAGCACCACGGTCAGAAGTCAAAGGATCATGGAAAGGCTACGTGGACCAAGGTGCTGAAGAGCCTGCCTGGTTACGAGTTCCGCAACGAAGGCACCACCAGCGTCGCCGTCCGCCTCACGAAGGGCGGGTGAGCTACCCGATCACGTCGAGGAGTGCCAGGGTCCGTCCTCGTGGACGAACCGCGACCGCTCGTGGTTCACGTCGACACCCCGCCAGGGAGCAAGTAGGTGGCACCGGACTCGACGATGCCGCCGTCATCCTCGGCGCTGCCGTCGGCCGTGTCGGCGATCTGGAGTCCACGCCATTGCCTCATACCACCTGGCTCGGGGCCTGGCTCGATCAGCCGTCTGTTGCCAGCCGGTGCCGCGAGGTTGAGCGGGAGGGGTGCTCCGTCGCAGACGCTGCGGCGCGCTCCACACCGGCGGTGTAGCCACTCGCAGCGCAGCGCAGGATCAGGGGGCGGGTGACGGGCTTAGCCAGGACATTCGCATCCAGGAAGACGACCAGAGATTCGTCACTGGTCACCGAACAGCTCCGCCTCGACGTCCGGCGCGGATACGCGCGCCAGGGTGTCGAGCACGCTGTCGCGGAAGCGCTGGAACTCCGAGTACGCGATGCGGTGCCGGTTGCCGACCTTCACAGCCCGGATCTCGCCGGCGAAGATCTTGCGGACGACGGTCGAGCGGTGCAGGTTCAGGCGTCGTCCCACCTGCTCAGGGGTGAGCATCCGCTCCTCGGCAGAGACGGTCACCGTCTGGCCGGACGCGGCGGCCTCGCGCACCTGGTCGACCAAGAGCCGTGCCCATGCCGGGAGCCCGGCATCCGTCTTGCTGTCGCGGATGTCGTCCGGGTCGAGCGTCGCCAGTGGGTGGGACATGGCCCCATCATAGACACCGGTGCGCAGATAGATCATGCCTATCTGCGCGCTACCCGTAAACACTGAGGTGGACATGGTTGAGGTGGCGCTGGGAAGCACCGCTCGGGTTCGGTCCCGGATAGCGGTAGCCACGCCACCCGGCTGAGGGGTTATAGGCGCGCCAGGAGCGGTCGTCATAGATCAGGTACTTCACGCGGAGTTCCTTGGCGTGGGTCTGAAGCCAGTGGGCTACCTCCCAGCCGCGGGCTCTTCCGGCTTTCGTGTTCCAGGCGGGAATCATGAAGTCGACAGCGCGCCCGGCGGGATGGTCGGAGACGTAGCCTCTCGGACGGGAGCCGACGCCGCCCATGTACCTGATCCAGGGGAAGCGTTGCTTGACGCAGCGGAGGGCTCGCAGCGCGTTGGGTGTGAGGCCGCGTTCCGCGGAGCTTCCGCTGGGTGGGCATCTGCCGTCGGGTCCGGACGGCAGTTCGTCGGTGGCTGGAGTGCAATCGCCTGGGTCGGGTTCGACCGTCGGTGTGGCCGGCGTGGGCCGACCAGGTTCGCCCTCGATCGTCAGGCACGAGGTCAGCGCGGCCTGGTAGGCCGCCGGGATGACCGCCGTGGTGAGGATCACGGCGACCCCGAGCGGAACGGTGAGGCCGACGAGGAGGGCAAGGACCAACGCCCAGAGCGTGATCTTCATGTCTAGGCCTCAGGCAGCGCCGCGGACCGCGGCGTCGGTATCGAACAGCTTCTGCTCGGCCTGGTGGAGCACGGTCAGGACCTTGTGTCTCCGGTCCCCGATGCACCACAGGGCGCGTCCCCGTCCTTGCATGGCCCAGTTGGTGACCAGGTCCTGCTCGATCTCGCTGAGGCCAAGGAGTCGATGCAGGTCGTCGGCGACCGCTGGGTCCTGGCCGTGGAGGATGTGCGTGTCGGCCAGATGGAGCAGGTCCTTGGCGATCGCGACGGCTTGGGAGCCGGCGTCGCCGGCGGTCAGCAGGTCGGACGGCTTGTGCGCCAGCGCGACCTGGACGTCGCCGTCTCGACGGGACAGTCGCAGGTCGGCGTCAAAGCTCTTCACAGCCTCTGGGCCGAGCCGCAGTTGCTTCCAGGATTCGTCTCGGACGACGATGCGTAGGTCCCCGGGTGCGGCGAGTTCGCGCATGCCGCGGCTCCACGAGTTCAGGCAGGTGAGCGCGATGCCCACGGCTTCGTCGCCGAGCGCTTCGAGCCGGGACAGTGACAGTGACTGGATGGGTGCCTTCCAGTCGATGTCGATGGTGGTGGGGCCGTCGAAGAGTCCGGCGAGTGCGCCGGAGACGAGTTGGCCGAGGGCATCGCGCAGCAGCCGCGTCTCGTCGAGGAACTGACGGGTCGACGCGTAGCGACACTCGGCCACCAGATCGTCGGTGGGTTCGTCGAGCAGGTGCCACAGCTGCGGGATGGTGGTCTCCACGAGGTCGGTGTTGCCCCGCGAATGGCCAGTGAGGTGGGCGAGGGCGGTCTTCACAACGACTTCGTCGACCGGGCCGAACGGTACGCGGTTCTCACCGATGCGTTGCGATCCGACGAGTCCGCGGATCAGGGTGAGCCAGCGGGCGAACACGATCGCGACGCGCCGCCTCGCCTCGACAGCGGGAAGGTCTGCCCAGCCCTGGCCGAGAGGTCCGAAGGCGAGCGGGTTGATGCGGGCCGCGAGCCCGTGGCCGATGGTGATCGGCTGGACGCCGAGTTCCCGGCACAGCGGTTCGTACTCGTCCTTCGGGTCGCCGGCGATCAGCACCCGGTAGCCGAACGGCATCAGCCGGAACGCGAAGGCCTTGATGGTCGCGGACTTGCCGCGTCCGGGCTTGCCGAAGACGAACACGTTCGGGTTGGTCACCCCGATCTCGTCGTTGAGTACCCAGCCGCCCGGGTCGGCGTAGAAGCAGCCACCGGTCAGCTGGTCTAGACCCATGAGCGCTCCGGTCGGAGGCAGGCCGGGGCCGGCGATGAACGGCCAGAGCACCGCCGCCTGGTCGGAGGTCATCCGCCACACCGATGCCGGAGCGGTGGCGGGTGCCCGGCCGTGGCCGCGCTTGGCCCGGCCGCGCTGGGATGCGGGCTGGAAGAGTCGCGGCTCCCGCTGCTCAGCCTCCTCGGGTGGGCTGAGCGGTAGGGGGTGGCCGAAGTCGGCGAGCAGCTCAGGCGTGGTCCGTCCGGCTCGAGGGCGTCTCACCGGTCGGCCTTTCGGGTGAGGGAGGCGCCGAGCGGGATTGTGGAGACGGCGAAGCCGAGGTCGTGGGCGAGGTCGAGCCGCAGGGGTGCGAAGCCTGCACGTCGGATGCTGGCGTCGAGTCGGCGTCCTGCCTCGTTGATGGCCGCTGGTCTGGGCACGGTGATGGTGGCGACGGCGTAGGGGCGGGCCAGTGCGTTGCCGTGGGCGAGCTTGGCATCCAGACCATGGGCACGGGCCTGTTCGGCGCGTTCGCGTGCCCGGCTGCGGATGCCGGCCTTGACCCGGACGGCTTCGGCCATGTCGGCAGCCCACTCGGTGTTCGCGGTCTGCCGGTCAGCCGTCGTCTGAGCAACCAGAGGGAACGCAACGAGTAGGCTTCGCCGCTCCCCCGGTTCGGTCGGTACCAGGACGGGTGCGAGCGCGCCGAGGGCCGCACCTCGATCGGGCAGCTTCAGCGTCGAACTGGTGCTGAGCCAGGCATCGTGGGCGTAGTGGCGTCCACTGGCCTGCGCGATGCCCGGCCCGGCCTGCGCCCACGGGATCGACGCGTTCACCGCCGGGTCGATGGCGGCGGCTCCCTGGGCTTCGATGATCCCCGCCCGTTCGGTGGACGCGAAGCCGGTCCGGACCGCGACGGCGAGTTCTGGGCTGGTCAACCAGGCAACCGAGGTGGCGCCGAACCCAGCTCGCAGCTGGGCCTCGACCTCGCCCATCAGCTGGAGCAGGACGCGGGCACGTGCGTCGATGCCGCGTCCGAACTCGCGGGCCTCCCGGGAGAGCCGTGCCTCTGGCACGACGATCGTGATGAAGGCCTCCGTGCGAACCGACGCAGCCGCAAGCCCGGCGGTGATCTGGTCGCTGATCGCGACCGCGAGCGCGGGCGCATCCGGTCGGCGATGGCGCTGCGTCCACAGGGTTCGCTCAGCAGCGTCGTCGGGGACTGTGCGAACGATGAACAGCACCTCGTCGATCAGCTCCGTGCGGACGCAGCCGTCGAGGAGGTCGGCGAGCCCGGTGCCGAAGCCAGCGCGTTGGTGCTGGCCGGCCATCCCCACACCAGGGTGGCTGATCGCCGCGGTGACTGCCCAGGTGCGGCAAGCGTGGTCTTGGATGATCGCAACCCTTGCCTGCGTCGGTCCGGACGGTGGCCCGTCGTGGATCACAACGCCCGACAGGACACCAGGCAAATCGACCTCGTCCAGATCCCTGGTCTTGCCGACGCTCGCGCGGGACCGGAACCTCGACCACCCAGTAACCCGGGCGATGGTGCACGCCGACCAGGCGATCAGCCAGCCGGTGGCCGACCGTCCCCGGATCGGCGCGGTCACCAGGACGAGGAGCGCCGCCCACGCCAAGATCAGCGAGCCCGCCAGGCCCCAGTCCTGGCGGTTCACGGCGAGGAACACCGGCAGCGCAGCGGTGCCGAGTACGGCGACCTGGGTGCCGGTGAGCCCGAAGAACCAACCGATCCGGTCGCGGGAGTAGTCGCTGTAGACAGCCATGGTCGTCCTCTCTCGCTACAGAGCGGCGGCCGCGGCCGCCGCCTCGCCGGCACCAGCGGCGGCAGCCCCGCTGGCGGGCGCACTGCTCGCGGGGGCGGCGCCGACAGTTGGCCGCGCTGCCGGGCCAGCGGAAAGCGCGCCAGTGTTGCGCGGGGTGGGTGGAGTGTCGTCCGGACCGAGGGCAATGTTGTCCGGCGGCGCGTTGCCGTCGCCGGAGTCGTCCGGGTTCTGGCTGCTCGGCGCTGACGAGCTGGCCTTCCTAGCCTGCGGACTGAGATCGGGCGGCCAGATGCTGTGACCAACCCCCATCTGGCTGGTCAGGTCAGCACCCATGGAGGCGGAGCGGGCGCCGATGTTGACCATCGCCCCCAGACCGGCCGCGGCGACCTGCCCCACCGGGCCGAGGACCTTCATGACGCCCGAGGCAGAGTTCGCGAACCGCGCCGTGGTCTGCGCCTCGGCTGAGCCTTCCGCGCTCGTCCGTCCCTGATCGTCGGCCCGGGTCGCTGCGCCGCCGTCAGCAGATCCGGGCGCCAACAGCCCCTGGATGCCTCCGGTCGCGGCCAGCTGGGCGCGCATCGCGGCACCCGAGCTGGTGCCAGGGTCAATGAAGGCAAGCAGCCGGAACAAGGCCAGCGGGCTGACCACCGACACCAGCAGGAGAAGTACACCGACCACCGACGTGCCGACGGCGGAGAACCCCTCCCCCAGCCCGGTGGCGATGCCAGTGGTGAACTGACTCGCCAGCCCGAAGACCAGCACCATCACCACCGGTGCGAAGGCGGCCGCGTGGAACCAGCGCAGCGACTTCCAGAACCACGATCGCCCAGCATCACCGACCAGGCCGGCGGCCGCGATCGGGGTGGTCGCGGCCAGCACCATCAGCGCGGCGGCGCGGGCCAGCAGGACGAGGAAGTGGCCAATCGCAGCGATCACGACGAAGACGCCCATAATCCCCAGCACCGTCGCGACGGTCGCGTCGGTGAGGTCGCCGACCCCGAGCGGCTCGCCGAACTTCAGCGCCGAGAACGCATTCACCCCCAGCAAGGCCTGCATGACCGAGCGGGTGAGCCCCGACGTCGCAGCGATCAGCAGCACACCGTAGGCGAGCCAGCCCGCCCACACGACGGCGAACTGGACGAACCCGATCGCGACCTGCGCGAGGCTGCGTCCGTCGCGGCGGATCGCGGCTGTCCCGAGCTGAACGAACGCCAAGATCACGAAGAGCGCCCCGGCGATCCAGAACGCCGTCCGGTAGATGCCCGCTCCCGATCCACCCTCGCGCAGGTCGGGCGTCAGCAGGGCATCGCCCAGGTTCAGGACCAGTTGGAGCAGCCACAGCCCGGCGTTCCACAGCGACAGCATCGCCGTGGTCCACCCGTCCGCGAGGAACTTCAGCGGGTCGAACATCAGATGCAGCCCTTCCCCATCAGCGCATCCAGCAGGGAGGGCAGGGTCAGGTAGGCGATCACCGCCAGGAAGACCACCACCGCCGAGATCACCCCGGCGCGAGACGCGTGGGGCATCATGAACAGCCGTCCGCCGGCGATCGCAGCGACGCTGATCACCAGCGCTACGACGAAGACCCACTGGACGCCCCACAAGACGTTGCCAGTGATCTGGTCGACATACTGCTGGGCCTGGCCCGGTGCGACCGGGCAGACCTGTAGTGGGATCAGGAGCCTCATTCGAAGAGTCCTTCCGGGAAGAGAAGCAGCCGTCGGGCGGCGGCCGTGATGCGGTTGGGCAGCGGGTCCGGGGTGAGCCCGGTAATGGCCAGGCGCCGGTCGTAGCGGAAGGTGACCGAGCGGCCCGAATCGATGAGTGCACGGGTGCGCGGCTGGACGGCGGACACCAGGGGTCGAGACCACCGTCCCGGTGGCGCGCCGATGATCGCAAGGGTCGGGCGGCGGGCGGGACTGCGGACGAGAGCGAGTTCCAGCTGTCGCAGGCACGGGACGCTCGCCTCGGCCACGATCACCCAGCCGGACACCTCCTCGACGGCAAGCGACAGGGCGGCCGATCGCTCGGCGAGCAGGTCGCCGGCGTCGAGGACGGTGAACATCCCGTCTTCCTCCGGCGGCGGAGGTGGCGCATCGAAGAGGGACTCCGCGGTTCGACGGATCAGTGTCAGCTCGTCGCGCTGGCCACGGGACCAGCCACCCCGCCCAGCGCCAAGTTCGGAGTCGGCCGCAGCGACAAGGCCCGAACGGCTTGGCGGTGCACACTCGATGAGCCTTGCTGGTCCGGTGAGCGCCGCCACCGATGCCACGGCCAGGCTCACGGTCGTCGCACCCACCGAACCGGTTACCCCGCACACCGCGAGGACGCTCTCGTCATAGCGGGGCCGCCACGCGCACAGCCCGCCGGCAGGCGACGTGTGGGGGCGTGCCTTGCGGGCGAGTGCCTCGCGCACGGTGGCTGCTACCGGCGCCCATTGCTGGGTGTTGTCCGTCATGTCGATCACCTCAACCACCCAGAAGGAACCGTCAGCGTCTTGGTGGACACCAACCCGTCAGGCAACTTCGCGGATCTCCTCCAGTAATGCCGGCAGTGACGCTCGGAGAGCCTTGACCGCGGCCAGGATGCGCCGCCGGACGGTTCGCGACGTGCAGCCCATCCGGGCAGCGATCCGGCTGGTGAGGTCCTCGGAGCAGATCCCGCCCAGGACGCCACTGATGCTCACCGAGCTCTCGAACTCCCAGGCCGTTTCCACGGCGTCGAGCAGCAGCGCCCGGTCCACGAAGGTGATCACCTGATGATCGACGGCGTGGTCGAGCAGATCGCGCAATTCTTGGGCCGGGGTCGGCTCCGTCAGCGCTTGCCAACGGAGCGTGTCGGCGAGGCGAACCGCAGACGCGTTCAGTCGCTCCGACGGGTCCGGACGGTTCGACACCCCCAACTGCCGCAAGACCTGGTAGCGCACCTCCCCCACGATGTTGGCCGCGACCTTCGCCTTGGTCAGCCAGGGGAACTCGCACACCTGGAACCACACCTCGACCGCCACGATGTTGTCGATGTTCTCGACGTGGTAGTAGCGCCGGGCCACCAGCTGCGCCCCGGGCAACAAGCACCACGCCAGCGCCAACGCAGCCACCTTGTCGCTGTCGCCGGCCTCAGACGCGCGCCGCGCGAGCACCCGCAGGAGCAGGTCGCTCTCCTCCGCGGGCACCCGTCGGAGCCACCCGCGTAGGTTCGGTGGGTCCACCACCCGCAGTTCTGGGTGAAGTTCCTGCCAGTGCGGCCAGACTGCCGCGACGCTCTCTGGAACAGCGGTCGTGCTGGCGATTCCCAGTTCCCTTGCGACACCCTCGGACATCTTGTGTCTCCTTCCGTGGTTTCGTGACCACGAAAGGCGACCAAGCCGGTGTTGTCGGCGTTGTCCCCAGACCTGTCGCCGCACCTCGAGGACCTGTTGCCGCACCCCGACTTATCCACAGATCCGCGAGGGGACATTGACACCCACCCTCAGGGACATTCGGGGTGCACGGAGAAACCCCTTGTCAAGCCGTGGGACACGGGATGTCCCCAACGTGATCCGCGCTCAGGAAGTTCTTATGCCGACGATCCAGAGCTCGTCACCCAAAGGTCAAACGCTGTCCTCCACCTCGGCCACCGAGACCGTCGCCCCGGGAGGCTCGTCGCCCTCTGCCCTCGGGACATGCCCGTTCCGCGACCCCATGGAAACCGCCACCATCACTGGGGCAAGATGGAGGGCCGTCGCTGGCCTGCTTCACCCAAGCTGGCCTGGCCGCCGCTCCAGACCAGGACACAAACATGCGGAAGTCGGTCTTGGATTTCCTTGGGGCCGCTGCCGTTCGGGTCCTGCGGTTCTGGCCTCTTCTGTCGGGCCGGCTCGCTAGCATCGCGTGTGAGGGGGGCGAGCTCGCGTAGCGGAGGCTGCGCGCAAGCGGTTGGAGCGAGCAGTGGGGGACGTGCGATGGGACGGTACCCGGTGGGTGGAGGTCGCGCCGGCGGCTCCGGCTCCCGACGCCGGGGCCGAGTGGCTTCGCAGCCTGGACTGGCGCCAGTTCGAGGACTTGGTGGCGCGCGCCTATCAGGCCCAAGGCTTCGCGGTCACACCCACGCAAAGCGGCGCCGACGGTGGCATCGACCTGGTGCTCAGCCGCGGCGGGGAGCGGTGGTTTGTCCAGTGCAAGCACTGGAAGGCGTGGAAGGTCGGTGCTTCTCTCGTCCGGGAGATGCGCGGGTTGGTCGCCCATCACGGCGCTTCCGGCGGCATCATCGTGATCTCGGGCCGCTTCAGCGAGGACGCCTATGCATTCGCCCGCGAGAGCGGCATCCAGCTTGTTGGCGGGCCTGCAACCCTTGCTCTGGTCACCACCGGGCAGCTTCCTGACGCCTCCCTGCTGGGCGGGACCGCCCAGGTCGGTGCCCCGACCGCGGCGCCTCACAGTGGGCCTCCGCGGTGCCCGGTGTGCACGAGCCCGATGGTCCTGCAACGCGCCCGGCGAGGGGCACACAGGGGCGAGTCCTTTTGGGGATGTGTGCGCTTCCCGAGCTGTCGAGGCATCGTCCCCGCACAGCCGAGCGAAGCGCCCCGCGCCACCACCGCCGCTGGCGCCCGCCGGGCATCCCCGCGCCGGCGGCCCGTACGGAGCCTCGTGACGGCGCTCCTCGCACCGGTTGCCGGCATAGCGGTGATGATCCTCGGTCTCAACCTTCTTGGTGGCTTCCTCGACACTCAGGCGAGAGTCTCACCAGGCTGGCGGCCCGATCAGACTATGGCACCCACAGCCGATCCGCTGCCGCCCCGCACGATCCGAGTGGGTGGCCAGCCGATGGGGATCGCGATCGACCCGGGCCGGCACCGGGGTTACACCGCCAACTTCGATTCCGGAGACGTGTCGGTCATCGACCTCGACCACCTGGAGGTGGTGGACACGATGGATGTGCCCGGGCGTCCGTCTGCGGTGGCCATCGATCCCCAGCGCGGAGTGCTGTGGGTCACCGACTACAACGCCGCCCGGGTGCGTGGCATCGACCTGGCCACTGGCGACGAGATCGCCACGCTCAAGGTCGACAAACACCCCGACCACCTCGCCGTCGACCCCAAGAAGCATCGGCTCTACGTGACCTGCCGCGAGAGCGAGAACGTCCTGGTCTTCAACACCGCCAAGAACAAGCGGCTCACCGCCATCAAGGCATCCAAGCCCGGCTCGCTCGCGCTCGACATCGCGAACCAACAGCTCTACGTCGCAGGACGCTCCGCCAGCAACGTCTACCGGTACGACCTCCGCACCAAGGAGTGGGAACGCGCCGCCTTCGGTAGCCTCGGCGCGGCAGAAATCGCCGTGGACAGCGACCGAGGTCGGCTCTATGTAGCCGATGGAAGCCTCTCTGAGCGGAATCTGGTCGTCGGAGGCTCACGCACACTTCATGACTCCAACGCCTCGGCACTCGCCCTCGACACCGGGTCCGAGACCGCCTACGTCGTCGATACAGAAGCCGAGACGGTGACCGCAGTCACTCTCGACTGAGCGCCGGACGTGCGCCAGATCGGGGTGTCAGGCCAGCTCGATCTCCGTTGTGTAGGCGTCGTGGTCACAGAGGCGGCCGGCGCGGTCAGTCTCGGCGACGATCCGGTTCGTCGCCAGGACGCGCACCGTCTCGGGGACGGCGATATGGTCGATCGCGTACAGGCCAGAGACGCGGTGCGGCGCCTGCCGGGTGGTCAGCTTCAAGCACCGGCGGGTGAGTGCTTCCTCGATCGCGCTCCGTCCAGCAAGACCTCCGACGTGTTCTCGGCCAGCCAGCGCATGGTTCCAGTCCCCACCCCACACCAACAACCCGCCGGGCAGAGACGCCATCAGTTGATCGAGCGCCCGGGTGGTCTTCTGGCTGGTGCTGCCCGAGCCCCAGACCGTGTCCCCGCAGGAACGCCACGGAAGGATGCTGCTGCACCACACCAAGCCGGCGCCAAGGGCGGCGGCAATGGCCGGGTGCGGATCGGGAAGCGATTGCAGTGGCACGCGGGAGAAGACCCCGGCCCAGTGCTTGTGGTCGCCCATCCTTGCCGTGGTCAGCTGGGATCCGAAGCCAGGCAGGCGGGCCTGTGTCCGGACTTCGGTGAGCAGCCACACATCGCAATCCTGAGCGAGCAGCAGCCCCACGTGATCGACGCTCCAACGGCCTTCCAGATTCCAGGTCCCAACCCGCACCCACTCATCCTGTCGAGCCATCCCACACCGCGCGCCCCAAACAAGAAGATCGCGCGGTCGGCGCGGCATGTCCGGGCGGCCCGGAGCGCAGCGCCTAGCCTGAAGGCATGCGCATCACCTACGACCCGCAAGTCGATGCGGCGTACATCTACCTGACCGAAGACGCCCTCGATCCCGGCCGAGACTCGATCCCGCTCGAGGTGCCGGACGACACGGCGGCAATGGTCGTCATGGACTGGAAGGACGGCAAGATCGTCGGCCTGGAGGTTCTGGACGCAACAGCCCTGCTCCACCCAGACCTCCTGGCGCTTGCAGTTCGACCGAAGGAAAAGCGCCCCTGACCGGGCCCTCTCCTCAGGCGACCCTCATCGCGGCAATTCAGGATGTTCCGTCGTTCTCAGTGAGGCTCGCCTCGCCTGAATGCGGTGCAGGGTGCTGAGGCCACCTCTGCGTCAAAGCCAACCGACTCACCGGCCATTGCCTAGCCGACCGTAGGCCCAATTTGGCACGCGGCGACTGGCGACTGGCGACTGGCGACTCGCCAACCAGTGTCCATCGAATGATGGATGCCCCTGGGTGGAAGCGATTCTCGCGATTGCCGACCATGGAGTTGTGCTTAT
>JAIUOR010000020.1 GCA_020161795.1 Actinomycetota bacterium | reverse complement strand
GGGGTGTTGTCGGGACGCACCTCCAGCAGCATCCGGTCGGCGCCGACGGCCTTTGCCCATTCCATGCCGGCGCGCACCAGCGAGCCGCCGATGCCGCGGCCCCGCGAATCCGGCGCCACGATCACCCGCAGCAGGTCGGCCATGTCGGCCGCCAGGCTGAAGGTGGCCACTCCCACCACGTCGCCGAGAGCATCGTGCCGCACCAGCACGAGCCGCTCGGGATTGTCCAGTTCATCCTGCCAGGCCGCTTCACTCCAGCGCAGCGACCGGGTGAAGCCGCCCTTCTCCAGCGCGAGAATCTGCGCCAGATCGTCCGGGCGAGCAGCCGAGATGATCATCGAACCCTCCTCGGGGCGAGTCGCGGCGGCAACAGGGTCGACTTGCGGACGGTCGGCACCTCGGCATCCGGACGCCGCAGGTACAGCGGCTCCAGGCCGGCATCCGGCAGGTCCGCGGCGAGCGCGGCCAGCACCCCCGCATCCAGGTCGATCGGCGTCGCGGTCACCGGCCCGACGGCCGGGAGTTCAGGCAGCGCATCCGGACTGGTGACGAACGGACCGTTGGTCCGCTCCCCGTCCGCGCGGTAGGAGGCCCAATACCATTCCTTGCGCCGCGCGTCGGTGGCGACGACGAAGTCCTCGGACGTGGCGACCAGTGAGCGCCAGGCGGCCTGGCGGGCCAGAACGTCCAGCGAGCAGACCCCCCGCACCGGGATCCCGAGGGCCTCGCCCAACGTGATCGCGGCCACCACGCCGACGCGCAGGCCGGTGAACGGACCCGGGCCGACCCCGACGGCGATCCGGTCGACGTCGGCCAGCCCGGTGAGCCCGGCTTCGGCCACCACCCGCTGTACCAGCGGCAGGAGCTGTTCGGCGTGCGCGCGGGTATCCGGGACGACCGCCGACGCCGCGACGACGCCGTCCACCGCGATCCCCGCGCAGACCACCCCGGACGTGTCTATTCCCAGCACGGTGCTCATCCCAATGCCTCCAGTTCGGAACGGACGGACGTCCAGCGGGCGCCGATCGGGGTGAGGAACACCCAGCGGGTCTCATCCGCGGGGTCGAGCGAGCGGCGGATGTCGATCTCCAGCCGATCCTCGCTCAGGCCCTCGGCCACCCCCGTCCCCCACTCGACCAGGGTCACCGAATCGGCCAGCGACACCTCCAGATCGAGGTCCTCCAGCTCGGCGAAGGAGCCCAGCCGGTAGGCGTCCACGTGCACCAGCCCGGGGCCGCCGGACGGGCTCGGGTGAATCCGGGCGAGCACGAAGGTGGGCGAGATGATCGCACCGTCCACTCCCATGCCGACGCCCAGCCCCTGGGTGAAGGTCGTCTTGCCGGCGCCCAGGTCGCCGGAGGCGATCAGCAGGTCGCCGGGAGCCACCAGGCTCGCCAGGCGACGTCCCAGCTTCTGCATGTCCTCGGCGGTGGGCGCCTCGATGCACACCGGCAGGGCACGCGAGAGATGCAGCCGGGTTCCCTCGGCGTCCACCTGGCTGAAGCCGTGCCGGCGCCACCAGCGGACCACCTGCGGGAACTCCTCGCGGGCGATCAGGTCGGCGGTGGGCGTCCCCTGCTCGGCAAGCAGGTCGAGGGCGACCTCGACCATCGCCGAGGCGATTCCGTGCCGCTGGTAGGAGGGGCGCACGGAGACCCGCGTGATCCAGGCCCGGTCGTCCTCCTGCACGACGATCAGCGTGCCGGCCGCCTCGCCGTCGACCTCGGCGAGCACACCGAAGCCCCTGGCCAGCGCGGCCGCGATCGACTCGGTGGTCTCGCTCAGCGCCGGGGGCGGCGGATCGACCGGCGGACGATGCCCGAAGGCGTCCGCGATCACGGTCAGCAGGCGTCTGGTGTCGGCCTGAGTGGGTGCGAGAAAGCGGACGAGCCGCCCGTCGCCAATCCGCGCCTCGGCCAACAACAACCTGCCACGCTCCTCACCAGACACCAGCGAGAGACTTTACCAGCGCCATAGCGGGGAGGAGCGCCGACCGCCCGGCCACCAGGGCCACAGTCTTGAGATCCTGGACGAGAAGGCACCAGCGCGCAGGCAAGTGAAGCGGCAGGAGTCTCGACGAGCGGCGCGAGGAACGGACCGGAGTCCGGGATCCCAGACGCTACTGCTCAGCTGGTCAGGCGGAGCACCACGGACTCGTAGGGGCGCAGGGCCACGGAGCCGTCACCGAACTCGGGATCGGGGTAGTTGCCGAGCACCAGGGCGGTGTCGGTCCACTCCCCCACCTCGGCGGGGACCTGCCAGAGGACCGGGTCGGCGTAGAAGTTGTTCACCACCAGCAGCGCCTCGCCGTCGCCGCGGCGCAGGTAGGCGTACACCGAGGGATGTTCGCGGTCGAGCAGCTCGTAGCGCCCGGTGGTGACCAGCGGGTCGGCCTTCCGCAGCTCAATGAGCTTGCGGTAGTGGTGGAAGACGCTGTCCGGGTCGGCCACGGCGGCCGCGGCGTTCACCTCGGGGTAGTTCGATGCCACCTCGATCCACGGCTCACCGGTGGTGAAGCCGCCGTGCGGGGAATCGTCCCACTGCACCGGGGTGCGGGAGTTGTCCCGCGACTTGCGATCCAGGATCGCCAGCACCTCGGTCTCGGACTTCCCGGCCTCCAGCAGCTCGCGGTGGGCGTTGAGCGACTCGACATCCTTGTACTGGGAGATCGAGGTGAAGTGCGGGTTGGTCATCCCGAACTCCTCGCCCTGGTAGACGTAGGGCGTCCCCTGCAGCAGATGGACGGCGGTGCCGAGCATCTTGGCCGATTCCACTCGGTATTCCGCGTCGTCGCCGAACCGGGACACCACCCGCGGCTGGTCGTGGTTGCACCAGAAGACGGCGTTCCAGCCGCCGCCTTCGGCCATCCCCACCTGCCAGTGGGTGAGGATGTCCTTCAGCGCCAGGAAGTCCATCGGGGCGTCGGTCCATTTCGCGCCGCCCGGGTAGTCCACCTTGAGATGGTGGAAGGAGAACGTCATGTCGAGTTCCTGGTTCTCCGGCCGGGTGTACCGCACGCAGTGCTCTACGGTTGTAGAGGACATTTCTCCCACCGTGAGCTTGCCCCGGAACGCCTCCACGTTCATCTCGTGCAGGAACTCATGGATCCGCGGCCCGTCGGTGTAGAACTGCCGTCCGTCCGTCCCCTCGGGAGCCTGCGGGAACGACTGGTCCTTCGAGAGCAGGTTCACGACGTCGAGGCGGAAGCCGTCCATCCCCTTGGCGAACCACCAGCGCATCATCTCGTAGACCTCGGCGCGCAGCTTGGGGTTCTCCCAGTTCAGGTCGGCCTGGGTGACGTCGAACAGGTGCAGGTAGTACTGGCCCGTCTGCTCGTCGTACTCCCAGGCGTTGCCGCCGAACTTCGACACCCAGTTGGTGGGCGGACCGCCGTCCGCGGCCGGATCCTTCCAGATGAAGTAGTCGCGGTAGGGGTTGTCGCGGCTGGTCCGGGCCTGGACGAACCACTCGTGCTCGGTGGAGCAGTGGTTGACCACCATGTCCATCACGAGCTTGATGCCGCGGGCGTGGGCCTGCTCCAGCAGTTCCTCGAGGTCGGCCATGGTGCCGAACGGCGGGTAGACCTCGTGGTAGTTGCGGATGTCGTAGCCATTGTCGTTCTGCGGCGAGTCGTAGACCGGGGTCAGCCAGATCACGTCGCAGCCCAGGGCCGCGATGTGATCCAGCTTGGCGATGATCCCGGGGATGTCGCCCAGTCCGTCCCCGTCGGAGTCGGCGAACGAGCGCGGATAGATCTGATAGACGGCAGCCGTCTTCTTCCAGTCGAGCTCGGTCATGTTCGCCGTACTCCTTCGGGTCGGGGGTTGGGATCGGTGGGTGGCTGGCGATCACCGACGGTCGAACCGTCGAGACCGTCGGTGATCGGCCAGCACAGCGGGTGTTGCGTTGTTCCTCAGTTCGCCAGAACGGAGGCGTCTAGACCTGGGCCGCCGCGATCTCGGCTTCCTCGCGAGCCGCGACCGCCGCCGCATCCTGCCCGGCGAGCTGACGCTTGCCGTAGGCCATGGTGATCAGGCCCGGAACCGCGATGCAGAAGGCCATCGCGATGCCGAACACCAGCCAGTACTGCGGGACGATCGCGAAGATGCCCGGCACACCGCCGACGCCGATGCTGGACGAGACCACGCCGAACGCCGAGATGAAGGCGCCGGCGATACCGGCGCAGGCGATCGAGATCAGGAACGGGTACTTGTAGCGCAGGTTCACACCGAACATCGCCGGCTCGGTGATGCCCAGCCAGGCCGACAGGCCTGAGGTGGCGGCCAGCGACTTCTGTTTGGCGTTCTTCAGGATGAACCACATGCCGAAGGCCACCGAGCCCTGGCAGATGTTCGACAGCGCCAGGATCGGCCACAGGAAGGTCTCCTGGTAGGTGGCCAGCAACTGCAGGTCGACCGCCAGGAAGGTGTGGTGCATACCCGTGATCACCATGACGCCGTAGAGGGTGCCGTAGACCAGGCCACCGACAGCCGGGGCCAGCTGGAACAGCCAGGACACGCCGGTCGCGAGCGCATCGCCGATCGCGAAGGTGATCGGGCCGATGGCGGCGAAGGCGAGGAAGCCGGTGACCAGCAGGGCGACCGGTGCCACCACCAGCAGGTGGAAGCTCTCGTTGACCTTCTCCTTCAGCCAGATCTCCACCTTGGCCAGCACCCAGGCCGCTACCAGCATGGGCAGCATCTGGCCCTGATAGCCGATCTTGTCGATATGCCAGCCGAACAGATCCCAGTACGGGACGCCGTCGCCACTGCGGGCGTTGCCGAGACCCCACGCGTTCAGCAGGTCGGGATGGACGAGCATGGCGCCCAGCACGATGCCCAGCAGCGGGTTGCCGCCGAACCGCTTGACCGCCGACCAGCCGACCAGCACCGGCAGGAAGACGAACGAGGTGTTGGCGATCGTGATGATGATGCCGGCGATACCCGCCAGGCCCGGGGTCATCTCCACCAGCGACTGAGGGCCGAAGATGCCCGGCTGGGTGAGGATGTTGT
Source organism: Actinomycetota bacterium (assembly GCA_020161795.1). GTDB lineage: Bacteria > Actinomycetota > Actinomycetes > Propionibacteriales > Propionibacteriaceae > Propionicimonas. The sequence continues at coordinate 70,246 of JAIUOR010000020.1, read as the reverse complement.
TGATGCCCATCAGCAGACCGGCCGTGACCAGCGCCGGCAGCAGCGGGACGAAGATGTCGGAGAAGATCTTGACGAACTGCTGCAGCGGGTTCAGCTTCTCCGCCCCGGCCGCCTTGACCTCTTCCTTGGTGGCGGCCTGTCCGCCGGTGAGTTCGGTGACGTCGACCGCGACCTCTTCGACCAGCCCTGGCCCGATGATCACCTGGAACTGGCCGGCGGTCGAGAACGACCCCTTCACCATGTCGACCGCTTCCAGCGCGTCGTTGTCGACCTTGCTCTCGTCTCTCAGGGCGAATCGCAGCCGGGTGACGCAGTTGGTCGCGGCCGAGATGTTCTCGACTCCGCCGACGGCATCGATGATCGCCTGAGCCTCTTTGGTGTATTTACCCATCACATCTCCTTAGGGGACGCACGAGGGTGCGCGTGGCGTCATAATCCCTCATCGGCCACGAGATGGCAAGCACCTCAGGCCAGCGGCACCCCGAACCCGTAATCCTGGGGGGCAACCGGACGATCGGGCGCGGCCATCGCCTGCATACTGGCACCGGCGACTGCCGCCTCGGCGGCGGGCAGCCCGGCGGCGAGCAGGGCACCGCAGATGCCGGCGAGCAGATCCCCGGAGCCGGCCTGGGCGGTCCATCCGGTGCCGGGGACGGCGATCTGGACGCCGGAGCGGCCGGGCGTCGCCACCAGTTGGGTGGCTCCCTTGAGCAGGACGGTGGCACCCGTTCGCGCCACAGCGTGACGGACGGCCGCCACCGGATCGGCAGCCACCTGCTCGCGGGCGATTCCCAGCAGCCGGGCGAGCTCGCCGGCGTGCGGGGTGAGCAGCACCTGCGGATGCAGCCGGTGCGGCAGCATGCCGAGCGCATCGGCGTCGACCACGACCGGAAGCCCACTGGCGACGGCCGCGGCGACCACGTCCGGCCCGTCCGGCCGGTCACCCCAGCCGCATCCCAGGACGAGCGCCTGGACCCTACCCTCACCCACCACGATGTTCGGCAGCCGGGCGAGCACCAGGTGCGCCACCTCGTCCGGGCCCAGGAAACGCACCATGCCCGCCCCGGCGCGCACCGCGCCGAGGGTGGCCAGCACCCCGGCGCCCGGGTACCGGGAGGATCCGGCGTCGACCCCCACCACGCCGCGGGAGTACTTGTCCGAGGTCGCGGTCGGCACCGGCCACGCCGCGGCGACGTCACCGGGCTCCCAGCACTCCAGCTCGGGTTCCATGGCCGGCAGCCCGATGTCGACCACCTCGATCCGTCCACAGGCCGAACGGCCGGGTTCGATGACATGGCAGGCCTTCAGGCCGCCGAAGGTCACCGTGACGTCAGCGGTGAAGTGGGGCGCCAGCCCGTCCCCGATCGCGCTGCGGGCCGGCTCGGGCACCGGCACCGGGTCGATCTGCTCACCGGCCGGCACCAGGCTCACGAAGGGCAGGTCGGCCGGCACCCCCGAGGGCAGGTCGACCGCCACCACCGGGACGCGGGCTTCCGCGCAGGCCCGGGCGAACTCGGCCACCGGGGCACGCAGCCCGGCCTGGCCGCCGATGCCGGTCACCCCGTCGATCACCAGGTCGGCGCCCGCCAGCGCGGCGCTCGCCGCAGCGGCATCCAACTCCAGCCCGCCGGCGGCCAGGAACTCCCGCCAGCCGGCCTCGTGCACGCCCGAGCAGGGCCGCCAGGCGCTCACCCGCACTCCCCGGCGGGACAGCCGCGCCCCGGCGAACAGCGCATCGCCGCCGTTGTTGCCGCTGCCGACCACCGCCAGCACCCGCGCGCCGTAGAGCGCGCCGCGCCGGGCGCGCAGCTCGCGGGCCACGACCGCGGCCAGGGCCGCTGCCGCACGCTGCATCAGGGCGTGTTCGCCCACAACAGCGATGGCGGCCGCCTCGGCCGCCCGGATGGTCGAAACTGAGTACGCGCTTCGCATCATGCCTCGCAGACTACGACGGCCGCCGCGATGCCGGCGTCGTGGGTGATCGACAGGTGGAGATGCCCGATGCCGAGTTCGGCGACCCGCGCGGCCACCGTCCCGGAACAGGCGAAGTAGGGCTTCCCGGAGTCGTCCTTGCGCACTTCCACATCGGTCCACACCAGGCCGGTCGGCGCTCCCAGTGCCTTGGCGAGCGCCTCCTTGGCGGCGAACCGGCCGGCCATCCGCTGCATGGAGCTGTCCCGTTCGGCCTCGGTGAAGATGCGGTCGAGCAGCCGCTCCCGCTGGGCCGCCTGAGTGAACCGGGAGACCTGGGTCACGTCGATGCCGAGCCCGACGATCATCACTCCACCGTCACGGACTTGGCCAGGTTGCGCGGCTGATCGACGTCGTAGCCCTTCAGGGTGGCCAGCTCGCAGGCGAAGAACTGCAACGGGACGGTGGCCACCAGCGGTTGCAGCAGCGTGGAGACCCGCGGGAGCGGGAACAGCACGTCGGCGTACGGGGTGACCTCCGCGTCCCCCTCTTCGGCGAGAACCACGGTGAGCGCACCGCGCGCCCGCACCTCCTGGATGTTGGAGACGACCTTGTCGTGCAGCTGGTCGCGGCCCTGCGGCGGCACCACCACGAAGACCGGGACGCCGGGCTCGACCAGCGCGATCGGGCCGTGCTTCAACTCCCCGGCCGGGAAGCCCTCGGCGTGCAGGTAGGCCAATTCCTTCAGCTTCAGCGCGCCCTCCAGAGCCACCGGGTAACCGACATGGCGGCCCAGGAAGAGCACCGACTTCTTCTCCAGGAACTGCGCGGCCAGCCGCTCGATCGAACCCAGCTGGTCGAGCACTCGCTGGATGAGCTCAGGGGTGCCCGCCAGCTCGTCCATCCAGCGGGCGATCTCGTCGCCGAACATGGTGCCGCGCACCTGCGCCAGGTAGAGGCCGAGCAGGTAGCAGGCGGCCACCTGGGTGAGGAAGCCCTTGGTGGAGGCGACGCCGATCTCCGGGCCGGCGTGGGTGTAGATCACAGCGTCCGATTCGCGCGGGATGGTGGCGCCGTTGGTGTTGCAGATCGCGATCACCTTGGCGTGCTGCTCGCGGGCGTGCCGGATCGCCATCAGGGTGTCGGCGGTCTCCCCCGACTGGCTGATCGTCACGACCAGCGTGGAGCCGGTGATGATCGGGTCGCGATACCGGAACTCCGACGCGATCTCGACCTCGCAGGCGACCCGCGTCCAGTGCTCGATGGCGTACTTGGCCACCAGGCCCGCGTAGTAGGCGGTGCCGCACGCGACGATGATGATCTTGTCGATGCTGCGCAGCTGGGCCTCGGAGATGTGCAGTTCGTCGAGTTTGAGCGCGCCATCGGGCGTGTAGCGGCCCAGCAGGGTGTCGGCCACCGCCTTGGGCTGCTCGAAGATCTCCTTGCGCATGAACCAGTCGTAGCCGGCCTTCTCGGCCGCCGAGAGATCCCAGGTGACCTCGAACGGGTGCGAGGCGGCCGGGAGGCCGGCGAAGTCGGTGACCGTGAAGCCGTCGCAGGTGACCTCGACGACCTGATCCTGCCCGAGTTCGACGGCATGGCGGGTGAACTCGATGAACGCGGCGACGTCGGAGGCGACGAAGGTCTCGCCCTCCCCCACCCCCAGCACCAGCGGTGAATTGCGGCGGGCCGCGACCAGCCGTTCGGGGTCGGCTGCGTCCACGGCCACCAGCGTGAAAGCACCTTCCAGGCGGCGGCACACCGTCCGCATCGCCTCGGCCAGGCCGGCGCCCGCCTCGACCTCGATGCCCAGCAGATGAGCGGCCACCTCGGTGTCGGTCTGGGAGACGAAGGCGATGCCGCGCGCCTGCAGTTCGAGGCGCAGCGCGGCGAAGTTCTCGATGATGCCGTTGTGGATGAGCGCCACGCGGCCGTTCGCCGACAGATGCGGGTGGGCGTTGCCGTCGGTGGGACCACCGTGGGTGGCCCAGCGGGTGTGCCCGATCCCGATGCCCGCCTCGGGAAGCGGCTCCTCGTCGAGCAGCGCGATCAGGTTGCCGATCTTGCCGGCCTTCTTGCGGATCTCGATGGCGCCCTCCTCCACCACCGCGACGCCGGCGGAGTCGTAGCCGCGATACTCCATCCGCTTCAGGCCGGAGGTGACCACGTCCTTGGCAGCCTGGGGGCCGACGTATCCGATGATTCCGCACATATGCGGCACTTTACTGGCCGGTGACGGCACACTAGGCGAGTGCACAATCACGCGCCAGAGTTGCCCGCGCCCGAGGACGACCCGTTCGGCCCCTATCTGACGCTGGAACGACGGCACTGGGCGGCGTTGGCCGCGGCCCGGGGCGACTTCCTCGAAACCGAGACCCTCACCCGGCTGCGAGGGGTGAACGAGCCGACCGACGTCGACGAGGTGCGAGAGGTCTACCTGCCGCTCACCGAGCTGATCCAGCTCTACTCCGATCGCACCGGCGAGCTCTACCGCGACAGCCACAGCTTTCTCGGGCTCTCCAGCGCCCGCACCCCCTTCGTGATCGGCGTGGCCGGCTCGGTGGCGGTCGGCAAGTCGACCACCTCCCGCCTGCTGCGGGAGCTGCTCAGCCGCGCCCCCGGCAATCCCCAGGTCGATCTGGTGACCACCGACGGCTTCCTCTTCCCCAACACCCGGCTGGAGGAGATGGGCCTGCTGGAGCGCAAGGGCTTCCCGGAGTCGTACGACCGCCGCCGGCTGGTGCAGTTCGTCATGGACGTGAAGTCGGGGGTGCCCGAGGTGACCGCCCCGGTCTACTCCCACCTGGTCTACGACATCGTGCCCGACCAGCAGGTGGTGGTGCGCCAGCCCGACATCCTGATCGTCGAGGGGCTGAACGTGCTGCAGCCGGCCCGGCGCCGCACCGACGGCACCATGGGTCTGGCGGTGAGCGACTTCTTCGACTTCTCGGTCTACGTCGACGCCGACGACGGCGACGTGAAGTCGTGGTACCTGCGCCGGTTCCTGGCGCTGCGCGAGACCGCCTTCCGCAACCCCAGGTCGTACTTCCGGCGCTTCGCCGAGATGCCGGAGGCCGAGGCGATCGGCCAGGCGAGCGACATCTGGGACGCCGTCAACGGCCCCAACCTGGTCGCCAACATCAAGCCGACCCGGGGCCGGGCGACCGCCATCCTGCGCAAGGCCGCCGACCACAAGGTCAGCTGGGTGCGGATCCGGAAGATCTGATGGACGTCGTCGAACTCGGGCCGTCGGATACCGCGGCCGCCGTCGCCCTCTGGCAGGAGACCGGCCTGACCCGTCCCTGGAACGACGCCGCGGCCGACTTCGCCCGGGCCGTGGGCGGGCCGTCGTCGGCGGTGCTGGGGGTGCGGGAGGCCGACGTCCCGGTGGGCACCGCGATGGTCGGCCACGACGGCCACCGGGGCTGGGTCTACTACCTGGCCGTCTCCCCCGCGGCCCGGGGCACCGGGCTGGGCCGCCTCCTGATGGACGCCTGCGAGCGCTGGTTGTCGGAACGGGGCGTGCCCAAGATCCAGTTCATGGTGCGCACCGACAACACCGGGGTCCTCGCCTTCTACGACCACCTCGGCTACGCCCACCAGGACGTCGTCGTCCTCGGCCGCCGCCTGGACTGACCGGCCTCAGGGGGTCCAGCGGACGGCGCCCCCGGCGCAGAAGCTGGTGCCCTGGGCCTCGCCGGCCAGGCAGGCCGCGTCCACCAGTTCCCGCTGGCCGATGGGCTCGTCGAGGTGGACGGAGAACATGACCTCCTCGTTGCCCTGGCAGTCGGCCGGCTGGTCGCTCCAGGCTTCCACGTCGACCCGGATCGCGATCTGGTCCTCGCCGTAGTCGACGACGGCCGGCAGTACCCGTCCGGTCTCGCCGTTCGCGCAGCCCAGCCGGGTCACGCCGAGGACGATGTCGGTGGAATCCGGAGTCACCGTCTCGGGGTTCAGCAGGATCCAGGTCGCCGTGTCGCCGGTTCGATTGGGCGGGTCATCGGGGGGATCCGATTCGTCCGGTGCCACCGGGGTCTGCGTCACCTCGTCGATCGCCTTCAGCACATCGTCGGAGAGCGAGCCCCGGATCGAGTCCAGGATGAACCGGAAGAACACCTGCTCCGGATCGTCGAGACGCCTGTAGTCGTGGACCGGCCCGAATCGGACCGCATCCGGAAGGATGCGCAGTACGCGACCATCGGGGTCGTCCACCGGGGTGACCACGAAGCCCCGGAAGCCGAGAAGCTCCTCGCGCGGATCGGTGTTCACCGCTGCTGCGGCCTTGTCGTCCAGCAGGGCGTACAGCTCGTCGGTGACGCTCTCGGAGATCTCCACCACCGGATTCTCCCGGCCGGAGAAGAGGTCGACCTCGACCGTGGCGCCCGTCGCCTCCACGTGCGGCGCGACCGGGACCGCGGGGATCCCGCGGCCGACGCTGGAGAACACGGCGATGCCCACGCCCGCCAAAGCCACCACCCAGACGGCTGCCACCAACGCGTCGCGCCAGGCCGGCCGCACCCGATGCCCCCTGCCCGAAATCTCGGCCGGGTCGAGCGGCGGCACCGGCACCTCGACGGTGTCGGCTCGCCGCAGCGCATCGCAGAAGGCCCGCTCCTCGTCATTCATCGTCGTCACCCTTTCCGAGCCGGGAACGCAGCGTCGCCATCGCCCGGTGGACGTGGGAGCGCGCGGTCGATTCCGGGCATCCGAGCGCCTCGGCGATCTGGCCGAAGCTGTAGTCGCGGTAGAAGCGCAGCACCACCGCCGCGCGCTGGGCCGGCGGAAGTTCGGCGCACAGCCGCCATGCCTCGTCGGCGGCGGCGATCGCCGTGCTCGCGTCCGCCGAGACCGGCGCCTCCGCCAGAACGGACGGATCGGCCACCGGCTGGGCGCGGCGCCGCCGGATCACCGCGAGGCAGGCGTTGACGACCGTCCGGGACACGTAGGCGTGCCGGCGGTCGCCTTCCGGCAGCCGATGCCAGCGCGGATAGAGCGCCGCGAAGCCGTCCTGAACGGCGTCCCGGGCATCCTCCCAGTTCCGGGTGATCAGCCAGGCCAGCCGCAGCAGACCGTCCGAGCGCGCCCGGACGTAGTCGTCGAACGAAGGCTCAACCCCCACCGCGACTCCGATCCGGTTGTCGACACTCACACTGGAAAGAGTCTGGCAGCCCGGGATTTCGTTGCACCCGCTCGGCTCGCGGTAGCGTCGGCCACGTGAAGCCGTCCCAGCTCGATGTCCTCGTGATCGGGGCCGGCCAGGCCGGGCTCTCGGCAGGTCACCACCTGCGACGCCGCGGCCTGCGCACTCCCGGGGAGCCCCCGGGTACCGGCAGCTTCGTGATGCTGGACGCCAATCCGCGGCCGGGCGGCGCCTGGCAGCACCGCTGGCGCTCACTGCTGATGGGAACGGTCAACGGCATCTACGACCTGCCCGGGATGCACCAGCCGCCCGTGGATCCCGGCACGCCGAGCGTCGACGCCCTACCGTCCTACTTCGCCGCCTTCGAGGCGGCCAACGACCTGCGGGTGCGCCGTCCGGTCACGGTGCGGGCGGTGCGCCGGGCGGACGACGGCCCACGGGGCAGGCTCCTCGTCGAATCGGAGGCAGGCACCTGGGCCGCTCGCTGGGTGGTCAATGCCACCGGCACCTGGACCAACCCCTACCTTCCCGACATCCCCGGCACGCAGAGCTTTCGGGGACGGCAGCTGCACGTCCACGACTACGTCAGCGCCGACGAGTTCGCCGGCCGGCGGGTGGTCGTCGTCGGGGCGGGAGTCTCCGCGATCCAGTTGCTCAACGAGATCTCGCGGGTGGCCCAGACCTACTGGTGACCCGGCGCGAACCGGTCTGGGAGACCGGCGAGTTCGACGAGGGACGCCGCATCGCTGCCATCGAGAAGGTGACCGAGCGCGCCCGCCGGGGCCTGGGCCCGGTGTCGATCGTCTCAGCCACCGGCATGCACTGGTCGCCCTGGGCGATCGAGGCGCGCGAGCGCGGCGCGCTGGTGCGGCACCCGATGTTCACCGCCATCGAACCGGATGGGGTGCTGATGCCCGACGGCACCCTGGTGAAAGCGGACGTGATCCTGTGGGCCACCGGCTTCCACCCCGCCCTCGACCACCTCACCCCCCTGGGCCTGACCACTGCGGCGGGCGGTATCCAGGTCGAACGCGGACGCTCGATCACCGAACCCGCCTGTTCCTGATCGGCTACGGCCCTTCCCAGTCGACCGTCGGGGCGAATCGGGCCGGCCGGGACGCGGCCCGAGCCATCCTGGCCGACTGGGACAGCAGGGACGGTTCCTGATGTCCCACCTGGTCAGCACTTCAATTGGGCGGTGAACCAGGAGGAACCGTCCCCGGTGACCCGCAGGCTGTGTTGCACCGACACGTGCGGTCGCGACATGGGAGGATTTGCACTGCGGATGCCGGAATCGCGGCGATCTGGGCGGTTCCGCGCTGATTCGGTGCAAATCCTCTCGCGGACCCACCAGCTACAGGCTGAGCCGGGCCTTCACCACATCGGCGAGGCGCTCGGCGATCTCGTTCGCCTGCTCGCCGGTGGTGGCCTCGACCATCACCCGCACCAGCTGCTCGGTGCCGGAGGGACGCAGCAGCACCCGTCCGGAATCGCCCAGCTCCTTGGCGGCCGCGGTGACGGCGGCGTTCACCTCGGGGTCGATGCCGGCGCGGGCCTTGCGCACTCCGGGGACGTTCAGCAGCACCTGCGGGAAGCGGGTCATCACGCTCGCCAACTCGGCCATCGTGCGACCACTGCGGGCCATCTGGGCGGCCAGGTGGAGCGCGGTCAGCACACCGTCGCCGGTGGTGGCGAACTCGCTCATGATGACGTGCCCGGACTGCTCGCCGCCGAGGGTGAACCCGTTGGCGTTCATCGCCTCCAGCACGTAGCGGTCGCCCACCTTGGTGACGTCGACGACGATGCCATGGCGCTTCATGGCCTGCATGAAGCCCAGATTGCTCATCACGGTGGCGACCACCGTGTCGCTGTGCAGGGTGCGATCGGCCTTCATCGCCACCGCCAGGATGGCCATGATCTGGTCGCCGTCCACCAGGGAACCGTCGGCATCGACGGCCAGACAGCGGTCGGCGTCCCCATCCAGCGCGATCCCCAGGTCGGCTCCGTGTTCGACGACGGCGGCCTGCAGCGATTCGGGGTGGGTGGAGCCGGCGCGCAGGTTGATGTTCAGCCCGTCGGGCTCGGCGTTGATCAGGACGACCTCCGCGCCCTGCGCGGCGAAGGCCTCGGGGGCGGTGCGGTAGGCGGCGCCGTTGGCGGCGTCGATCACCACCTTCAGCCCCTCCAGGCTGCCGTCGGCGCCCAGGCTCGACACCAGGTGCGCGACGTAGGCCTCGTAGGCACCCAGATCGGGGGTGACCCGCCCGACGCCGGCGCCGATCGGTCGCTGCCAGGGCTGGCCGATCCGGGCCTCGATGTCGTCCTCGAGATCGTCGTCCAGCTTCACCCCGCCCCGGGCGAAGAACTTGATGCCGTTGTCGGGAGCGGGATTGTGGCTGGCCGACAGCATCACGCCGAGGTCGGCGTCCAGTTGGTTGACCAGGTAGGCCACCGCCGGGGTGGGCACCACGCCCAGCCGCACGACATCGACCCCTGAGGAAGCCAGACCGGCGATCACCGCCGCTTCCAGGAACTCCCCGGAGGCACGCGGATCGCGTCCCACCAGCGCACGCGGGCGATGAGAGCCGAAAGCCCCGGCCTCTGCCAGCACGTGGGCGGCGGCGCTGGACACCTGCAACGCGAACTCGGGAGTGAGTTCGACGTTGGCGGTGCCGCGCACTCCGTCGGTGCCGAAGAGCCGGGGCATCGGTAGCGGGATTACCGCTTGCTGTACTGCGGAGCCTTGCGGGCCTTCTTCAGGCCGGCCTTCTTGCGTTCCTTGACCCGGGCGTCACGAGTGAGCAGCCCGGCCTTCTTCAGCGCGGGACGGCTGGCCTCGGCGTCCACCCCGTTGAGGGCGCGGGCGATGCCCAGGCGCAGCGCGCCGGCCTGGCCGGTCACACCGCCGCCAACGATCGTGGCGATCACGTCGTAGGAGCCGACCACAGCGGCGGTCACGAAGGGCTCGTTGACCGTCTGCTGGTGCAGCTTGTTCGGGAAGTAGTCGTCCAGGCTGCGGCCGTTGATCGAGAACTGGCCGGTGCCGGGGACGATCCGCACCCGGGCGATGGCCTCCTTGCGGCGGCCGGTCGCGCCTCCGGGCGCCACCACTGCCGGACGCCCGCCGGGCACCGCGGTGCTCGGCACGGCTTCGGCGCGGTAAGCGATCTCGCGCTCGCCCTCGGTGAAGGGGACGAACTCGTCGGTGGTCGCAGTCTCTTCGACGATGTCGGTCACGGTGCTTCCTGTCACTGGGCGATCTGGGTGATCTGGTACTGCTGCGGCTTCTGGGCGGTGTGCGGGTGCTCGGGGCCGGCGTACACCTTCAGCTTCTTGAGCTGCTGACGGCTGAGCTTGTTCTTGGGCAGCATGCCCCACACGGCGCGCTCGACGGCCTGACGCGGGTCACGGTCGAGCAGTTCGCCGTAGGGAACCGACTTCAGGCCGCCGGGGCGGCCGGAGTGCCGGTAGGCCAGTTTGTCGGTGCGCTTGTTGCCGGTCAGGGCGATCTTGGAGGCGTTGATCACGACGACGAAGTCACCGGTGTCGACATGGGGGGCGTACTGCGCCTTGTGCTTGCCGCGCAGCAGGGTCGCGGCGGTCACGGCCAGGCGGCCGAGCACGACATCGTCGGCATCGATCACGTGCCAGTTCCGGGTGACCTCCCCGGGCTTCGGGCTATACGTAGACACGGGTCGTAGACCTGCTTCCATGAGTTGTCTTCACTGTCAGCGGACGCGGGATGTGCCTCTCGGGCAGACCACAGCGCAACGCCGATCAAGATTACCGCGCCGTCTCGGAAGGGTCAAAACCGCGCGTGGCCGGGCGGCGATCGGCCGCCTGGCAGCACACCAATATCGCGGACCGCCCACCCGCGAAGGCGCAACAACGTAGGGTGCCCACATGGCAGACCTCCTTCAGATCACGCATCCGGGCAGCGGCACCGAGCGGGAGTTGGCGATCACGGACGCCACCATCCGGGCGACCGAATTGCGCCAGTTCGTGGTGGAGGGAGGCCCGCTGGCCACCTACGACCCGGGCTATGTGAACACCGCCTCGTGCCGGTCGTCGATCACCTACATCGACGGCGACGCCGGGATTCTGGAGTACCGCGGCTACCCGATCGAGCAGCTGGCCGAGAGCGCCAGCTTCCTGGAGGTCGCCTGGCTGCTGCTCAACGGGGAACTGCCGAATGCGAGCCAACTGGCGGAATGGGAACAGCTCATCACCGAGCACCGGATGCTGCCGGACAAGCTGAAGACGGTGCTGGCGGGATTCCCCTACGACGCCCATCCGATGACCATCCTGATGGCCTCTACGGCCGCCTTCTACTCGTTCTACCCGGACGCCCAGAACTTCACCGACCCCGAGGCCCGCGCGCTGAACATCGCCCGGCTGATCGCCAAGATGCCCACGCTCGCGGCCTTCGCCTACCGCAAGGGCAAGGCCAAGCCCTACATCGCCCCGGACGACGCCTACGGCTACTGCCACAACTTCCTGGCCATGCTGTTCAAGCAGGCCGAGCGCCGCTACCACGCCGACGAGCGGCTGATCCGGGCGGTCGAGGTGCTGTTCATCCTGCACGCCGATCACGAGCAGAACTGCTCTACGTCCGCCGTCCGCTCGGTGGCCAGCTCGGGCAACGACCTCTACACCTGCGTGTCTGCGGGCGTCGGCGCCCTGCACGGCCCGCTGCACGGCGGGGCGAACGAGGCCGTGCTGAAGATGCTGCGCGAGATCGGGACGGTGGAGCGCGTCCCGGAGTTCATCGAGGGCGTCAAGGCCGGCCGCGTGCGGATGATGGGCTTCGGCCACCGGGTCTACAAGAACTACGACCCGCGCGCCCGGGTCATCAAGAAGGCGGTGGACGACGTCTTCGAGATCACCGGCGTCAACCCGCTGCTGGAGGTGGCCCAGGAACTGGAGAAGTACGGGCTGACCGACGAGTACTTCGTCTCCCGCCGACTGTACCCCAACGTCGACTTCTACTCGGGCCTGATCTACGAGGCGCTCGGCTTCCCGCCGGAGATGTTCACCGTGCTGTTCGCCGTACCCCGGACCGCCGGCTGGGCGGCCCAGTACCAGGAGTTCATCACCGATCCCGAGCAGAAGATCGCGCGCCCCAAGCAGATCTACACCGGCTACGCCCGCCGGGACTACGTTCCGCTCGACGCCCGCTGAGGCCTCAGCCCAGCGGCTTTCCCTTGCCGCCGGAGCGGGAGTGCTCGATGACGCCCTCGGCGACCTCGCGCATCGACTTGCGCAGGTCCATGGCGGTCTTCTGGATCCACCGGAACGCCTCCGGCTCGCTGAGCCCCAGGCCCTCCTGCAGCAGCCCCTTGGCCTGGTCCACGGCCTTGCGCGAGGCGAACCGCTCCTCGAGGTCGGCGACCTCGGCCTCGACCGCGCGGATCTCGGCGAACCGGGCCATCGCGATCTCGATCGCCGGCACCACGTCGGAGGCATCGAACGGCTTGACCACGTAGGCCATCGCGCCGGCCTCACGCGCCCGCTCGATCAGCTCGCGCTGGCTGAACGCGGTGAGCATCACGACCGCGGCGATCCGTTCCTCGGCGATCGTGGCGGCGGCGGTGATGCCGTCGGTCTTGGGCATCTTGACGTCCATCACGACCAGGTCGGGGTCGAGTTCCCGGGCCATGGCGACGGCTTCCTCACCGTCGGAGGCCTCGCCGATCACGTCGTAGCCCTCCTCGCGCAACATGTCGACCAGGTCGAGGCGGATCAAGGCCTCGTCCTCGGCCACGAGCACGCGCAGCGGCGCGGCGGTCGACTCGGTACGGTCGGATTTCGGCTTGCTGGTCATCGGTGTCGTCCTCAGGAATAGAGCGGGGCCCTCCCAGGGCCCTGAGCAGTGTCGAGGTTACCGCGTGCACGCAACGGCTCTGCAAGTGTGACAGAATCGTGGGCGGTCCTGAGCCGGATGAAACCGGCCCGGCCCGAGTGGCGGAATGGCAGACGCGGGCGACTCAAAATCGTCAGTCCGAAAGGACGTGGGGGTTCGACTCCCCCCTCGGGCACCCCTGGTTTCGGGCTGAATCCGGCTTCGAGTCGAGGTCGATCACCGCGGAGTCGCCCAGGTGCTCCTTCGTCGCCGACTCGGGCTCAATGCCACCGCGACGGCCAACCTAGATCAGCACTCCCCCGGGTCAGCGGTCACCGGCGATCAGCAAGGCGGACGGGGGCCGGTCTGGTCCCCCGGGCTCCAGCGCATCGATTCGCCGATCTGCCGGGGTTATGAGCAGGCGAAACGGGCGCCGTCGGTTCAAACGCCGCTCTGTTGGGGTTACCAGACGGTGGGATGGGCTGGTAACCCCGGTAGATCGGCGAACGACGCTGTCGCCTGGCTGGTCGAAGCCCATAACCCCGGCAGATCGGCGTTTCGAAGCGGACGCTGATCAAAGCAGCCCCTACCCAAACTCCTGAATCAGTTGTCCCCCAAGATTCCGGACGCCCGGTGGACGCGAAAGCGCCGCCCCGAGGGGCGGCGCTTCACGATGAACCAGGCGATCAGGCCTCGGCCGGAGCCTCTTCCTTCTCCTCCTCGACGACCGGGACGAGGCTGAGCTTGCCCTTGTCGTCGATCTCGGAGATCTCGACGGTCAGCTTCTGACCGACGCTCACCACGTCCTCCACATTCTCGACGCGGTTGCCGCCGGCCAGCGCCCGCAGCTTCGAGATGTGCAGCAGGCCGTCCTTGCCGGGCAGCAGCGAGACGAAGGCGCCGAACGGCATGATCTTCACGATCGTGCCCAGGTAGCGCTCGCCCTTCTCCGGCATGGTCGGGTTGGCGATGGCGTTGATCAGCGACCGCGCGGCCTCGGCGGATTCGCCGTTGTCGGCACCGATGTAGATGGTGCCGTCGTCCTCGATCGAGATGTTGGCGCCGGTGTCGTCCTGGATCTGGTTGATCATCTTGCCCTTGGGGCCGATGACCTCGCCGATCTTGTCGACCGGGATCTTCACGGTGATGATCCGCGGAGCGTAGGGGCTCATCTCGTCGGGGCTGTCGATGGCCTCGCCCATGACCGCCAGCAGGGTGTGACGGGCTTCCCGGGCCTGCTGCAGCGCGCCGGCCAGCACCTCGGACGGGATGCCGTCGAGCTTGGTGTCCAGCTGCAGCGCGGTCACGAAGTCCTTCGTGCCGGCCACCTTGAAGTCCATGTCGCCCAGCGCGTCCTCGGCGCCCAGGATGTCGGTCAGCGCCACGTAGCGGGTCTCACCGTCGATCTCCTCGCTCATCAGGCCCATGGCGATGCCGGCCACCGGGGCCTTCAGCGGCACACCGGCGTTCAGCAGCGACAGGGTGGAGGCACACACCGAGCCCATCGAGGTCGAGCCGTTGGAACCCAGCGCCTCCGACACCTGACGGATGGCGTAGGGGAACTCCTCGCGCTTGGGCAGCACCGGCACCAGGGCCCGCTCGGCGAGCGCGCCGTGGCCGATCTCGCGCCGCTTGGGCGAACCCACCCGGCCGGTCTCACCGGTGGAGTACGGCGGGAAGTTGTAGTTGTGCATGTACCGCTTCGTCGTCTCCGGCGACAGGGTGTCGAGCTTCTGCTCCATGTCGAGCATGTTCAGCGTGGAGACGCCCAGGATCTGGGTCTCGCCGCGCTGGAACAGCGCCGAACCGTGCACCCGCGGCAGCACGCCGACCTCGGCGGACAGCGTCCGGATGTCGCGCACGCCACGGCCGTCGATGCGGATCTGCTCGGTGAGCGTCTTGTGCCGCACCACCTTCTTGGTGAGCGCCCGGTAGGCACCGGTGATCTCCTTCTCCCGCTCGGGGAAGAGGTGATCCAGCTCCTCGTGGATAGTGGCCAGCAGCTCCTCGGTGGTGGTCTCCCGCTCGGCCTTGCCGGCGATGCTCATCACACCGGTCAGCCGCTCGGCAGCCGCACCGGCGACCGCCTCGTAGACATCCGGCTGGTAGTCGAGGAAGACCGGGAACTGCTGCACCGGCTTGGGCAGCTGCGCGGCCAGCTCGGCCTGCGCGTCGCACAGCGCCTTGATGAACGGCTTGGATGCCTCGATGCCCTGGGCGACGACCTCCTCGTTCGGAGCGGTGCGGCCGGAGCGGACCAGATCCCAGGTGGCCTCGGTGGATTCGGCCTCGACCATCATGATCGCGACGTCACCGTCGGGCAGCACCCGGCCGGCGATCGCCATCTCGAAGGTGGCCTGCGCCGACTGCTCGACGGTCGGGAAGCCGATCCACTGGTCACCGATCAGGGCGACTCGCACGCCGCCGATCGGGCCGGAGAACGGCAGCCCGGCCAGCGTGGTGGAGGCGGAGCCGGCGTTGATCGCCAGAACGTCGTAGCGGACGTTCGGGTTCAGCGCCATCACCGTGATGACGACCTGCACCTCGTTGCGCAGCCCCTTCACGAAGCAGGGACGCAGCGGACGGTCGGTCAGCCGGGCGGCGAGGATCGCGCCCTCGGAGGGACGGCCCTCGCGGCGGAAGAAGGAGCCGGGGATGCGGCCGGCGGCGTACATCCGCTCCTCCACGTCCACGGTGAGCGGGAAGAAGTCGATCGCGTCGCGCGGGTTCTTGGCGGCCGTGGTCGCCGACAGCAGCATGGTGTCGCCGTCGAGGTAGACCGCGGCCGAACCGGACGCCTGGCGGGCGAGCAGGCCGGATTCGAACCGGACGACGTGCTTGCCGTAGGAGCCGTTGTCAATCACGGCCTCGGTGAAACGAAGGTCAGGGCCTTCCATGGGTTTCCTTTCGGTGAGGCCACCTGCCAGTACCCGTCCCGGTCTTCGATCGAGGCCCGCGGGAGCCAGCCCCATGAAGGTGGCTGCCCCCGAAGGCCACTACCGAGGACCGAAGGCGATCTGCGGCGGCGTTGTTGAGTTGTGAGGTGCGGGGCGGACGATTCCGTCCCAGGTATGCCGATAGGGAGCGGCCGCGAGGGCCACTCCCTATCTGTGAGTTTCCGGTGTCACCGACGCAGGCCGAGGCGGGCAATCAGCGAACGGTAGTGCTCGACGTCCTGCTTGGCGACGTAGTTGAGCAGGCGGCGCCGCTGGCCGACCATCAGCATGAGCCCACGGCGGCTGTGGTGGTCGCCCTTGTGCTGCTTGAGGTGTTCGGTCAGGTGGGCGATCCGCTTGGTGAGCAGCGCGATCTGCACGTCCGGCGACCCGGTGTCACCAGGCTTGGTGGCGTACTCTTCGATGATCTTCTGCTTGGTCTCGGCATCCATGAAGGGCTGCTCCTCTCGGTTTCCCGTTGCGCGGCGCTCCTGATGCCAGGTGGCACGATGTCGAAATCTCGAGGATCGTCAGGAGCTCTTGGGCTTCCGCGGCCGATGTGACGGCGCCACCACTGTACCGGGTTCACCGCTTCGACCGCGAATCAGGCCTTCCAGGCTGCCCGGATGGCACGAGACCGCGCGCCGGAACCACTAGGCTGCCGCCCATTGGCCGTATTCGGCATCACTGGAAGGACACGTCACGAAGATGCGGATCGGGATTCCCCGGGAGCCTGGCGGCGAGACACGCGTCGCTGCCACCCCGAAGACCGTAGCTCAGTTGATCAAACTCGGGTACGAGGTGGCAGTGGAGGCGGGTGCCGGGGCGAAATCGTCCTACCCGGACGCCGACTACGAGGCGGCGGGCGCGACCATCGTCGACCGGGCGAGCGCCTGGACCGGCCCGATCGTGGCCAAGATCAACGCCCCCACCGACGATGAGCTCGCCCTGCTGCCGGACGGGGCCACGCTGATCTCGCTGATCGCGCCGGCGCGCAGCCCCGAACTGGTCGAGAAGCTGGGCCGGCGCAACCTCACCGTGCTGGCGATGGACGCGGTTCCCCGCATCTCCCGCGCGCAGGCGCTGGACGTGCTGTCCTCGATGGCCAATATCGCCGGCTACCGCGCGGTGGTCGAGGCGGCCAACGAGTTCGGCTCCTTCTTCACCGGCCAGGTGACCGCCGCGGGCAAGGTACCGCCGGCGAAGGTGCTGGTCGCCGGCGCCGGCGTGGCCGGGCTGGCAGCGATCGGCACGGCGAAGTCGCTGGGCGCGATCGTCCGCGCCACAGACGCCCGTCCCGAGGTGGCCGAGCAGGTGCAGTCGATGGGTGGCGAGTTCCTGGCGGTCGAGGTGGAGCAGCAGGTCTCCACCGACGGCTACGCCAAGGAGACCAGCGACGACTTCAACCGGGCCGCCGCCGCGCTCTACGCCGCGCAGGCCAAGGACGTCGACATCATCATCACCACCGCGCTGATCCCCGGACGCCCCGCGCCCCGGCTGATCACCGAGGAGATGGTGGCCTCGATGAGGCCCGGCTCGGTGATCGTCGACATGGCCGCCTCCAACGGCGGCAACGTCGCCGGCTCGAAGCCGGACGAACTGGTGGTCACCGCCAACGGCGTGAAGATTATCGGCTACACCGATCTGGCCGGCCGCCTCCCCACCCAGGCCTCGCAGCTGTACGGCACCAACGTGGTCAACCTGTTCAAGCTGCTCACGCCGGAGAAGGACGGCGAGCTGGTGCTCGACCTGGACGACGTCGTACTGCGCGGCATGACCGTGGTGCGCGGCGGCGAGGCGCTCTGGCCACCGCCACCGGTTCAGGTGTCGGCGGCGCCCGCCGCCGTCGCTGCCGCCCCGGTGGAGGATCCGGAGGCCAAGGCCGCTCGTGAGGCGACCGAGGCCGCGGCCCGCGGCAAGCGCCGGCTGGTGGCGTCGGTGATCGCGGCGGCCCTGGTGATCCTCGCGGTCACCTTCTCGCCGGCGAGCTTCGTGGGCGCCTTCACGGTGTTCGCGCTGGCCGTGGTGGTCGGCTTCTACGTGGTCAGCGGCGTCTCGCACTCGCTGCACACTCCGCTGATGGCGCAGACCAATGCCATCTCGGGCATCATCCTGGTCGGGGCGCTCCTCCAGTTGGGCTCGACCAATATCGCGGTGCTGGTGATGTCGTTCATCGCGGCCACCATCGCGGCCATCAACATCTTCGGCGGGTTCCTGGTGTCGTACCGGATGCTCAGCATGTTCAAGAAGGAGGCATGAGCATGCTGCTCGGTTTCATCCAGGGGCTCTACATCGTTGCCGGGGTGCTGTTCATCCTCTCCCTGGCCGGGCTGTCCAAGCAGACCACCGCCCGGATGGGCAATCTGGCCGGCATGGTCGGCATGGCGCTGGCCCTGATCGCCACGATCATCCATTCGGTCAACATGTCGGCGACCGAGCCGGATCGGCTCTCGCCGGTGGTCACCCTGCTGCTGATCGCCGCCGTGCTCGCGATCGGCGCGGTGATCGGCACGCCGATCGCCCGCAAGGTCGAGATGACCCAGATGCCCGAACTGATCGCCGCCTTCCACTCCTTCGTGGGCATGGCGGCCGTGCTGGTCGGCTTCAACTCCTTCGCCGTCGCCGAAGGGCACGGGGACGCGGTGCACATGGTCGAGGTGGCGCTCGGCGTCCTGATCGGCGCCTACACCTTCACCGGATCGGTGGTGGCCTACCTCAAGCTCTCGGCCAAGATGAAGTCCCGTCCGCTGACCCTGCCGGGACGCAACCTGCTCAACATCGGCGCCTTCCTGCTCTTCTTCGCGCTGATGATCTGGTTCGTTATCGCGGGCGAGCAGAACGCCACGCTGGGCTGGGTGCTGATCATCGCGATCGCGGTCATCGGCTTCGCCCTCGGCTTCCACATGGTGGCGGCGATCGGTGGCGGCGACATGCCCGTCGTCGTGTCGATGCTCAACTCCTACTCGGGCTGGGCCGCGGCAGCCGCCGGGTTCATGCTGAACAACAACCTGCTGATCATCACCGGCTCGCTGGTCGGCTCCTCCGGCGCCATCCTGTCCTACATCATGTGCCGGGCGATGAACCGTTCCTTCATCTCGGTGATCCTGGGCGGCTTCGGCTCCGACGGCGGCAAGGTCAGCTCCGGTGAGGAGGAGCAGGGCGAGCACCGCGAGATCGACGCCGCCGGCGCGGCCGAGTTGCTGTGGAACGCCAAGTCGGTGATCATCACGCCGGGCTACGGCATGGCGGTGGCGAAGGCGCAGTATCCGGTGGCCGACCTGACGGCGAAGCTGCGGGCCCATGGCATCGACGTCCGGTTCGGCGTCCACCCGGTCGCCGGTCGTCTGCCGGGCCACATGAACGTCCTGCTGGCCGAGGCGCACGTGCCCTACGACATCGTGCTGGAGATGGACGAGATCAACGACGACTTCCCCGGCACCGACGTGGTGCTGGTGATCGGCGCCAACGACACCGTCAACCCGGCCGCCCTGGACGACCCCAACTCCCCCATCGCCGGGATGCCGGTGCTGGAGGTGTGGAAGGCCGACAACGTGATCGTCTTCAAGCGGTCGATGGCCACCGGCTACGCCGGCGTCCAGAACCCGCTGTTCTTCAAGGAGAACACCCAGATGCTGTTCGGCGACGCCAAGCAGCGGGTGGACGACATCCTGAAGGCGCTGGGCTGATCCAACCGCGACGAAGGGCCGCCACCTGACGGTGACGGCCCTTCGTGTTGTCCTGCTCCTACTTGGGCATCTCCACCCAGTCCTTCGGCGCCTCGATGGTCACCGGCTCGTTGAAGTTGTCCATCGTGGTGGTCATGGTGATGGGCACCTCGCCCTTCATGTCCATGGCGAACTGGCGGGTGAAACCCTCGCCGTCGAGCCAGACGTCGACGACGGCATCGGTCACCTCGAAGGAGGCGTCGTCCACGCCGAGATCCTGCAGCGCCTCGGGGTTCATCGTGAGCCGGTAGTGGGAGACGGCGATGCCGTCGAGCGTCTCGTCACCGACGAACTCCACCGACTCGAGGTTCTTGCCGTAGTCCTGCGTCCACTGCGCCATGTCGACGCTGGAGGAGCCAGCCAGCTCCGCAGCATCCTTGGGATCCATCTTCATCCACTGGTCGCCGAGCATCGCGGCCTTCAGGAAGGCGTCCCCGTCGACGAGGATCATCTCCATCTCCATGCCCATGACGTTCATCTTCATGTGGGAGCGCGGGTTCTCCGGGTCGCTGTTGTCGAAGCTGCCGGACGTCGTCATCGTCATCGGCGTCCCCTCGACCTCCGTGGACATGTCCATGTCCACGGTGTAGGTCTTCATCTCGGCGCGATTCACGCGCTGCAGGAACTCCTCCACGGAGATGTCCGAGCCGCCGCTCGGCGCGGCGGGAGTCGTCTCCGACGGTGCGGGTGCCGGGGTGGTGGCCGCCGGCGGGGTCGTGGTGGGAGCGGACGGGGTGGATGGGGCAGGGGCGCCGCAGCCGGTCAGCAGGGCGATGCCGACGGTACCGACGGCGAGTGCGCCGATGATCCTCATGATGATTCCTCCTGGTGATGGTACGCACAGCCTATTAGCAGCTGCCTCACAGCCGCGGGGCCAAACCTCGTTTGCCCGCATTGCCGCGCGCCCGATGGGCAAGACACGTTGCGCCCGGCACGATCGACCGGGAACACTGGAGTTGTCCCTTCGCCGACCATCGGAGTGCGTATGCCCGCCGACCTGATCACCGTCCGGCTCGCTGCAGCGGAGGATCTGCCCGTGCTGCATTCCCGCGAGGCGCATCCGGACGCGCATCTGGCGCTACGGCATTTCCAGCGCCAGCAGGCCGGTGACTATCTCTTCGCCGTCGCCGAGCAGGGCGACGTGCTGCTGGGCTTCTGCGTGCTGGACTGCAATCCGGAGAGCGAGCTCTGCCCGGAGTTGAAGAGCCTGTGGGTCTACCCGGAGTTCCGGCGGCTGGGCGCCGGTCGAGCGCTCACCCGCTACCTGGAGAACAGCGCCCGCGAGCGCGACTTCGTCGAGGTCTTCCTACGGGTCGACCCGGACAACGCCGCTGCAATCCCGATGTACATCGGGCTGGACTACACCCCCACCGGGGATCACCTGCTCACCAGCTATGAGGTCGTGGACGCCGCCGGCGCCACCCAGGTCACCGAGCGGCACGACGCGGTCTACCGCAAGTCGCTGCTCGCCCACTGACCGGGGTCAGCTCAGGCCCAGCACGCGGCGCGTCCGCTCCACGTCGTCGGCCATCTGGACGATCAACCCGTCGATGCTGTCGAACCGGATCTGACCGCGGATCCGGTCGATGAACTCGACCACCACGGGGGCGTCGTAGAGCTCCAGGTCGTCGCGGTCGAGCACGTAGGACTCCACCCGGCGGTCGATCCCGTCGAAGGTCGGATTGGTGCCCACCGAGATGGCAGCCGGCCAGCGCTGCGGCGGCTCCCCTGTCGGCAACGGCTCCCCGTGCGCGTCGAGGTGGTCGCGGCGGGTCAGCCAGCCGGCGTACACCCCGTCCTCGGGGCAGGCCAGGGCGGCCGGGACGGGGAGGTTGGCGGTCGGGAACCCCAGCTCCCGGCCCCGACGGTCACCGTGGGCGACGATCCCGCGGAAGGCGAACGGCCGGCCGAGATGCTCGGCGGCGTGCGCCACCTCACCCGCGGCCAGGGCCTCCCGGATCAGCGTCGAACAGGTCTCCTCGTCGCCGTAGCGCACCAGGGTGATGCCCTCGACCTCGAACCGTCCGGCGGCCGGCTCGCGCAGGGTCTCCACGGTACCGGCGGCGCGGTGGCCGAATCGGAAGTTCGCCCCCACCACGACGCGGGCGGGGTTGAGCGGCAGCACGATGTCGTCGACGAAACGCTGCGGCGACCAGGCGGCCAGCTCCGGGGTGAAGGTCACGACCTCCACCCGATCCGCACCCGCACCGGTCAGCAGCTCGATCCGCTCCTCCAGGCCGGTGAGCAGCATCGGGCCCACCTCCGGTCGCAGCACGGAGACCGGGTGGGGCCAGAAGGTGACGACGATCAGCGGCAGGCCGGGCTCCCGGCCGCGGGCCTCCGCCAGGACGGCCAGGTGGCCGGGATGCACCCCATCGAAGTTGCCGATGACGACTACCGAGCGCTCCACTGGCCACCTTTCCTAGACATCGCGAACGATACAACCCGGCTCAGCCGGCCACGAACACGGCCACCGGCGTGGCCCCGTCGCCCTTGGGACGATAGAGGGCCAGCAACTCCCCGTCGGCCAGCAGGGCCGTGGGGTCGGCCGGCACCGGTTGCGCGAGCGGCTGCCCGTGACGGACGCCGACCGCCGTGGCCTCGTCCAGTTCGACGACCGGGAAGCAGCGCCGGGCGACCTCCGCCGGGCTCAGCAGCGGCACCGGGGAGCCGTCCGGTACGTCCAGCGCCTCCGGCGGCAAATGCGGTTCGGCCAGGGTGAACGGACCGACCCGGGTGCGCCGTAACGCGGTGAGATGACCGCCCACCCCGAGATCGCGTCCCAGGTCGCGGGCCAGCGCGCGGATGTAGGTTCCCGAGGAGCAGTTGACAGTGGCCTCTACATCTGTATAGATCGTCGAGCCGGTGCCGGGCGCCGAGCTGATCCGGACGATGTCGAAGCGGGAGACGGTCACCTCGCGGGCGGCCAGTTCGACCTGCTCGCCGGCCCGGACGCGGGCGTAGGCACGCTGGCCGTTCACCTTGATCGCCGACACGGCCGAGGGCACCTGCGAGATCCGGCCCCGGTAGGAGGCCATCGCAGCCTCGATCCGTGCCTGCTCCAGCCCGTCGGCGCCACGGGCCTCGGTCACCTCGCCCTCGGCGTCGTCGGTGGTGGTCGCCGCGCCGAGCCGGATGGTGGCGTCGTAGCTCTTGTCGGTGAGCGCCAGGTGGCCCAGCAGCCGGGTCGCCCGTCCGACACCCACCAGCAGCACGCCGGTGGCCATCGGATCCAGGGTGCCGGCGTGGCCGACCTTACGGGTGCCGAGGATGCGACGAAGCCGGCCGACGACCTGATGGGAGGTCCAGCCGGCCGGCTTGTCGACGACGATCAGGCCGTCAGTCAACCGCGACCTCGTCCGCATCCGGCTTCCGGTAGGGATCCGGGTCGCCGGCGTAGCTGGCCCCGGCGGCCTGGGCGGCGACCTCGGCATCCCGGGCCTTGGCCCGGGCGAGCGCCTCCTCGATCTGGGCGGCCTCCTCCTCGACGGCGTCGAGCACGAAGGTGAGCGTCGGGGTGAACTTCAGGCCCAGTTGCTTGCCGACGGTCGAGCGCAGCAGGCCGGTGGCCGAGGCCAGCGCCACGGCGGAGTCGGCCCGCGCCTCGGCGTCGCCCAGGACGGTGTAGAAGACGGTCGCTTCCCGGCCGTCGCCGGTGAGCCGCACGTCCGTCACCGTGACGAAGCCGAGCCGCGGATCCTTGATCCGGCGTTCCAGCATGCCGGCCACGATCACCTTGATCTGCTCGGCCGTCTTGGCCCGATACGGGTTTGTCATCCACCTCTCCTCTCAGTGCGTGAAGCGGCGGCAGCCCCGGCCCCCGAGGTCGGTTGGTGGCCGAGCCTCCAAGGACCGGGGCTTCGAGACTCACGCCGCGCGTGAGTCTCAGCCGCCGTCCTGCTCAGTTGCGCGGCTTCTCCACCATCTCGAAGGTCTCGATGATGTCGCCGACCTTGATATCGGAGTAGTCGGCCAGCGTCATGCCGCACTCGTAGCCCTCGCGGACCTCGGTGACGTCGTCCTTCTCCCGCCGCAGCGAGGCGATGGACGAGGTGTGCACCACGATGCCGTCACGCAGCAGCCGAGCCGACGCGTTGCGCCGGATCGAGCCGTCGATGACCCTACACCCGGCGATGGTACCGATCTTGGAAGACTTGAAGATCTCCCGGATCTCGGCCTGGCCGCGCACCTGCTCCTCGAAGATCGGCTTCAGCATGCCCTTCAGAGCTGCCTCGACCTCGTCGATCGCCGCGTAGATCACCGTGTAGTACCGGATGTCCACGCCGGCGGCGTCGGCCATCTGGGTGGCCTTGCCCTGCGGACGGACGTTGAAGCCGATGATCACCGCGTCGGAGGCCGCCGCCAGCGAGACGTTGGTCTCGGTGATGGCGCCCACGCCGCGGTCGATGACCCGCAGCACGACCTCGTCGCCCACGTCGATCTGCGACAGCGAATCCTCCAGCGCCTCGACCGAACCGGCCGAATCGCCCTTGAGGATGAGCCGCAGCTCCTGGGTCTCGCCCTCCTGCATCTCCTTGAAGAGATCCTCCAGGGTCCGCCGGCGGGTGGTCCTTGCCAGCAGGGCCGCCCGCTGCCGGGCCTCCCGCTGCTCGGCGATCTGGCGCGCCATCCGGTCGTCCTCGACGACCAGGAAGTTGTCGCCCGCACCGGGCACGGAGGTCAGGCCGAGCACCTGCACCGGCATGGACGGAGGCGCCTCGTCGACGGTCTCGCCGTGGTCGTTGATCAGCGCCCGGACCCGGCCGTGAGCCGAGCCGGCCACGATCGAGTCGCCGGCGCGCAGCGTGCCACGG
Organism: Actinomycetota bacterium; assembly: GCA_020161795.1. GTDB lineage: Bacteria > Actinomycetota > Actinomycetes > Propionibacteriales > Propionibacteriaceae > Propionicimonas. The sequence continues at coordinate 45,878 of JAIUOR010000020.1, read as the reverse complement.
TGTACCAGGACGGTGGCCACCGGGCCTCGACCGCGGTCGAGGTGAGCCTCGATCGCGACGCCCTGGGCGTCCATGTCGGGGTTGGCGCGCAGGTCCAGAGCGGCGTCGGCGGTCAGGATGATCGCCTCCTGCAGCTCGTCCAGGCCCTGCTTGGTGACGGCCGAGACGTCGACGAACATGGTGTCGCCGCCGTACTCCTCCGGCACCAGGCCGAACTCGGTGAGCTGGCCGCGCACCTTGACCGGATCGGCGGTCTCCTTGTCGATCTTGTTCACCGCCACCACGATCGGCACGTCGGCCGCCTTGGCGTGGTTCAGCGCCTCGATCGTCTGCGGCATCACGCCGTCGTCGGCGGCCACCACCAGCACGGCGATGTCGGTCGACTTGGCACCGCGGGCACGCATGGTGGTGAACGCCTCGTGACCGGGGGTGTCGATGAAGGTGATCTTGCGCTCCTGGCCGTCCACCTCGGTGGCCACCTGGTAGGCGCCGATCGCCTGGGTGATGCCGCCGGCCTCGCCCGCCACCACGTTGCTGTCGCGCAGCGCGTCCAGCAGCTTGGTCTTGCCGTGGTCGACGTGACCCATCACGGTGACCACCGGCGGGCGGGATTCCAGATCCTCCTCCCCACCGGCGTCCTCGCCGAACTCGATGTCGAAGCGCTCCAGCAGCTCGCGATCCTCGTCCTCGGGCGAGACGACCTCGATGTTGTAGTTGAGCTCGGCACCCAGCACCTGCAGGGTGTCGTCGGCCACCGACTGGGTGGCGTTCACCATCTCGCCGAGATGGAACAGCACCTGCACCAGCGACGCCGGCTCGACGCCGATCTTCTCGGCCAGGTCGGTCAGGGAGGCACCGCGGCGGAGCCGGACGGTCTGCCCGTCGCCCTGCCGGATGCGCACGCCGCCAATCGACGGCGCCTCCATCTGGTCGAATTCCTGCCTGCGCTGCTTCTTCGACTTGCGTCCCCGGCGAGCCGGGCCGCCGGGACGCCCGAAGGCACCCTGGGTGCCGGAGCCACCGCGACCGCCGCGGCCACCGCGGCCACCGCCGATCGGGCCGGCACCGGGAGCGCCGCCACCGCCGCCACTGCGACCCGGCGCGCCACCCGGACGTCCGCGGCCACCGCCGGGAGCGCCGCCGGGGCGGGCACCGGCGCGCGGCGTGCTACCGAGCCCGGAGTTCATGCGCTGCGGCATCATCGCGGGATTCGGCCGCGGCATGCCGGGCAGGCCTCCCGTGCCACCGGGGCGGGGCATCCGGTTCTCACCAGGACGGCCACCGCTGCGGTCGCCGGGACGGGCCTGGCCGGTACCGGTGCCTTCGGGCCGCGGACGGCGTACGCCCATCCCCTGGCTCGACGCGAACGGGTTGTTGCCGGGCCGGGGCGTGCCGGGCCGGCGGGAACCGGCGGCCGGGGTGCCCGGACGCGGCCCGGGACGAGGTCCCGGCGTCGGGGAGCCGGCGGCAGCCGGACGTGGGGCGGGCGCGGCCGGACGCGGCGTCGCGGCACCGGGGGTCGCCGCGGCGGGCGACGAGGGCCGGGCTGCCGGTGGGGTCGCCGGGCGCGCCGGAGCGGCCTGGGGCGCGGGTGCCGGTTTCGGCGTCGCTTCCGGGGCCGGAGCCGCGGCTGCGGGCGCGGCCGGCTCGGCCGGCGCCGCGGGCTTGGCCGCTCGGGCAGCAGGCTTGGCGGGTGCCGGCGCGGCGGGCTTGGCGGTCGTCGGCTCGGCTGCCTGGGCAGCGAACTTCTCTTTGATGCGGCGTTCGACGGGTGCCTCGATCGTCGATGAGGCGGACCGGACGAACTCTCCCATGTCGTTGATGGTCTTCAGCAAAGCTTTGCTATCGACCCCGAGCTCCTTGGCGAGCTCGTAGACGCGGACCTTGGCCACTACTCTCCTTCAGGCCCGCGCTGTGCGCAGACCAGCTAGTTGTTGTTGCTCATTTCTGGGTACTCATCGAGTGGTCATGAGCGTTAGCCCACTTTCTGGTTGTGTCCGCCACGGCGGCGGACGCGCAGCGAACAGTCTAACGCCGATGCGCCCCGGTCACTTAATCGGCGGCGTGGCGTGGGTTGCCACCCCGAGCTCCCCGCCTTCGCAGGCGGGTGTCTTCACCCCTGCGGCAGCGAATCCAGCAAGGCGCGCAGCTGCTCGCCGTCCACCTCGCGGCGCAGGCCACGCCCCACTCCGCGATTGCGGAGCACCAGGGCGGCGCAACCCGGATGCAGGCTCACCCCACGGCCGGGCAGGCGACGAGCGGCGTCGACGACCACGCCGGCGCCCTCCTGCCAGACCAGCCGGAGCAACTCGGCCTGGGGAGCGCGCTCGCGGCAGCCGGCGCACATCCGGATCGGCGCAGCCACCCCTACTCGGCGGTGTCGGGACGGATGTCGATCCGCCAGCCGGTGAGCCGGGCGGCGAGCCGGGCGTTCTGCCCCTCGCGTCCGATCGCGAGCGAGAGCTGGTAGTCGGGAACGATCACCCGGGCGGCCTTGGCGGTGGCATCGGTCACCGTCACCGCGGTGACCTTGGCGGGCGAGAGGGCCTGCGCCACGAACTCCGCCGGGTCGTCGGAGTAGTCGATGATGTCGATCTTCTCCTCGTTCAGCTCATGCATCACCGCGCGCACCCGCTGGCCCATCGGCCCGATGCAGGCGCCCTTGGCCGAGATGTCCTTGGCGTGGCTGAGCACGGCGATCTTGGTGCGGTGTCCGGCCTCTCGCGCGATCGCCTTGATCTCCACCACACCCTGCTCGATCTCGGGCACCTCGAGCCGGAAGAGCTTGGCCACCAGGCCGGGATGGGTCCGCGAGACCACCACCTGCGGGCCGCGGGGATCGCGCCGCACGCTCACGACGTAGACCCGCAGCCGCTTGCCGTGGGTGTACTCCTCCCCCGGCGCCTGCTCGGCCAGCGGCAGGATGGCCTCGATCGAGCCCAGGTCGACCCGGACGGTACGGCTGTCGCGATCCTGCTGGACGACGCCCAGCAGGATGTCGCCCTCGGTGGCCGAGAAGTGGCCGAACTTCTGCTCGTCCTCGGCCTCGCGCAGCCGCTGGAAGATCACCTGCCGCGCGGTCGCCGCCGCCACCCGGCCGAATCCCTCCGGGGTGTCGTCGAACTCGCCGACCTGGTTTCCCTCGTCGTCCAGCTCGGGCGCGAGCACCGTGACCTTGCCCGACTTGGTGTCGACGGTAACCCGGGCGCCGTCGATCGCGCCCGGGGTCTTGGCGTAGGCGTTGAGCAACGCGTCCTCGAGCGCGCGCAACAGGACATCCATCCGGATCTCCTTGTCACGCTCCAGTTGCTTGAGCGCTTGAAGGTCGATGTCCATCAGATCTCCTCCTCGGGCAGGCGGCTGAACTCCACCTGCACCACTGCTTTGTCGATCGCATCGAGATCGATGCTGTGCGTCGTGCCGTCCACGTCCAGGGTCACCTGGCCGTCAGCGACGGCGGCGATCCGTCCGGTGAGATCGAGGGCTGCCCCGGCTACCGTCACCAGGCGGCCCCGGTTGCGTCGGTAGTGCTTGGGTTCGGTGAGCGGACGGCCCACGCCGCGGGAGGACACCTCCAGCGTGTAGGGAGCCTGGCCGGTGATCGGCGAGTCGTCCAGCGTGGTCGAGATCGCCCGGGTCGCCTCGGCGATCTCATCCAGGGACGGCCCCAACCCCTCGGGCCCGTCACCGTCGAGAAAGACGCGTACCACCTTGCGCCGTCCGGCCGACAGCACCTCGATCCGGTCGATCTCGAGGTTCTGGGCGGCGACGACGGGCGTCAGCAGCCGTTCCAGGTCGGGGATCTTCATGGAGCGTCCTTCGATTGTCCGGTGCGGTTGTAGTCGGCCAGCTTAGCCGGGCCCGCTGTGTTTCCGGAGAGCCCCATCTCGGCCACGACCGGGATGACGGGAGAAGGGCCAGGCCCCGACCCCACTACCGCCACCCGGGCCTGACCTCCGGGATCTGGCGACCACCGGCCGGCTGCTACCCGGCGACGATCTCCCTCAGCCGCGCGGCCGCGCCCTCGACGGGCAGGTCGCTGCGCTCCCCGGTGGCCCGGTCGCGGAGTTCCAGCAGGCCGTCGGTCAGACCGCGTCCCACGATCACGGTGGTGGGGATGCCGAGCAGTTCGGCGTCGGCGAACTTCACCCCGGGCGATGCCTTGCGATCGTCCAGCAGCACGGCGACACCGGCGGCGTCCAGTTCCGCGGCCAGCTGCTCGGCGGCGGCGAACACTGCCTCGTCCTTGCCGGTGGCGACGATCTGGAGGTCGAACGGCGCCAGGGCGCGCGGCCAGGACAGGCCCTTGTCGTCGCAGGTGGCCTCGGCCACCGCGGCGACAGCACGGGAGACGCCCACGCCGTAGGAGCCCATGGTCACCGTCACCAGCTTGCCGTTGGAATCCAGCACCTTCAGCCCCAGCGCGTCGGCGTACTTGCGGCCGAGCTGGAAGATGTGGCCCATCTCGATGCCGCGGGCCAGGCTGAGCGGACCGGAACCGTCCGGCGCCGGGTCTCCGTCGCGGATCTCGGCGACGTCCAGCACGCCGTCGGCGGTGAAGTCCCGCCCGGCCACCACATCGATCAGGTGGGTGTCGGCGACGTTGGCGCCGGTCAGCCATGCGGTGCCGGGCACGACCCGGGGATCCACCAGATAGCGGATGCCGGTGGCAGCCTCGCTGCCCAGGTGCGCCAGCACTGCGTCGCCGTCCAGCGCGACCGGGCCGATGTAGCCCTTCACCAGGCCGGGGTTGGCGGTGAAGTCCTCCTCGGTCAGCGGGGTCGCCTCGGCCGGCGCGATGGCCGCGTCCAGCCGTTTCAGATCGATGTCCCGATCACCGGGCAGGCCCACGACGAGCAACTCGGAGCGACCGTCGGGCCAGACCAGCCGGAAGGCGACGTTCTTCAGCGTGTCGCTGCCCCGCCAAGGACGATCCGCCCGCGGCGCGACCTGGTTGGCTGCGTCCACGAGGGTGTCGATGGTCGCGGCGCCGGGGGTGAGGATCGCGCGGGGCGCCGGGATCCCTTCGGCGTCGGTGGGCTGTGGCGGGGCGATCGAGACCGCCTCGACATTGGCCGCGTAGCCTCCCGGCGAACGGACGAAGGTGTCCTCGCCGTTGGGCGAGACCGCCAGGAACTCCTCCGAGGCCGAGCCGCCCATAGCCCCGGAGGTGGCCTGCACGATCACGTACTCCAGGCCGAGCCGATCGAAGATCCGCACGTAGGCGTCCCGATGGCGCTGGTACGAGGCGGCCAGGCCGGCGTCGTCGATGTCGAAGGAGTAGGAGTCCTTCATGATGAACTCGCGCCCGCGCAGCAGGCCGGCGCGCGGCCGGGCCTCGTCGCGGTACTTGATCTGGATCTGGTAGAGCGCCAGCGGCAGGTCCTTGTACGAGGAGTAGAGATCCTTCACCATCAGGGTGAACATCTCCTCGTGGGTGGGGCCGAGCAGGTAGTCGCCGGACTTCCGGTCGTGCAGGCGGAACAGGTTCGGGCCGTACTCCGTCCAGCGTCCGGTGGCCTCGTAGGGCTCGCGCGGCAGCAGCGCCGGGAAGCGCACCTCCTGGGCGCCGATGGCGTCCATCTCCTCGCGGACGATCTGCTCCACCTTGGCCAGCACCCGCAGCCCGAGCGGCAGCCAGGAGTAGATGCCGGGCGCGACCCGCCGAATGTAGCCGGCCCGCACCAGCAGCTTGTGGCTGGGCAGTTCGGCGTCGGCGGGATCCTCGCGCAGGGTGCGGACGAAGTAGCTGGAGAGTCGGGTGATCACCGGCTTAGCCTAGCGACTCCGCGTCAGTACAGGATCGTCGCGAACTCGCCCACGGTGGTGAAGCCGACCCGCTGGTAGCAGCGGATCGCGCGCACGTTGAAGTCGTTGACGTAGAGCGACGCGGTGGCGTAGTCGGCCAGGATGTACTCCACTACGCCCGCCATGGCCGGAGCGGCCAGGCCGCGGCCGCGCAGCGCGGGGTCGAGCCAGACCCCCTGGATCTGGGCCACCCCGTCGCTGGCGGCGCCCACGTCGCTCTTGAAGATCACCCGGCCGTCCTTGACGATGCCGTAGGCCCGGCCGGAGTCGACCAGCCAGCGGCAGTAGCCGCGGTAGCCGACGCCGCCGCCGACGGACAGCGGATCCGAGCCGACCTCCTCGGTGTACATCGCGATCGAGGCCTCCAGGTAGCTGGCGAAGTCGGCGCCGGTGATCGGCCGGACGCCGGGATGGCTCGCGCAGCCGGGCGGCCCGGAGAGACTCATCACCGGCTGGCGCCGGCGCACCTCGCGCACATCGCGATAGGGGCTCCCCCAGCGCTCGGCCAGAGCCTGCCACAGCGGCAGGGCCAGCCAGCTCGGCCCGACGATCGATTGGCAGGTGCGGCGTCGTCCGGCCGCCTCGACGAAGGCCGGGATCGCTGCCAGGTCGGGTGCCAGCGGCACCAGGTTGGCACCGATGTGCAGCAGCGCCGTCGGCTGTTCAGCCGGCCAGCCCCACAACACCCCCGGGCCGGCCGGGCTGAGCACACCGGCGTCGAGCCGGGAGCCGATGAAGACATTGCCCACCGGATCGGCGGCAACGAGATCCCGGACTAACGGCGCGTCCGCGGCCGTCAGGATCCGGGCGGACATGGCTCAGCCCACGCTCACCCGGACGGAACCGGTCGCGTCCGCGGGTGCCTCGGCCGCCAGCCGGTTGGCCTCGGCGATCAGGGTGGCCACGATCTCGGATTCGGGCACCGTCTTGATCACCTCACCCTTGACGAAGATCTGCCCCTTGCCGTTGCCGGAGGCCACGCCCAGATCCGCCTCGCGGGCCTCGCCGGGTCCGTTGACGACGCAGCCCATGACGGCGACCCGGAGCGGCACCTCCATGCCCTCCAGCCCGGCGGTGACCTCGTCGGCCAGCTTGTAGACGTCCACCTGGGCGCGGCCGCAGGAGGGGCAGGAGACGATTTCCAGATGCCGGGGACGCAGGTTCAGCGACTCCAGGATCTTGATGCCGACCTTCACCTCCTCGGCCGGCGGCGCGGACAGCGAGACCCGGATGGTGTCGCCGATCCCCTTCGCCAGCAGCGCGCCGAAGGCGACCGAGCTCTTGATCGTCCCCTGGAAGGCCGGCCCGGCCTCGGTGACCCCGAGGTGCAGCGGGTAGTCGCAGGCCTGCGAGAGCAGTTCGTAGGCGCGCACCATGACAACCGGGTCGTGATGCTTGACGGAGATCTTGAAATCCCGGAAGTCGTGCTCCTCGAAGAGGCTGGCCTCCCAGAGCGCCGATTCGACCAGCGCCTCGGCGGTCGGCGCGCCGTACTTGGCCAGCAGCCGCTTGTCGAGCGACCCGGCGTTGACCCCGATCCGGATCGACACCCCCGCGTCGGAGGCCGCCTGGGCGATCTGCTTGACCTGGTCGTCGAAGGCACGGATGTTGCCCGGGTTCACCCGGACGGCCGCGCAGCCGGCGTCGATCGCGGCGTAGACGTACTTCGGCTGGAAGTGGATGTCGGCGATCACCGGGATCTGGCTCTTCTTGGCGATGATGTGCAGCACGTCGGCATCGTCCTGGCTGGGGACGGCCACCCGCACGATGTCGCAGCCGGTAGCGGTCAGCTCGGCGATCTGCTGCAGCGTGCCGTTGATGTCGGTCGTCTTGGTGGTGGTCATCGACTGCACCGAGATCGGCGCATCGCCACCGACGGCCACCTTGCCCACCTTGATCTGCCGGGTCGGACGGCGCTGAGCCAGCACGGGCGGCGGAACGGCGGGCATCCCCAGGTTGACGGTCATCTACTCCTCATTCGTCTCGAGCCGGCGGCTCGGCTCCGCCGGCCAGCCTACCCGTCCGCCCTCGTCAGAACAGCTGGAGGGGGTTGATGATATCGGCCAGAATCAGCACGATTCCGCTCAGCAGCAGCAATCCGCCGACGGCGTAGGCGACCGGCAGCAGCTTGGCGGTGTCCACCGGGCCGGGGTCGGGCCGGCGGAGCAGCCTCGCCCCCTGGCGGCGCAGCCATTCCCAGACCGCGCCCAGCATGTGGCCGCCGTCCAGCGGCGGCAGCGGCACCAGGTTGAAGATCGCCAGGAAGAGGTTGATCGAACCCAGCAGCGAGGCGAAGGTGACGGCGCGGGCCTGCCAGCTGAGATCCTCCTGCGCGATCACCTGGCCGGCCACCTGGCTGGCGCCCAGGATGCTGATCGGTCCGTAGATGTCGCGCGGCTGTCCGGTGACCATGTCGACCACCAGGTTCCACACCTTCACAGGCAGTTGCGCCAGCGCCACCAGGCTCTGCCCGGCCATCGTCGCCATGTCGGAGAGTGCCTCGACCGGGCCGCCCTTGGTGAGGACGTACTCCGGCGACACCCCGAGGAAGCCGGCCGACACGATCCGCGAGGGATCCCAGCTGTCGCGTACCTGGGTGATCACCGTATTGACCGGGGTGAGCTCGACCCGGTCGCCGTCGCGCTCGACGACGATCCGCGCCTCGTTGTCGAGGTTGGCGCGGATCAGCCCGCTGAGTTGTTCGTAGCTGGTGATCGCCGTGCCGTTGAACTCGATCACCGTGTCGCCGGCGCGCAGGCCGGCCTCGGCGGCCGGGGTGGGCGGATCGCCGGGCTCGCAGTCGCGCTGGGTGCTGTCGGCGACGATGCACTGTGAGACGTGGTAGATCGTGGTCTGGGCGCGGTTCACCCCGTACAGGGCGGTGATCCCCCAGAACAGGGCGAAGGCGATCAGGATGTTCATGAACGGCCCGCCGAACATCACCACCAGCTTCTGCCAGGTCTTCTTCTGGTAGAAGAGCCGGTTGTCGGCGACGTCCTGCGGGGTGATCTGCGACCATTCCTGGGCCCGTGCCGCATCGGCCAGCTCCGCGACCCGGCTGGCCTTCCCCTCCCGCCTGGAGCCGGGCGGGTACATGCCGAGGAGCCGGACGTAGCCACCCAGCGGAAAGCCCTTGATGCCGTACTCGGTCTCGCCGCGGGTGGTCGACCACAGGGTCGGGCCGAAGCCCACCATGTACTGCGGCACCCGGACGCCGAACCGCTTGGCCGGCAGCATGTGACCCACTTCGTGCAGGGCCACCGAGACCATGATGAGCGCGAAGAAGAGAATCCCGAAGCCGATCGTGGTCAGCAGCTCCATGATTCCTCCAGGTCGGTGATACGGCCGGCCGCGGCCGTCCGCGCCCAGGCGTCGGCGGCCAGCACCGCGTCCACCGAGAGCTCGCCGAAGTCGGTCGCGTCCGGGTCGTCCAGCCGGTCCACGCACCAGCCGACCACGTCCACGATGCCGGTGAAGCTCAGCCGCCCCGCGCAGAAGGCGTCCACCGCGATCTCGTTGGACGCGTTGTAGACCGCCGGCGCGACGCCGCCGGCCAGGCCCACCCGGCGGGCGAGCTCGACGGCCGGGAAGGCCACGTCGTCCAGCGGCTCGAAGGTCCACGCGGTGGCCTGGGTCCAGTCGCAGGGGCCGCTGACATCCGCCAGCCGCTCCGGCCAGGTGAGGGCGAGCGCGATCGGCAGCTTCATGTCCGGCGGCGAGCATTGGGCGATGGTGGAGCCGTCGCAGAACTCCACCATCGAGTGCACCACCGACTGCGGATGGACGACCACCTGGATCGCCTCCAGCGGCACGTGGTAGAGCAGGCTCGCCTCCAGCAGTTCCAGCCCCTTGTTCACCAGGGTGGCGGAGTTGATCGTGATCACGCGGCCCATGTTCCAGGTGGGGTGGGCCAGCGCCTGATTCGGGGTCACGTTGGCGAGTTCGGCCCGCGGGCGGCCGCGGAAGGGCCCGCCCGAAGCGGTCAGGATGAGCCGGCGGACCTCCTCGGCCCGGCCGGCCCGCAGCGCTTGGGCGAAGGCGGAGTGCTCGGAGTCGACCGCGACGATCTGGCCCTCGGCGGCGGCATCGGTGACCAGATGGCCGCCGATCACCAGGGACTCCTTGTTGGCCAAGGCCAGCGTTGTTCCGGCGGCGAGCGTGGCCAGGGTGGGACGGAGACCGGCGGCACCGGTGATGGCGTTCAGCACGACGTCGGCTTCCAGCGCGGCCAGCCGGATCGATGAGTCCGGCCCTTCCCAGACCTCGACCCCCGGCAACTCGGCGCGCAGCCGCGCGGCGGCCGCCGGATCCTGCACCGCGACGATCCGGGGCCGGAGCTGGCGGGCCTGCTCTATCAGCAACCCCACCGAGGAGCCTCCGGCGGACAGCCCGGCCACCTCGAAAAGGTCCGGCCGGGAGCCGATCACTTCGACGGACTGGCTGCCGACCGACCCGGTACTGCCCAGGACCACCACGCTACGCACAAGCGTCAGTGTATGGGCGGCTGCGGCAATCCCCGACCGAGGACCGGATCAGCGTGCCGCATCAGTGGCCAGCCGTGCCGGGCGACCCTATGCTCGACAGCGGAACCGGCCCAGCGCCGGAGAGGCAGGACGGCCGTGGGCCGGCAACAGGAGGTAGCAGTAGTGAGCACACTGGAGGCACTGGCCGCCCATCGCATCATCCCCGTGGTGGTGCTCGACAGCGCGTCCGACGCCGCGCCCCTGGCCGAGGCACTGGTGGCCGGCGGGCTTCCGGTTGCCGAGGTGACCCTGCGTACCGACGCGGCGATCGAGTCGATCGGCATCATGGCCGCCCGCGGCGACATGCTGGTGGGCGCCGGAACCGTGCTGACCGCCGATCAGGTCGACCGGGTGGTTGATGCCGGCGCCAGCTACATCGTCTCGCCGGGCACGAGCGTGGCCGTGGTCGAGCGCGCCCGGGAGCGGGGCGTCGCGGTGCTGCCCGGCGCGGTCACACCCACCGAGATCCAGGCCGCGCTGGAGCTGGGCCTGGACACCCTGAAGTTCTTCCCGGCCGGCACCTTCGGCGGCCCCGCCGCGATCAAGGCGCTGTCGGCGCCGTTCGGCCAGGTGAAGTTCGTGCCGACCGGAGGGGTGGGGCTGAACAACCTGGCCGACTACTTGTCCGTGCCGTCGGTCATCGCGGTCGGCGGCTCCTGGATGGTGCCGGCCGCGGCGATCCGCGCCGGAGACTTCGCCGCGGTGCGGCAGCTCACCGCCGACGCGGTCGCGCGGCGATAGGCCGCGCCCATGTCCGAGCTGGACGACTACCTGGCCGAACTGCCCGAGCCGGAACGGACGGCGATCACGGCGGTCTACCAGCGCGCGCGGGAACTCGTGCCGGACGCGGTCGACGGCGTCGGCTACGGCATGCCGGCGCTGCGCTACCGCGGCAAACCCCTGCTGGCGGTGATGAACGCCAAGGGCCATATCGGGCTGTACCCGTTCAGCCCGGCAGCGCTGGACACCGTCCGCGACGACCTGGCGGGCTTCTCGCTGGCCAAGGGCACCGTCCGGTTCACCGCCGAGCAGCCGATCCCCGCCGACGTCCTGGAGCGGCTGATCGCGGCCCGGGTGGCCGAGATCGAGCGGTGATCCCGCCTGCCGGGCGGATACACCTGCGGCATCCGCGATCGGTGACCAGCGCCAGGGCGGCCGTCCGCGGAGGTCTACTCTGACGCCCATGTCGCAACGCCGCTGGTGGCAGGTCGATCCGGGTGGATCGGCGCTCGGCCTGATCCTGGCCGGGCTGTCGGTGACTCCCTCGCTGCTGCCGCGGCCTGCCGTACTGCAGGGAGCTGTGGCGGCGCTCGCCTTCGGGCTGGGCTATCTGGTCGGCGCCGCGATCCTCGCCCTGGTGGGCTCCCGGGTGCGTTGGCGGCCGTCGGCCGTTGCCCAGCGCCGGTGGTGGATCGGCTACGGGCTCGCCTGGCTGATTGCCCTCGCCGGGCTGTCCTCGCTGGCGATGATGTGGCAGAACGAGGTGCGCCGGATGGTGGAGATGCCGCCGCTGCCCACCTCGTCGGTGGCCGGCTTCCTGAGCGGGTTCCTGCCGTTGGTCGTGCTGTTGCTCGCTGCCGGCAAGGGCGTTCGTCGGGTCTTCGGCTCTCTGCGCCGACGGCGAGGCGTGCTGGCCGGCGTCCTGGGAGCCGGCACCGTCGTCGTCCTCGCGCTGGGCCTGCTGGTGGGTGGCGCGTTGGCGGCGGTCGACTCGATCTACGCCGACCGCAACGGCCTGCCGGACGCCGAGGCGATCGAACCGGCTGCGCCGTACCGGTCGGCGGGCTCCGGCTCCGCCATCGCGTGGGAGGACGTTGGCCGCCACGGCGGCAACTTCCTCGCCGGCGGGCCAACGGCCGGCGAGATCACAGCGGTCACGGGCGTGGCGGCGATGGAACCGATCCGGGTCTATGCCGGGCTGGAATCAGCCCCGACCCTCGCCGAGCGTGCCCAACTGGTGGTCGCCGAACTACGACGCACCAGAGCCTTCGACCGCGACGTCCTGGTGGTGGCGACCACCACCGGCTCGGGTTGGCTGGAGGCCCAGACGACCGACGCCGTCGAGTACCTGCACGCCGGCAACACCGCGATCGCCTCGATGCAGTACGCCTACACCCCGAGCTGGGTCTCGTTCCTCTTCGACCCGGACGCTCCCGTGGCCGCCGCCGAGGAGCTCTTCGCCCAGGTGTACGCGGTGTGGCGGGAACTGCCGGCCGACTCCCGTCCCCGACTGATCAGCTATGGGCTCAGCCTGGGCGCCCACGGCAGCCAGGCGGTGTTCGCCGATGTGACCGACCTCCGCGCCCGCACCGATGGTGCGATGTTCGTGGGCAGCCCCAACGGTTCACCGCTGTGGCGTTCACTGCAGGGCGCCCGCGACCCGGGTAGCCCGGCCTGGCAGCCGGTACTGGACGGCGGCCGCGAGGTCCGCTGGATGTCCCGGTCGGACGACGAGCAATTCGGCGGCGAATGGACGCGGCCTCGCGTGCTCTACCTGCAGCACGCCACCGACCCGGTGACCTGGCTGGGCCCGGAACTGCTCTGGCGCTCCCCGGAGTGGCTGGAGCCCGGCCAGCGGGCGCCGGACGTCAGCCCGTCCATGACCTGGATTCCCGGCGTCACCGCCGTCCAGGTCACCGTCGACATGCTGATGGGCGAATCCGTCCCAGCCCACCACGGCCACAACTATGGGGACGTGGTCACGGCGGGCTGGCGCGCGGTGACCGGCGACGCCGGTCTGGACGACGCAGCCGTCGCGCACATCGAGGCCGTCATCGCGGAGTACGCCGACATCCGCCCCTTCGCCGAGTAGCGCTGGGCTTCGGGTCAGGCACCGCGATACCGCTTGTATTCGAATGTATGTTCTATTATTATGGGGGCATGGAAACCCGGCTCGACTGGCACACAGCCTCCACGGCGGTCGGCGTGCTGTCCGGCCAGGTCGCGCAGCTTCACGCCCAACTGGTGGCCACAACCGCACAGATCATCGCCGACGAAGCCTGGGTCGGTGATGGCATCAGGTCCGTCGAGCACTTCCTCGAGTTCCGGACCGGGCTCGACCGCGGCACCGTCCGCAAGCTCACCACGATCGCCCACCGCGTCGACGACCTTCCTGAGGCGATCGAGCGGCTGAACGAGGGCAGGCTCACCCTGGATCAGGTCGCGATACTCGCCCATCGGGTGCCCGCGACGCACTCCGCCGATGTGACGGCCTTCGCCGAGAGCGCGACGGTCACCCAGCTCCGTCGTGGGCTGTCGGGTTGGTTCGCCGAGCCTCGCAAGCACGAGCCACGAGTGAAGCCTGACACCCTGCAGCTGAGCCGCCTCGACGACCAGTTCCTGCTGCGATACGCCACCAGCGATCTCGTGAAGGCTGAACTGATCGAGCAGGCCATCCGCGAGGCCAAGGACGCGCTGTTCACCGCCGGCCACACCGAGGCCACCCTGGCCGACGGATTCGTCGAGGTCGCGCACCGCTCCCTGGACGCCGTCGCGTCCGACAATCGTCGCAACCGCTACCGCGTCCTGCTGCACCTGGACACCGACCAGCAGACCTGGCTCCACAGGAAGGGAGCCCTACCCGGACACCTCGCAGACCGGTACACCTGCGATGCCACCATCGTCCCGGTCTGGGAAACCGATGGCAGGCCCGTCGCCGTAGGACGCCAGCACCGCATCGTCCCGCAACGCATCCGCGTCCTGATCGAGGATCGCGACAAGGGCTGCCGCTACCCCGGCTGCCAGGCCACCGGCTTCCTCGAGAACCATCATCTCCAGCACTGGCGCGACGGCGGGGTCACCGAGCCTTCCAACCTGATCAGCCTCTGCCCGTTCCACCACGGCGAACTCCACAAAGGCAGCTTCACCATCGACGGCGACCCGCAGCGCATCGCCGGGCTGGTCTTCAACAACCACCATGGGCATCCCTTGCGCCCGGCCAACCTGAAGGCCCCTCCCCCAGATCTACCTCAACCTGCCTGGCGCGGGCCGACCGGAGAAGCCCTCCAGACCCGTTGGCTCTACTTCAACCCCAACCCTCCGACCCCTCACGCGGAACCCGCCGCCTGACCGGCATGCCCTGACGCCGGTCAACGGCCAGGGTGCAGCTGGCAGCCCGGGACGCGGAAGGCAGATTTCGTTACGTCCACCACCCCGAGTAGTGTCGTTCTCTTCGTCCGCAGACGAAGCCGAGACGGGAATCTCCAGTGACCAACCAGCATCCGTCCCGCACATGGCGTGGCTGTGCGATGTGTAAGCCTCATAAGCGACGTGGCGCTGGCCGCGCAGCGAAGGAGCCAGTGAGCGTTCGCCGCAGGCTGGGCATGAGCCGACGGCTCAGTCGCCACCAGCTCCCTCGCGACTGACCGCATGCTCCTCCGCATGCCAGGGAACGCCACCGGGCTCGCTCAACCCGAAGCCTCCGTTGCCGGGAACGGATTCTCCGATCGCAGATCTCCCTGATGAGCTGCTGCTCTGCCTCGGCAGAACGCGCAGTCGTCATGATCCTCTGCCGGCTCCGTCTACTCGATCGCCTCCGCCGCCAACTGCCCACATGCCGCATCGATCTCGCGGCCGCGGGTGTCGCGGACGGTGACCTGGACGCCGGCTGCCTCCAGGCGGCGAACGAACTCGGCCTCGTCCTTGCGGCGGGAGGCGGTCCACTTCGAGCCGGGCGTGGGGTTGAGCGGGATCAGGTTGACGTGCACCCAGCTGTGACCGCCACGGCGGCGCAGCACCTCGGCCAGCGCGTCGGCGCGCCAGGGCTGGTCGTTCACGTCGCGGATCAGGGCGTACTCGATGGAGACCCGGCGGCCGGTCGCGGTGAAGTAGCCGTGGGCGGCGTCCACCACCTCGGCGACGTTCCAGCGGGTGTTGATCGGGCAGAGCTCGTCGCGCAGCTCGTCGTCCGGGGCGTGCAGGCTCACCGCCAGGGTGACCGGCAGCCCTTCGTCCGCGAGCTGCCTGATCCGGGGCACCAGCCCGACCGTCGAGATGGTCACGCCACGGGCCGAGATGCCGAGCCCGTTCGGCACCGGCGCGGTGATCGTCCGGACGGCGGCCAGCACCGCCTTGTAGTTGGCCATCGGCTCGCCCATGCCCATGAACACGATGTTGTTCACCCGGCCGGAGCCACCCGGGACGCCGCCGTCGCGCAACGTACGGGCGGCATCCATCACCTGCAGCAGGATCTCGGCCGCGGTGAGGTTGCGCTGCAGACCGCCCTGGCCGGTGGCGCAGAACGGGCAGGCCATGCCGCAGCCGGCCTGGGAGGAGATGCAGACGGTGGCCCGCTCGCGTCCCTTGCCGGACGCCCGCAGGCCGGGGACGCCGTACCTCATCAGCACCGACTCCACCAGCGAGCCGTCGACCAGTCGCCACAGCGTCTTCACCGTCGTCCCGGCATCGGCGGAGAGATCGCGCACCCGGGTGAGCAGGGACGGCAACCCGGCGGCGGCCAGGCGGTCGCCGTCGGCGCGGGCCATGTCCGTCCACTCGGCCGGATCGAGACTGAGGTGATCGAAGAGGTGCCGGTCGAGCTGCCCGCGGCGGAACTTCGCCAGGCCGAGGTCGGCCACCAGGGACGCCCGGGCGTCGGTGTCGAGATCGAGCCAGTGCACCGGAGGCTTGCCGAGCCGCGGCGCGGTCATCACCAGTGGGACGGTCCGGCCCGCCTCGGCATGGGCGACCAGCTCGGCGTAGGCGGATTCCTCCTGCGGAGTGAGCGGTTTGGTCATACCGGCAGCAGGGTGAACAGCAGCCAGCCGGCCGGCGCGGCCACCAACATGGAATCGAGCCGGTCCATCACTCCGCCATGGCCGGGCAGCGAGGAGGACATGTCCTTGATACCGACGTCGCGCTTGATCAGCGACTCGATCAGGTCGCCCGCCGTGCCGAAGATGACGCAGCTCACACCCATCGCCAGCCCGAACCACCATGGCAGGTGGAGCAGCAGGCCGCCGGCGGCCATGCCGACCGCCGAGGCGGTGACGACCGAACCGGCCAGCCCCTCCCAGGTCTTCTTCGGGCTGATATTGGGCGCCATCGGATGCCGGCCCAGGGTGGCGCCGAAGGCATAGCCGCCGGTATCGCTGCCGACCACGCACAGCGCCAGCATCACCAGCTTCCAGGCACCGTGCGGGGAGGCCAGCAGCAGCCCGATGAAGGAGGCCAGCAGCGGGATGTAGCTGATCGTGAACAGGCTGGCCGCGGCGTCCTTGACATAGCCGTCGGCGCCGCCTGGCATCCGCCAGACCAGCGCCAGCAGGACGGTCATGGCCAGGCAGCCGAGCAGCACCTCATGCCACGGGATGCCGCCGATCGGTTGCAGGATCGCCGCGGCGTAGGTGCCCCCGATGATGGCGATCGTCCCCACCACGATCGGCACGATCGCCGAGTTCATCCCGATCCGCTTCAGGGCGTGATGCACCTCGACCGCGCCCATGCAGGTCAGCACGACGATCAGCAGGATGAAGCCGGGGTGCCACCAGATCAGGGTGACGACCACCGCCGCGAGCAGACCGACCCCCACCAGGATGGCGGCCGGCAGATCGCGTCCGGCCTTGACCGGCGCGGGCGCCGGAGTCGGCGCGGAATCGGGTGAGGTCATCAGACCTCCATCAGTTCAGCTTCCTTGGCCTTCAGCAGCTCGTCCACAGCATCGACATGCTTCTTGGTCAGCTGATCGAGTTGCTTCTCGGCGCCGCGGGCGTCGTCCTCGCCGATCTCCTTGTCCTTGACCAGCTTGTTGGTGGCGTCGATCGCGTGACGGCGGGTGTTGCGCACCGCGACCCGGGCCTCCTCGGCCTTGTGCCGGGCGAGCTTGATGTACTCCTTGCGCCGCTCCTCGGTGAGCTGCGGCAGCACCAGCCGGATGACGTTGCCGTCGTTGGCCGGGTTGACGCCCAGGTCGGAATCGCGGATCGTCTTCTCGATGCCTGCCATCGCGTTGCGGTCGAAGGGGCTGATCAGCACCACCCGTGCCTCGGGAACCTGGAAGGTGGCGAGCTGCTGCAGCGGGGTGGGCGTGCCGTAGTAGTCGACCAGGAGCTTGTTGAACATCGCCGGGTGGGCCCGTCCGGTGCGGATCGCACCGAACTCCTCCCGGGCATGTTCGACCGCCCCGTCCATCCGGTGCTCAGCGTCCTTGATGATGTCGGCGATCACGTCCGTCTCCCTTCAGCTCCCGCAACCTTAGGCGTGCAGGGTTGTACCGATCTTCTCACCCGCGACCACACGGGCGATGTTGCCTTCGACCCCGAGGTCGAAGAAGACCATCGGCAGGCCGTGCTCCCGGGCCAGGCTGACCGCGGTGGCGTCGGCCACCTTCAGGTCGCGGGCGAGGAACTCGTCGTAGCTGAGATGGTCGAACTTGGCCGCATCCGGGTTGGTGCGGGGGTCGGAGTCGTAGACGCCGTCGGTGCCCTGTTTGGCCATCAGCAGCACGTCCGCGTTGACCTCCAGCGCCCGCTGGGCGGCCACCGTGTCGGTGGAGAAGAAGGGCATGCCCGAGCCGGCACCGAAGATCACGACGCGGCCCTTCTCCATGTGCCTGATGGCCCGCAGCGGGATGTACGGCTCGGCGACCTGGCCCATGGCGATGGCGCTCTGCACCCGGGTCTGCACCCCGGCCTTCTCGCAGAAATCCTGCAGTGCCAGGCAGTTCATCACCGTGCCGAGCATGCCCATGTAGTCGGCCCGGGCACGATCCATGCCACGGGTCTGCAGCTCGGCGCCCCGGAAGAAGTTGCCCCCGCCGACCACGATCGCCACGTCGACCCCGCTCGCCACCACGCCGGCGATCTGGGCTGCGAGGCTGGCGATCACGTCGGGGTCGACGCCGATCGAGCCTCCCCCGAACGCCTCACCGGAGAGCTTGAGTAGGACGCGGCGGTAAGGACTGGGCACGGGGGCTCCTTCTTCTCGAGACACGAGGTCGGGTCAGGCTCCGGCGGAGAAGCGGACGAACCGCTTCACGGTGACCCCATTCTTGTCCAGCAACTGGCCGACCGTCAGCTTGTCGTCCGAAACCGACGCCTGGTCGAGCAGGACGACCTCCTTGTAGAAGCCGCCC
Organism: Actinomycetota bacterium; assembly: GCA_020161795.1. Lineage (GTDB taxonomy): Bacteria > Actinomycetota > Actinomycetes > Propionibacteriales > Propionibacteriaceae > Propionicimonas. The sequence goes on along the minus strand of JAIUOR010000020.1, from coordinate 27,476 downwards.
AGCCGGCCTTCGACGATCCGGGGAATGATCGCCTCGGGCTTGCCCTCCTCGCGAGCGGTGAGCTCGGCGATGTGGCGCTCCTTCTCCAGCACGTCGGCCGGCACCTCGTCGCGGGTCACCCACTGGGGAGACATCGCGGCGATCTGCATCGCGATACCGCGGACGAAGTCGGCGTCGGCACCTTCGTACTCGATCATGACGCCGACCTGCGGGGGCAGATCCGAGGACCGCTTGTGCAGGTAGACGCTGACCGGACCTGCGTAGCTGGCGGCGTTGGCCAGTTCCAGCTTCTCGCCGATCTTCGCGCTGAGCTCGGCGACCGCCTCGGCGACCGTCTGGCCGGACGGGAGCGCGACCGCGCTGGCCGCCTCAACGCCGTGCGCGCCGGCGGCGTCCACCGCGGCGGCGATCTGCTCGGCGAGCTCGATGAACTCGGCGTTCTTGGCCACGAAGTCGGTCTCGGCGCCCAGCTGGATCACGGTGGATCCAGCGGAGGCGACCAGGCCGTTGCTCGCCTCGCGGTCGGAGCGCTTGGCCATCTTGGCCTGGCCGGAGACCCGCAGGATCTCGGTGGCGGCCTCGAAGTCGCCGTCGGCCTCGGTGAGCGCCTTCTTGGCGTCCATCATTCCGGCACCGGTGAGATCCCGGAGCTTCTTCACATCAGCAGCAGTGATTGCCATCTTGGTTGTTGTCGTCCTGTCAGTGGGGAATGGTCAGTTGGTCTCGGGCTCGGCAGCAGCCTCGGCGGCGGCGTCAGCGGCCAGCGCGGCGGCGTCCTCGGCGACCTCAACGGCCTCAGTGGCCTCGTTGGCCTCAGCGACTTCGGCGAGCGCCTCGGTCTCGGCCACGGCGCCCTCGACGGCGTCCGCGAGCTCGTTGGCCTGCAGGTCGCTGCCCTCGACAGCCTCGGCCTCGGAGACCGCAGCGGTGTCGGTGGTGGCCAGCAGCTCGCGCTCCCAGTCGGGCATCGGCTCGGCCTCTTCGCCGCTGGTGGCGGCGGCCGAACGGGCCAGCAGCCCGTCCGCGACGGCGTCGGCGACCACGCGGGTCAGCAGCGCGACCGAGCGGATCGCGTCGTCGTTGCCCGGGATGGCGAAGTCGACCTCGTCGGGATCGCAGTTGGTGTCCAGGATGCCGATGATCGGGATCCGCAGCTTGCGGGCCTCGTCGATCGCCAGGTGCTCCTTCTTGGTGTCGACCACCCAGATCGCCTGCGGCAGCCGGCCCATGTCACGGATGCCGCCCAGGGTCTTGGCCAGCTTCTCCTTCTTGCGCTTCTGCTGCAGCAGTTCCTTCTTGGTCAGGCCCGAGGCCGCGACGTCGTCGAAGTTGAGGCCCTCCAGCTCCTTCATCTTGCCGATGCGCTTGGAGATGGTGCCGAAGTTGGTGAGCATGCCGCCCAGCCAGCGCTGGTTCACGTAGGGCATGCCGACGCGGGTCGCCTGCTCGGCGATCGCCTCCTGGGCCTGCTTCTTGGTGCCGATGAAGAGGATCTGGCCGCCCTTGGCGACGGTCTCCTTGACGAACTTGTAGGCGGCGTCGATGTAGGTCAACGACTGCTGCAGGTCGATGATGTAGATGCCGTTGCGCTCGGCGAAGATGAACCGCTTCATCTTCGGGTTCCAGCGGCGGGTCTGATGTCCGAAGTGGACGCCGCTGTCGAGCAGCTGGCGCGTGGTGACGACGGCCATGGCCGTTCCTTTCTGCGCGGGCCGGGCGCTGCGCCCCATCCCGCTTGGGTTGTCGGAGCCGAGCTCTTCGGCTCCCCTGATGCAGTCGCCTACTGACCACCCTGGTGTGGGACCTCGGGGTTCGGCCCGCCTGCCGGCGAACAGACTGCATGCGAAGTCGACCCGGATCTGCCGAGTCGCTCTGGTGATTCTACGCGGTGACCGGCGACCGGCGCCAACTGGGGAACGACTCGGACGGCGGGAGTTGTCCACAAGCCTCCGGCCGTCCACAGCCATCCGGATTCACCGGCGGGATCCGGTGGCTGCCGGCCAAGGTGACCAGGCATGAGAACAAAGGGACGCCGGCGCTGGCCGGCCGTCGCGATCGTGGCCGTGCTGGCCTGGCTGGTGGCTGCGCCCGCCGCCCTCGGATCGGCGGTTCGCCCGGTGGCGGGCCCGGTGATCAGGGGTTTCGATCCGCCGGACGAACCGTGGCTGGCCGGCCATCGCGGCATCGATCTGCGGGCCGAGCCGGGAACGTCCGTGCGAGCCGCGGCCGACGGCCGGATCGGCTTCGCGGGAGAGGTCGCCGGCAAGCCGGTGGTGACGGTGATCCACGGCCGATTGCGCACCACCTACGAGCCGGTCCGCGCCAGCGTCTCGGTCGACGATTCGGTCACGGCCGGCACGGTGATCGGACAGCTCGTCGAGGGTCATGACTGCGGCGGTGGCGCCGACGCCTGCCTGCACCTCGGGCTACGCCGCGGCGACACCTACCTCGACCCCATGCTGCTCTTCGAGAAACCCGAGATCCGGCTCCTCTCCGAGGCCGACGCCACTGCCATCGCCGAGCGCGGCTGAGACTCGGCGGTAGCCCGGCGTGGCCGGCGCACGGCCTCAGGCTCGGGGGTGGGCCTGCTGGAAGGCGGCGCGGAGCCGGTCGTTGGTGACGTGGGTGTAGAGCTGGGTGGTGGCCAGCGAGGCGTGACCGAGCATCTCCTGCACCGAGCGCAGGTCGGCGCCGCCCTCCAGCAGATGGGTGGCCATGGCGTGACGTAGGCCGTGGGGGCCGAGATCGGCTGCTCCGGGGACGCTCCCCAGCACGCGGTGGACGAGGCGGCGCACCACCCTGGGGTCGATCCGGGCACCGCGGTCACCGACGAAGACGGCGTCACCGGCATCGCGTGCCAGCCGGCCACGCAACCGCGACCAGGCGTCCAGCGCTCGCCAGGCGGGGATGCCGAGCGGGACGGTGCGTTCCTTCCCGCCCTTGCCGAAGACCCGGACGACGCCCCGCCCGGCGTCCAGGTCGGCGAGATCCAGCCCGCACAGCTCCGAGACCCGGATGCCGCCGGCGTACAGCACCTCCACGATCGCCAGGTCGCGACAGGCGATCGCCCGCCGGTCGTCGTCCTCCGCGGCGGCGGCAGCCTCCTCCAACTGCTCCAGGGCCGCGGTCACCTGGTCGGCCTCCAGGGTCGGGGGCAGTCGTCGGTCGGTTCGTGGCGAGCGCAGCCCGGCCGCCGGATCGGTGGCGATCCGCGAGGTGCGCCTGGCCCAGGCGAAGAAGGTCCGGACGGCGGCTGCCCGGCGCTGCAGGGTGGCGCGCTCCGCGCCACCGGCCTGTTGCCAGGCCAGCCAGCGGCGTAGCGCGATCAGGTCGATGTCGGCCAGGTCGCCCTCCCCCACCCGCTCCAGGTGGCCGAACAGGTTGGCCAGATCGCCGCAGTAGGCCCGGACGGTGTGCGCCGAGAGGTTCCGCTCCGCGGCGAGGTGCTGCCGGAAGTCGGCGATCAGCTCGGCCTGCGCATCGGTCAGCTCAGGAGTCGGGGCACTCACCCCCTCAGCCTGCGCGGAGGCGCACCCCAGAGCAAGCCGCCACGCGCGGCTAGGATGACGCACGGCGCAGAAGCAGGCTCCCAGCGGGCCCCAGGATCGAGGAGTAGACCCAGGATGGATGTCACCGAACTGATGACGGGCGGCAGCCTGCTGCCGATCACCCGCTGGGGCACTCCGGTGATGCACGCGCCGACCCGTCGCGTGGAGTCCTTCGACGACGAGCTGCGCACCCTGGTCCGCGACATGTTCGCGACCATGGAGGCCGCCCGCGGCGTCGGGCTGGCCGCCACCCAGGTGGGTGTGGACCTGGCCGTCTTCGTCTACGACTGCCCCGACGCCAACGATGTCTTCCACCGCGGCGTGGTGTGCAATCCGGTGGTCGCCCTGCCCGCCGGCGACGCGCGCCAACTGGTCTCCGAGGACGAGGGCTGCCTGTCGCTACCGGGCGGCTACCAGCCGCTCGCCCGACCCGACTTCGCGGTGTGCACTGGGGTGGACGTCGACGGAAACCCGGTTCGGGTCGAGGGCACGGGCACACTCGCCCGCTGCCTGCAGCACGAGACCGACCACCTCAACGGCATCGTCTTCGGCGACCGGCTGTCGAACCGGGTCCGTCGCAAGCTCTACTCCCAGGCCGAGGAGCTCGCCCACCTCTACCCCGCGGATTGGCCGGTCAGCCCGAAGCAACGCCCCGAGTAGCTGGTGCCAGCGCGTAGCCTGCGATCGCGCTGGCGGCCGCCACGTTGAGCGAGTCGACGCCGCCGTACATGGGGATCTGCACCACGGCGTCCGCGGCCGCCAGCCACTGCCGGCTCAGCCCATGGCCTTCGGTGCCCAGCAACAGCGCCAGCCGCTCGGCGTGCCGGAAGCGGTCGGCGAACTCGTCCAGGCTGAGCGCGGTGGGGCTCAGGGCCAGCGCGGCCACCGTAAACCCGCGCAGTACCTCGTTCAGGTCGGCCCCTTCGGGTAGCCGTGCCCAGGGCAGCGCGAAGACGGTGCCCATCGAGACCTTGATCGAACGCCGGTAGAGCGGATCGGCGCACCGGGCGCTGACCAGCACTCCGTCCCAGCCCAGACCGGCGGCGTTGCGGAGGATCGCCCCGACATTGGTGTGGTCGACCAGATCCTCCAGCACCATCACGCGACGGCCGGTCAGCACGTCGGCCACGCTCCAGCGCTCGATCCGGTGCAGCGAGGCCAGCGCGCCGCGATGGACGTGGAACCCGGTCACCTCCTCCGCGACCGCCTCGCTGACCAGATAGACCGGCACCTCCAGGGGGTCCAGTAGATCGGCGAGCTCGGCCAGCCAGCGCTCGGCGAGCAGCAACGACCGCGGCGGGTAGCCGGCCTCGATCGACCGCCGGATCACCTTGCTGCCTTCGGCGATGAACACTCCCCGCTCGGTCTCCAGTCGTTTCCGGAGGCTGGATTCCCGCAGGCCGACATAGTCCGCCAGCCGCTCGTCGTCCGCTCGCTCCACCGGAATCACCGTCGCCACGCAGCCACCCTAGGATGAGCAGCGATGTCCTGGCTCACCAAACTCCCGATCGACCGCTTCCTGCTCGCCATCCTCGTGGCGGCGGTGGTGGGCACCGTCCTCCCCGTGACCGGGGTCGGCGTGGGCATCGTCGACGGGGCGACCACCGGAGCCATCGCGCTGCTGTTCTTCCTCTACGGCGCCCGGCTGAGCCCGGCGGAGACCCTGGCCGGGCTGAAGCACTGGCGGCTGCACGTCACCATCCTGGCGTTCACCTACCTGATGTTCCCGCTGCTGGGCCTGGGCATCGCCGCTGTCGCGGGCGCCTGGTTGAGCCCGGCGCTGCTCACCGGGCTGGTCTACCTCACGCTGGTGCCCTCGACCGTCCAGTCCTCCATCGCCTTCACCTCGATCGCCCGCGGCAATGTGGCCGGGGCGGTGGTGAGCGCCTCGGCGTCCAACATCCTGGGCGTGTTCCTCACCCCGGCGCTGTGCTGGCTGTTGCTGGCCGGACGGGTGGAGTTCACGACGAGCGCGATCATCGACATCCTGCTGCAGTTGTTGCTGCCGTTCGTGCTAGGTCAGCTGTCACGGCCCTGGACGGCACGCTTCGTGGCCTCGCATCCGGGCTTGAAGCTGGTCGATCGCGGTTCGATCGTGCTGGTCGTCTACGGCGCCTTCGCCGCCGGGCAGCGCGAGGGCATGTGGTCGCAGGTCTCGGCGGCAGAGATCGCGATCCTGATCGGGATCTGCCTGGCGCTGCTGGCGCTGGTGCTGGCCGTCACCTGGTGGCTGGCCCGCCGGCTCGGCTTCAGCACGCAGGACGCCATCGCCATCCAGTTCTGCGGCACGAAGAAGTCGCTCGCCAGCGGCCTGCCGATGGCCGCCGTGCTGTTCGCCGGGGCGCCGATCGGGCTGCTGATGCTGCCGCTGATGGTCTTCCACCAGGCCCAGCTGATGGCCTGCGCCAGCCTCGCCGAGCGTTACGCCAGGCGTCCGGAAGCCGCCTAGGCAGGCTCGGTATCGGTCTCGGCCCGCTGCGGCGCGGCCTCGGTCTCGGACGGCGCCGCGGGATCCAGAGCGGCCGGGACGGTGCCCACCGCCGCGGCACGACGCCCCTCGATGGCGGCGGCTTCGGCGATCGCCTGCTGCACCGACCGCTGCGACTCGGCCTCCTCGGCGGCCTTCTGGGCCTCGATCTCGGCGATCACGTCGACCTTCTCCGGTGCCGTGAACTCGGCCGCCACCTCGTCCGGATCGTCGGCCGGCGCCGACCCGCTGGCCGCGCCTCCGATCATCGAGCCGAGCCCCTTCAGCGCGTCGTTGAGTTCGCTGGGGATGATCCACATCTTGTTGGCGTCGCCCTTGGCCAGCTGGGGCAGCATCCGCAGGTACTGGTAGGAGAGGAGGCCGGGGGTGGGCTTGGAGGCGTGGATCGCCGAGAAGGTGGTGTGGATCGCCTGGGCGTCGCCCTCGGCCCGCAGCATCGCAGCCTGCCGGTCGGCCTGGGCACGCAGCACGGTCGACTCACGGTCGCCCTGGGCGCGCAGGATCGCCGATTCCTTCTCGCCGGAGGCCGAGAGGATCTGCGACTGCCGCTGGCCCTCGGCGATCAGGATCGCGGCCCGCTTGTCGCGCTCGGCCCGGGCGCCCTTCTCCATCGCGTCGCGGATCGTGGCCGGCGGCTCGATCGAGCGCAACTCGACCCGGTTGACCTTGATGCCCCACTTGCCGGTGGCCTCGTCGAGGACGGCGCGCAGCTTCTGGTTGATCTCCTCGCGGCTGGTCAGGGTCTGCTCCAGGTCAAGGCCGCCGATGATGTTGCGCAGCGTGGTCATGGTGAGCTGTTCGATGGCCTGGATGTAGTTCTGCGCCTCGTAGGCCGCGCGGACCGGATCGACCACCTGGTAGTAGATCACCGAGTCGATGCTGACCATCAGGTTGTCCTCGGTGATCACGCCCTGCGGCGGGAACGGGACGACCGCCTCGCGCAGGTCGATCATGTAGCGCACCCGGTCGATCCACGGCACCAGTAGGTGCGGACCGGAATCCAGGGTGCGACGGAACTTGCCCAGCCGTTCGACGACGGCCACCTGTTGCTGGCGGATCACCCGGACGGAACGCACCAGGATCGCGACCACGATCGCTGCGACCAGGATCCACACAATGATCATCACGGCTTCAGGCATCGGACCTCCTCAGTCGCCTTCCACCCTACCGGCGGCAGACCAACGCCGGGCGAGGCCTCAGGGCAATGCCTGATGGCGGGGATAGACCACCACCGTGGCGCCGTCCACCTGGTAGACCTCCACCTGCTCACCGGGTGCGATCGCGGCGCCGTCCACGCTGCGCGCCGTCCAGACCTCACCGGCGAGCTTCACCTCACCGGAGGTCCCGGTCACCTCGGCCACCACCACGCCGCTGCTGCCCACCAGCTTGTCGACCGAGGAGCGGTAGCCCGGCATCCGGCGGATCTTCTCCAGCAGGGTGGGACGCAGCAGCGCCAGCATCAGGATCGCCACCACCACGGCCACCGCGATCTGCAGCCACAGCAGGCCGGGGAACACCAACGCCGTCACCCCGCCGGCGACCGCGCCAGCGGCGAGCATCAACAGCGTGAAGTCCAGGGTAATCAGCTCGGTGACCGCCAGCCCGGCGCCCAACACGAGCCAGATCGACCAGACGTTATCGCTCAGCCACTCCCACATCGGACTCTCCTGGTGTTGGATGCCTCCATGATGCCAGCCGACTGGGTATCGGCGGGCCGGCTCTAGAAGGCTCGGGTGGGCCGCGAGCCCTCGGACGCGCGGACGGCGCGGGCGGTCCAGCGGCCGTCGGCGTGGCCGACCGCCAGTTCCAGGTCGAAGGTGGCGCTCAGCAGCGGACCGGTCAGCGTGGTCTCGATCGGGCCGGCGGCCACCACCCTCGCCTGCTTCAGCAGCAGGGCGTGGGTGATCCCGCGCGGGATCTCCTCGACGTGGTGGGTGACCAGGACGGTGGCCGGCGCGTAGTCGTCCTCGCACAGGTCGCTGAGGGTGTCCACCAGCGCCTCGCGTCCGGCCAGGTCGAGGCCGGCAGCGGGCTCGTCCAGCAGCAGCAGTTCGGGATCGGTCATCAGGGCACGGGCGATCTGCACCCGCTTGCGCTCCCCTTCACTCAGCGTCCCGAAGGTGCGGTCGGCCAGATGGTCGACGCGCAACTGGGCCATCAACATGCGGGCGCGAGCGTGGTCGGCCTCGTCGTAGTCCTCACGCCAGCGGCCCATCACCGCGTAGGCGGCCGAGACCACCACGTCGGCGACCCGTTCCGACTTCGGGATCCGGTCGGCCAGCGCGGCGGACGCCACCCCGATCCGGGGACGCAGCTCGAACACGTCGACCGCGCCGAGGGTCTCGTCAAGGATGCTCGCGGAGCCGCGGGTCGGGTGGGACTGCGCGGCGACGATCTGCAGCAGGGTGGTCTTGCCGGCGCCGTTGGGGCCGATGATCACCCAGCGTTCGTCCTCCTCGACCGTCCAGGCGATGCCGTCCAACAGGGTCGCGCCGGACCGCACGATCGACACATCACGAAGCTCCACCACCGCCATGGGCTAAACCTACCGGTCGGAGGAGCCCTCAGGCGCCGGTGGAATGCAGGCCGCCGTCGACATGCACCATCTCGCCGGTGGTCGCGGGGAACCAGTCCGACAACAGCGCCACCACCGCGCGGGCGGTGGGGTCGAGATCCTTCGGGTCCCAGCCGAGCGGGGCGCGCTCGGCCCAGATGTCGTCGAAGGTCTCGGCACCCGGGATGGCCTTCTTGGCGATCGTCGACAGCGGGCCGGCCGCGACAACGTTGCAGCGGATCCCATCCGGGCCGAGATAGCGGGCCAGGTAGCGCGAGGTGCTCTCCAGCGCCGCCTTGGCCACGCCCATCCAGTCGTAGGTGGGCCAGGACTGCCGGGCGTCGAAGGTGAGCCCCACCACCGAGCCGCCGCTGCTCATCAGCGGGCGGCAGGCCATGGTGAGGCTGGCCAGCGAATACGCCGAGACGTGGATCGCGGTCTTGACGTCATCGGCCGGGGTGGTCAGGAACTTGCCGCCCAGGGCGGTCTCCGGGTTGGCGAAGGCGATCGAGTGGACGACGCCGTCCAGGTGGTCGACGTGCTCGCGTACCTGGTCGGCCAGGCCGGCGAGGTGCTCGTCATTGGTGACGTCAACCTCCAGCAGCACCGGCTCGGGGTCGAGCCGCTTGATGATCCGGCGGGTGAGGCTGAGCGCCCGGCCGAAGTTCGACACCAGGACGGTGGCGCCCTCGCGCTGGGCGATCTCGGCCACCCGGTAACCAATCGAGGTGTTCATCGTCACCCCAGCGACCAGGATGTTCTTGCCCTCCAGGATTCCCATCACTGTCCTTTCGTCTGTTCGTCCGCTCAGTGGCCCATGCCGAGGCCGCCGTCGACCGGGATCACCGCACCCGAGATGAAGCCGGCCTGCTCGGAGGCCAGGAAGGCGATCGCCGCGGCGACCTCCTCCGGCTGTCCCAGGCGTCCGGCCGGGGTGGTCGCCTTGTACTTGGCGACCAACTCCTCCGACAGCACGGCGGTCATGTCGGTCTCGATGAAGCCGGGGGCCACCACGTTGGCGGTCACCCCGCGGCCGCCGATCTCGCGGGTGAGCGAGCGGGCCAGCCCCACCAGCGCAGCCTTGGACGAGGAGTAGTTCACCTGCCCGGGCGACCCGTAGAGGCCGACCACCGAGCCGGTGAAGACGATCCGGCCCCAGCGGCCGCGGATCATCGACCTCGCCGCCCGCTTGGCCACCCGGAACGAGCCGGTCAGGTTGACGTCGAGGACGCCCGCCCAGTCCTCCTCGCTCATCCGCAGGATCAGGGTGTCCTTGGTGACGCCGGCATTGGCGACCAGCACCTCGACCGGGCCGTGGGCGGCCTCGGCGGCGGCGAAGCCGGCGTCGACCGCGGCCGGATCGCCGACATCGCAGGCGATGCCCAGGGCGCCGTCGGGGGCGTCCCCGGCCCGGCTGAAGCTGGCCACCTTGTGGCCGTCGGCGACGAAGCGTTCCACGATGGCGCGTCCGATGCCCCGGTTGCCCCCGGTGACGATGACGCTACGGCTTGCTGTTTCGGTCACGGCGGCAACGCTAGCGGGTATCCGGCGGGTTCTGGCGGTAGCCCACCCCACAACATGCCGACCCCCCGGCTCCGTCGGCGCGGCCGGGGGGTGGCCCGTGGCGCCGGCCGGCGTGGCCACGCGTAGGCTGGAAGGGTGGTTCGACATCGGGAACGGGACGGGCAGGCGGTCATCACCAGCGCCCGCTTCAGCCGTACCCTCGACACCAACGCACGCCGCACCCGCTACCTGTGGACGATGGCGATACGGGTGGTGTGTTTCCTGGGCGGCACCGTCACCCCCATGCCGTGGAACCTGCTGCTGTTCGTTGCCGCGGCCGTGCTGCCCGCGCTGGCGGTGCTGCTGGCGAATGCGATCGACCTGCGCTCCCAGCCCCCGGCAACGCCGTCCCAGGCCGAGGCCGACCATCCGGAGCTGGCCAACCCCGAGACCGTGCCCGGTCAGGTGGTGGATTCCGACTCATGAAGCTGTTCGACTCCCCGATGGGCAAGCCGTCCGCCGGGCGCCGGCTATGGCCGCGCTGGGTGGCGCTGGCCGTGCTGGTGGTCACCCTGGTGATCGCCTTCGTCAACCTGGGCTACTGGCAACTCGACCGGTTGGAGCAGCGCCGGGAGCGCAATGAGGCGGTGGCCGTCCACGAGAACGCGCCGGTGCTGGAGTGGTCGGAGGTCTTCGGCCCCGAGATCACCGAGGCCGACCAGTGGCAGCGAGTCCGGGTGAGCGGGGTCTTCGACGGGGAGCATCAGTTCGTCGTCCGCTACCGCAGCAACAACGGCCAATCCGGCTACGAGATCCTCACACCGCTGCGTACCGAGGACGGGCGGCATCTGCTGGTGAACCGCGGCTTCGGGGTGCGCCCGTCCGACCAGGACTTCCCGACCACCGCTCCCCCGGCGCCCACCGGCCAGGTGACCATCGTCGGCCACGTCCGGCGCAACGAGCGCGGGCCTGAGAACGCGGCGGTTCCCGTGAACGGGCTGGTCCGGCTGATCAACTCCGACGCGATCGCGCAGGCACTGCCCTACCCGCTGGTGAACGGGTACGTGGGCGTGCTGGAACTGACTCCGCCGTCCGGTGGCGATCTGGTTCCGGTGATGCCACCGGAGCTGACCGAGGGCAACCACTTGTCCTATGCGGTTCAATGGTTCATGTTCAGCGCGATGGCCGCGGTCGGCCTCGTGGTGCTGATTCGGTCGGACATCAGGGCGCGACGCGCCACGAAGGGGGATTCATGAAGGTCTGGACGGTCGCGGTGGCAGCCGCGGCGGTGCTGTTGACGGGCTGTACCGCGGTGGTACCGGCAGGCCCGGCAGCGTCGCTGAACAACACCTCCTGGGTGGTGACCGAGATCCAGGGCGAGCCGACCATTCCCGACTTCCAGCCGACCATCGACTTCGGCGCGGCGGACGAGGTCGGCGGCAACAGCGGCTGCAACAACTTCGGCGGGACGTACACCCTGACCGGGACGTACACCCTGACCGGGACGGAGATCAGCTTCGGCGAACTCATGATGACCGCCATGCTCTGCACCGACAACGGCCGCGACCAGCAGGAGACCGCCTTCCATGCCGCGCTCAAGACGGTGGTCTCGGTGCGCTTCGCGGGCGACACGGTCGAAATGCTGGACGGCGACGGAGCGGTGGCCCTGCTGCTGGCGCCGGTGCCGCCGCTGGACCTGACGGGCACCTCCTGGGTGCTGGGCGGCCTGATCGACGGCTCCACCATCTCCGCTCCGGTCGCCGATTCCACGGTGACCCTGAGCTTCGAGGCCGAAGCCCTGTCGGGCAAGGCCTGCAACACCTTCCGCGGCAGCTACACCCTCGACGGCGACAGCATCGAGATCGGCCCGCTGATGAGCACCCGGATGGCGTGCCTGGACGAGGCTCTGACCGCGCAGGAGAACCTGGTGCTGGAGCTGCTCCCGGCGGCCACCATGGCCTCGGTGAGCCACGGCGTCCTGGAGCTGATGGCGGCCGACGGCCGGGGGCTGCAGTTCGTCAAGGCCTGACGTGACCCTCGGTGCGGCGGCCGGTCTGCTGGCCTGCCCGCACTGCGCCGGTGAGCTTCAACTGGAGCCCTCGGCCGGCCGGTGCGAGCGGGGCCACAGCTTCGACGTCGCCCGGCAGGGGTACCTGAACCTGCTGGCGCAGGCGCAACCGGCGAACGCCGACACCCCGGCCATGCTGGCCGCACGCGGCCGGGTGCTGGCCTCGGGCGTCTTCGACCCCCTGGTGAGCCTGGTCGCCCAGTACGCGCGCGGCTCGCGCCGGATCGTGGAGGTCGGGTCGGGAACGGCGCACTACCTGCGTCGCTGCCTGGCCGACGAACCGCACGCCCGGGGCGTCGCGCTGGACGTCTCGGTGGCCGCGGCCAAGGTGGCCGCCCGGGCCGACCCCCGGATCGCCGCCGTGGTGGCCGACGTCTGGGCTGGCCTGCCGGTACGCGATGGCGCGGTGGACGCCGTCGTGTGCGCCTTCGCCCCGCGCAATCTGGCCGAGTTCGCCCGCGTCCTGCGCGGAGAGGGACGGCTGCTGGTACTGACCCCGAACCCCGGCCACCTGGCCGCGCTGCGGGAGCACCACGGCCTGCTCGGCATCGAGCCGGACAAGCAGCAGCGGCTGCTCGCCGCCGCGGCTGAATTCTTCGACCTACACGGCACCGCGCGCCTGCGCACTCCCGTCGAGCTCAGCGCGGAACTGGCCGGCGATGTGATCGCGATGGGGCCCAACGCCTTCCACCAGCCCACCCCTCCCAACGAGCCGGTCGCCGACCACCTGGACGCCACACTGCGGATCTTCCGCCCGATCATCCCCACTGCTGGGGGAGAATAGCCGGCGTGACCTGGCCGACGCCCACCGCCGCATCCCTGCTGCACGATCTCTCCGAGCACCTGCACGCCGTACTGCCGGAGGCTGTGGAGTTGCGGCACGAGCTGCACCGGGCTCCTGACCTGGGCGGCGTCGAGGGGCCCACCGCGGCACGGCTGCGCCAGGCATTGGCCGGCCTGCCGGCCACCCCGGTGGCCAGTACCGGCTTCGTCACCCGCGTCGGCCCGGCGGGCTCGGCGATCGGAATCCGCGCCGAACTGGACGCCCTGCCGGTGGCCGAACAGACCGCGGTGCCCTGGGCGTCCACGACGCCTCGCGCAATGCACGCCTGCGGTCACGACGTCCATATGGCGGGCGCCTGGGCATTGCTGCAGGCCGCGCGACGGATGCGGTCGCTGCCGGTGGGGCTGCTGGGGGTCTTCCAGCCCCGGGAGGAGGTGCAGCCCTCCGGGGGCGCCGATATCGCCGCCTCGGGTCTGTTGGAGCGCAACGATCTACGGGCGATGATCGGGGTTCACGTCCAGCCCCGGCTGCCGCTGGGCGTGGTGAGCGCCGGTAGCGGCGGGGTGAACGCCGCCGCCGACGAGTTCGACATCGTGGTGCACGGCGAGCCGGGACACGGCGCCTACCCGCATATCGCGATCGACCCGATCCCGATCCTGGCCACCATCGTGCTGGGCCTGCAGGAACTGATCGGCCGCACCATCGATCCGATCCGTCCGGCGCTGATCACGGTCGGCGAGATCAGGGCCGGGGCCTCCCACAACGTGATTCCGGCCAGCGGCTCGCTGCACGGCATCATCCGTACCATGCACGACGAGGATCAGGTGCACCTGCACGAGGCGATCCGCCGGCTGGCCGAACACACCGCGCGGGCGCGCGGCGCCCGGGCCGAGGTGCGGATCATCACCGGCGATCCGGTGCTCGCCAACGACGCCCGGCTGGCGCGCCTGACCGAACCACTCCTGAACGGCTACGGGATGCTCCCGGCCTACGAGCCCTTCCGCTCGCTGGGCGCGGACGACTTCTCGCACTACTCCCGGCTCGCGCCGAGCCTGATGGTCTTCGTCGGCACCGGCCACGGCCCCACCCATGACGGCCGCCACGAGATCGGGCTGCACCACCCCGAATTCCTGCCCGACGACGAGGCCGTGGCACAGGTGGCCGCCGCCTTCGCCGCCGGCTACGTGGCCGGGGCCCACCTGGCGGGCGCGATCTGAGGGCTCACGGCACGGCGAGGAAGTAGCACTCGCCGGAGTGTTGTGGCTCGTCCTCGTCGATGTCGCGGATCGGGAAGCAGGTGAGCACTCCCTGCGAGCCGCCGGCCGCCGTGGGCACAGCCCACCGGTAGTCGCTACCGGGGATCGCGGGAACCGACAACCACTCCTGGGTGTGAGGATCGAACAAGTTGCCGGAAATCACGATCCAGCCCCCGGTGACCGGCCCGATCTGGGAGCCCAGCCCGCCGTCGGTGAGCATGGGCTCGATGTGCCGCCAGGTTCCGTCCACCAGCGTGACGACGTCGAGGCCGTACTTGTGGTTGGGCATGAGTTCGCCCTCGCTGTCCGGCGGGTAGACGAAGACCGCGGCGCCATCCACCCCGTAGGCGTCGTGGTTCAGGACGTCCCCGGGCTCGGACGGGGTCTGCCAGCTGCGGGTGGTGGTGTCGAGCACCGCGACCCGGTCCAAGGTCAGGTAGCCGAGTTGGTGATCGCCGAGTCGGAAGAGCCGGCGCCCCATCGGAAGTTCGGGCAGATCCTCCCACTGGTGATCGCCATCGGTCAGCAGGAGCAGTCGGGAACTGCCCTCGTCGGAGAGAACCTTGACCAGCCCGTCCTCGGTGCTGGCGAAATACTCGCTCTCGCCGGTGTCCTCGATCTTCCGCCAGCTGTCCGCCGCGGTGTCGTAGGCCCAGAGCTCGCCCCGCTCCTCGAAGACGAAGTGGACGAAGACGGTCTCCCCCACCACGTCCGCCGTCATCCGGTACGGGTGGGAGAGGGCGACCTGTGGCAGATCGGCGATCGACGTCCAGCTGTCGCCGGCCGGGTCGAATCGGTAGCCGTCCTCGAGGTGGACGTCGTCCCCGTCCGGGCCGTGACGGTAGCCGCCGATCAGGTAGTAGCCATCGCCTGCCGCGACCATCAGCGGCTCGAGCCGCGGTTCGGGGTCGGGCGGCGCGGCCTCACGCCAGACCAGGCCCCCGGCACCGGAGGTGGGCGCCCCGGTCGGATCCGCCGGTGACCCGGTGGGGCTCGGTGATTCCGTCCCCGAGGGCGCGGGGATTCCGGAGAGCGGAGGTTCCGCCGGACGTGACGCCAGCGGGAAGATCACCAGCGCGGCCAGCACGGCCGCGGCGGCCACCAGCACGGCGAACCGCGGCCATCGTCGTCCAGCGGGATCAGGGTGGGTCGTCTTCACTGACGTGGCCATTCCGCCGTCGTGCGCGGGCAGGCGGCCAGCGCGGCGTCGTACTGGTCCAGGAGCGTGGCCATGGGGTCATAGGTGGAGTGGCCCCCGGTGCGCCAGCGATCCAGCACCACCTCGAGGGGAGGCGGTTCCGCTGCGGGGAACCCTGCCGCGACCAAGCACTCGTACTGCCCGACCAGCCACTCGTACTCGTCGGTCATGCTCGCTTCGGTCGCGGGTGGCGTGTACAGCACGCCCACTTCCTCGTCGCAGAGCGCGAGCACTTCGTCCACGCGATCCTGGCCGACCCCCTCAGCCGACACGCCGAAGCTCGGTAGGTCGTTCGGATCCCCGGGGACAACGGTCAGTCCGTACCCCGCCACGCAGGCCATGCGCGCATCGTTGTACTCCTGCAGCGTCCCGCGGAAGACCTTTCCAGGCACCTCGGTGGGGCTCACGGGTGTGGCTGAGCCGGTCGGGCTCAGCGGTGTGGGAGTCCCGGTCGGGCTCGTCGGCGTGGGCGTCCCGGTCGGACTTGGCGGGTCGATCGAACCGAGGGTGAGCAGCTGGCAGCCCGGAGCGAAGCGTCCGCCGTCGAAGGAATCGTCGCTGTAGAGGTAGCCGAAGCAGCTCAGCAGCGAGTCCGGGCCGGACGCCACCACCGGGTCCCAGCGATCCGGCTCCGGCGCCTCCGGAACCGTAACCCAGGTCGAAGTCCGGACGTCCAGCAGGTTGCCGTTGGCCTCCACCAGGCCCAGCCCTTCCAGCACGGCGGGGGTGACGGGGGCCGGCATCCCGCGGAAGGAGAGGCCACCCGATGAATCGGCGGCACTCACGTCGCGCCAGGTACCGGTCGCGATGTCGAAGATGCCGGGCTTCGGCATGGGCGAATCCGCAGCGAGCGAATCCGGCCAGATCAGCGCGCCCGCCACGTAGACCGCCTCCTCGTCGTCGTATCCGGCAGTCGGCTCGGCGACGACGTCGGGAATCGCCCTGGCCTGGCTCCACTGGTCCGTGCCCGGGTCGTAGAAGCTGGTGCGCAGCTCGGTGTCATCCGCACCACAGCGACCTAGTACCAGCACCCGCTCGCCCACCGCCCAGGCACTCAACCCGTAGCAGGAGTCGATCGGTCCATCCGGCAGCCGTGCCCAGGCATCCTCCGACGGACGATAGGCCTGATGGACGATGTTGTCGTCATAGGTGTTGACGACGATCATGGCGGAGGTGGCCACCATCTGCCGGAAACCCGGTGGTCGGGCGAGTGCCTGCCACTCGTCGGCATCCGGGTGATAGGCCCAGAACGAGCCGTCATCGAACCGGTCCGCCAGGTAGAGGACACCCTGCAGGACCACTACGGCACTGAACTCCTGCCCGATCGTGATCGGGGCCTCGGCGATCGTGGTCCAGCTGTCCGTCGTGGGATCGTAGGCGGCACCGTCGCGCAGGTTCGGGATCTTCATGTCGCACGTGCTGCCGGGTGGGCAGGGGCCTCCGTCGCCACCGCCCCAGCCGCCGAGGATGTAGAACCGGCCGTCCAGCCACGCGGTGAGGCTGCCGAAGCGGGGGCTGAGCGGGGGCGACGAGGTGGCCGTCCAGGTGGGCTCGGACACCGACGGGGCGGGGATGCCGGTGACCGGAGGATTCGCCGGGCGCAGGGCCAGCGGGACGATCACCAGCACGGCCAGCAGGACGGCGGCAACGGCCAGCACGCCGGTGAACCGGAGTCGCTGCCGCCGGCTGGCGGCGGCCCGGATGGCGACGGGGTCGATCTGGCCCGGCGCGGCGGACGCCTGCTGGGCGAACCAGGTGCGTGCCGCCTGCTCGGCACGGTCGTCGGGCAGCCGTTCAGTCATCGTCCCTCCCGGGCATTCGGGTGCGCAGATCGGCCAGTGCACGGTGCACCAGTGAGCGGGCGCTGGGCTCGGCGCAGCCGAGCTGGCGGCCGATCGCGGCGAAGTCCAGATCCTCGTAGAACCGCAGGATCAGCGCGGCCCGCTGCCGGGCGGGCAGGGTGGCGAACAGCCGTCCGAACACCTCGGCGTCTGCCCAGGCGTTCGCGGGGTCGGCTGCCACTCCGTCCAGTTCGGACGGGTCACCAGCCGGAGTCTCGCGATGCCGTCGCCACCGGGTGTTGCGGGAGTTGACGATGCTGCGTTTCACGTACGGCTCGGGATCGCCGGCGCCCGCCACCCGCTCCCAGCGCGGGTAGAGGTTGGTGAGCGCCTCCTGCACGAGCTCGGCGGCGTCGTCGGGATTGCCGCTCAGCAGGTGCGCGAACCGCAACAGCCCCGCCGAACGCTCCCGCACGAACGCGTCGAAGCCCAGCTCGGCCATCATCGACCGTTCGATCGGTTCGGCCGCCGGATTCGCTCCCACACCCCAGAACACTCCGGAACGACCGGATTCGTTGCAGGGGGCAGGTTCACCCGCCCATCATGCCGCCATCCACCAGCACAAACCGGGCAGCCGAGCCCTGCTGCCCGGATAATCCGGGCACACGCCCGGAATCACCCGGTTTCTGCGGATGCGGAGGTTGAGGTGGGCGGAGGCAGAGGTGGGCGGAGGCCGAGGTGAGCGAAGATCGGGGGTGGGCGGAGGCGCGGAGGTTGAGGTGGGCGAGGTCGGGTGGGCGCGGTTCAGGCCAGGGAGATCAGTTCGGCGTAGTCGGGGTTCCAGAGATCCTCGATGCCGTCGGGCAACAGCAGGATCCGGTCGGGGACGAGGGCTTCGACCGCCCCCTCGTCGTGGGTGACCAGGATGACCGCGCCGGCGTAGTCGTGGATGGCCTGCAGCACCTCCCGGCGGGAGGCCGGGTCGAGGTTGTTGGTGGGCTCGTCCAGCAGCAGGACGTTGGCCGCCGAGACCACCAGCATGGCCAGCGCCAGCCGGGTCTTCTCCCCGCCCGAGAGCACCCGGGCCGGCTTCTCGACGTCGTCGCCGGAGAACAGGAAGGAGCCCAGGATCTTGCGCACCTCGGTCTCGTTCAGATCCGGCGAGGCGGTCATCATGTTCTCCAGTACCGAGCGGGAGACGTCCAGGGTCTCGTGCTCCTGGGCGTAGTAGCCCAGCCGCAACCCGTGGCCGGGCACCACCTTGCCGGTGTCGGGCTGCTCCAGCCCGGAGAGGATGCGCAACAGGGTGGTCTTGCCGGCGCCGTTCAGCCCCAGCACCACCACCTTGGACCCCCGGTCGATCGCCAGGTCGACATCGGTGAACACCTCCAGCGAGCCGTACGACTTCGACAGCTCGGACGCGGTGAGCGGGGTCCTGCCGCTGGGCGCCGGCTTGGGCAGCCGGATCTTGGCGACCTTGTCGGCAGCCCGCTCCGCCTCCAGCCCGGCCAACAGCTTCTCGGCCCGCTTGGCCATGTTCTGGGCGGCCACCGCCTTGGTCGCCTTGGCCCGCATCTTGTCGGCCTGGGCGAGCAGTGCCTCGGCCTTGCGCTCGGCGTTGGCGCGCTCCCGCTTGCGGCGCTTCTCGTCGGTCTCGCGCTGCAGCAGGTAGCGCTTCCAATCCATCGAGTAGATGTCGAGTTCGGCGCGGTTGGCGTCCAGGTGGAAGACCTTGGTGACCGTCGCCTCCAGCAGGCCGGTGTCGTGCGAGATCACGATCAACCCGCCGGAGTAGCCCGCCAGGAAGTTCCGCAGCCACACGATCGAGTCGGCGTCCAGGTGGTTGGTGGGCTCGTCCAGCAGCATGGTCTCGGCCCCGGAGAACAGGATGCGGCCCAGTTCCACCCGCCGCCGTTGGCCACCGGAGAGGGTCCGCAGCGGCTGGCCCAGCACCCGGTCGGGAAGGCCCAGGTTCGCGGCGATCCGCGCTGCTTCGGCTTCGGCCGGGTAGCCCCCGGCGGCGGCCAGTTCGGCTTCGGCGCGGGAGTACGACTTCATCGCGGCCTCCTGCGCCTCACCGACCTCCTCGGCCATCGCCAGGGTGTAGCGGGTGAGCCGCTTGAGGATCTGATCCAGACCCCGCGCGGAGAGGATCCGATCCTTGGCGAGCTGGTCGAGATCGCCGGTGCGCGGATCCTGCGGCAGGTAGCCGAGTTGCCCAGACCGGGTCACCTGGCCGGCGGCGGGCAGTCCCTCCCCCGCCAGGATCCGGGTGAGCGTTGTCTTGCCGGCGCCATTGCGTCCGACCAGGCCAATCTTGTCGCCCGCGGCGATCTGAAAGCTCACCGGGGACAGCAGCAACCGGGCACCCGCCCGTACCTCGACCTCTCGCGCAACCAGCACAATCCACTATTCTCCCAGCCCGGCCGCCACACCCCAAACCGGGCTGGGACGCTCAGGCCAGGGTGCTGCCTGGCGGAGCGTCGAGCTTGGCGTCCTGGCGGGGGATGAACAGCTTCTGGACGATCATCAGCAGCGAGGCGGTCACCGGCACCGCGATCAGCGCACCCAGCAGGCCCAGCAGGGTGCCGCCGACCAGGGCGGAGATGATCACCAGCGAGCCGGGGATCTCGACCTGCTTCGACATCACCCGCGGGGTCATCACGTAGGCCTCGACCTGCATGTAGGCGAAGTAGACCAGCCCGAAGACGAGGCCCACCCACCAGGACTGGAACAGGCAGACGCTTAGCGCGATCAGCCAGAAGGTGACCGAACCGATCATCGGGATCATCGTGATGAAGAGCGCCAGCACGGCCAGCAGGGCGGCGAACCGGACGCCCAGCACGCTCAGCAGGATGAAGGAGAACACCGCGTTGCAGACGGCCAGGATGAACATGCCGGAGATGTAGGCGCCCACCGAGGAGGTGATGTGATCGGTGATCTCGGCCACCTTGGTGCGGGCATAGGCCGGGGCGAGCCGGTACATGGCGGTCTTCATGCCGCGCAGCGAGGCGATGAAGTACAGCGTCAGGATCAGGATGAACATGCCGCCGGTGATCCCGGACATGATGCCGGAACCGACCGCCAGCGCTCCACCGCCGATCGCCAGCAGGTTGGACGGATTCGACAGGTAGCTGCGGACCTGGTCCAGCGCGTCCACCACCGCGGTCTGGCTGCCGGTGCCGGCCAGCAGGTTCTGGAACCACTCGGCCTGCTGGACGGACGTGATCCACCCGGGTACCGACTGGGCGAAGGCGACCACCTGGCCGACCGCCATCGGAATCACGATGGCCAGCAGCCCGCCGAACACCACCGCGAAGCCGACGAAGACCACGGTGATGCTGAGCCCGCGCGACATATGCCGCTTCTCCAGCCAGCCGACCAGCGGATCCAGCGCCATGGCCATGAACAGCGCGACGCCGATGTAGATCCAGATCGTCGACAGCGAGGCGGCCATGCTCCCCAGCCCGAGGGCGGTCAGCACCCCGAGGGTGGCGATCAGCCCGAAGCTGAAGGGCTGCCCCAGGTGGGCGATCACGCGTTGCAGCGGGTTCTGCACCGGCGGGAGTTCGGGGACGATGAGCTCCGCGCCATCGGCGGCCAGCACCTCCTCCACCGGGTTGTCGGTGGGATCCGGCGCCTGATCTTGACGAGTCACGGCGTCATCCTACGGGCCGGTCGACCCCCGGAGCCGGCGATGGACGCGCAGAACCACTCGCCGCGCCCATCCTTCGCCGCCTCCGGCTGCCATTCCATACCGGCTCACCCGGGATCGGCGGGCTCCGGAGCCCCGCCCGACCGCAGCGCCGGACGCCCGCGCTTGGGAAGCGGCCCGGCCTGCTTGGGGCTGCGCCCCGCGGTTGTCAGGGCCTGCCGCAGCAGCAGCTCGATATGGGCGTTCAGCGAGCGCAGATCGTCGGCCGCCCACCGGACGAGCGCAGCATGGACGGCCGGATCGAGCCGCAGCAGCACCGGCTTGCGCTCGGCACGGCCGCCGGTCGTCTCCTCAGCCATGGCTCAGGTGTAGAGCGACCCGGTATTGACCACCGGCGTTGCCTGGGAGGAGCCGCACAACACCACCAGCAGGTTCGACACCATGGCGGCCTTGCGCTCCTCGTCCAGCTGCACCACGTCGTCGGCCTCCAGCTGCCGCAGCGCGCTCTCGACCATGCTCACCGCACCCTCGACGATCTTCTCCCGCGCCGCGATCACAGCGGCGGCCTGCTGCCGCTGCAGCATCGCGTGGGCGATCTCGGGAGCGTAGGCCAGGGTCGAGATCCGGGCCTCGATGACCTCCAGGCCGGCGATCGCGATCCGGGCGGCCACTTCCTCGGCCAGCTCGCGGGCCACCACGTCGGTGGAGCCGCGCAGCGATTCCTCACCCGGCCCGGCATTGTCGTAGGGGTGGGTCGAGGCGATATGCCGCAGCGCGGCCTCGGACTGCACCTCGACGAACTCGGTGAAGTTGTCGACAGCGAAGACCGCCTTGGCCGTGTCGGCCACCTGCCACACGATGATCGCGGCGATGTTGACCGGATTGCCGTCGGCGTCGTTGACCTTCAGCTCGCTGGTCTCGAAGTTGCGCACCCGCACCGAGACCTTCTTGCCGGTCGAGAACGGGACGACCATTCTCAGCCCCGGGGTGCGGATCGTCCCGATGTAGCGTCCGAAGAACTGCAGCGCGCGGGTCTGGCCGGGCGAGACGATCGTGATCGAGGCGATCGCGACGATGCCGAGTATCAGAACCAGGACGCCGCCGAAGCCGAACGGAGCGCCGTTGCCGCCGGCGTCGTCGGTGATGCCAGCCAGGACGAATCCCCCGACCCCCAGCAGCGAGAACACGACGGCGGCCAGCAGGGCGAGGAAGCCGTTGGCCGACCAGGCGCGCTTCTCATCGATCTCGACCCGCGCCCCGGCATGGCCCACCGGCACCCCGGCGGGTTCGCCGCCCACGGTCTCCTGGACGTCTTCGTTCGGACGGAAACTCGGATCGGTCATGACGATCACCCTCTCTAATCTGATATCTAATTGATATCAGATTAGCGTCCGGTTGTCATCCCCGCGCAGGCGAGATCTGCGGACCCGGTGGGTCAGAGGTTGTAGCCGATGGCGCGGAGCTGTTCGCGGCCTTCCTCGGTGATGTTGTCCAGGGTCCACGGCGGCAGCCAGACCCAGTTGATCGTCACGCCGCTCACCAGGCCCTCCAGGGCCAGCTGGGTGTCGTACTCCAGCCGGTCGGTCAGCGGGCAGGTCGGCGAGGTGAGCGTCATGTCGAGGGTCGCGTGGTTCTGCTCGTCGATGTGGACGCCGTAGACCAGGCCCAGGTCGACGACATTCACCATCAACTCCGGGTCGACCACGTCGAGCATCGCGTCGAGCACCTCCTCCTCGGTCGGGCGGGCGCGGCCCACCTCGTCGGGGAAGGTGTCCTGCACCAGGTCGGAGGGACGGGGCTGCTCACTCATCGTTGCTTTCCTCCAGTCGAATGCCCGCGGCGGATTGGGCCACGGCGTCCTTGAACGCCGACCAGCCCAGCAGGGCGCATTTCACCCGGGCCGGGAACTTCGCCACTCCGGCGAACGCGACCGCGTCCTCCAGCGTGTCCTCGTCGGGCTCGGTCTCGCCGCGGCTGTGCATCAGCGCGGTGAACTCTTCGTGCAGCGCCAGCGCCTCGTCCACCGACCGGCCGATCACCAGGTCGGTCATCACCGAGGTGGAGGCCTGCGAGATCGAGCAGCCGACGCCGTCGTAGGAGACGTCGGTGACCTGGTCGCCCTCCAGCAGCACCCGCAGCGTCACCTCGTCCCCGCAGCTGGGGTTGACGTGGTGCACCTGCGCACCGAACGGCTCCCGCAGGCCACTGTGATGCTTCTCGCGGTAGTGCTCCAGGATGATCTCCTGGTACATCGCCTCGACGCTCATCGGTGCCCCTCGAAACTGTGTCCTTCAAAGAAGGTACGGACGTACCCCAGCCCTTCGGCGAGGGCATCGATCTCGGCCGGCGCGGTGTACAGGTAGACCGAGGCCCGCGTGGAGGACTGGATACCCAGCCTGTCATGCAACGGACGGGCGCAGTGATGCCCGCCGCGCACGGCGACGCCGCGGCTGTCGAGCAGTTGCATGACGTCGTGCGGGTGGATGTCCAGGCCGTCGCGGGTGGCCAGCGTGAAGGCGACGGCTCCCCCGCGGTCAACCGCCTCGGTCGGCCCCAGGACGCGCAGCCCCTCGATCTCGGCGAGGCGACCCAGCAGGTAGCCGGTCAGCTCGTGCTCGTGGGCGGCGATCGCGTCCATGCCGACGCCGCGCAGGTACCCCACCGCCGCGCCCAGGCCGACCGCCTGCGCGATCGGCGGAGTGCCGGCCTCGAAGCGGTGCGGCGGCGGGGCGTAGGTCGAGCCCTGCATGGTGACGACCTCGATCATCTCGCCGCCACCCAGGAAGGGCGGCAGCGTCGCCAGCAGGTCGTAGCGCCCCCATAACACGCCGATGCCGGTCGGGCCGAGCATCTTGTGGCCGGTGAAGGCGATCAGGTCGGCGCCGAGATCGGCCACCCGGGTCGGCAGCTGCGGAACGCCCTGGGAGGCGTCCACCACGACGGTGGCGCCCACGGCGTGCGCCTGCGCGGCGATCCGCGCGACCGGGTTGACCGTCCCCAGGACATTGGAGACCCAGGTGAGCGAGACGATCGCCGTCCGTTCGTTGATCAGGTTCTCGGCCGCGGCCCGCTCCAGGTCGAGCCGACCCTCGGCGGTGATGTCGAACCAGCGCAGGGTGGCGCCGGTGCGCTGGGCCAGCAGCTGCCAGGGCACGATATTGGAGTGGTGCTCCATCACCGACACCACGATCTCGTCGCCGGGGCCGAGCCGGGCGCCCAGGCTGTGGGCGGCCAGGTTCAGTGCCTCGGAGGCGTTCTTGGTGAAGACGATCTCCTCGGGACGGTCGGCGCCGATGAAGCCGGCCACCGCCGCCCGCGCGGCCTCGAAGCTCTCGGTCGCCTCGGCGCCCAGGACGTGCATCGCCCGGGCGACGTTGGCGTTGTGCTCCAGGTAGTGGGCGGCGATCGCCTCCACCACCTGGCGCGGCTTCTGTGAGGTGTTGGCCGAATCCAGGTAGGCCAGCGGGTGGTCACCCACCCGCCGTTCCAGAATCGGGAAGTCGGCCCGGAGGGCAGCCAGGTCGTAGCCGGCCTCAGGCATCAGCCTTCACGGCCTTGACGAAGCGGTCGTAGCCCTCGATCTCCAGGCTGTCGGCCAGCTCGGGACCACCCTCCTCGGCGACCCGGCCGTCCACGAAGACGTGGACGAAGTCGGGCTTGATGTAGTTCAGGATGCGCGTGTAGTGCGTGATCAGCAGCAGCCCGCGGTCGGCCTGGGCGGTGTACCGGTTCACGCCCTCGGAGACGATCCGCAGCGCGTCGATGTCGAGGCCGGAGTCGGTCTCGTCCAGGATCGCGAACTTGGGGTTCAGCAGCTCCAGCTGGGCGATCTCGTTGCGCTTCTTCTCGCCGCCGGAGAAGCCCTCGTTCAGCGAGCGGCCGGCGAAGGAGCCGTCCAGACCCACCCGCTCCAGCGCCACGTTGACGTCCTTGACCCAGGTGCGCACCTTCGGCGCCTCACCGGTCAGAGCGGTCTTCGCGGTACGCAGGAAGTTGGCCACCGAGACGCCCGGAACCTCGATCGGGTACTGCATCGCCAGGAACAGGCCGGCGCGGGCCCGCTCGTCGACGGTGAGCTCGGTCAGCTCGACGCCGTCCAGGGTCACCGAGCCTTCGGTGATCCGGTACTTGGGGTGACCGGCGATCGAGTAGGCCAGGGTCGACTTCCCGGAACCGTTCGGCCCCATGATCGCGTGCACCTCGCCGCTGCGGATGGTCAGGTCGACACCCTTGAGGATGGCCTTGGGGCCGCTCTCGGTGTCAACCTCGACGTGGAGGCCGCTGATACGGAGTTCTGACATGTGGTTACTGCTCCTGGATGTCGATCGGATGGTCAGGGTCGATGTAGAGATCCTCGCCGTCCACCCGCACCGGGTAGACGGGGACCGGTGTAGTGGCCGGCAGCTCCAGCGGGAGGCCGGTACGCAGGTCGAAGCGCGAGCCGTGCATGTAGCACTCGAGGGTGCAGCCGTCGACCTCGCCCTCGCTGAGCGGAACCTCGCCGTGCGAGCACACGTCGCGGATGGCGAAGAAGCCTTCGGCGGTGTTCACCACGGCGATGTCGGCGTCGCCGCCGAGATCGACCGGGATCACGCCGCCGACCGGGATCTCCGCGGTCGAGCAGGCACGGACGAAGCTCACAGCGCGGCTCCGGCGGCCCTGGTGGTCTCGACGCCGACGGGATTGCCGACGATGATCTCCAGTTCCTTCTCCACCGCGGCCATCAGCCGGGCCTCGACGTCGGGCACGCCGACCCGCCGGATGATGTCGGCGAAGAAGCCGTGCACCACCAGACGGCGGGCCTCGTCCTCGGAGATGCCGCGGGAGCGCAGGTAGAACAGCTGCTCGTCGTCGAACCGGCCGGTGGTCGAGGAGTGCCCGGCACCCTCGATCTCGCCGGTCTCGATCTCGAGGTTCGGCACCGAGTCGGCGCGGCAACCGTCGGTCAGCACCAGATTCTTGTTCGACTCGTAGGTGGAGATGTTCTCGGCCACCTTGCGGATCAGCACGTCGCCGATCCACACCGAACGCGCCCCCTGGCCCTGCAGCGCGCCGCGGTAGTCGACGTTGCTGTGGGTGTGCGGGGCGTTGTGGTCCACGAAGAGGCGGTGCTCGATGTGCTGCCCGGCGTCCACGAAGTAGAGGCCGAACTGCTCCAGCGAACCGCCCGGGCCGGCGAACTTCGCGGTCTCGGCGAGCCGGACGACCTTCCCGCCCAGGCTCACGGTCACCGTGCGCACCTGTGCGTCCCGGCCGACCAGCACGCTGTGGTGGCCACCGTGGACCGCCTCGGAATCCCAGTCCTGGATCGAGACGAAGTTGACCTGGGCGCCGTCGCCGACCACCAGGTCGGTCTTGTCGGCCAGGGTGGTGGTGCCGGTGTAGCGCAGCACGATGGTCGCCTTGGCGTGGGCGCCCACGGTGATCACCAGGTGCTCGGCCACCGAGGAGCCGGCGACGCCGGCCCCGTTGACCACGATCGGGTCGGTCAACTCCAGGCCGGCCGGCACCGTCAGCCGCGCGGCGTAGGAGGCGTTGGCCGCCGCCAGCGCCGACACCCGGTCGATCGGGGCCTCGACCGCCAACTCACGGGCCGCTTCCAGGCTGATCGGGTCGAAGGACACCCCCGCGGGCAGCTCGGTCGCCCACTCCAGGTTCTCGCCGGTCGGGCCACCGTCGGTCAGCAGGCCGCGCAGCGCGCGCAGCGGGCTGAACCGCCACACCTCCTCGCGCCCACTGGGCAGCGGGTGATCGGCAAGCTCCCACGACGGGGTGGGATGCAGGTGCGACTCGAGGGCCTCCACGGCCTCCATCACGGGTGCGGCCATCAGCCGACGGCTCCTTCCATCTGCAGTTCGATCAATCGGTTGAGTTCCAGGGCGTATTCCATCGGCAACTCACGGGCGATCGGCTCCACGAAGCCGCGCACGATCATCGCCATCGCCTCGTCCTCACCCATGCCGCGCTGCATCAGGTAGAAGAGCTGGTCGTCGCTCACCTTGGAGACGGTTGCCTCATGGGCGAGCGACACGTCGTCCTCGCGGACGTCCACGTAGGGGTAGGTGTCCGAGCGGCTGATGGTGTCCACCAGCAGCGCGTCGCACTTCACCGAGGAGGCCGAGTGGTGCGCCCCCTCCTGCACCTGCAGCAGGCCGCGGTAGGAGGAGCGCCCACCGCCGCGGGCCACCGACTTGGAGATGATGGAACTCGAGGTGTGCGGCGCGCAGTGCACCATCTTCGAGCCCGCGTCCTGGTGCTGGCCCTCGCCGGCGAAGGCGATCGACAGGGTCTCGCCGCGAGAGTGCTCGCCCATCAGGTAGACCGCCGGGTACTTCATGGTCACCTTGGAGCCGATGTTGCCGTCGATCCACTCCATGGTCGCGCCCTCCTCGCAGGTGGCGCGCTTGGTGACCAGGTTGTACACGTTGGTCGACCAGTTCTGGATGGTGGTGTACCGAACCCGGGCGTTCTTCTTCACGATGATCTCGACCACCGCCGAGTGCAGCGAGTCGGAGGAGTAGATCGGCGCGGTGCAGCCCTCGACGTAGTGGACGTAGGAGCCCTCGTCGGCGATGATCAGCGTCCGCTCGAACTGGCCCATGTTCTCGGTGTTGATCCGGAAGTAGGCCTGCAGCGGGATC
>JAIUOR010000019.1 GCA_020161795.1 Actinomycetota bacterium | reverse complement strand
CCGCCAGGGTGAAGGTTCCCGACAGCGAATTCTTGCTGGGCACCTTGCGCGCCAAGAGGTAATGGGGGCTTTCCCCGCCGGGGCTGGCGACTCCGATTCGTATCCAGGGCACGTGGCTGCCCTGATTGACGAAGCGGTAGGCGTAGACGCCCTTCTCCAGGAGGTAGAGCTTCGCCCCGTTGGAGCCCGTGCCGTTGACGGCGATGGACTTCTTCACCGTGGCGGGCAGCGTCGCCTTGACCAGCGTGGCCTCTCGTTCCTGCGGGCCAGGTCACCGCAGTGCCGCGAGCCTATCGCAGGGGGACTCTGCCCTACTCCGCTTTCAGCAACTGCTCCAATACCGCCAGACGCTCGGCCAGAGCGGCCTCGTTGCCGTGCTCGGTGGGCTGGTAGTAGCGGGCTCCTTCGAGCTCGTCGGGGAGGTACTGCTGAGCTGCCACCCCGTGAGGATGGTCGTGCGCATACCGGTAGCCGGCGCCGTGCCCCAGACCCTTGGCTCCGGCGTAGTGGGCGTCGCGCAGGTGCGGCGGGACGGTGCCGATCCGGCCGGCCCGGACATCGGCCAGGGCGGCCTCGATCGCCGTGATGACCGCGTTCGACTTGGGGGCCATGGCCGCCGCGATGGTGGCGTGGGCCAGCGTGATCCGTCCCTCGGGCATGCCGATCATGGCCACCGCCTCGGCGGCGGCCACGGCGGTCTGGAGCACACTCGGGGCGGCCATCCCGATGTCCTCGCTGGCCAGGATGATCAGGCGGCGGGCGATGAAGCGGGGATCCTCCCCCGCCTCGATCATCCGGGCCAGGTAGTGCAGCGCGGCCTGGACGTCGGAGCCCCGGACGCTCTTGATGAAGGCGCTGATCACGTCGTAGTGCTGGTCGCCGTCCCGGTCGTAGCGCACGGCCGCCCGGTCGACAGCCGCGGAGATGATCCCGGTGTCGATCGTGTCGGTGCCGTGGGCGCGCGCTCCCGCGGCTGCCTCCTCCAGGTAGGTCAGTGCCCGGCGGGCATCCCCACCGGCCAGCCGCAGCAGGGCTCCGCGCGCCGCGTCGGCCAGCGTGAACTCACCGGCGAGTCCGCGTTCGTCGGCCAGCGCCCGGTCGATCAGCGCGCCGATGTCGTCCTCGGTGAGCGGCTTCAGGGTGAGCAGCAGGGAACGTGAGAGCAGCGGCGAGATCACCGAGAAGGAGGGGTTCTCCGTCGTCGCGGCGATCAGGGTGACCAGCCGGTTCTCCACCGCCGGCAGCAGCACGTCCTGCTGGGTCTTGGAGAAGCGGTGCACCTCGTCCACGAAGAGCACGGTGCTGCGTCCGCGGGCGAGTTCGCGGCGGGCGGTGTCGAGTTCGGCGCGCACCTCCCGGACGCCGGCGGTGACAGCGGAGATCTCGACGAAACGGCGGTCCGTGCTGTGCGACACGACCGCGGCGATGGTGGTCTTGCCCACGCCGGGCGGCCCCCACAGGAAGACCGACATGGTGTCGCCGTCGGCCAGCCGGCGCAGCGGCGAGCCCGGGGCGAGCAGGTGCTGCTGGCCGACGATCTCGTCCAGGCTGCGTGGGCGCATCCGTACCGCCAGCGGCAGCTGGGCATGGTCGGCCGCGCCGAGGGAGCCGTGGCGGGCGGGCTCGGGAGTGACGTTGCCGAAGAGATCCTCTTCCACGCCAGGAACGCTACCGCACTTGCGTACGATGTGTTTTCGATATATCGTTGAGCTAACGACAGAGTTCACTAGGAGGAATCATGAACTTTCCGATGAATCCGGAATGGGGCGGCCAAGGCCCCCAAGGACGGCACCGCGGACACCGCGGGCCACGCGAGTTCGGCGGCTTCGGCCCCGGCTTCGGCGGTTTCGGTCCGGGCTTCGGCCCCATGCCCGGCGGTCCGGGCCGACGCGGCGGCCGCAATCGCCGCGGGCAGGTACGCGAGTCGATCCTCGCGCTGCTGGTCGACCAGCCACTGAACGGCTACCAGATGATGCAGGCGCTGGACGAGCGCACCGGTGGCATGTGGCGGCCCAGCCCCGGCGCGGTCTACCCCGCGCTGGCCCAACTGGAGGACGAGGGGCTGATCGAGTCCTTCGACAACGACGGCCAGAAGGCCTTCCGGCTCACCGAGGCCGGCCGCCAGGCCGCCGAGCACATCGAGGCTCCGTGGGAGGCGGTCAACGCTCGCTTCCCGGGTGGTTCGCCGGAGGCGATGAAGGCGCTGTGGCAGGAGTTCGCCGGTCTGGCGGGCGCCGCCAAGGAGCTGGCCCGCAACGGCAACCCCGAGCACCTGGAGACCGCCGCGGCGATCGTCGCCGACGCCCGGCGCCGGATCTACGGCCTGCTGGCCGCCGAGCCCGGCACCCCCAACGCCGACGACCTGCGGTAACCCACAAGACACAGCGCCCCGGGGAGATCCCGGGGCGCTGCTGTATCCGTGCTCAGGCGGTGGGTATCTTCTCGACCGGCTTGGCGTCGACGCCGGCCTCCTTGCGCTGCTGCGCGGTGATGGACGCCGGGGCCTCGGTCAGCGGGTCGAAGCCGCCGCCGGACTTCGGGAAGGCGATCACGTCCCGGATGGTGTCGAAGCCGCCGAGCAGCATGACCAACCGGTCCAGCCCGAAGGCGATGCCGCCGTGCGGCGGGGCGCCGTAGCTGAAGGCATCCAGCAGGAAGCCGAACTTCTCCTGCGCCTCCTCCGGGCTGAGGCCCATCACACCGAAGACCTTCTCCTGGACGTCGCGGGAGTGGATACGGATCGAGCCGCCGCCCACCTCGTTGCCGTTGCAGATGAAGTCGTAGCCGTAGGAGAGCGCCGAGCCCGGATCGGTGTCGAAGGTCGCCAGCGACTCCGGCTTGGGCGAGGTGAAGGCGTGGTGGACGGCCGTCCAGCGGCCCTCGCCCACCGCGACGTCGCCGGCGGCCACCGCGTCGGCGGCGGACTTGAACATCGGGGCGTCGACCACCCACAGGAACGACCAGGCGCTCTCGTCGATCAGCCCGACCCGCCGTCCGATCTCCAGCCGGGCGGCGCCCAGCAGCTCCTGCGAGGTCTCGCGAGCGCCGGCGGCGAAGAAGATCGCGTCGCCCGGGGCGGCGTCCATCGCGGCGGCGATCCCGGCCCGCTCGGCATCGGAGATGTTCTTCGCGACCGGTCCGCCCAGCTCGCCGTCCTCGCCGACCGTGATGTAGGCCAGCCCGCGCGCGCCGCGCTGCTTGGCCCACTCCTGCCAGGCATCGAACTGCCGCCGCGGCAGCGAAGCGCCGCCGGGCATCACGACACCGCCGACGTAGGGAGCCTGGAAGACCCGGAACGGGGTCTCGGCGAAGAAGGAGGTGAGCTCGCGGATCTTCAGGTCGAAGCGCAGGTCGGGCTTGTCGGAGCCGTAGTCGTCCATCGCCTCGTGCCAGCTCATCCGGCGCAGCGGCAGCTCCATCTCGACGCCGATCAGCCTCCAGCAGGCCGCCATGACCTGCTCGGCCAGCGCGATCACATCGTCCTGGTCGACGAAGCTCATCTCGATGTCGAGCTGGGTGAACTCCGGCTGCCGGTCGGCGCGGAAGTCCTCGTCGCGGTAGCAGCGGGCGATCTGGTAGTACCGCTCCATGCCGGCCACCATCAGCAGCTGCTTGAACAGCTGCGGGCTCTGCGGCAGGGCGTACCACTTGCCCGGATGCAGCCGGGCCGGCACCAGGAAGTCGCGGGCACCCTCCGGCGTCGAACGGGTCAGCGTCGGCGTCTCGATGTCGTAGAAGTCGTTCTCGGCCATCACCTGGTGGATCACCTGGGTGACCTTCGAGCGCAGCACCATCGCGTCGTGCTGGCGCGGCCGGCGCAGGTCGAGGTAGCGGTACTTCAGCCGCGCGTCCTCCCCCACGTTCGTGCGCTCGTCGATCTGGAAGGGCAGCGGCGCGGCCGGGTTGAGCACCGTCAGCGTCCGGATCGCGACCTCGACCTCGCCGGTGGGCAGGTTCGGGTTGACGTTCTCAGCCGTCCGGGCGTCGACCACGCCGGTCACCTGGATGCAGAACTCGTTGCGCAGGTCGTGGATGCCCGCCGAGGCGAGGTACTCGTCGCGGACGACCACCTGGCAGATGCCGGAGGCGTCCCGCAGATCGATGAAGGCCACTCCCCCGTGATCGCGTCGTTTGGCGACCCAGCCGGCCAGGGTGACGGTCTCTCCGACGTTCGCGGCAGTCAGTGTGCCGGCGGCATGCGTGCGCAGCATGTTCTTCCCTTCTCAGCCCCGCATAGACGGTGCGGGCGCGTTCTGCCAAGCCTAGTCCCCGGCCGTGGGCGCGATGAAACTGAGGAGATTCCGGATCAGCTCCTGCATCGCGCGCCTTCTCACAGCGCTGAGCGTCGCCACCATCGTGCTCTGGCGGGCTTCTGATCCGATCGCGGCCGCTCGCGTGCATCCTCCTCGGCTGAGTGTCGCGCCGTTCGCCGGTCGCGCCACGCCACGACCTCCGCGTCGACATCCCGAGTCGGAGTGATGACTGGCGGCCCGCCCTGCAATTGCATTCGCGCCCGAACTACGCGCTTGTTGAAGTCCTCCACAGCCTCCCGGACGTCCGCCTCCCGTTGCAGCAGGTCGAGGCGGTCTGGGAGCTCCACAGCCTCCACGCGCAAAGTCAGGGCCGGAGGCCCTAGCCCGGTCAGTTGCTCGGTCTGAATCCTGCGACGGATCCACCAGTCCGGGTCGTGATGGTCGCCCAGGCCGGCAATCGGCTTACCTGCGCCGGGTAGATTGTCGAACTCGCCGCGTTGAATCGCCTGCTCGATCGCGGACTCGATCTTTTCCACGCGAGGCTCCCGTCTATGCCAGTCGTCGGGGCGCGACTGGTGTCCTCCAGCCCCAGGATACCCATGGCGAGCGGCGCCGACCTACCCGGTTGAGTGCCAGGTGCGCCAGAGCCGCGCGTAGATTCCGTCCTGCGCGAGGAGCTCCTCGTGACTGCCGAGCTCGCGGATCCTGCCGTCGTCCATGACCGCGATGCGGTCGGCGTCCTGCGCGGTGGAGAGCCGGTGCGCGACGGTGATCACGGTCCGACCGGCCAGCACTGACCACAGCGATCGTTCGATGTTGCTTGCGGAGCCCGGGGTGAGCAGAGAGGTCGCTTCGTCGAGGACGACGGTCTGCGGATCGGCGAGGAGCACGCGAGCGAGGGCGATCTGCTGCGCATGGGCCCCCGAGAACTCGTCGTCCGCGCCGACCTTCGTGTCGAGGCCGTCAGGAAGCGCACCGATCCAGTGCGCACCGACCGCGTTCATCGCGGCGTGGAGATCCTGGTCGGTGGCGGTCGGACGGGCGAGGAGGAGGTTGGTGCGGATGGTGTCGTGAAAGAGGTGCTGTTCCTGGGTGACGAGCGCAACGTGAGAGCGCCGGACCTCTACCGGGAGGGTGGACGCCTCGACGCCGCCGAGAGTGACAGAGCCGGTGGCAGGTTCTTCGAAGCCGACCAGGAGTCGGGCGAGCGTCGACTTCCCTGCGCCGGACGCCCCGACGATGACGAGGCGCTCTCCGGGCTGGATGTCGAGGTCGA
This sequence comes from Actinomycetota bacterium, assembly GCA_020161795.1. GTDB lineage: Bacteria > Actinomycetota > Actinomycetes > Propionibacteriales > Propionibacteriaceae > Propionicimonas. The sequence goes on along the minus strand of JAIUOR010000019.1, from coordinate 43,689 downwards.
TCCCGTGGAGCACGGTGGGTCCGCGTTCATAGGCGAAGGTCACAGCGGTGACGGTGACGCCTGATCCAGAAGGGCTCCCGGTCGCCGGGGCCGTGGTGGTCAGGCCCGCGGCGGCGAGTCCTTCGATGCGGGCGAAGGAGGCGATGCCGCTCTGCAGCGACTCCAGCCAGAGCAGGACCGTGTCGAACGGGCCGCTGATCTGGTGAACGTAGAGCAGGATCGCGATGAGCGACCCGAGCGCGATGCCGTTGGCCCCGTACAGCCAGGCGCCGACGAGCAGGACGAGGACGAGAGCGACGGCGTAGGAGATGTCCACCGCCGGGAAGAGCACGGTGCGCAGCCGCAGTGTGGCGAACTGCGCCGCGCGGGCGGACGCGGCGCGGTGCGTCGCGTCCTGCTGTCGCCGATGTTGAAGCCCGTAGAGCTCGATGGTCCGTGCTCCGCTGGTCGTCGCGGCGAGGCTCTCGGCGAACTCGGCGTGCCCAGCCGCTTCGGCCAGGTAGGCGGGCGTCGCTCGGCGCAGGTACCAGCGCGTGACCACGACGATGCCGAGCAGCCCGATGACCGTGACCAGGGCGAGCAGAGGGCTCAGGATGGCGATGAACACGAAGGTCAGCACGACCTGCACGATCGCGATCAGCATCTCTGGGGCAGCGTTGCTGAGAATCCCGGTCACGTTCTCGGTGTCCCTGGTCGTGCGAACCATGAGGTCCCCGGTGTCCGCCTTGTGAACGGTTCGGGCCGGAAGGTTGAGCACGCGATCGACCATCGAGCGACGCAGACGCTGCGACGTCCGCTGCCCGAATCGCGCCGTGAACAGGAACGAGTACCGCGAGATCAGCAACTGCAGAAGCGCCAGCGCGACGAGCGCGATCCCGTACCGATCCACGTCCGTGACGCTGGCGCCTCGCTGGATGTGGTTGATCACGATCCCGGCCAGCCACGGCGGGGCCAGCGAGAGCGCGGCGGCGACCACTCCGAACCCGACCGTAAGGGCGAACATCCCCAGATTCGCTCGGATCAACCGCACTGCGGCGCGTCCCACGTCGTGGAGCGACGCGATCGGTAACCCCGAACTCGGCTCGCTGGTCATCGGCCCTCGTCCTCGTCCCAGGCTCCTCGGCTGACGAGCGTCCGGTAGCGGGCGTCCGACTCCGCGAGACTCCGGTGCGTCCCGGACGCCACAACGCGTCCTCCCTCGACGAGGTGCACGACGTCCGCCGCGGCGAGAACGGTGGATGAGTTGCTGAAGATGGCCGTGGTGGATCCGCGTCGTGCCTGCCGGACGCGCTCCACGACCCGACCCTCCGTGATGGCGTCGACGGCCGAGAGCGGATCGAGGGCCAACAGCACGCGCGGGGCCGCAGCGAGGGCACGGGCGAGCCGCAGTCGCTGGCGTTGCCCGCCGGAGAGGTTGCCTCCGCGAACAGTGATCTCCGCATCCCAACTGCCCTCGAGGCCGCGGAGCATCTCATCGATGCCGCTCGCGAAGGCGATCCGTTCCCGCGTGGCGCTGGTGTCATTCCCGTCGGTGAAGACGGACTCATGGAGTGGACCGGCGAACAGGAAATCGCTGTCATCCAGCGGGAGAACATGGCGCCGCAGCTGGGCAGGCTCGACGTCGGTCAGCGGTTGATCTCCCCAGCAGGCGTCCGACGGTCCGATTCCCGCGAGTCGTTCGATGATCCGCTTTGCCTGGACTCGATCGGAGGCGGCCACCGCGACGAACTCCCCGTTCTCCACGCGCAGCCCCGAGACGGGATCGAACAGGTCCGCGGTGGCGTCGCGCACCGGCTCCACGCCGTGCGGCCGCGGTTCGATCGAAAGGAAGTCCACGGTCCGTCGTGCGGCGACCAGTGCCCGGTTGATGTCGATCGTGCTCTCCATCAGGGACGAGACCGGCACCACGATCACCGCGACGTAGCCGTAGACGGCAACGAAGTCGCCCACGGACATGTCACCCTGGGCGGCAAGCCGGGCACTGACCCACATGACGATCGCGAGCAGGAGCGCCGGCAGCCCCACGGAGACCGCCCGGATCCAGCTCTCCGTGGCCGCCAGCCGGTACCCGGTGCGCCGGACAGCATCGGACTCGACCTCCCACCGGTCGGCGAAGAGCGATTTGCCGCCGAGCGTGTTCAGCACCCCCAGGCCGGAGACGATGTCGACCACCCTCCCCGAGAGCACACCCTGCGCGGACCGGTACTCCGCACCATGGGTACGGAAGCGGTCCAGGAACGGTCCGAGCAGAAGCAGCAGGAGAGGCACCCCGATCAGGATGACCGCGGCCAGCAGGGGCGAGATGCGGAGCAGTTGATACGCGATCACGAGGTAGGCGACGACGGCGCCGACCCCCGGTCCTGTCGCCGTCAGGCTCAGTGCCATCGTCCATGCGTCGCCGACACCGATCGTCGCAACCTCACCCGCGGTCGCGCGCGGCAACGACGCGCCCAGCCGGATCGCCTGGCCCGCGGTCGCGCGAATGGTCTGCTGCGCCGCGTAGACCCGGACCTTGGTCATCGTCCGGTGCCGAAGGATCCCCAGCACCGCGATGCCCACCCCGATGACAAGCAGGGCGCCCGCCCACATCCAGAGCCTCGCGGCCGAGCCGCCGCGAAGACCGTCATCGATCGCGAACGCGAGAAGCAGCGGCGGGACAGTCAGCCCGATCATCCAGGTGCTGCCGAGCAGAGCACCCCGCAGCACACGCCCCCATTGGCTGGCGACCAGCCACCATAGATAGCGCCACGGAGTCGGCGGAGGGCGGTCGCGCCCCGCTGCTCCGCTTATCGGCATGTCACTTGAGCAGGATCGGCATGGCGACCGCCCACAGGCCGATCAGGATGCCGAAGTACTGGAACGGGATCCCCCAGCCACGCCAGATGATCATGACGACCTCACCACCGGACGCAGATCCTCGGCGGGCGGCAGCCAGGCGTCCGGGTCGGCGGGGACCTGTTCGCCGGAACGTATGTCCTTCACCTCGTTGGAGGAGAACCAGACGAAGGGGATGCCGCGCCGGTCGGCGTAGCGGATCTGCTTGCCGAAGCGGTCGGCCTTCGGAGCGACCTCGGTGGGGATGCCGCGGGCACGCAGCCGGGCGGCGACAGCGTCCGCCTCGCCCCGGGTCTCCTCGGCGTCCACCGCGACCAGGACGCAGCTGGGCACCGACCGCGACGCGGCCACGGCGCCCTTGGCCAGCAGCGGCACCAGGATCCGGGTCACGCCGATCGACAGGCCGACCCCGGGATAGGTCGTCCGGCCGTCGGAGGCGAGCGAGTCGTAGCGGCCGCCGGAGCAGACCGAGCCGAGGCTCTCGTACCCCTGAAGTTCGGTCTCGTAGACGGTGCCGGTGTAGTAGTCCAGCCCTCGGGCGATCTTCAGGTCGGCCACGATCCGTCCCGGAACCGCTTCCTGGCCGGCCCGCACCACCTCGGCGAGCTGCGCCAGCCCCTCGTCCAGCAACTCGTGCTGGACGCCGAGGGCCCGCACCCGCTCGACGAAGGAGTCGTCGGCCGAGGAGATGGTGGCCAGCCCCAGGCAGGCCTCGGCGACCGCGGCACCCAGCCCGAGTTCGCCGGTCAGCAGTTCGGCGACCGCGGCCGGGCCGATCTTGTCCAGCTTGTCGACCCGCTGCAGCACCGCCATGTGATCCTCGATGCCCAGGCCCCGGTAGAAGCCCTCGGCGAGCCGGCGGTTGTTCACCCGCATCAGCACCGGCGGCACGCCGAAATCGGTGTGCAACCGCTCCAGCGCCTCCAGGATCACCCGGGCCACCTCGACATCGTGGTGGGCGGCCAGGGTGTCGGAGCCCACCACGTCGATGTCAGCCTGGCAGAACTCCCGGTACCGGCCCTCCTGCGGGCGTTCACCGCGCCACACCTTCTGGATCTGGTAGCGGCGCAGCGGGAAGTTCAGGTGGCCGGAGTTCTCCAGCACGTACCGGGCGAACGGGACGGTGAGGTCGAAGTGCAGCCCCAGCTCGTCGGCGTCGTTCCCGCCGCCGTGGCGTTCGGCCTGCAGCCGCCGGACGACGTAGATCTCCTTGTCGATCTCGCCCTTGCGGGCCAGCTGGCTCATCGGTTCCAGGGCGCGGGTCTCGATCGAGGCGAAGCCGTGCAGCTCGAAGGTCTCGGCCAGGCTGGCCAGCACCCGCTGCTCGACGATCCGGGCGGCAGGCAGGAACTCGGGGAAGCCCGAGAGGGGCTTGGGTCGGCTCATCGGATCCTCAGGAAGGCGGGTTGCAGGTAGGGGTTGGTGGCACGCTCGCGCGCCATGGTGGATTGCGGGCCGTGGCCGGGTAGCACGGCGGTGGCGTCCGGGATGGCCAGGACGGGGCCGGCCAGGCTCTGCCGCATCACCTCGGGATCGCCGCCGGGCAGATCGGTGCGTCCGATCGAGCCGGCGAACAGCACGTCACCGCTGAACACGACCTGGTCGATCTGGTCGTGGCCCGGGTAGTCGATGCCCAGGAGGACGCAGCCGGCGGTATGGCCGGGCGCGTGCCGGACGCTGAACTCCAGGCCGGCCACCTCCACCCCCTCCTCGGCGAAGAAGCGCAGCAGCCTCGGCTCGGCGAAGGGCCCCGGCAGGTACTGCGCCAGCAACGCGCGGCTGTCCGGGGTCAGGCCGGCGGCGGGATCGGTCAGCAGGTGCCGGTCGGCGGGGTGCACCCACAGCTCCACGCCGTACTCGTCGGCGAGGCCGGCCGCCGAGCCGATGTGGTCGATGTGGCCGTGGGTGGCCAGCACCGCGGCCGGGGTCAGGGAATGCTCGGCGAGCAGCGCCTTCACGCCGTCCGCGGCCTCCACGCCGGCATCGACGATGACGCATTCGGCCCCCGCAGCGGGCGCGATCAGGTAGCAGTTGGCCTGCCACGGACCGGCTGCGAAGGAGGCGAGGAACACGGCTTCACCCTATCGTCTGAGCGCTCCTGGCCCCGCGACGATGCGCCAGCCGGTCGCATCGGGCAAGATATCCCCCATGAACTCCACCGCAAGTCCGGCAGACTTCGGTCGCGTCGATCCCGACGGCACGGTCTATGTCCGTACTCCCGAGGGCGAACGCAGCGTCGGTCAGATCCCCGATTCCGATCCCGCCGAGGCCCTGGCCTTCTACGTCCGGCGCTACGAGGCGCTGGAGGTCGAGGTGGGTCTGCTGGAGAAGCGGATCCAGGCCGGCGCGCTGTCGCCCGACGAGGCGCGCAACAGCGTGAAGGGCGTGCGGACGTCGGTCGAGTCGGCCAATGCGGTGGGCGACCTCGCGGCGCTGGTGGCCCGCCTGGACGCGCTCTCCCCCGTCCTGGACGCCCAGTCCGAGGCACGCCGGGCCGAACGCGCCAAGGCCCAGGAGGCCGCTCGGGACGCCAAGGAGCAGATGGTCGTCGAGGCCGAGACACTGGCCGAGGGCAACGACTGGCGCGGCGGCGTCAACCGGTTCCGCGCCCTGCTGGACGACTGGAAGGCGCTCCCCCGGCTCGATCGCGCCACCGACGACGCGCTGTGGCACCGGTTCTCCACCGCCCGCACCACCTACACCCGCCGCCGCAAGGCGCAGTTCGCCGAGCAGGCCGCTCGCCGCGACGAGGCCCGCCGCATCAAGGAAGGCATCATCGCCGAGGCCCGGGAGCTGGCGACCTCCACGCAGTGGGGCCCGACCACCGGGGCGTTCCGCGACCTGATGGCCCGCTGGAAGGCCGCCGGCCCAGCCCCCCGCGAGGTGGACGATGCGCTGTGGGCCGAGTTCCGCGGCATCCAGGACGGCTTCTTCTCCGCCCGGCAGAGCGTGCTCAGCGAGCAGGACACCGAGTTCCGCGCCAACCAGGCCACCAAGGAGGCCCTGCTGGCCGAGGCCGAGGCCGCGATCCTGCCGATCAGCGACATCGCCCAGGCCAAGACCGCGTTCCGCGCCTTCCTGGACAAGTTCAACGCCGTCGGCAAGGTCCCGCGCGAGCAGATCCGCTCGCTGGATTCCCGGGTGAAGGCGCTGGAGTCCGCCGTCCGCAACGCCGAAGAGGACGAATGGCGGCGCACCGACCCGGAGGCGAAGGCCCGGGCTGAAGAGACCGTGGCCATGCTGAGCGCCGAGATCGCCAAGCTCACCGAGAAGATCACCAAGGCCGAGGCCCGGGGCGACACCTCGGCGGCGACCAAGGCCCGCGATTCGATCGCGACCTACCAGACCTGGCTCGATCAGGCCCGGGAGACCCTGGCGGACTTCAACCGCTAGACCACGACCGCGCCAGCGGTGTGAGGATCAGAGACGGTAGACGTCGTAGACGCCGGACACCTTGCGGATCGCGCTGATCAGGTGATCCAGGTGCTTGGGGTCGGTGGTCTCGAAGGTCAGCCGGAACCGGAAGGTGCGGTCCTTGGCCGTGGTCATGTTGGCCGACAGGATCGAGATGTGATGATCGCTGATCGCGCGGGTGACCTCTGACAGCACGCCGGTGCGGTCCAGCCCCTCCACGTGCAGCGCGACCCGGAAGGCCGAATCCGGGGTCGGCGCCCAGGCGACCTCGACCAGCCGATCGGGTTTCGTCTTCAGGTCCTGCGCGTTCGTGCAGTCCACCCGGTGGACCGACACCCCGTTCTCCCGGGTGACGAAGCCGAGGATCTCGTCGCCCGGCACCGGCATGCAGCACTTGGCCAGCTTCACCCAGACGTTCGGATCGCCCTGCACCACCACGCCGGCTTCGCTCCCGCTGTGCCGCGAGCGACGGTGGGTGCCGACGACCGGGATGTCCTCGACGCCGAGTTCGGCCACCTCCTCGACCCCGCCCTCGGCGGCGATCAGGCGCTGCACGACGGACTGGGCGCTGACCGTCCCCTCGCCGATCGCGGCGTAGAGGGCGCTGGCGTCGGAGACCCGGAAGTGCTCGGTCAACCCGGTCATCTGCTCGATCGTGAGCATCCGCTGCAGCGGCAGCCCGGCGCGCCGCATCTGCTTGGTGAGCAGATCCTTGCCGGCCTCGATCGACTCCTCCCGGCGCTCCCGCATGAAGTACTGCCGGATCTTCCCGCGGGCCCGGGGGCTGGCCACGAAGCCCAGCCAGTCCCGGCTCGGCCCGGCGCCCACCGCCTTCGAGGTGAGCACCTCCACCACGTCGCCGCTGGCCAGTTCGGATTCGAGCGGCACCAGCCGTCCGTTCACCCGGGCGCCGATGCAGCGGTGACCCACCTCGGTGTGCACCGAGTAGGCGAAGTCGACCGGCGTGGCCCCCTTAGGCAGATTGATCACGTCGCCCTTGGGGGTGAACACGAACACTTCATCAGTGGCGATCTCGAAGCGCAACGTGTCCAGGAACTCGGTGGGATCCTCGGTCTCCTTCTGCCATTGGCTGATCTGGTGCACCCAGTTCAGCTCGTTGCCGTCGGCCTTGCCCTCCTTGTACTTCCAGTGCGCGGCGACACCATACTCGGCCTGCCGGTGCATCTCGTGGGTGCGGATCTGCAGTTCCACGGCCTTGCCGCCCGGCCCGAGCACGGTGGTGTGCAGCGACTGGTAGAGGTTGAACTTCGGCATCGCGATGTAGTCCTTGAACCGCCCCGGCAGCGGCGACCAGCGCGCGTGCATCACCCCCAGCGCCGCGTAGCACTCGCGCTGGGAGTCCACCAGGATGCGCAGCCCGACCAGGTCGTAGATGTCGGCGAAGTCACGGCCGCGAACGACCATCTTCTGGTAGATCGAGTAGTAGTGCTTGGGACGGCCGTACACCGTCGCCTTGATGCCGGCCTCGCTCAGGTCGGCCCGCACCTGGTCGGTGACCACCCGGAGGTACTCCTCCCGCAGCGGCGCGCGAGCCGCGACCAGCTTGACGATCTCGTCGTAGATCTTCGGCTCCAGGGTGGCGAAGGAGAGATCCTCCAGCTCCCACTTGATCGCGTTCATGCCCAGCCGGTGGGCCAGCGGCGCGAAGATCTCCAGGGTGTCGTGGGCGATCCGGGCCTGCTTGTCCTGCCGCAGGTGGCCCAGGGTGCGCATATTGTGCAGCCGGTCGGCGAGCTTGATCACCAGCACCCGGATGTCCTTGCTCATCGCCAGCACCATCTTGCGGATGGTCTCGGCCTTGGCCGACTCGCCGTACTGGATCTTGTCCAGCTTGGTGACGCCGTCGACCATCGCGGCGATCTCCGGGCCGAAGTCGGCCTTCAGCTGCTCGACGGTGTAGGAGGTGTCCTCCACCGTGTCGTGCAGCAGGGCAGCGCACAGCGTCGGCTCGTTCATCCCGAGTTCGGCCAGGATCGTCGCCACGGCCAGCGGGTGCGTGATGTAGTCGTCGCCGCTCTTGCGCTTCTGGCCGGTGTGATAGTGCTCGGCGGTGCGGTAGGCCCGCTCGATCAGCGCGACGTCCGCCTTCGGGTGGTGGGCCCGCAGCACGCGCAGCAGCGGATCCAGCACGGGAGCCTGCTGCGGCTTCTGAGCGCCGAGGCGGGAGAGGATCTGCCGCATTCGCAGCCTCGGCTGATCGCTGGCACTCGGTGCGATCGCCGGGCGCGGCTCGCCGGGCAGCCCGTCGGAGGCCCCGTAAGGCCCATGGACTCCCTGCGTGGTCACCAGCACTCCCTCTCGATCGTGGCGCCCAGCATATGCCCTGTCGCTCCCGGGTCAGGATCCTTCGGGACGCTTGGGCGGCGCTTTCGCCGAACGGCGGACGACGACGATCTCGTCGCCGGTGTGCAGGGTCTCGGCCGCGCCTTCGTAGAACCGGCGCATCGTCTTGTTGCGGATCACGGCCAGCACCCGCTCCCCCGGCAGCTCGGCGGAGCTGCGGCCGTCCTCCTCGCGGGTCACCATCCGCTGGATGATCTCCAGCCCCTCGCCGCTGGTCAGCAGATCCTCGATCACCGTCCCCAGGTGCGGGCTGATCGACGACAACCCCATCAGCCGGCCGACCGAGTCGGCGGAGGTGACCACCGCGTCGGCACCGGACTGGCGCACCAGCGGCAGGTTCTGCGAGTCGCGCACCGCCGCCACCAGATGGGCGGTCCGGTTCAGCTGCCGGACGGTGAGGGTGGTGAGGATGGTGGTGTCGTCCCGGTTCACGGTGACGATCACCTCGCGGGCCTTGGGCAGCTCGGCGCGGTGCAGCAGCTCCCGCGAGGTGCCGTCGCCCTCGAAGGCCGCCAGGCCGTGCCGGTTGGCCGCCGCCACCGCCTGCGGGTCGCGGTCGATCACCACGATCCGTTCCAGCGGGACGCCGTTCCGTTCCAGGGTCGCGATGGCGCTGGCACCCATGGTTCCGTAACCGATCACGACGGTGTGGTTGCGCAGGGTCTTGCGCCACTGAGAGTCCATCAGGGCCCTTCTTCCTTCGTTGGCGAGCACCTCGACGGTGGTGCTGACCAGCAGCACCAGGAACGCGATGCGGATCGGGGTGATCACGATGGCGTTCAGCAGCCTGGCGTGCTCGGAGACCGGGGTGATGTCGCCGTAGCCGGTGGTCGTCATGGTGACGGTCGCGTAGTAGAGGGCATCGATCAGGCTGATGCCGTCGTGGGCGATGTTGTCGGCGTAGGAGTCGCGGTCGAACCACACCACCAGCGTGATGATGAGCAGCAGCGCCAGGCCGATCAGGAGCCGCAGCAGCAGTTCGCCGGCGGGGGTGGAGGCACGCGACGGAAGATGCACCTGCGCTTGCCCGCGCGGGATGCTGGAGGGCCCGAGGCGCAGCTTCCTGGCCATCAGATGGTCAGCACCGCCGAGCAGTCGGTCACGCCGAGCTTGGCCAGGTGCTCCCGGCCGCCCAGGAAGCTCAACTCCATCACCACCGCCACGTGAACCAGTTCGGCGCCCAGCCGCTCGATCAGCTTGGCGGTGGCGCCCACCGTGCCGCCGGTGGCCAGCACGTCGTCGATCACCAGGACGCGAGCCCCGGGCAGCACCGCGTCGGCGTGGACGGCCAGCGACTCGGTGCCGTACTCCAGCGCGAAGGTCTCGGTGTACACCTGGCCCGGCAGCTTGCCCGGCTTACGGACCGGTACGAAGCCGGCGCCGAGTTCGAGCGCGACCGGCCCGGCGAAGATGAACCCCCGGGCCTCCATCCCGACCACGACGTCGATCCCGGGCGGCGCGAGCGCCGCCAGCTCCTCCACGGCTGCCCGGTACCCGGCCGCCGAGGCGATCAGCGGGGTGATGTCCTTGAAGAGCACTCCCGGCTTGGGGAAGTCCTTGACATCGCGGATCAGGCTGGCGATCAGCTCCCGGTTGGCGTTCACTTGCGTCGGTCACTCCGCGATTGCCGCACGGGCTGTGCCCGGTGGCGTTCCTGCAGGGTCTCGGCCGACACCAGGCCGAGGTTCTCCGGATCGACCGCGGGCTCGGCGTCGGCCACCAGCAGCGGCACGCTGGCCACCGCCTCCTCGGCCTGGGCGGGCACCGTGCGTCCCTTCGAACGAGCCGCGCGACGCTCCAGCCGCGCGCGGTGCTCCTTCATCTCCGGCTCCGACTCGCGCATGTCGGTCAGCAGCGGCGAGGCGATGAACAGCGAGGAGTAGGCGCCGGCCAGCATGCCGACGAACAGCGCCAGGCCGAGATCCTTCAGCGGACCGGTCTGCAGGATGAACGCGCCCGTGAACAGCAGGGCGGCCACCGGCAGCACGCCGATGATGGTCGTGTTGACCGAGCGGATCAGCACCTGGTTGACCGCCAGGTTGGCCTGCTCGGCGTAGGTGCGGTTGCTCTTGGTGAGGTCGACCACGTTCTCGCGGATCTTGTCGAACACCACCACCGTGTCGTACAGCGAGTAGCCCAGGATGGTCAGCACGCCGATCATCGTGGTGGGGGTGACCGAGAAGCCGACCAGCGCATAGATGCCGATCGTGATCACCAGGTCGTGGAAGAGCGCCAGGATCGCCGCCACGGACATCTTGAAGTCCCGGAAGTAGAACCCGATCAGCAGCATCACCAGGCCGACGAAGACGAACAGCGCGATCAGCGCCTGCTGGGTGACCTGCTGGCCCCAGGACGCGCCGATCAGCGAATAGGCCACGTCGTCGATGGTGATGCCCAGCTGGCCGGCGATCGCCTGCTTGACCTGGGCGACCTCCTCGACGCTCAGCGAGCGGGTCTGCACGCGGACGTTGCCGTCGCCGATCGTGGTGACCGTGAGCTCGTCGTTGTCGGGCAGGCCCAGCTGCTCCACGGCACCGCGCACCTCGTCCACGGTCGTGGCGGTGACGGCGGTGGGCGCCTGGAAGTCGGCGCCGCCGCGGAACTCGATGCCGAGGTTCAGCCCGCGGATGCCGATGGCGAGGATGCAGATCGCCAGCAGGACGGTCGTGAAGGTGTACCAGGTACGTCGCCGGCCGACGATGTCGAAGGAGAGATCACCGGTGTAGAGCCGGTGAGCGAAGCCATTGCCGCGCGCCATCAGGCTGCCCCCCCTGCCGTCGCCGGACGTCGGTTGCCGCTATGCAGCGGGTTCGTGGCCCCCATGTGCTCGGCCTCGAAGCCGGAGAACCTGCGGCCCTCGCCGAAGAACCTGGTCCGGCCGAGCAGCGTCATCAGCGGCTTGGTGAACCAGAACACGATCGCGATGTCGATGATCGTGGTGAGCCCCAGCGTGAACGCGAAGCCCCGCACCGAGCCGATCGCCAGCACGAACAGCACCACCGCGCTCAGCAGCGACACCGAGTCGGCCACCAGGATGGTCTTGCGCGAACGCAGCCAGCCCGTCTCGATGGCGGTTCGCAGGCCGCGGCCTTCGCGCGCCTCGTCCCGGATTCGCTCGAAGTAGATGATGAACGAGTCGGCTGTGACGCCGATCGCCAGAATGGCACCAGCGATGCCCGGGAGGTTGAGGGCGAAGCCCATCGCCTGGCCCAGCAACACCATCATCACGTAGGTGATCACGGCGGCGATCACCAGCGAGGCCACCACCACGATCGCCAGGCCGCGGTAGTACAGCAGGCTGTAGCCGACCACCAGGACCAGGCCGATCAGGCCGGCGATGAGGCCGGCCTGCAGCTGCTCGCCGCCCAGCTTGGCCGAGACGTTGTCGACGCTGGAGACCTCGAAGGAGAGCGGCAGTGCGCCGTAGGTCAGGACGTTGGCCAGCGAGGTGGCGCTGGCCTGGGTGAACGAGCCGGAGATCGAGGCCCGGCCGCCCGGGATCGGCTTGGACACCGAGGGCGCCGAGATGACGTCGTCGTCCAGCACGATGGCGAACTGGTTCAGCGGCTCGGTCTGGGTGGAGAGGTGGGTGGTGACCGTGTTGAAGTCGGCGGCGCCGGCCTCGTCGAACTCCAGCCCCACCTCCCACGACACCGACGAGGGCGGCACCGCGGCGTAGGCCCGCTCGACCTTGTCACCGCTGATCAGCGCCGGGCCGAGCAGGTACTTGTAGGTCTGGGACTCGTCGCAGACGATCAGCGGCTGGTCGGTCACCGAAGGAGTGGGCGAAGGCTCGCCACAGGTGTAGGCCTCGAACTCCGAGGTGTCCCGCTCGGAGGGCTGCCAGGCCAGCAGCTCGTCCAGCCCGGGCTGCGGATCCGCCGGGGCGGTCGGACGGGGGCTGGGCACCGGAGTCGGCAGCTGCGGCAACGGACGGGAGTTGGCCGTCGGCGAGGGCTCCGGCGTGACCGACGCGGGATCGCTCGCCTCGGGGTCGGTCGGTGCCGGGACGGCCGCCGGTGCGACGGCAACCGCGAAGACCTTGCGGAAGTACAGCTGGGCGGTCTTGCCGACCATCTCCACCAGTTCCTCGGCCTGGACGTTGGGCACCGACACGACGATCTGACGATCGCCGCTGGTGGTCACCTCGGTCTCGCCGACGCCCATCGAGTCCACGCGCTGCTGGATGATGGTGCGCGCCAGTTCCAGGCTGGTCGGATCGACCGATCCCTCGCCGGTGACGTTGGCCGCGGTCAGCGTGATCGTGGTGCCGCCGCGCAGGTCGAGGCCGAGCTTGGGAGTGAACACTCCCGAGACCGCCATCACCGCGTACAGTGCCGCCACCACCACGCCGAACACCACCAGGGTGCGCACCGGATGGGCATGTTTCCTGCTTGTCGTTGCCACGATTCGTCCTTGTTGCCGGCGTACCGGCACTGCTCAGTTCTGTCGGGGATCCTCGTCGGCCGGCGGCGGCGTCGGATCGAAGCTCTCGAAGGTCGGGTAGTCGCTGACCGGCTCGATCGCTTCAGCGTCGGTCACTTCCCCAGCGGCGTCGTCGACGTACTCGAACTCATCCTCGACGGGCTGCGTCGAGATGGCCCGCTTGTCGATGGTGAACTCGACGCCGGGGGCGACCTCGATGATCGCCTGCTTCTCGCCCAGGTGCCGGATAGTGCCCACGATGCCGGAGATGGTCATGATCCGGGCGCCGGCCTCGAGCGCAGCCATCTTCGCCTGCTGCTCCTTGGCACGCTTCTGCTGCGGCCTCAGCAGCAGGAAGTACAGTGCCGCGCCCATCAGCGCGACCATGACGATGGTTTCCATCAAAGATCCTCACGTGTTGCATCGCTGCATGCGACGGGTGGGTCCGCCGACCTCGTAGCCTAGCGCCGCAACCCGCGAAATCCGGCATCGACGCCGATGCGGAACTTCAATCGTTACCGGAGAACAGGTCCGGCGCCTGCTGCGGGCGGGTCAGCCCGAGATGTTCCCAGGCCCGCGGCGTGGCCACCCGCCCGCGCGGCGTCCGGGCCAGAAAGCCCTGGCGCACCAGGAACGGCTCGGCCACCTCCTCGACCGTCTCGGTCTCCTCAGCCACAGCCATGGCCAACGTCGTGATCCCCACCGGGCCACCGCCGAACCGGCGGCACAACGCGTCCAGCACCGCCCGGTCGAGCCGGTCGAGCCCCAGCGGATCCACCTCGTACAGCTCCAACGCCGCCTGCGCGACCTCGTGGGTGAGCCGGCCGTCGGAGCGAACCTGGGCGTAGTCGCGCACCCGGCGCAGCAGCCGGTTGGCGATCCGTGGGGTGCCACGGGAGCGGGAGGCGATCTCCTTGGCGGCCGCCGGCCCGAGTTCGATCCCCAGCAGCCCGGCCGAACGGACGATGATCCGCTCCAGCGCGGGGGCGTCGTAGTAGTCGAGCTGGGCGGTGAAGCCGAACCGGTCGCGCAGCGGACCGGGCAGCAGACCGGCGCGGGTGGTCGCGCCGACCAGCGTGAACGGCGGGATCTCCAGCGGGATGGCGGTGGCGCCCGGGCCCTTGCCCACCACCACGTCCACCCGGAAGTCCTCCATCGCCAGGTAGAGCATCTCCTCGGCGGGGCGGGACATGCGGTGGATCTCGTCGAGGAAGAAGACCTCGCCCTCGGTGAGCCCGGAGAGGATCGCGGCCAGGTCGCCGGCGTGCTGGATGGCCGGCCCGGAACTGATCCGCAGCGGAGCGGAGAGTTCGGCCGCGATGATCATCGCCAGGGTGGTCTTGCCGAGCCCGGGCGGGCCGGAGAGCAGGACGTGCTCGGGAACGGCGCCGCGATGGCGGGCGGCGTCCAGTACCAGGCCGAGCTGATCGCTGACCCGCGGCTGCCCGCCGAACTCGGCGAGCTTGCCCGGACGCAGCGCGGACTCGGCCGCCTGCTCGCCCAAGTGGACGTACGGGTCGAGCGGATCGGTCTCGTCCTCGGAACGGGTCACGGGGTTCACTTTGCCAGGCTCTGCAGCGCCGCGCGCATCAGGATCGCCACCGAGGCCTCGGTCTCCGCCCGCCCGGCCACTCGGTCACAGGCGCTCTCGGCGTCCCGGCTCGACCAGCCCAGGCCCTCCAGGCCGGCCTTCACCTGATCGCGCCAGCCGCTGGCCAGCGTGCCCTGCTGGCCGACGACCGCCAACTGGCCGACCTTGTCCTTCAGTTCCAGGATGAGCCGCTGGGCGCCCTTGGCACCGATCCCCGGGACGCGGGTGAGAGCAGCCACGTTGCCGCCGGCGATCGCCGCCCGCAGATCGTCGGCGCCCAGCGTCGCCACCACCGCCAACGCGATCTTGGGCCCGATCCCGCTGGCGGTCTGGACGAGTTCGAAGCACTCCCGCTCGTCGGCGCCGGCGAAGCCGTAGAGGGTGAGTGAGTCCTCGCGCACCACCAGCGAGGTGTGCAGCGTGGTGTCCTTGCCCAGGCGTTGCGCGCCGGCGGTGGCCGGGGTGCACAGCGCCTTCAGGCCGAACCCGCCGGTCTCCACCACCACCCAGGTGGCGCCGACCGCCACCACGGTGCCGCGCAGTTGCGCGATCATGCCGACCCCCGTTTCGCCTTCGCCAATGCCGCTTCGATCCGGTGCTGGCCCGCGCCGCGCCAGAGGTGGCAGATCGCCAGGGCGACCGCATCGGCGGCGTCGGCAGGTTTAGGCGCTGCCGTCAGCTTCAGGATGCGGGTGACCATGGCGCCCACCTGGGCCTTGTCGGCACGTCCGGAGCCGGTGATCGCCGCCTTCACCTCGGTGGGGGTGTGCAGGTGGACCGGGATGCCGCGGCGCGCACCCGCCACCATGGCCAGGCCCGCGGCCTGGGCGGTGCCCATCACCGACAGCACATTGGAGTCGGCGAACACCCGCTCCACGGCGATCGCGTCCGGGGCGTACTCCCCCACCCAGGCATTCAGCCCCTCGTCGATGCGCAGCAGCCGGCGGGCATGATCCAGATCGGCCGGGGTGGTGATGACGCCGACGGCGACCAGGCGCGGCGGACGTCCGGGGTCACCCTCGATCACGCCGACCCCGCAGCGGGTCAGACCGGGATCCACCCCAAGGACACGCATCGCCACCTCATTCGCCCGAACAACTGTTCGGATAATAGGCAGCCTCGGGTGGGCAAGCCAGCAGCCACGCCGAAGGCAGCCCTGCCGTGGCCTTCGAGGTCAGTCCTCGAGCTGCTCCAGGAGCTCGTCGGGAACGTCCTCGTTGGAGTAGACGTTCTGCACGTCGTCCAGGTCCTCGATCGCATCCAGCAGCTTGAACAGCTTCTCGGCGGCGTCCTTGGCGTCCACCGTCTGGGTGTACTGCGGGACGAACTGCACCTCGGCGGATTCGTAGTCCAGGCCCGCGGCCTGGACGGCCTTGCGCACCTCGACCACCGCGCTGGGGTCGCTGATCACCTTGAAGGTCTCGCCCTCGTCGGCGACGTCCTCCGGATCGGCATCCAGCGTGGCCTCCAGGACGTCGTCCTCGGTCAGCTCCCGCCCGGTCTGCGCCTTGGCGAGTTCGACGATGCCCTTGCGGTCGAAGATCCGCGACACCGAGCCGACATCGGCCATCGTGCCGCCGTTGCGCGTCACCGCCACCTTGACGTCGGAGGCCGACCGGTTGCGGTTGTCGGTGAGGCACTCGATCAGGATCGCCACGCCCGCCGGGCCGTAGGCCTCGTAGGTGATCTCCAGGTAGTCGACCGCGTCGCCGCCGACGCCGCTGCCGCGCTTGACCGCGCGGTCGATGTTGTCGTTCGGGACGGAGTTCTTCTTGGCCTTCTGGATCGCGTCGTAGAGAGTCGGGTTCCCGCCAGGATCACCGCCGCCGACGCGGGCCGCGACCTCGATGTTCTTGATCAGCTTGGCAAACAGCTTGCCGCGCTTGGCATCGATGGCAGCCTTCTTGTGCTTGGTGGTGGCCCACTTGGAGTGTCCGCTCATTGACGTCCGTTCCTGGCTCGGGAAAAGTGCGGCCCCTACTCTAGCCGGGTTCCGGAGGCCTGGCCGACCTCAGGGGCGGCGCCAGGAGTAGATGAAGTTCACCGCGACGATCGCCACCCAGGCGATCACCAGGCCGAACGGACCGGCGGATTCAGCGGCGATCGCCGAGATGGGGATGCCCATCCCCATCGAGGCGATGGCCAGGATGAAGCGGGAACGATCGGCGGCGCGGTTCGGCACCGGGACCGGCGCCGGCTGCTGCGGCACCATCGCCTGGCCGGGAGGGTTGGGCGCCGGGTACTGCTGGTTCGGCGGCTGCGGCCACAGCTCCTCGTTGGTCGGCTCGCGGTGGTCATAGGAACTCATGAGGGGAGCCTACGACCCGGGGCAGCCGTGAGCGCCCTGAGTCGACCCCGAACCAGCCCCGAGATCAGCCGGCCACCTCGAGCGCGGCCCGCAGGGTGAAGTTGCCCACGTAGAGCGCGGTGCCGATGATGGCGCCCTCGACGCCGAGCGGGACGAGCTCGCGCAGGGCGCGCAGGTCGTCGAGTTGCGCGATGCCGCCGGAGGCGACCACCGGGGCGTTGGTGCGCTCGCAGACCTGGCGCAGCAGGTCGACGTTGGGACCGGTGAGCATGCCGTCGCTGGCGACGTCGGTCACCACGTAGCGGGCGCAGCCGGCGGCGTTCAGGCGCTCCAGGGTCTCCCAGACGTCGCCGCCCTCACGCGTCCAGCCACGGGCGGCGAGCCGGGTGCCCTTCACGTCCAGCCCGATCGCTATCCGATCGCCGAACTCGCCGATCACCCGATCGCACCACTCCGGATTCTCCAGCGCGGCGGTGCCGATGTTGACGCGGCGGCAGCCGGTGGACAGCGCCCGGCGCAGGCTGGCGTCGTCGCGGATCCCACCGGAGAGTTCGACCTGCACCTCCAGTTGGTCGATGATCGACGCCAGCAGTTCGGCGTTCGAGCCACGGCCGAAAGCGGCGTCCAGGTCGACCAGGTGGATCCACTCCGCGCCGGAGTCCTGCCAGCGCCGAGCCGCGGCCAGCGGATCGCCGAAGACCTTCTCGCTGCCGGCCACGCCCTGGACGAGCTGCACCGCCTGCCCGCCCTGGACGTCGACGGCGGGCAGGAGCTCCAGGTGGGTCATGCGGGGTCCCCGCGAAGGTGTTCGGGGGAGTGCGGCGGAGGAGAAGAACTTCGTGGGGTGCTCATGCGGTTTCCTTCACTGTCAGGCGGGTCACCCAGTTGCGCAGCAGCCGGGCGCCGGCGGCCCCCGACTTCTCCGGGTGGAATTGCGTGGTCCACAGGGCTCCCGCCTCGACCGCGGCGATGAACCGGTCGCCGCCGTGCTCGGCCCAGGTGACGTGGGAGGGTGCCTCGGAGCAGCGCCGAACCCCGTAGGAGTGGACGAAGTAGAACCGTTCGCCGGCGATGCCGGCGAACATCCGGCTGCCTTCGGGGGGCACGACCGTGTTCCAGCCCATATGCGGCAACGGCAGGGCGTCCAGTTCCTCGACGATGCCGGGCAGCACGCCGACGCCCTCCACCGGGATGTCGTGCTCGACCCCCAGGCCGAACATCACCTGGTGGCCGACGCAGATGCCGAAGACCGGACGCTCGGCCGCCAGCCGTCGTCCGATCACCTCGGGACCGCTCACCGCGGCCAGCCCCTCCATGCAGGCGGCGAACGCGCCCACGCCCGGGACGACCAGGCCGTCGGCGTCGCAGCACAGCTCGGGGTCGGCGGTGAGGATCACCTCGGCGCCCGCCGCCGCCAGGGCGCGCGTCACCGAGTGCAGGTTGCCCGAGCCGTAGTCGAGGACTGCGACGACCGGCTGCGCACTGGTCACAGGGCTCCCTTGGTGGACGGGATCTCACCCGCGATCCGGGGGTCGAGCGCCACCGCGTCGCGCAGTGCGCGGGCAAGTGCCTTGAACTGGGCCTCGACGATGTGGTGCGGGTCGCGTCCGGCCAGAACCCGCATGTGCAGGCAGATCCGGGCGTTCAGCGCGAAGGCCTCCAGCACGTGCTGGGTCATGGAGCCCAGGTAGGGAACCCCCGAGCCGCCGATCGCGACGTACTGCTGGCCCTCCGGCTCGCCGCTCACCACGGCGTAGGCCCGGCCGGCCAGATCCACCACGCAGTGCGCCAGCGCCTCGTCCAGCGGCACGGTGGCGTCGGCGTAGCGCCGGATCCCGGCCTTGTCGCCCAGTGCCTCGGCCAGGGCCAGCCCCAGCACGATGGCGGTGTCCTCGATGGAGTGGTGGCCGTCGATGTGCAGGTCGCCGGTGGTGGTGACCTCCAGGTCGATCAGCGAGTGCTTGGCCAGGGCGGTCAGCATGTGGTCGTAGAAGCCGACCCCGGTCGAGATCTCGGAACGGCCGGTGCCGTCGAGGTCGAGCGCGACGCGCACCGAGGACTCGCTGGTCTGCCGCTCCACGACAGCCGTACGGGGCCTGCTCATCGAATCTCCTCCATCACGGCGGCCAGCGCCGCATAGAACTGATCGGTTTGTTCGGGTGTCCCGACAGACACTCTAAGCCAGCCGGCCGGTCCGACTTCGCGCACCAGGATGCCGCGGTCGAGCAAACGCTGCCAGACATCATGCCGGTCGGCGAACGGGCCGAACAAACAGAAGTTGGCATCGGAGTCGATCACCTCGACGCCCAGGCCGGGCAGCCGGGCCACCAACTCGTCGCGAACCCGCCGCAACCGGTCCACCTCGGCGAGCATCTCCGGGGCGTGGGCCAGCGCCACCCGGGCCAGCGCCTGGGTCTGCGCGGAGAGGTGGTAGGGCAGCCGGACGATCCGGCAGGCATCCACGATCGCCGGCGCGGCGGCGAGGTAGCCGACCCGGCCGCCGGCCATGGCGAAGGCCTTGCTCATCGTCCGCGCCACCACGAGGTTGCCGAACTCGCTCAGCAGGGTGAGCGCGGTCTGCCCGGGGTCGCGGGCGAACTCCTGGTAGGCCTCGTCCACCACCACGATGGCGTCGGTGGCGGCCAGGATCCGCCGGATCGTCGCCAGCGGGGTCGTGGTACCGGTCGGGTTGTTGGGCGTGGTGAGGATCACCACCGACGGCTGGTGCTCGGCGATCGCCGCTATCGCCGTCTCCGGGTCGATGGCGTAGTCGTCCGTCCGCGGCACCACCACGTACCCGCTGTGGGTGTTCCGGGCGTACTCGGGGTACATCGAATAGGTGGGCGCGAAGGTGAGCACGGTGCGTCCGGGGCCGGCGAAGGCGCCCAGCAGGTGGGTCATCACCTCGTTGGAGCCGTTGGCGGCCCAGATCCGGCCGGCATCCAGCCCGTGGCCCAGGTACGCGGCCAGGTCGGCGCGCAGCGCGCTGGCTTCCCGGTCCGGGTAGCGGTTCACCCCGGTCGCCATCTCGGCGATGGCGGCCGCCATGTCGGCGATGATCGCGGGGCTGGGCGGGTAGGGGTTCTCGTTGGTGTTGAGCAGCACCACATCCGGGATCTGCGGGGCGCCGTAGGGCTCCTCCCCCACCAGTTCGGGACGCAGCGGCAACTCGGCCAGGGTCGGATCGGGCCTCATGCCGGTTCCCTCCGGATCGTGACCGCCGCGCCGTGCCCCGGCAGGTTCTCGGCGGCGGCGAAGGTCTCGACCGCGTCCGCGACCGCGAGCAGGGCCTCGCGGCTGTAGTCGATGACGTGCACGGCCTTGCGGAAGCTCTTCACGTTCAACCCGGACGAGTGGCGCGCCGCACCGGCGGTGGGCAGGACGTGGGTGCTGCCGGCCGCGTAGTCCCCCAGCGAGACCGGCGACCACGGACCCAGGAAGATCGCGCCGGCATTGCGGATCCGGACTGCGACGGCGGCCGGATCGGCGGTCTGGATCTCCAGGTGCTCGGCGCCGTAGGCGTCGGTCACGGCGATCGCGGTGTCGAGGTCGTCGGTCAGGACGATCGCGGACTGCTCCCCCGCCAGCGCGGTGCGGATCCGCTCGACGTGCCGGGTCGCGGCGACCTGCGGCTCGAGTGCCTCGCGTACCCGATCGGCCAGTTCCGGGCTGTCGGTGATCAGGACGGCCGCGGCCATCGGATCGTGCTCGGCCTGGGAGAGCAGGTCCGCGGCGACGTAGGCCGGGTTGGCCGCGGCGTCGGCGAGGATCGCGATCTCGGTCGGCCCGGCCTCGGAGTCGATCCCGATCCGGCCCTGCAGCAGCCGCTTGGCGGCCACCACGTAGATGTTGCCGGGCCCGGTGACCATGTCCACCGGCTCGCACAACCCGGGCACGCCGTAACCGAACATGGCGATCGCCTGCGCGCCGCCGACGGCGTAGACCTCGTCCACCTCCAGCAGGTGGCAGACCGCCAGGATGCTGGGGTGCGGCAGCCCGCCGAACTCTGCCTGCGGCGGTGAGCTCACCGCGATCGAGCCGACGCCCGCGGCCTGGGCGGGCACCACGTTCATCAGGACGCTGGAGGCCAGCGGCGCCAGTCCGCCCGGCACGTACAGCCCGACCCGTCCGACCGGGATGGAACGCTGCGAGACGATCGCCCCCGGCGCCACCTCGACCCGCACCTCGTCGGCCTCGACCTCGGCGGCCGCCACCCGGCGGCGGCGTTCGATCGCCTCGGTGAAGGCCGTCCGATCCGCCGGAGCCAGCGCGGCGGCCGCCTCCGCCAGCGCCTGCGCCGGCACCCGGAAGCTCTCTGGAACGACGTGGTCGAAACGGTCGGAGAACTCCCGCAGGGCATCCTCGCCGCGCTCGGCGACAGC
Organism: Actinomycetota bacterium; assembly: GCA_020161795.1. Lineage (GTDB taxonomy): Bacteria > Actinomycetota > Actinomycetes > Propionibacteriales > Propionibacteriaceae > Propionicimonas. The sequence continues at coordinate 22,370 of JAIUOR010000019.1, read as the reverse complement.
GTTCACCACGGGGCGCACGACCTCAACTGCGGCGGCCACGTCGAAATGGGCCCGAGGCAATTCACGGGGGTCGAAGGGCCGTCCACGCAGGTCGAGGGTTCTCAGCACACGGGCGATTGTACGGCTGGTGCGGGAGGGGGACGTGGAGGTGATTGACTTGCGATCATGTTCATCGGCGCGGGCACGGTCATCAATGTCGCCACGGTCGTCGTCGGCACTCTGGTCGGGCTGGCCGCCGGGCACCGGTTTCCGGCGCGTACGCGGGAGTTGGTCACCCAGATCCTCGGCCTGGTCACCCTGGTGATCGGCGGCCTGTCGGTCGCCGACGGCATGTCCGCTGCCTTCGCCGCCGAGGTCGGCTCCGGCGCGCGCCTGCTGGTGGTGCTCGGCGCCCTGCTGATCGGCGGCCTGCTCGGCTCTGCGCTGCGCCTGGAGGAACGACTTGACGGCGCGGCCGACTGGCTGCGCTCCAAGGTCGCCCGCGAGGCCGACCAGGCGACCTTCATCGAGGCCGCGGTGACGGCCACCCTGATCTTCTGCGTCGGGCCGCTGGCGATCATCGGCTCGATCTCGGACGGTCTGGGCAACGGCGCGGAACAGCTGATCGTCAAGGCCGTGATGGACGGCTTCGCCGCGATCGCGTTCGCCTCCACGCTCGGGATCGGCGTGATGGCGTCGGTGATCCCGCTGCTGCTCTACCAGGGCGCGATCACCGCTCTGGGCTGGTGGCTGGGCGACTTCATGCCGGCCGCCCACATCGACGCGCTCACCGCGACCGGCGGGGTGATTCTGCTGGGCCTGGGCTTCCGGCTGAGCGGTATCAAGCAGATCCAGATCGGCGATCTGCTGCCCGCGCTGATCATCGCCCCGCTGCTGACCGCCGGTCTCGGCCTGCTGGTCTGAGGCGGGCGCAGCGTTGTCCGCGACTCCTGCCACCCGCGCCCTGGACGAAGCCGGCGTCGCCTACCGGCTGCACCCCTACGACCACGATCCGGCCAATCGCCACTTCGGCGAGGAGGCAGCCGCCGCGCTCGGCGTCGACCAGCTGCGCATCTTCAAGACCCTGATCGTCGACACCGGCGCCGGACGGCCGCCGCTGGCGGTCGCGGTCGTCCCGGTGGCCGGCCAACTCGATCTCAAGGCCATGGCGACGGCGCTGGGCGTGAAGAAGGTCGAACTGGCCGATCCGGCGGCTGCCAGCCGCAGTTCCGGCTACCTGATCGGCGGCATCTCCCCGCTGGGCCAGAAGACCCCGCTGCCGACCGTGGTCGACGAGACCGCCGAGCTGTTCGACACCGTCTACGTCTCGGCCGGACGCCGCGGCCTGCAACTCGAACTCGCGCCGGCCGACCTGGCCAGCCTCACCGCTGCGCGCTTCGCCGACATCGCGCGCTGATCGCTAAAGACTGGCTGCCAGGGCGGTCTCCAGCGCGGCCCGGCCGCGGGCTAGCTCCGCCTTGCCCCGGCCGACCTGGAACGCCAGCAGCGCGTCCACAACGGGGTCGCCGGCCTGGTCGGCGAAGGCGTCCCGGGCCACCACCGAATCCTGCAACTCCCCCAGCGCGTCGGTCACCGCCTCCCAGGTCGCGGCATGGTCCCTGGCGCGGTCGCCGAAGGCGGGCTGAACCGCCTCGGCGCAGTACCTCGCGGCCTTGGCCGCCTTGCGCACCTCGTGCCAGCCCGCCAGCCGAGCAGGATCGGCCAGGGCCGCGACGAACCGCTTGGCAGCCCGTCCCCGGGCCCGGTCCAGCAGCCCGTGCAGCAGCGGCACCGCCGGGGCGGACGCCCCCGCTGTGACCGGCGGCGTGGCCAGCCACTCGGCCAGCGCCTCGTGCAGCCGGTCGTAGCGTTCGGTCGCCATCGTCTCGACCAATTCGGCGTGCGCCGTCGCGTGGACGCCGTTGAGCCGCTCGACGATGACCTGCCGCTGCGGCGCGTCCGCCGCCACGCCGATGCTGTCCAGCGCACCAAGCAGGCTGTCGCGCAGCACCTCGGCATCCCTCGGCACGCCGAGTTCCACGGCATGCCAGGCGAGTTCGGCACGCAGCGCCCGCACTGTCGCGGTGGCGAAGAGCGGCTCGAAGGTGGCCAGCGCCGACCGCATCCGGCGGGTGGCGACCCGGCTGCGATGCACCGCGTCGGGCTGATCGGCCAGCACTCCCGGTTCGAGCTGCTGCAGGGTTCCGAGCTGGGCCGAGAGGTAGTCCAGCACGACGTCGGCGGCCGTCTGCGGGGCGGCCCGACGCTGATCGTCGGCCTCGATGGCGCTGCCCAGGGTTCGTCCGATCTTGGCCTGCATCGCCGCCGGATGAATACCCGCCGCCGCCAGGTGCTCGGTCAGTTCCTCCAGCAGCGCCGGGGTGCCGCCGGCCAGTTCGATCTCGGCCTCCCGCCAGGACTGCGTGGCCACGGCGGAGCTGGCGGTCACGTCGTCGACGCAGACCAGCGCCAGCAGGATTCCCTCCGGATCCCGGACTTCGGCCTGCCGCCGTACCGTGCGCAGCCGCGCCACCGGCAGCAGCGCCTGCCCGGCCAGCGGGCCGGCGACCAGCTCCCGGAGTTCGGCCGGCGGCCGCGGCTTGCCCAGTGGGGCGTGGCGTTCGATGCGGTGCTCGATGTCCGAACCGGGGAGCTTCACGTGCCAACCGGCGTCGCTGCCGCCCTGCCGGCGGCGCAGGACGTGGCGGGCGCGGGTGAGGTTGAAGTGGCGGGTGTCGTAGTAGACGGCCTCCAGGGTGAACGCGGCCGGCTCGCCCAGGCCGGGCAGCGGCGGCAGTTCCTGACCCGGGGCCAGCTCGAAGGCGCGCTCCACCTCGAGGCTCACTGTTCCGGCTCCGCCTCGGTCAGCACACCGCGCTCGTCCACCGTCTCGGCGCGCTGTTCCGGCTCGGGTTCGAGCTGGCGGCGCGGCCGGGTGGCACCCTCCTCAGGGCCCAGTGACGCGGCCAGCAATACGGGGGTGACGGCCGCGAACGCCCAGACCGCCGGCGCCGACAGGGATCGCAACGTGAGCGCGATCGGCACCTGCTCCCCCGGGGCCGCCTTCGCCAGGCGTTCCTCGAAGGTGCCGCCGGCCGGGCCGAGCAGCTCGCCGAACTTCCAGCACACGATGCCCGCGAGCAGGCCGGCAGCGGCGGCCAGCAGCGCCACCGGCCAGCCCAGCGGCTTGAACCACTTCCAGGCGACGATCCCCAGGCCGACGCCGACCAGCACCCCCAGCGCCACGTACCAGGCGTCGGATTGGATCACCTCGGTGAGCGCGCGCTCGGAGACCGTCGCCGAGCCGTCCGCGGTGATCCGGTAGACCGGAAGCTCCACCATCCGCGACCACAGCACCGCCGTCAGCCCGCCCAGCACCAGCGCGAGCAGGGCGAGCATGCCCACCCACTGCAGCACCACGGGGAGCGGACGGGGCGGGCGAATGCCTTCGCCGTAGTCGTGCTCTGCCGGGGTCGTGGTCACGCCGGCAACGCTACACGCTCAGGCAGGCCGGCCCGAGCAGCGCCTTCAGGTCGGCCATTAGCGGACGGGAGGGGGCAACCCGCAGCGTGTCGTCCAGGCGCCACACCTTGGCGCCGTTGGTCTGGCTGACCAGCCGGACGCGAACCTCGGTGCCGCCGGGATGGGAGCGCAGCACCCCGCGCAGCTGCTCGACCACGGCGGGCGTGCAGCGCACCGCCGGCAGCGAGATCACCAGCGGTCCGGAGGCATCGGCGCTGGTGTCGGGGAAGGCGACCTCGTTGCCCTGCACCTCGACGCCCTCGTCGCGGGCACGTACCCGGCCCTTGACCCGCACCACGGTGTCGCTGACCAGAGAGGCCGCCACCAGTTGGTAGACCTTGGGGAACAGCAGCACCTCGATCGATGCCTCCAGATCCTCCACCGTGACGATCGCCCACAGATCGCCGTTCTTGGTCTGCTTGCGCACCACCTGGGTGATCATGCCGGCCAGCGTCACCTGGCCCTCCCGGGGGCCGTCGTCGCCGCGCAGCCCGCCGATCGAGAGGTCTCGGTTGGCATCCAGGATGTGTTCGAGCCCCTGCAGCGGGTGATCGGAGACGTAGAGCCCGAGCATCTCGCGCTCGAAGCCGAGCCGCACCCGCTTGTCCCATTCCGGCAGGTCCGGGACGGGGGTCGCCACCAGATCGTCGGCGCCTCCGAAGTCGCCGAAGAGGTCGTCCTGGCCGTTGGCCTGGTTCCGCTTGAGGTCGATCACCTCGTCCACCCGGCGCTCGAAGCACTCCATCAGCGCCCGGCGGGTATGTCCCATCGAGTCGAAGGCGCCCGCCTTGATCAGCGATTCGATGACCCGCTTGTTGCAGGCCACCAACGGCACCTGATCGAGGAAGGCGTTGAAGTCGGCGGCCTTGCCGTGCTCGGTGCGGGCCTCGACGATGCCTCGTACCACGTTGTCGCCGACATTGCGGATCGCGCCCAGGCCGTAGCGGATGTCCTCGCCGACCGGGGTGAACATCCCGTCCGACTCGTTGACATCCGGCGGCAGCACCCGGATGCCCATCCGGCGGCACTCCGCCAGATAGATCGCCGACTTGTCCTTGTCGTCCTTCACCGACTGCAGCAGGGCGGCCATGAACTCGGCGGGATAGTTGGCCTTCAGGTAGGCCGTCCAGTACGAGATCAGGCCGTAGGCGGCGGTGTGGGCCTTGTTGAAGGCGTAGGCGGAGAACGGGATCAGGATGTCCCACAGGGTCTGGATGGCGCCGTCGGAGTAGCCGTTGGCGCGCATCCCGGCCTGGAAGGGAACGAACTCCTTCTCCAGCACCTCCTTCTTCTTCTTGCCCATCGCCCGGCGCAGCTCGTCGGCTCGGCCCAGGGTGTAGCCGGCGACCCGCTGCGCGATCTGCTGCACCTGCTCCTGGTAGACGATCAGGCCGTAGGTGAGGTCGAGGATGTCGGCCAGCGGCTCGGCGAGCTCCGGGTGGATCGGGTTGACCTTCTGCCGCCCGGTCTTGCGCAGCGCGTAGTTGGTGTGGCTGTCGGCCCCCATCGGGCCGGGACGGTACAGCGCCAGGGCGGCCGAGATGTCCTCGAAGTTGTCGGGCTGCATCAGCTTCAGCAGCACCCGCATGCCGCCGCCGTCGAGCTGGAAGATGCCCAGGGTCTCCCCGGTGGCGAGCAGCTCGTAGGTCGGCCGGTCGGTCGGTTCCTTGCTGAGCTCCTCCAGATCGAGCTCGATCCCCCGGTTCGCCTTCACGTTGGCCAGCGCGTCGTCCAGGATGGTCAGGTTGCGCAGGCCGAGGAAGTCCATCTTGACCAGGCCGAGCGCCTCACAGCCCGGGTAGTCGAACTGGGTGATGATCTGGCCGTCCTGCTCCCGCTTCATCACCGGGATGACGTCCATCAGCGGCGCGCTGGACATGATCACGCCCGCGGCGTGCACACCCCACTGGCGCTTCAGCCCTTCGATGCCGCGGGCGGTGTCGACCACCTCTCGCACCTGCGGATCGGCTTCGTACAGGCTCCGGAACTCCGAGCCCTCGCCGTAGCGGGAGTGCTCGGGATCGAATACGTCGGCCAGCGAGACGTCCTTGCCCTGCACCGGGGGGGTGAACGCCTTGGTGATCTGCTCGCCCAGGCCGAACGGCTTGCCCAGCACCCGGCCGGCGTCCTTGATGGCCTGCTTGGCCTTGATGGTGCCGTAGGTGACGATCTGGCAGACCCGGTCGTCGCCGTACTTCTCGGTGACGTAGCGGATCACCTCGCCCCGCCGGCGCTCGTCGAAGTCGATGTCGAAGTCAGGCATCGAGGGACGTTCGGGGTTGAGGAAGCGCTCGAAGATCAGCCCGTGCGGCACCGGGTCGAGATCGGTGATCCGCATCGCGTAGGCGCACATCGACCCGGCGCCCGAACCGCGACCCGGGCCAACCCGGATGCCCTGGTTCTTGGCCCAGTTGATGAAGTCGGCCACGACCAGGAAGTAGCCCGGGTAGCCCTTGTCGATGATCACCTTCTGCTCGAACTCGGCCTGCTCGCGGGCGTAGTCCGGGACGCCGTCGGGGAACCGGCGCTCCAGGCCGCGGGCCACCTCCCGGACGAACCAGCTCGCCTCGGTCTCGCCAGCCGGCACGTCGAAGCGCGGCATGTAGGTGCCGTTGCCCTCGTCGAAGTGGGTCTCGCAGCGCTCGGCGATGGCCAGCGTGTTGTCGCAGGCCTCGGGCAGTTCCCGCCAGAGCAGGCGCATCTCGGCCGGGCTCTTCAGGTAGTAGCCGTTGCCGTCGAACTTGAACCGGTTCGGCGTGTCCTTGTTGGAGCCGGAGGAGACGCACAGCAGCACGTCGTGGGCCTCGGCGTCGGCGGCGTGGACGTAGTGCAGGTCGTTGGTGGCCACCATCGGGAGGCTGAGATCCTTGGCTATCCGCAACAGCCCGTCACGCACCCGGGTCTCGATCTCCAGACCGTGGTCCATCAGCTCGACGTAGAAGTTCTCGGCCCCGAAGATGTCGCGGAACTCGCCCGCGCTGGCCAGCGCCTCGTCGTACTGGCCCAGCCGCAGGTAGGTCTGCACCTCGCCGGAGGGGCAGCCGGTGGTCGCGATCAGACCCTTGGCGTAGCGATGGAGCAGCTCGCGATCGGCGCGCGGCTTGTAGAAGAAGCCCTCCAGGGAACTCAGCGAGCTGAGCCGGAACAGGTTGTGCATGCCCTCGTTGTTCGAGGCCCAGATCGTCATGTGGGTGTAGGCGCCCTTGGAGGCCACGTCGTCGCCGGTACCGTCGCCCCACTGCACCCGCTTGCGCTCGCTGCGATGGGTCTTCGGGGTGAGGTAGGCCTCCAGGCCGATGATCGGCTTCACGGCCGAGCCCTTGGCGGCCTTGTAGAACTCGTAGGCGCCGAACAGGTTGCCGTGGTCGGTGACGGCCAGGGCCGGCATCTCCATCCGCTCGCAGCCCCGGACCAGATCCTTCAGGCGCGCGGCACCGTCGAGCATCGAGTACTCGGAATGACAGTGCAGATGAACGAAACCCTCAGCCACGCGAGATCCACTACTCCAGGCAGAAACAACCGATAACGAACGCTGGGGGAAGTCAGCGAGCAACCACCATAACCCGCCGCGCCGACAATCCCGGCGCCCGACTCACCGCGTCCTCGCCGGCGTGGCGGTTGCCCGGTTGGAGGGGTCATGATTGCATCGCTACTGGAACCGCGCCGACCGAAGGAGAACCCCGTGCACCACGTCTCGCTGATCGGCGCACCGACCGACATCGGAGCCTCCCGCAAGGGCTGCCGGCTGGGTCCCTCGGCGCTGCGGGTTGCCGGCATCGGCGCCGCCCTGCGCGGCTTCGACTGCGACGTCCGCGATGTCGGCGACCTGACCGGCCCGCCGAACCCGGAGGGTCCGCCGGTGCAGGGGTACCGGCACCTGGCCGAGGTGATCGCGTGGAACCGGGCCGTCTACGAGGCGACCGCCGCCGAACTGGCCGACGGCCGGCTCCCGATCCTGCTGGGCGGCGACCACTGCCTGGCGATCGGCTCGATCAGCGCGGTGGCCGCGCGCTGCCGCGAGACCGGCAAGAAGCTGCGGGTGATCTGGCTGGACGCGCACGCCGACTTCAACACCGCGGAGATCACGCCCTCGGGCAACCTGCACGGGATGCCGGTGGCCTGCCTGGCGGGTATCGGGCCGGACGAGCTCACCGGGCTGGCCGGCACCGTCCCGGCAGCACGGACCGACCAGCTCCGCCAGATCGGCCTGCGCAGCGTGGATCCCGGCGAGAAGGCGCTGCTGAGCAGGCTGGGGGTCGAGGTCTTCGACATGCGCCTGGTCGACGAGATCGGGATGCGGCGCGCGATGACCCGGGCGCTCGCCGGGGTGGACGCCGACACCCACCTGCACCTCAGCCTCGACCTGGACTTCATCGATCCCCAGGTGGCACCCGGGGTGGGTACGCCGGTGCCGGGCGGCGCGACCTACCGTGAGGCGCAGTTGTGCATGGAGATGATCGCCGACACCGGGCAGCTCGCCTCGATGGATCTGGTGGAGCTCAATCCCGCCCTCGACCTGCGCAACACCACCGCGGAGTTGGCCGTCGACCTGGTCGAGTCGCTGTTCGGCAAGAGCACCCTGAACCGGCTGCGGAGCGGCTCCGCCGGCGCGGACGGCTCATAGCCCCCGCTCGGCGCGGCGCCGGGCGGCCCATTCGGCCTGCAGCTCCTCGTCCTCGCGCACCAGGAAGACCACCGGGCAGTCCTGCGGGCCGGTCACGTCCAGCTGGCACAGCGTGCACGGCTCCCCCGGCCGCAGCGGGCACTTCGGCTGCGGCTTCCGGGCCGGGCGGGTGGCGGTCTGCACGTCCACTACGTTACGTCGTAGCAACCCGGTCGGCGAGCCTTTACGACACGAGGTAGTAAACCTGCCACCAAGCCGCTCAGGCGGGCCGCAGCGTCGCCAGGGACTCGACGTGGTGGGTGGTGCCGAACAGGTCGAAGGCGCGGACCGCGTCTATCCGGTAGCCGAGCTGAACGGCGGTCGCCAGATCCCGGGCCAGCGCCGCCGGGTCGCAGGCCACGTAGGCGATCGCCCGCGGACGCCGGGCGATGACCTGGGAGATCACCTGGCGGCCGGCCCCACTGCGCGGCGGATCCAGCACCACCACGCCGGCTCGCTCCGGCAGCCGGCGCAGGGTCCGGGCGACGTCGCCGGCCAGGAACCGGGCTCCGGCGACATTGCGGCGCGCGAGGTCGATCGCCCGGCGATCGCCCTCCACTCCCCACACCTGGCAGCCGGCGTCGCTCAGCGCCGCGGCGAACAGGCCCACCCCGCAGAACAGGTCGAAGGCGATCTCGCCGGGTGCCGGCTGGAGCGCGTCGAGCACGGCCTCGGTGAGAATCCGCGGCGCCAGCCGGTGCGGCTGCCAGAAGCCGTCCGCGGCCACCTCGAACCGGTTCTCCCCCACCTGTTCGGTGACGGTCGAAGGCAGCTCGGCCGGCTCGGCGATGATCGTTCCCGATGCCGCTGCCGCCGCGATCACCGGGCCCCGCCCGGGTGCGGTCGCCGGCGCGGCGATGCCGGCCACGGCGATCCGGCAGCCCTCGGCCGGCAGCGCCACCACCTGCTCCGAACGGGAGCCGCGCAGCCCGAGTGAGCCGTCGGCCCCGCGGTGGTAGCGCATCCGGGTGCGCCAGCCGAACCCGTCGTCGAAACCCTCCACCTCGCCGTCGAAGGCGTAGCCGGCCTGGTGTCCGAGCAGTTCGGCCACCACCTGCCGTTTCAGCTCCCGCGAGTCCGGCGCCGACAGGTGCTGGAAGTCGCAGCCGCCGCATTCGGCGGCGATCGGGCAGGGTGGCGTCCGGCGTTGCGGGCTCGCCTCGATCACCTCGGCGACCTCGCCGCGGGCGAACCGGGATCGGACCTGGGTCAACCGGATCGTCACCAGCTCGCCGGGGATCGCGTGCCGGACGAAGACCACCGCGCCGTCCACCCGGGCCACGCAATGGCCGCCGTGCGCGATCGGCCCGACCCGCACCGGCGCGGTCAGTTCGCCGGCCGACGGACGGTCGTCACTTCCGCCGGTGCCCATCGAGCGCCTCTCCCATCCGCACCTGGCCGCTGCCGCTGTGCCGCCAGGCGGCGGGCGACCCTCGCTCGGCGCGCTCGATGGCCAGCCGGGAGGATGCCAGCTGGTACGGCACCGACGTGGTCATCACGCCCTGCATGAAGTTCAGCCTGGCCTTCAGGATCAGCCCGGTCTGATTGTGAAGCACCTGCTCCCACCAGTGGCCAACGATGTACTCCGGGATGTAGACGCACACCACTTCGCGCGGGTTGTCGCTGCGCAGGCCCCGGACGTAGGTGAGGAACGGCTCGACGACCTCCCGGTAGGGCGAGGCGATCAGCTTGATCGGCACCCCGACGTCCTGCGCCTCCCATTCGGCGACGATCCGGGCAGCCTCGGCGTCGTCGGCGGCCACGGTCACCGCCTCGATGCTGTTCGCCCGGCTGGCGCGGGCGAAGTTCACCGCGCGCATGGTCGGCTTGTTCACGTCGGTGACGAAGATCACCGCCCGCACCCGGCTGGGCAGCATCCGGACATCGGTCTGGCTCACCGCCACCTCGCGGGCCACCCGCTCGTAGTGCCGCTTGATCGCCCGCATCAGCCAGAACACCAGCGCCATCGCGGCGACCGCCAGGTAGGCCCCGTAGATGAACTTGGAGGCCAGGACGATGATCAGCACGACCCCGGTGCCGGTCAGGCCGATCGCGTTGATCACGCGGGAGCGCTGCATCCGGGCCCGCCGGGCCGGGTTCTTCTCCGTGCGCAGGTGACGGCTCCAGTGCCGCATCATGCCCAGCTGGCTGACGGTGAACGAGACGAACACCCCCACCACGTACAGCTGGATGAGCGACGTCACGCTGGCGTTGAAGGCCAGCACCAGGCCGATCGCCGCCACCGCCAGCGCGATGATGCCGTTGGAGTAGGCCAGCCGGTCGCCACGGGTGTGCAGCGCGCGCGGCAGGTAGCCGTCGCGGGCCAGGATCGAGCCGAGCACCGGGAAACCGTTGAACGCGGTGTTGGCCGCCAGGAACAGGATCACCATGGTCGCGATGATCACGACGAAGAAGCCCGGCTGGAAGTGGTCGAAGACCGTCCGGGCGAGTTGACCCATGGCCGTCTCGTGGGCGATGTCGGCCGGGTCACCGTCCCGCAGGAACGACGACCCGCTGGATTCGTCGATGAGCTTCAGCCCGGTCAGGTTGGCCAGTGCGACGATGCCGGCCAGCATCAGGATCGAGACCGTGCCGAGCAGGCCGAGGGTGGTGGCGGCATTGCGGCTCTTGGGCTCCTTGAAGGACGGGACGCCGTTGGAGATCGCCTCCACCCCGGTCAGCGCCGCGCAGCCGGAGGAGAAGGCCCGGGCCAGCAGCACCACGACCAGCACGCCGGAGAAGTTCTCGTAGCCGGGGGCAGCCACCACCTCCAGGTCGGCGGTCGGGGCCTGCAGCGGCTCGCCGAGCACGAAGATCCGGAACAGTCCCCAGCCGGTCATGCCGAGCACGGCCAGCATGAAGCCGTAGGTGGGGATGGCGAACAGGGCGCCGGATTCCCGCACCCCGCGCAGGTTCAGGGCCATCAGCGCCAGGATGACCACCGCTGCCGCGATGCCCTCGTGGCCGGTGAGGAAGGGGATCATCGCCTTGGCGTTCTGGATGCCGGAGGAGACCGAGACCGCCACCGTCAGCACGTAGTCCACCAGCAGCGCGCTGGCCACCGTGAGGCCGGCGGTCGGCCCGAGATTGACCGTGGCCACCTCGTAGTCGCCGCCCCCCGACGGGTAGGCATGGACCGTCTGCCGGTACGACATGACGACGATGGCCATCACCACGCCGACGGCCAGCGCGATCTCCCAGGAGAAGGTCAGCGCCGCCATTCCCGCCAGCGAGAGGGTGAGCAGAATCTCGTCCGGGGCGTAGGCGACGGAGCTGAGCGCGTCGGAGGCGAAGACCGGCAACGCGATGCGCTTGGGCAGCAGGGTCTCGCCCAGCTGTGCGCTGGCGAGTTTGCGGCCGATCAGCAGCCGTTTCACCAGATCGGTGACAACCACGATGACGCATACTATGCCCACAACTGAAAAGAGCAACCGACATCCGCATGCCAACCGGTGTAGCGTCTGGCACGTGCACATCGTGATCATGGGATGCGGGCGTGTGGGCGCGCTGTTGGCCCGCGGCCTGGAGAAGCGCGACCACTCCGTCGCCGTGATCGACATCATGCAGGATGCGTTCCGACGACTCGGGCCCCAGTTCCAGGGCAAGACCGTCAAGGGAGTCGGGTTCGACCGGCAGGTGCTGATCCGCGCCGGGATCGAACGGGCGGACGGATTCGCCGCCGTCTCCAGCGGCGACAACTCCAACATCCTGGCCGCGCGCGTCGTGCGGGAGACCTTCGGCGTCCACAACGTCGTGGCGCGGATCTACGACCAGGGCCGCGCCGAGGTCTACGAGCGGCTCGGCATCCCCTCGGTGGCCACCGTCCGCTGGGCGGCCGACCAGATCCTGCGCCGCCTGCTGCCCTCCGGCTCCGAGCCGCAGTGGCGCGACCCCTCGGGGAATGTCCGGCTGATCGAGGTCTACGTCGATTCCGGGTGGGTCGGGCGCAAGGTGTCCGCCATGGAGTCGGCCACCGGCTGCAAGATCCCCTTCCTGATGCGGTTCGGCACCGGCATGGTGCCCAACGCCCAGACCGTGTTCCAGGACGGCGACATGGTCTACGCCGCGGTCACCAACGATCAGGTCGGCGATGTCGAGGACGTCTTCGGCCAGGCCCCCAGCGAGCACTGAGGAGTTGGAGATGCGTGTCGTGATCGCCGGAGCCGGCAATGTCGGCCGTTCCATCGCCCGGGAATTGATCGTCAGCGGGCACCACATCCTGCTGATCGACAAGGAGCCCAACGCCATCAAGCCGGAGAGCGTCCCGGAGGCCGAGTGGCTGCTCGCCGACGCCTGCGAACTCGACTCGCTGGAGGAGGCGGGCCTCGACACCTGTGACGTCGCGATCGCCGCCACCGGCGACGACAAGGCGAACCTGGTTCACTCCCTGCTGGCCAAGACCGAGTTCGGCGTCCCCCGGACGGTTGGACGGGTGAACCACCCCTCCAACGAGTGGATGTTCGACGAGCAGTGGGGCGTCGACGTCGCGGTCTCCACGCCGCGGCTGATCTGCGCGCTGGTGGAGGAGGCGGTGACGGTCGGCGACCTGGTGCGGCTGATGAGCTTCCGCGGCGGCCGTGCCAACCTCGTTGAGATGACCCTGCCGGAGGATTCGCCGCGGGTGGGCACCCGGGTGGCCGATCTCGGGCTTCCCGGCGAGGCGGTGCTCGTGGCGATCATCCGCGACGGCTCGGCCCGCGCCCCGCAGCGCGATTCCGCCCTGGAGGCGAACGACGAACTGCTGTTCATCGCCGACTCCGAGTTCGAGCAGGAACTCGCGCAGTACCTGGTGCCGCGCGCCCCGCGTCCGGCCGGCTGAGCCGTTCCGTACGGGCCGGGGCGAGGCCGCTCCTAGCGGGCGACCTCGGCGATCAGGCTGTAGCGCGGGTTGTACATCCGGCGTTCCCCGTCGACCACCAGGACGCGTCCCTCGATGGACATCTCGCGGCCGGCGGTGATCCCGGGAATTCCCCGGCGTCCCATCCAGATCAGCGTGATGGCCTGCGAGCCGTCGCTGAAGGTGGCCTCCAGCCAGGGCGTACCGCCGCGCGGCTCCATCTTCAGGGCGGTCACGAAGCCGCGCAGCATCACCTGCTGGCGATCCTTGGCATCGCCGATCCGGGTGGAACCGGATTCGTCGGCGGTCCGCTGGCGCTCCTGTGCGACCAATTCCTCATTGGACGCACCCCAGCGCCGCAGCGCCCGCAGCAGGGGGTTCGTCCCGGCCATCAGCCCTCGTTTCGCTTGGGTAGCTCCATCGTAAGCAGTTCACCGGGCACCATGGGCTTCGATCCCCGCCGAACGACCAGATTGCGGAAGAACTCCACGAACGGCCCGGCCTTGCTGTCGGCGCCGTCGGTCAGCGCGGCCTCGCCCATCAGGGTGCCGCGCAGCAGCCAGCGCGGACCCTCGGCGAACCAGATCCGCGAGACGTGGAAGAGCTGCTCGCCCTTGGCATTCTGCTGGGGCAGCACCCGGCGGAGTTCCGGCCCGAACGGGCCATCGGCCACCTGGGCGTTCCCGCCGGCCCGCTCGGCCTCGTCGATCAGGTCCTCGCGCATGTCCTGCGCCAGCCCACCGCTGGCCGGCGCCGCGAAGAGCACGATCTCGATGCCCGAGGTGCGCCAGATGCCGGTGATGGCGCGCACCTGCTTGGTCGCCTCGTGCACCTGGAGCTGCAGGTTGAGCCCCTGCCACGGCGTCACGATCAGCGTGCCCAGGTCGACGCGCTGCACGTCGTCGCCGCCGAGCTCCACCTCGTCGACGTCGAACGGGCCGTCAGCCCGGTAGTCGCCGGCGTCGAGGGCCGGCAGGTCGGGCTCGTCCAGCTCGTCGACATCGGATGCCAGCTCGTCGCCGCCGTCCGGCGGCAGGGGTTCGGCAGCGTCGGTTCCGCGCTTGCGCCCAAGTCTCACGGTGTTCTCTCCTGGTTCTCCTGTTCGGCCTGCCAGTGACGGATGCCACCGGTCGACCCATGACCTCCGGTCCCCCGCGGGCTCGGCGGCAGTTCGTCACGCACGACGAAGTCTGCTCGCCCCACCCGCTGGAACACCAGCTGAGCGATCAGATCGCCCGCCGCCAATTGCACCTGGTGGGCCTGGTCGGTGTTCAGCAGGCAGACCAGGATCTCGCCGCGGTAGCCGGAGTCGACGGTACCCGGCGCGTTGACGATGGTCAGCCCGTGACGCGCGGCCAGCCCGGAGCGCGGGTGGACCAGCGCCACCCAGCCGTCGGGGACGGCGATCGCGATGCCGGTCCGTACCAGCCGCCGCTCGCCCGGTGCCAGGGTGCAGTCCTCGGCGATGGCCAGATCCGCGCCGGCGTCGCCCGCGTGGGCGTACCGGGGCAGGGGCACCGCCGGATCCAGCCGCTGCAGGGCGACCACCAGCGAATCGGGGCCTTCACTCACCGCGGCATCCTATCCTTGCCAGCGCCGCCGCCAGCTCCTCCGGATGGCGGGTCGAGACCAGCCAGTACGGATGCGGGTCGGCGGGATCGTCGATCGTCACCTCGACGCTGGTGGGGATGTAGCCCCGCACGATCAGGTGCGCGGCCCGGTCGGCTCCGGCCCCCAGCCGCTGCCGGGAGGCTGCCTCGTCGTACGCTCGCGCCTCGCCCAGGTAGCGGGCTTCCAGCCGGTAGCGCCCGACCGTCAGCCCCTGATCGTCGACCACGATCCGGACTCCGCCGTACCCCAGCAGGGTGACGGCCACCAGCGCGGCCGTGAGCCCGCCGGCGACCAGGCTGACCCAGGGCGCGATCGCGAACCCCACCGCGGTGGCGGAACTCACGGCGAAGAACATCCCGATCAGCCACCAGGACGCCGGCACCGACAGTCGTTCGCGATACTCCACCCGGCCAACCTAGCCGGATCCGCTCTACGATGTGCTCAGGCAACGGAAGGACGTAGCGGTGGAAGGTTCACGACTGTTGTGGAAGCTCTACGCCGGAGCGATCGGCGCGGTCGCGGCGCTGGCCGTGAACAAGGCGCTGACGGCGGCCTGGCGCGCCGCCACCGGATCCGAACCGCCGGTATCGGACGACCCGGACGCCAGGGCCCGGGAGGTCGTGCTGTGGGCGGCCGCCAGCGCGACCGGCATCGCGATCGCGACCGTCGCTGTCAACCGGTTCGCCGCGAGTTCCTGGGAACGGGTGATCGGAAGCCCGGCCCCGGTGCGCGCCAAGCGCTCCTGAACCCCGCCAGTCCCGGCGTCGTCCGGCTGCGGCGGCTCAGCCGGCGCAGTCCACGCAGTAGTAGTGGCCGTCCTTGACCTGGGCGATCTGGCTGCGGTGCTTCACCAGGAAGCAGGAGAAACAGGTGAACTCGTCCGCCTGCCGCGGCAGCACCCGGACCGTGAGTTCCTCGTGGGAGAGATCGGCGCCAGGCAACTCGAAGGTCTCGGCGGCCTCGACCTCGTCCTCGTCGACCTTGCCCGAGTTCTTGTCGTTGCGCCGGGTCTTCAACTCCTCGATGCTGTCCTCGCTGTCTTCGTCAGTCTTGCGAGGAGCGTCGTAGTCCGTTGCCATCCGTTGTCCATCCGTTCTGCGAGGAAGAGGTCCGGCATTCTTCGCCGCGTGCGCAGAATGCATATCACATCCTGTGGCGACGTGCCCAGCCGGTACGGCGGCGAGCCGCCGTCCAGCCGCCGCGGCCCGGTTGGGGGCCGATCGGCGGCAACCTTGGTAGGTTACAGACCATCAACAACGCGGGGGTCGACACATGGCAGAGGGTGCACTGTCACCACGAGAGATCCAGGCTCGAATCCGAGCTGGATCCTCCGTCGCCGACATCGCGCACGCCACCGGCATGGATCCGACGCGGATCGAGGCCTTCGCCGTTCCGGTGATCGCCGAACGCGAGTTCGTCGCCGGGTTGGCCCGCAGTCATCCCGCCCGCCGCGGCAGTGAGACCATCGCGCACCGCAGCCTGTCCGACGTTGTCAGCGACCGGCTGGTGCCGCGTCAGGTCGACCTCGACACGGTCGCCTGGGATGCCTGGCGGATCGAGGGACGCCGGTGGACGATCCAGGTCACCTGGCGCGCCGGGAAGTCCGAGCACGACGCCCGATTCGTCTACGACCAGGCCGGCCGGTTCTCGGTCGCCGACAACGACGACGCCCGCTGGCTGATCGGGCTGCACCCGCCGACCGCCGAGCCCGCCCCCACCGAGGCCGAGCCCACCGTCGGGCTCAACGACGAACTCGCCCTGGTCCGGGTCGTGCAGCCGGGAGAGCCCTTCGAGGACACCGCGCCGATCGACCTCGACGACGATTCCGACGACTCAGACGCCTATGCCGAGGCCGAACTCGAGGAGGTCGACGGGGTCTACGACATCGTGCCCGACCCGACCGGCGGCATCGACGTGCTCTACGACATGCTCGCCGGCTTCGATGAGGATTCGGTGCAGATCTACGCCGGCCTGGTCCGCCCGGACGCCGACCAGCCGGCGGCTCCCGTCCTGGCCGAGGAGGCGGTGGCCGAGGAGCCCGAACCGGCGGCATCCGACGAGGTCGCCGCCGAGCCGGTGGAGCCCGAGCAGCCCTCGCTGTTGGAGAGCACCCCGGAGGCCCCGCCCAAGCCGGCCAAGTCGGGCCGCCGCAAGCGCGCCCACGTCCCCTCTTGGGACGAGATCGTCTTCGGCTCGCCGACCCCGCGCAAGCCGTCGGGAAGCTAACAGACCAGCAGCGGGACGATCAGTTCGTCCGGCGTGAGCGAGCCGTGCATCCCCACCAGGGTCAGTTCCTTGGAGAGCCGCCGGCTCATCACCGCCCGGTCGTCGCGCATGGCCACCAGGACGTCGCCGAACCGTTCGGCCAGCCGCGGGTTCACCGGCCCGAACCAGCCGGCCGCGCACGCCTCGTCCCGCGACAGCACCCAGGCGCGCTCCCCCAGCCGCTCCCGCCACCGCAGCAGGACCGCCTCACCCTGTCCGGGCGCGGTGTACAGCTGACGCAGCCGCCCCTCGCCGGCGAACAGGGTCACCCCGTCCAGCAGGCCGGGCTCGTTCTCGACGATCAGCCGCCGGTTGCGCGGCACGTTGACCATGCCGTGATCGCCGGTGATCACGAGCCGGACCTCGTCCGGCAGCGCGTCCCGAAGCTCCCTGGCTAGCACGTCGCAGCGCTCCAGCGCCGTCAGCCAGGCCCGCGAGCCGACGCCGTGGCTGTGCCCGGTGTGATCCAGGGCCCGTTCGTAGGCGTAGACCATCGCGCCGCCCCCGGCTGCGTCGGCGATCTGCTCGACCCGGCGCGGGTGATCCTCCTCGTCGATCACCCCGATGAAGGTCGCGTCACGCAATGCCACCGTCGTCAGTCCGCTGGCGGCGAACCTGGCCGGAGCGACCGTAGCCGTCCGGATGCCCGCGCCGGCCAGTCGCTCCAGATACGTCAGCTGGGGCTGGACGTCGAGCGGGTGGACGCCGGCCGGCCATTGCAGCGGGTTCAGCACGCGCCCGGTCGGCGGGTAGCGGAAGGAGTAGCCGGCGATGCCGTGCTGCCCCGGCGCCAGCCCGGTGCCGAGGCTGGTCAGGCTGGTGGCCGTGGTGCTGGGAACCCCGCTGCTGAGGGTGGTGGCGTCGGCGGCCAGTTCCGTCAGGAAGGGCGCGACCCCCGCCCAGTGCTCGCGCTGATGCCACCCCAGGCCGTCCACCAGCAGCACCACGTAACCGGCCGCGGCGGGCAGCCCGAGCCGGTCGGCCGCGCCGGGAACCCCCAGGTGATGGCCGATCGCCGGCAGCAGTTCGGTCAGCGTCCGGTTGCCGTAGTCGGGAAGGACCGGATCGCTCATCGAGCCCCGCCGGTCGCCGCCTGCAGCATGGTGGCGAAGGCGATCAGCTCGGCCACCTTGCCCTCGCCGTGCGCCGCGGCGCTGATCCGCACCGTGAAGTCGTCGCCGGCCAGGTCGCCGGAGTAGCCGTGGTCGGCCTCGCAGTGCGGATCGGCGCACTGGGCCGGTTCCAGCTCGATCCGCCGGACCATGCCCCACCCGATCGTCAGCCAGGATTCCACCACCGCCGAGTTCCGGCTGCCGAAGGACTCGGGGTTGGCGACGATCTGGCTCAGCGCCACCGACTTGATTCCGGCCAGCGCGACCGACTCCGTGGTGGTCAGCGCCTGCGTCGGCTCGCCCGGCACCGCGTTCTCGTCGGTGTGGCCCACGATCAGCCGGCTCGGGGTCAGCACCAGCACCGACAGGTGGCGCTGGATCTCGTCGTGATTGAAGGTGGCCTCGTGGTGGACGAGGTGACCTCGCACTGGTTCCGCCCCGCACGCCACGGCGATCGAGTCGGCGATCAGTTCCGGGAAATAGCCACAGGTGCGGATCTCGTCGACGAGGGCCGCTGGAAGCGTCAGGCCGAGTCGTGGGCTCATCGCTCCATCTTTCCACGCCTGCCGCGCCCGAGCAGAATCGGGTCCCGGCCGGCTTTCCTCGCTACTGTGGGTGCCCGTGAGCACCCGCCCGTTCATCGCCGCCCGGATCGAAGAGGTCTTCGACCGGGTGGCCGAGCGTATCTGGCGGGGGCTCGGATGGCGCGAGCACGTGATCTGCTACACCGGTTACGGCACCGCCGCCTCCGTGCGCATCCTGGGCCGGGTGGTGCTGATGCCCAGGCGAGCCCGGGGCGGGCTGCGGAAGGCGACCCGGGAGTTCGTCAAACGGCGCGGCTTCCGCAACTTCGTGACCGCACCCTGCGTCCGCGCCAAGGTCACCCTGAGCATCGGCGACCGGGTGATCCACACCACCACCGACCGCGGCGGCTACATCGACCTGCGGGTGCGCGACCACGGCCTGTCGCCCGGCTGGCAGACGGTGACCGTCCGCAGCGCCGGCTCCAAGCCGGCGACGGCGCCCGTCCAGATCATCGCCGACGACCAGCGCTTCGGCATCGTCTCCGACATCGACGACACCATCATCACCACCCTGCTGCCGCGCCCGATGATCGCGGCCTGGAACAGCTTCATCCGCGACGAATCCGCCCGACAGGCTGTGCCGGGGATGGCGCGGCTGTACACCGAGCTGCTCGACGCCCACCCCGGCGCCCCGCTGGTCTACCTCTCCACGGGGGCCTGGAACACCTACGGCTTCCTCTCCCGGTTCCTGAAGCGGCACGCCTACCCGATCGGCGCCATGATCATGACCGACTGGGGCCCGACCAACACCGGCTGGTTCCGCTCCGGTCTCAACCACAAGCGGGAGGCGCTGCTGCAGCTCACCCGCGACTTCCCCCAGGTCAGCTGGCTGCTGGTGGGGGACGACGGACAGCACGACCTGGCGATCTACAGCGGCTTCGCCGAGGTGGCTCCCGAGAACGTCCGGGCGATCGCGATCCGTCAGCTCTCCCCCGCCGAGCAGGTGCTCGCCCACGGCACCCCCACGACGCTGGAGGAGAGCCAGGACGGCCCGCCGTCCCAGATCCCGGTGCGCCGGGCCGCCGACGGGCGCGGTCTGCTGGAACAGCTGCGCGGGCTGCCCGAACTCACCTGAGCCTGTCTCCCACCGCCGAATCCGGGTGAGCCGGGGCGCGTTGCGTGCCGCCGCGGCCGGACTGGGGCAGAATCAAGTGGCCCCATCGCGGGCCCGGAAGACGAGGTGGGAATGAAGCCGGAAGCCGAGGACGAGGTCGCCGAGCGGATCGTCGACATCGACGTTGCCGCCGAGATGGAGGCCAGTTACCTGGAGTACGCCTACTCGGTGATCTACTCCCGCGCGCTCCCGGACGCCCGCGACGGCCTCAAGCCCGTCCAGCGCCGCATCCTCTACACCATGGACGAGATGCGCATCCGTCCCGACGCCTCCCACGTCAAGTGCGCCCGGGTGGTCGGCCAGGTGATGGGCCAGCTGCACCCGCACGGCGACACCGCCATCTACGACGCCCTGGTGCGCCAGGCCCAGCCGTGGGCGATGCGGCTGCCGCTGGTCGACGGCCACGGTAACTTCGGCTCGCTGGATTCCGGGCCGGCGGCGATGCGGTACACCGAGTGCCGGATGGCCCCGGCCGCGGTCGCCATGACCGCCGGGCTGGGCGAGGACACCGTCGACTTCCGTCCCAACTACGACGGCAAGGAGACCGAGCCGGTCGTCCTGCCGGCCGCGATCCCGAACCTGCTGGTCAACGGCGCCACCGGTATCGCGGTAGGCATGGCCACCAACATCCCGCCGCACAACCTGGTCGAGGTGGTGCAGGCCTGCAAGCACCTGCTGAAGCATCCCGACGCCGAGGTCGAAGACCTGATGCGGTTCGTCCCGGGTCCGGATCTTCCCGGCGGCGGCAAGATCGTCGGGCTGGACGGCATCCGGGACGCCTACGCGACCGGCCGGGGCAGCTTCAAGGTGCGGGCCACCGCCCGGATCGAGCAGGTGCACGCCCGCCGCAAGGGCATCGTGGTCACCGAGCTGCCCTACCAGGTGGGGCCGGAGCGGATCATCGAACAGGTCAAGAACCTGGTGCAGGCCAAGAAGCTGGCCGGCATCAGCGACATCAAGGATCTGACCGACCTGACCAACGGGCTGCGGCTGGTGATCGAGGTCAAGAACGGCATCAATCCCGAGGCCCTGCTGGAGGAGCTCTACCGGCTGACCAAGCTGGAGGACTCCTTCGGCATCAACGCGGTCGCGCTGGTGAACGGACAGCCCTCCACGCTGAGCCTGAAGGAGATGCTGGAGGTCTACCTGGAGCACCGCCTGGAGGTGATCCGGCGCCGGTCGGCCTACCGGCTCGGCAAGGCCTCCGACCGGCTGCACCTGGTGGACGGGCTGCTGATCGCCATCCTCGACATCGACGACGTGATCGCCATCATCCGCAGCTCGGACGATGCCGCGCAGGCGCGCGCCCGGTTGATGGAGGTCTTCGAGCTCACCGAGACCCAGACCAACTACATCCTCGACATGCAGCTGCGCCGGCTCACCAAGTTCAGCAAGATCGAACTGGAGGCCGAGCGCGAGCAGCTGCTCAACACCATCGCCGATCTGCAGGCGATCCTCGACAGCCCCCAGCGACAGCGCGAAGTGGTCGCCCACGAGCTGGACGAGGTGGCCCGCGCCCACGGCACGCCGCGCCGCACCGTGCTGCTGGCCACCGCCGGCACCGCCGTGACAGCCGCGGCCGCGCCGCTGGAGATCGCCGACGACCCGTGCTGGGTGCTGCTGAGCTCGGCCGGGCTGCTGGCCCGCGCCGACACCGCCGAACCGCTACCGAGTTCGGGGCCGCGCGCCGTCCACGACGTGATCGTCTCAGCGGCACGCACGACCGCGCGTGGCGAGTATGGCGCGATCACGTCCGCCGGTCGGCTGATCCGCTGCCAGGCGATCGATCTGCCGTCGGTGCCGGTGACCGCCACCGCGCCCAGCCTGAAGGGCGGCTCGGTGGCCGGCGAGCTGGTCGAGTTGGCCGCCGGGGAACGAATCCTGGCGCTCACCAGCCTCGGCCCGGACACCTATGGCTGGGCGCTGGGCACCGCCTCCGGGGTGGTGAAGCGGGTGAACCCCGAGATCCTGAGCAAGGACTCCTGGGAGATCATCCGGCTGGACGACGGCGATCAGGTCGTGGGGGCCGCCGAGTTGCTGCATGACCTGGACGAGCTGGTGTTCGTCAGTTCGGACGCCCAGTTGCTGCACTTCCCGGCTGCCTCGGTGCGCCCGCAGGGCCGCTCCGGGGGCGGCATGGCAGGGATCAAGCTGGCGCGGGACGCCCGCGCGGTCTTCTTCGGAGCCTCGCCGCTCGCCGACGCGGCGGTGGTTTCGGTGGCGGGCTCCTCCGACGCCCTGCCGGGCACCGAGGCCGGCACGGTCAAGGTGACGCCGTTCGCGGAGTATCCCGGCAAGGGCCGCGCCACCGGCGGGGTGCGCTGCCAGCGCTTCCTGAAGGGCGAGGACGCCCTGGTGCTGGCCTGGGTCGGACCCGAGCCGGCCATCGCGGCGGCCGCCAGCGGCTCGCCCGTCGACCTGCCCGCGCCGGACCCCCGGCGCGATGCCTCCGGCACTCCCGCCGGCCAGCCCCTCGCCGCGATCAGCACCCGCTTCCACGCCTGAACCGGCGAGCCGGCCAGACGCGGAAGCAGGTAGCTGAGGCTAGGGAAACGCTGATCATTGGCGCTACCCGGCCTCGGATGGGTGAGTGAGGCTTTGGGATCGCTCGGTGGTCTCGGCTGCCCTGTTTCCGCCTTCTGATACTTGGTTTCGGGGGCTTCGTGCGGGTTCCGGGCAGGCT
>JAIUOR010000018.1 GCA_020161795.1 Actinomycetota bacterium | reverse complement strand
GATCCCGATCAGGAAGAGCACGCCGCCCAGCCCCACCAGCCCGGAGCCTCCGGCGGTGAGCCCGAACACCGACACCACGATCAGGCCCAGCCCGAGCCAGGCCCGGGCCCCGACCCGGCGCTGGTAGACCTCGCCGAGTTGTGGACGCATCGCCTCCAGCGGCGTGACCCGTCCGGCCGCGCGGGCCGGGACGAGGGTGGCGGCCAGGGTCACCCCGACGCCCAGCACGATCGACATCGTCCACACCGCCGGGCTGAACACCGGTTCGCCCAGCTCCATGTGCAGGAAGGACTGCACCATGCCGTTCATTGCCGCGAACAGGGCGGTGGCCATCGCCCAGCCCAGCGCGATCCCTAGCGCGGTGCCGAGTAGGCCCTGCAGCACGGCCTGGATGGCGAACATGGCCACGATGGTGCGCCGGCGGGTGCCGATCGCCCGCAGCATGCCGATGTCGCGGCGCCGCTCGGCGACCACCGTCCGGAAGCTGTTCAGGATGATGAAACCCGCTGTGGCAAGGGCGAACACGCCGAACATGAGGAAGGCGTAGTTGGCCACCTGCAGCGAGGCGATCAGCCCGGTCTGGTTCGACAGGCCGCCGACCTCGAAGTCGGGGCCGAGGGCGGCGGCCACCGCCTGCTCGGTCGCGGCCCGGTCGGCGTCGGTGGCGAAGGCGGCCTGCACCACGGTGATCCGGCTGCCCAGCGAGAACACCTGCTGGGCAGCGGCCAGCGGTATGAAGACCTGGCTCTCACCGGGGACGCTCGCGCTGCTGAGCAGCCCGACGACCTTGAACCGGGCGGTGCCCAGCGCGGACGGCAGGACGATCGCGTCCCCGACCCCGACGCCCATCCGGGCGGCCAGGTCGCCCGGCAGCACCAGGGAGAAGCCGTCGCCGGCGGTCAGCATGCGTCCGGCGGCGAGCGGGAAGTCGCGCACCTTCGCGGCTCGGGCCGGGTCGATGCCGATCACGGTCAGCTGGGTGACGTCGTCCGGGCCGGGGTCGGCGCTGGGCGGAAGCGGAGCCGTCCGCTGCGCTTCCGGGCTGACCGCCGCGACACCCGGGACGGCCGCCACCCGGTCGGCGACCGTGGAGGGGAAGGACTGGTTGTAGGAGTCGGTGACGGTCAGATCGATCTGCCCGGCCGAGCTGAGCAGGCTGCGGGTGAACGCGGCCTCCAGCGCCGGGGTGATGCCGTTCAACCCGAAGGTGAGCATCACGCCGAGCGCTACCGCGAGCGTGGTGAGTAGCGAGCGGGCCCCGCGCCCGATCAGATACCGCCACGCCAGGGTGGCCGAGAGCATCATGACCGGCTCGATTCCTGGCCACACAGAGCGCTAGGTGGAGCTTTGTGCACCGAGTTCTGTGGGAAAACCTCCACCCAACGGCGGAGGACGGGGTCGCGTGCGCCGGAGAGCATCACAGCAGCCCCGACTTCTCCAAGGCTCGGCGCGGGGTCTCGTGGCTGCCGTCCAGTAGGAGGTCGTCGACGATCCGGCCGTCCTTCATCAGCACCAGGCGGCTGGCGTAGCTGGCGATCCGGGGATCGTGGGTGACCATCAGCACCGTCCGTCCCCAGTCGGTGGCCACGCGGCGCAGCAATTCGGCGATCTCGGAGGCCGAGCGGGAATCGAGGTTGCCGGTCGGCTCGTCGGCCAGGACGAGCGCCGGGTCGGTCGACAAGGCCCGGGCGATCGCCACCCGCTGCTGCTGCCCGCCGGAGAGCTGGTCGGGACGGGCGGTCAGCCGGTCGCCCAGGCCAACCTCCCGCAGCCACTCGGAGGCTGTGGCGTTCGCGTCGCGGTTGCCGTCCAGCCGGAGCGGCAGCGAGGCGTTCTCCAGCGCGCTGAGCACGGGGATCAGGTTGAAGAACTGGAAGACGAAGCCGAGCCGGCGCCGCCGCAACTCGGTGATCCGGTCGTCGCTGAGGTCGGCGAGCGTCTCGCCACCGATCGAGACCTGGCCGGCGGTGGGGCCGTCCAGCCCGCCGAGCAGGTTGAGCAGGGTGGACTTGCCGCAGCCGCTAGGCCCCATCACCGCCACGAACTCACCGGCGGTGATGCTCAGGTCAAGGCCGTCCAGTGCCACGACCTTGGCCTCGCCCTCGCCGTACACCCTGGTCAGCCCGGTGATCTCTACCACGGGCGGGGCGGTCACGGTCATGCGTGGGGTGCTCATGCCGTCACCTCGACACGCTGCCCGTCGGCCAGCGTGGTCGCGCCGATGGTGACCACCTGGTCGCCGGCCTTCAAGCCGGTGAGCACCTGGGCGCGGCTGTCGGTCTCGGCGCCGATCGTCACCGCCGTCCGGTGGGCGACGCCGTCGGTGACCACGAAGACGTAGCGGTCGGCGCCGGCGGTGATCACCGACTCGATCGGGACGGTGAGCGCGTCCGGAAGGGACTTCACGGTCAGGTCGGCCGAGCCGCTCATACCGAGGAAGACCCGTGCCTCGCCCGGGTCGAAGGCGATCCGGACCGGGAAGGCGGTGCCGCCGGTCGCGGTGGTGATCGGGGTGGTGCGGACGCTGGTCACCTTGCCGGCGAAGGGGGTGTCGGGGGCCGAGTCCAGGACGATGCTGGCCTCCTGGTCGACGGCGACGGCTGCGATGTCGCTCTCGTCCACCGCGGCCACGAACTCCAGCGAGGAGGTGTCGACCACCGTCATCACCGGTGCCGCCGGGCTCACCCCTGTGCCGGGTTCGGTGCTGTCCGGGACGGTGACCACGCCGGCGAACGGGGCGGTGAGGGTGGCGGCCTTGAGCTCCCGCTCGGCCTGGGCGAGGACGTCCTTTGCGGTGGCGACGGCCTGTTCGGCCGAGGTGACTGCCTCCCGGGCCGCCTGCTTCTCCAGCTTGATGGAGTACTTGTCCTCGACCAGCTTCGCCTGGGCGCGGGCGGCGGTCAGGGCTTGCTCGGCCGCGGTGAGCGAGGACTTGGCCTGGGTGATCGTCAGTCTCAGCGGGCGTTCGTCCAGGGTGGCCAGGGTGTCGCCCTTGGCGACCTGATCGCCGTCCTTCACCTTGACCGTTGCCAGCGTCCCGGAGGTGGCCGGGTGGATGCCCTGCTGCTTGGCGGCCTCCACGGTGCCGGAGGCGCTCACCGTGACCGAGAGCGCCTCGACGGCGGCCTGGGCCGTCCCGACCGTGGTCTGGGCGTTGGCCAGTGAGTAGGCGTAGCCGCCGCCGGCGGCCAGCACCAGTGCGAGCGCGACACCCCCCGCGATGAGGGTCGAACGCTTCATTCCCGTAGCTCCTTGACTTGGTGATAGACCTGCTGCAGCCCAGCGGTGATGTCGGGCGTGATGGGGATGGTCGCGGTGCCGTCCGGCATCCCGAGGATGCGGGTCTGCGCCTGCTGCAGGGCGTCCGCGCCGCGCAGCAGTGCCTCGACGAAGCCGGCGGCGTCCGGCTGTTCGAGGGCACGCAGCCAGACCCGGTCGGTGCCCTCGTACCACAGCGTGGTGATGATGTCGGCGGTCGCATCGGCGTCGGCGACGGTGAAGGACCCATCGGCCATCCCGGCCGCGATCAGCGAGACCAGCAGGCCGCGGGTCGACCGCGCCCAGGCCTGGTGCAGCCGGTGCCGAAGCGAGTCGTTCTCCGGACGGTAAAGGTAGACCATGGGCAGGAACCGGCTCAGATGGCCGGTCTTGTACGCCGCCGCGGCGTCCATGAAGACCTGCAACTGACCGGCGCCGCTGCCCGAACTCGTCCGCAGCGCCGCCGCGATGTGCTGGTGGAGTTCGGTGCCCAGCCGCTCCAGCAACTGGAACCGCAGATCCTCCTTGCTGTCGAAGTAGTGGTAGAAGGTGCCCTTCGCCACGCCGGCCGCGGTGGTGACCGCCTCGACCGACATGGCGTCGTAGCCCACCTCCTGCACCAGCCCGAGAGCGACGTCCAGCAACTCCGCGCGCCGCACCCCGGGGTCTTTGGTGATCCGCACCATCGCCGCCTCCTTCATCACTGACCGACCGTCGGTCAGTCTAGCAGGAGGTCTGGCCGGGTGCTCGGAGTAGTACTGATCGGCTGGACTCGTCATCTTCGACCGACGGCCAGGCAGCCTCTGTCCACCGAAGCCTCCGGTATCTGCCTGTTGTAGTGAAGGAACTTCCTGATCTCGAAGGGGGCAGGGTGTCAAGACAGGCGATGCGGCAGGTGGCCAGGCGGCGTGTGCAGGAGGCGCTGGCGATCAAACAAAAGGAACGCGAGGCCCAGGAGCGCCGGCTCCAGGCGTCGGCGGTGGCGGTGCTGACTGCGCTGGCCGAGCGGGACGCCGCGGTCGAGGCTGCCGAGCAGACGGCGGCGATATCGATCGCGTCGATGGCGGGTGAGGGGTTGAGCCTGTCCGAGGTTGCCGAGTGGTGTGGTGGGCTTGACCTTCGCGAGGTCAGCAGGCTGTCGAAGATCGATCCGAAGGCGGTGTCGTCGTGAACGGCCGGTCGGTGCACTGGCGGGCCAGGTGGGCGCTCGCGCAGATCGCGGGGGCTCTGTTCAGCACGGCGGTCTGGGTCGTCGTGCTCGCGTCCGTGCCCTGGGTGATGGCCGCGGGGCTGCTGGGTGGTGTCGTGTTGGTCGCCGGCTTCCGGAGCCGGCCGGTGCTGTGGCTGGTGTTCGGGGCGCGGCCGGCCGGCGGGTCCGATCGTGAGGAGGTGCTGCGGGCGATCGTCTCGCTCGCGTCGTTGCGCGGACGACATCAGCCTGTCGTGTTTGTGGGGCGAGGGTTCAGGGCTCGCGGCTGGGATGTCCTGGCTCCGGGTCCGCGCGTTCTGTTGATGAGCGAGTCGCTGCTGGCGCGGATCAGGGCCGGTCAGCTTTCTGATGTCGAAGTGAGCGTCCGCGTGGCGTGCGCGCTCGATCAACTGCCAGTGGTCGGCTCCCGGATCGTTCTGGTGGTCAGGATCTACTGCCTGCCGTGGGTGATCATCGAAGCCGTGGCGTTCCGGGTCATGCGCTGGCTGGCGAGGGTTCCGCTGATGTCGTTGGCGTGGCGGATGCGTCCGCTCGTGTTCGGCCTCGGGTTCCTTGATGCCGTTCTGCACGCGAGGTGGGAGGCCGCCGTCCCGCTGCTCGTGCTTGTCGTTCTGACCTACACGACCGGTCCACTCAGCCGGGCCTGGCGGCGCAAGCTCGCTGAACTGGGCAGCCAGCGCGTCGCCCAGGAGGGTCTGGAGTTGGTGCCCGCAGTGACATCGCCCAGCCCGTCTCACGCGCGGGATACGCGTTCCGCCGGAAGCCTGGAGGTGTCTCATGAGTGATCGCACCAGCATCGAACTCGATGCGCAGGAGGCCTACGAGGCGATCCGCAGCATCAACCACGCCACGATCTTCACCGGGAATGGCATCCCTGCGCCCGTTGTGTATCGGGTGCTCGGGTTCCTGCAGAGCGCTGGCGGATACGGAATGGCCCAGGCCCTCGGCCAGTTGGCTCGTGGGCTGGAACGGTCCCTGTCCACCTACGACGTCTGTGAGGACGACGGCCGCGACCCGGTCGACTCTGTCGCGCACGCCGTCAATGCCCTGTCTGATGCGGCGGACCTGCTGCAGCGGGTGGGCCCGTTGCTCGACAGCGCCCAGGCGGCTATCTCTCGCCAGGGATACCGCACTCAGGGAGACGGCGTCGGATAGCTTGCTCAGGCTGGCGTCCCCCTTCGGCTGCTCGCCTGGCTCGCTCCTCTTCGATACGTTCCTTCTCAAGCTGCTGGTATCGCTCGAACGGGGGAGTCCAGGTGCCCCGGTCGATCAGGTCGCGTTCTCGTCCTATCCAGGCCCAGGCGTCACCGCTGGTGTCGAACGTCGACAGCGCTGTGAAACGCGTGCCCTCAGCTACGCCCCAGACGCCCCCGTGGACGTAGGACGCCTGATAGCGGCCGGACCGGATCTGGCGGACCTTGCCCCAGTTTCGTCTGCTCGCCACCACCTGGTACTACCGCCTCTCGCGCATCTCGTATCCTCGACCGCGCTCAGGGACTCCACTCCGTGCCCCGAAAGTGCCCCGAGATTCCGTCCGCGTACCTATGAACAGCTAGGCTTTCACCCGCAAGTACTGAACAAAACACCTAGTCAAACGCAAGTTTACGCCGCTGGCTAGGTGCTCGCAAGCGGTGGGCCGTCGAGTTCGAATCTCGTATCCTCCGCCAGTTAACCCAGTTAACTAGGAGAAAACGCTCCTTCGAGATTCTCCGGCAGACTCTGCGCTGGAGGTAGAACGCCTGAAAGCGGTTCACGGCGGTCAGATGCCCGACGTGAACCTGGAGGGCTTCAGGTCAACCCGTGTTCGGCGAGCCACGCGTGCGCGACGCGCTGCGGAACTCGGGTCACCCAGGCGTCGACCAGTACCTCGGAGAGGTAGTCGAGGTCGATCCGGTCAAGACGAACGAGGACGGCCGGGTAGCCGTCGAAGTGCGGGATGGTGAAGAAGGTCTCCGGCTCGGCCTGCACCAGGGCGGCCGCCTCCTCGGTGCTGCCGACTCGCAGGCCGATCACCTCACCGTCCGGCCAGGAGCGGCCGAGGCCGGCGAGTTGTTCGAGATCGCGGCCGGTCGGGCCCCGTACCCACGCGAGGTCGCCGCGGGCTACCCGCCAGGCGGGCGCGTGGCTGTGGCCGCCGACCCGTTCCACCACCCCTGGCAGTGCGAGCGCGATCCGCCGCACATCCTCGACTGTCGCCACGTCCCCAGTCTGCGCCGGAGCGGTGGCGATGTCGACCCAAGGCCTGGCGGTGGTGATGGCCTCACCAGGCGCGCTCGTGCCCCTGGCGGCAGGTCGGCCTGGCCGCCGGTCGAGCGGCTGGCGGCCCGTGCCTCCTCGAGGGCAGCGCCGATCTGGCGTGGAAGGCCGTGGACTGCACCCTCTGGTTGACTCGGGAAACATCGCGCGCAAGCGTCGTCGACGCGTGTCGGTGGGCGTACCCGGAGCTCGCCTACCTCATGTAGACGTCAGATCCCCAGTTCGAGATAGGCCATCGAGCCACGCCGCCGCCACGTCTGGCCCGTGATGGACGCCAACTCGTCGGCAGTGCGTGGTGGTGCGACCTCCCCTGCGCGGTGAAGCAGGTTCAGGTAGCGGGTACCGCGGGGAGTCGCTGCGACCAGCGAGCTGCAGAACAGCCGCCCGCCGGGGCGTAGCTGTGCGCGGAGGTGCGCGAGCAGGCCTGCCGGGTCCTCCACCAGGTGCAGGAAGCCCAGGCACACCACGGTGTCGAAGCTGCCCGGAGCGAACGGCAGATCGAAGGCGTCGGCCTGGACGAACCGGATACCCGGACGCACCCGATCGCCGTCGGCGAGCCGCTGCGCTGCACGGGCCAGCATGTCTCGCGAGCGGTCGGAGACGATCGTGGGCCGGGTGCTGCTTCGGTAGGCCTGGGCGGTAGCAGCGGCGGTCCCGGCGGCGACGTCGAGCAGCGGGCCTGTCCTGGAATCGACCGCCTGCTGGGCGAATGCGGCGTAGTCACGAGGTGAAGTGGACCAGGCCAGCCGGTTGTACAGCCCGAGCCCGATCAGCCAGTCATAGCCGGCCGCCCGTCCGTCATAGCGAGCGCCCGGGTCGAGGCCGGGCTGGGTCTCGATGACAACCCCGCTGGGCAGCGTCGATCCGAACACACCAGGACTCTACTGGGCCTGATGCTGCCGCCAGGTCGTGCGGTTCGCCTCCTCGGACGGAGCGGTGCGCTGGTGCCGACCGTTTGCCGTTTGTGAAGTGCGCAGCACGGGTCTGCGTGATTCCGGCTTGGCGCAGCGAATGAGGCGATACCGTGAGTTGAGCGGGAGAGAGGACGGCCCAGTGCGCGATCCGCAGGCACTTGTGAGCACCGAGCAACTCGATGCAATGCGCGACGATCCCCGAGTACGGATCTTCGATTGCACCACCTACTTCGACCCGCCGCCGGCCGGCAGCGATGTCCCCTACATCCCCGTGCCGGGCCGGCAGACCTTCGAAGAGGCGCATATCCCGGGTGCCGGCTTCCTCGATATCCAGGGCGAGTTCTCGGATCAGACGACACACCTGCGCTTCATGATGCCGGACACGGCTCACCTCGAAGCGGCGTTCGCCCGGCACGGCATTGGTGACGGCACGCGCGTCGTGCTCTACAGCCGCGGCTCCATGATGTGGTCGACGCGCTTCTGGTGGATGTTGAAGTCACTGGGTTTCGACAACGCCGCGGTGCTCGATGGCGGCTTCGACAAGTGGGCCGCCGAGGGTCGCGTGACCGAGAGTGGGCCGCCGCGCGGCTATCCACCCGCCGTCTTCACGGCGCAACCGCGGCCCGGTTACTTCGTCGACCGCGACACCGTGCTGTCCCGCCTGAACACGGCCGGCACCGTCATCGTGAATGCGCTTGGACCCGCATACCACGAGGGCATCCAGCCCACTCGCTACGGCCGGCCCGGTCGGATCCCGGGCAGCGTCAATGTGCCGGCGACGACGCTCGTCGAGGCCAACAGCAGCTTCACGTCAGCCGAGGACGCGGCGGCCAAGTTCGCCTCGGCCGCGGTCTCGAAGGACCTGGACGTCATCTGCTATTGCGGTGGGGCGATCTCGGCCACCATCGACCTCTTCATGCTGTATCAGCTCGGCTACGACAACCTTTCGCTCTACGACGGCTCCATGGGCGAATGGGCGCGAGACCCGGCGTTGCCCATCGAGACCGATTGATGGCGGCTGCCAGCGGGTCATCGAGACAGCAGGTGATCGGGGAAGGCGCGTCGCGACCGGCTAGGGAAACGCTGATCATTGGCGCTACCCGGCCTCGGATGGGTGAGTGAGGCTTTGGGATCGCTCGGTGGTCTCGGCTGCCCTGTTTCCGCCTTCTGATACTTGGTTTCGGGGGCTTCGTGCGGGTTCCGGGCAGGCT
>JAIUOR010000001.1 GCA_020161795.1 Actinomycetota bacterium | reverse complement strand
CCGACCGGGCCGGGGCCAGCAACCCCGAACGGACAAGTCCTGTGAAAGGCACAAAGCCAGTCAGTCGAAGGGTCACACCCGGGATCACCGACCACAGCCCAACACGATCAGGCTGCGAACACCATCCTCACAGTCAGTCGAGATCGAGCAGGCCCCTGATGTCGGCCGCGGTCAGAGGCGCCGGAGCACTGGCGCCCGCGCCGATCACGGCGTCGAACAGGTCTCGCTTGCGCTGCTGCAGCCCCACCACCTTCTGCTCGATGGTGTCGGCGCTGACCAGGCGGTACACGTTGACCGGCTTGTCCTGGCCGATCCGGTGGGTGCGGTCGATCGCCTGGGTCTCGGCCGCCGGGTTCCACCAGGGGTCGAGGATGAACACATAGTCGGCCTCGGTCAGGGTCAGCCCGAAGCCGCCGGCCTTCAGGCTGATCAGGAAGACCGGGTCGGCCGACGCCCGGAAGTCGGCGATCCGGCGCTGCCGGTCCCGGGTGCGCCCGTCCAGGTAGGCGTAGCCGATACGCTCGGCGTCCAGCCGCTCGCGCACCAGCTTCAGGAAGCCGGTGAACTGGCTGAACACCAGCGCACGGTGGCCCTCGGCGGCCAGCTCGGTGACCAGTTCGACCAGGGTGTCGATCTTCGCCGACTGCTCGGGAGCCCCGGCCTCGACCAGCGCCGGCGAGAGGCTGAGCTGGCGCAGCAGGGTGAGCGAACGCAGGATCGCCACCCGGTTGCGGTCCAGGTCGTCCACCAGCCGCAGGACGCGCTTGCGCTCGGCGGCCAGGTGCCGGTCGTAGATCCGGCGGTGGGCGGGGCTCAGCGCCACCTCGAGCACCTGCTCCTGCTTGGGCGGCAGCTCGGGCGCGACGGCCTGCTTGGTGCGCCGCAGCATCAGCGGACGGACGCGGCGGTGCAGCCGGGCGAGCGCCTCCGGGTCCCGCCCGGATTCGATCGGACGCCGGTACAGCTCGGCGAAGACATCCGGATCGGCGAACAGCCCCGGTGCGGTGATCGACAGCAGCGACCAGAGATCCATCAGGTTGTTCTCCAGCGGCGTGCCGGTCGCGGCCAGCTTCACCGGCGCCGACAGCCGGCGGACGGCCTTGTAGGCGCGGGTCGCCCGGTTCTTGACGAACTGCGCCTCGTCCAGCACCACCGCCGCCCACGGATACTGGGCGTAGTCGGCGTCCTCCAACCGCAACAGCGTGTAGGAGGTGACCAGCAGATCCGCCTCCGCGCGCAGTTCGGCCAGCGAGGAAGAGCGTTTGCCGGCCGTCGCCTCGATGGTTCGCACCCGCAGGCCGGGCGCGAACCGGGCAGCCTCACCGGCCCACGTGCCCACCACCGAGGTGGGCGCCACCACCAGCACGGGCTCGTCCAGTTCGCCGTTCTCCGCGGCGGCCAGCACCACCGACAGCACCTGCAGGGTCTTGCCCAGGCCCATGTCGTCGGCGAGGATGCCGCCCAGCCCCGCCTGCCACAGGTAGCGCAGCCAGCGGTAGCCCAGCTTCTGATAGCCACGCAGGGTGGCCTGCAGCCCGTCCGGCACTTCGACGGCCGGCAGCTCGTCGGAATCCAGCAGCGCCGACACCGCCGTCTGCCAGGCGCGGGACTGCTCGGCCACCACTCCGAGATCGACCAGTTCCTGCCACAGGCCCGCGTGCTCGCGCCGCAGCCGCAGCCCCTCGCCGGCCTCGGGTTGCAGCAGCATCGCCTCGTCGATGATCCGGCGCAGCTGTTCCAGCTCCGGCCGGTCCAGGCTGAACCAGGTGCCGGAGTCGAGTATCAGGTGGCTTTCGCCGCGCGCCAGCGCCGCGAACAGCTCGCGGAACTCGACCTGCTCGCCGTCCACCTCGATGGTCACCGCCAGGTCGAACCAGTCGGTCGCACCACCGGCGTCGTCGGCCATCGCCACCGTGACCAGTGGCGCCGACTCGGCCCGGCGGTAGCTGGGCGGGGCGTCGGAGAGCTCGACCTCGATCGTCGGGCGCTCCCGCAGCCCAGGCAGCCAGTCGACCACGAAGGCCGCCGACTCGGCGCCGCGAAGGAGTGTCTCGGGCACCAGCCGGGCCCGCTCCGCGGAATCGGTGGCGATCGCCCACGGTTCAGCCGGCAGTTCGGCCAGCAGTGCCGTCTCGGCTCCCGGATCGCGCACCGGCGGGTCGTCCGGAGCCGGCGTCGCCCCGACGTCGAAGACCTCGCTGCCGATCCGGTAGCGGTAGCCCCAGCGCAGCCGGGTGACATGGTCGGGCCCGAACTCGACCCGCAGCAGGACGACCGGTGGGTCGACCTCCGGCAGGTCGAGGCCGATCTCCAGATCGAGGGCGCGACGCAGCGCCGGCAGGAATCCCGCGGTGAAGGCGGGCAGGTCATCGTCGGGGATCTCCAGGTGGGGGTGCCGCACCAGCAGCGTGCGGGCGGCCGGATCCAGCGGCCGGGCCAGTGCGCCGAGCACCAGTTCCCCGTCGTTCAGCAGCGCCACCCCGTGGGCGGGCTCGCCCACCAGCCCGCCGGCCCCGACCTCCCAGGGATGGCCTTCGGCGACCAGGGTGCTGGCCAGCTCGGCGCCACCGGCATCGGGACGCAGCACCGACGCCATCCGCGCCGGCTCTGCCAGCAGCCGGACGGAGGTCACCTGTTCCCCGCCGACGAAGGCCACCCCGGCGGCCTGGGCCCGCGCCAGCAGCCGCCAGACCTCGGCGCCGAAGTCGTCGAGCACCAGTAGTTCGGTCCGTCCGTAGTACCCGTAGCCGGACGGCGCCCGGTGAGCCCGGCGCAGGTCGGCCAGGGCGCGTCGCTGGGCGGGGTCGTAGCCGGTCTCCCACTCCCCCTCGATGCCGTCCCAGTCCACGCCCGTGCGTACCCAGCCGCCGCGCTTGCCGAGCGTGAGCACCCGTAGCTGGACCGGGCTTCCCACCCACCGTGCGAACTGCAGCGCCAGTGGCTGGCCGGGGGTTCCGCTGCGCCGGTCGGCCTGGGTGAACTGCTCCAGCGCTCGCTGCCAACCCGGCAACGAGGGCTGCAGCTGACTCGTCCGGTAGGCCCACAGCACGGCCACACCATGCTTGCAGTTGGTGCGCACCGGGCAGCTGCAGAACGAGCCGATCGCCCCGGTGCGGCTGATCCGCACCACGGTCTGGTAGCTGTGCCTTCCGGAGCCTCGGACATTGGCCTGCAGCACCCGGTCGGCATCGGCGCCGCCGGCGGCGATCCGGCCGACCCGGCCCATCGCGGCATAGCGCTGCCCGGCGCTGGTCGCGTTCGGGCCGAAGACGGTCAGCAGCCGCACCTCGGTCAGCTCAGTCAGCCACGCATGGCGATCCGGACCTTCAGACATCGATGCCGAGGGTACTCGGCTCCGGCGACAGCCGGGTTCCGGGCCTGGCGATGAGGTGGCCGAGAAACTGCTCGCGGGTGGCGGCTACTGCCAGGAGCCGCGCCACATCACTCGCGTCACGTTCAGGTCGTCGTCCAGCACCGCCAGGTCGGCGCGCTTGCCGGCCGCGATCCGTCCGACCGTCTCCAGGCCCAGGTAGTCCGCGGGCACGGTCGAGGCGGCCCGCAGCGCGTCCACCAGGCCCACGCCGGCGGCCACGGCATTGCGCACCGCCCGGTCGAGGGTGAGGGTCGACCCCGCGATGGTGTCCAGGCCGGCCAGGCGAGCGATGCCGCCGCGCACCTCGACGGGCAGTTCACCCAGGATGTAGTCGCCGTCGACGTGGGCGGCCGCCGCCATGGCGTCGGTCACCAGGGCGACTCGGCCGGGTGCGGTGGCCATCACCCAGGCCACCAGTTCCGGCCTCACGTGCACGCCGTCCATCACCAACTCGACTGTCACCCGCTCGTCCTCCCACAGCGCCAGCGCCGGCCCGGGGGTTCGATGCAGCAACGGCGGCATAGCGTTGAACAGATGGGTGGCGCCGCGGGCGCCGGCCTCGATGGCGGCCACAGTGGTCTCGTAGTCGGCGTCGGTGTGCCCGATCGCTGCCAGGCAGCCCGCCTCGACCATCAGCCGGATCGACTCCATCGCGCCCGCCCGCTCCGGCGCGATGGTGGCCATCCGCACCGCGCCCCGGCCGGTCTCCAGCAGCGCGGCGACGTCGGCCGGGTGGGGATCGGTCAGCAGCCGGGGCGGATGCGCGCCCTTGAACTTCTCCGCCAGCCACGGGCCCTCCAGGTGGATGCCCATCAGGTCACCGGTTTCCACCAGACCGGCGAGGCAGGCCACCTGGCGGTGCAGGTCGTCCATCGTGCCGGTGACCAGCGAGGCCACCATCGCGGTGGTGCCCAGCCGCCGGTGCGCAGCTGTCGCGGTCAGGACGTCCTGCGGATTCTCGGTGACGAAGGACGCACCCCCGCCGCCGTGGGCGTGGACGTCGACGTAGCCGGGGACGAGGGTTCCCTCGACCGCGGCATCGGCGGCCCGCGGCGGATCCCCCGCTCCGGTGGCGACGATCCGTTCGCCCGCCACCTCGACCCATCCGGCGGTCAGCTGGGCGGCGTCCTCCAGCAGCATCCGGGGCGCACTGATCAGCATGGTCACACCTGGATTTCGAGTCGCTGCCAGTCCGGCAGATGTGAGTAGGTCTCCTTGTAGTACTCCCGCAACCGCAGCCCGGATGCCGCCGCCTCATCGATCACGATGGTGGCGTGCCGGTGCAGCTGCAGCACCGAGCCCGGCCACATCGCGGTGACCGGTCCCTCGATGAGGGCCGCTACCGCCTCGGCCTTGGCCTGACCGGTGGCCATCAGGATGACGTGGCGGGCGTCCAGGATGGTGCCCAGGCCCTGGGTCATGCAGTGCCGCGGGACATCGTCGGCGGAATCGAAGAACCTGGCGTTGTCCGCGCGGGTGCTGGCGGCGAGGGTCTTGATCCGGGTGCGGGAACTGAGCGAACTGGTCGGCTCGTTGAAGCCGATGTGGCCGTTGGAGCCCACGCCGAGGAACTGGATGTCCACCCCGCCGGCGGCCTTGATCGCCGCCTCGTACTCCTCGCCCGCCGCGCTCAGATCCTCGGCGAATCCGTTGGGGACATGCACCCGGGCCGGGTCGAGCCCGAGCGGAACGGTGACCGTGCGGTGGATCACCTCGTGGTAGCTCTCCGGGTGGCCCTGCGGCAGGCCGACGTACTCGTCCAGCGCGAAAGCGGAGGCCTCCGAGAGATCCAGCTCGCCGGCCGCGACCAGCTTGACCAGCTCCTGGTAGGTCTTCACCGGCGACGATCCGGTGGCGACACCGAGGACCACCGTCGGCCCGATCCCACGCGCGAGCCTGGCCGCCTTCGCGGCCGCGACTTCAGCGACGCGCTCCTCGGTCGGGCAGATGATGACTTCCATGACGCTCCTTCGAGTCAGCGCGCGGGACGGGTGACTTTGATCTTCTCACGGGTGTCCGACCGCTGCCGCTGGAGGGATTCCTGCTCGGCCTTGAGCTCGTCCATGTTGAAGGTGCCCCGCAGTAGGACGAAGATCACAGCGGCGATC
Source organism: Actinomycetota bacterium (assembly GCA_020161795.1). Lineage (GTDB taxonomy): Bacteria > Actinomycetota > Actinomycetes > Propionibacteriales > Propionibacteriaceae > Propionicimonas. The sequence continues at coordinate 102,152 of JAIUOR010000001.1, read as the reverse complement.
CCCAGCGACCAGCTGGCCGGCGCGCCGAGGATGAGCGGGGCCGTCACCACGGCGACCACGTCGATGCCGCGGAACAGGTTGAACACCAGGGTCGGGGGCATCGCCCCGCCCGGGGTGGCCATCATCGGGACGCCGAAGTCGGGGCGCTTGGCCGTCACCCAGCGCACGGCGCCGAAGAGGCCGGCGATGCCGGTGACCAGCGCCGCCATCAGCCCGTCGGTCAGCACCCGATCGGCGCCGGTCTGGGCGATGCCGATGAAGGCCGGTGTCACCAGTACCGCCCAGATCAGGGCCAGGCCGGCCGGAACCACCATCGCGGCCGTCCGGATGCTCGTCGTCTTGAACGGGAGCGAGCGCGCCATCCCGCCGGTGCGCGTGAGCACCCGCAGGCTGCCCAGGAAGGGCACCAGCGCGATGAACAACGCCAAGCCGCTGACCAGCGGGTTGAGCTGGCTCATCCGCAACGCGTCCGCGGCATAGGGGACGACCAGGCTCACCGCCAGGCCGATCCACGGCTTGGGGAAGCGGGCAAGTCGCTGCAGATCGCGCCACACCAGCGCCCAGATTCCCAGCCCGCGGCCGCGGACCGGACGGACGTGACCTCGGGCGGCGGCCTCCCGCTCCACCAGGATGTCGCGGATCAGCCCGAAGTCGAGGGCGAACATGGCGCCCTGCATGCCGGCCACCAGGGAGCCCCCGCTGAGCAGGCGGGCGCGCCGGATCTGCTCCAGCCGACGCAGCGCCAGCCCCAGCCAGATCACCAGGCCCACCACGGAGAGCACCAGCACCGCGGCGACGATCCAGCGGGCTGCCTCGACGGAGGAGCCGAGCGCGACCGGGATCCAGCCCGCGGCGACCGAGACGACCACCAGCAGCACCACCAGGGTCGCCAGCCCGAACAGCCACAGCATCGAGCGCACTCCCGTGGTGCGTTCGATGCCCTGTTCGGCGCCTGCCAGCGCCATCAGCGCCGAACTACCGATGCCGGCGGCAGCCGTCCAGAGCGCGACGCTGATCGGGTCCATCCCCGACAGCGCCGCCACCAGCGCGGTCACCGCTGCCGCCACCACCCCGGCGATCACCACGGGCAGCAGCAGCCGGCCGCGCAGCAGCCGGCGACGCCGCAGCGGCGCGTCCATCAGCCAGAAGCCCTCAGCGGCGGAGGCCAGGATCGGCCCGAACAGCCGGGCCACGGCCAGCGTCAGGGTGAGGCTGGCCAGCACCATGGCGGTGGGCATCATCAGCCGCGCCAGGCTGCACTCGTCCGTGGTGCAGGACGCGGCGCCGGATTGCGCCTGTACCAGGACGTTGCCGAGCATCGCCCCCAGCACGATCACGCTGAACACCGCGACGTAGCCGTCCTGGATCACCTCCCACAGGGTGCGGGTGGCCCGGCCGTGCCGCCACAGCTTGATCTGGTCGTGCAGTTCCTTCTCGTCCACCTCGACCGGCTCGGTGTCGGGGACGAAGTAGAACTCGCGGGGCGGCTCTGCGACCGGCTCCGGCTCGGTCACCGGGACGGCAGGCGACGCCGAAGCCGCGTTGATCAGCTTGCGTGACTTCTTGCTCACTCGGCAGACCTATCCTGACCCTGCCGACCCGACGGGTGCGGTCGACGTGCGATGGCGAAGCAGAGTCTCACAACGTGCACCCTACTCTGCGCCCTCGATCCATCCGGACGGGTGGCGGAACCGGCGACGCCGGGCGATCACGGGCCCGTCCCGGCGCCGGCCGGTTCCCTAGGCTGGAACGCGCGGCTGCCGGATCGTCCAGCTCACCGTGATGTCCCGCAGCGCCGCGCCGAGATCCGAGCCGTACAGGCCGGTGTCGGCGACCCGCCCCAGCTGATCCAGATCCGCGTCGCTCAGCTCGACCTCGACGGTCTCCATGAGCACGGGCGCGTGCGGAAAGGCCGGCACATAGCTGCTGGCGGCCCTTCAGGAGCGGTTCGCCGCCACCGGCGAACCCGGGCAACTCACCGTGGTGCACACCATGGGCCTGGGCGACAACGAGCAGGGTGGGATCAGCCGGCTCGGCGCCCCGGGGATGGTGTCTCGTTTCGTCGGTTCCCACTACGGCCACAATCCCGAGATCATGGCGATGATCGGCCGCGGGGAGTTCGAAGCCTTCGGACTGCCCGGCGGCGTCCTGTCCCTGCTCTATCGCGAGATCGCGGGCCACCGGCCCGGGCTGCTCACCAAGGTCGGACTCGGCACCTACGTCGACCCCCGGATCGACGGCGCGCGGATGAACAGCCGAACCCCCGGCTCCTTCGCCGAACTCGTCGAACTGGCCGGTCAGGAGTGGCTCTTCTATCCGTCGTTCCCGATCGACGCCTGTTTCATTCGGGCCACCACCGCCGACGAGGACGGCAATCTCACCATGGAGGACGAGGCGGGCCTGGCCGACAACCTGGCGCTCGCCTCGGCCGTCCACAACAGCGGCGGCGTCGTGATCGCGGAGGTCAAGCGACTGGGCATGCGCGGATCGCTCTCCCCGCGCGCCGTCGTTGTGCCGGGCGCCCTGGTCGACTTCGTGGCGGTCCTGCCCAACCAACGCCAGACCGCAGCCACCGACTACTCGCCCTACCTTGCGGGCAGCCTGAGGATGCCGACTCAGGAGATCCCACCGCTACCGCTGGACGCCCGCAAGGTCATCTGCCGCCGCGCCGCCATGGAGTTGCGCCGCGGCGCGGTCGCGAATTTCGGCTTCGGAATTGCCACCGGCATCCCCAGCGTGCTCGCCGAGGAGGGCTGCACCGACGATCTCGTCCTGAGCATCGAGCAGGGGCTGGTCGGCGGCGTGCCCGGCACCGGACTGGATTCGGGCACCGCTGTGAACGCCTCGGCGTTCATCGACGAGGGAGCGACCTTCGATCTCTACGACGGGGGGTTCCTGGATGTCTGCTGCCTCTCCGCCGGCGAGGTCGATCGGCACGGCAACGTGAACGTCAGCAAGCTGGGCGGGCGGGTCGTGGGCCCGGGCGGCTTCATCAACATCAGCCAGAACGCCAAGAAGGTGGTCTTCTGCGGGACCTTCACCGGCGGCGGGTTGACCGTCGGCCTCGACGACGGCCGCCTCACCGTTGTCAAGGAAGGCCGCTACCGCAAGTTCGTCCCCGAGGTTGACCAGATCACCTTCTCGCCCGTGGAGGCGCTCCGGGAGGGACGGACCGTGCTGTACGTCACCGAACGCGCTGTCTTCGAGTTCACCGCCGAGGGGATGACCCTGCGCGAGATCGCGCCGGGGGTGGATCTGGAGAAGGACATCCTCGCCCAGCTGCCGTGGCAGCCGGTGATCCCGGTGCCACCGGCACTGATGGATGAGCGGCTGTTCCGGAGCGAGACCATGTCGCTGCGGATCTAGTCGCCTACTCCTCGTCGTCGGCAGCGGCGGTGACCAGTTCGGCGCCCGCCAACCTCACCTCGCGGGTGGCGACGGCCTGCACCAGTGCCGGCTCGTGGCTGGCCATCAGGATCGCCAGGCCGCGGGCGCGCTCGGCGCGCAGGCGCTCGGCCAGCCACTGCACGCCTTCGGTGTCGAGCCGCTGCTCGGGTTCGTCCAGGATCAGCAGGGAACGGGGACGGACGAAGGCCGTCGCCAGCGCGAGCCGGCGCCGCTGGCCCGACGAGAGGGTGGCCGGCAACTGACCGGACTGCGGGACGAGCTGCACCTCGTGCAGCACCTCGTCCACCGCCGCCTCGGCGTCCGGCAACCCGTGGGCGCGCGCCAGCAGGTCCAGGTGCTCGACCACGGAGAGGTCGGGAAAGAAGTCGAGGTCGTCGATGACGGTCGCTACCTCGCGCCGGACCACGGGGTTCGTCTCGCTCACCGGGACGCCGTTGACGGTGACCGTACCCTCGTCCGGGCGCTCGGCGCCGACCACGCAGCGCAGCACGGTCGACTTGCCGGCGCCATTGCGACCGGTCAGCGCGATCGCCTCGCCGGCACGGATCTCCAGATTGAACCCGTCCACGATCACCACGGGCCCGAAGGCCTTCTTCAACCCGGTGACCTGGAGCACCGACGTTCGCTTCGCCATGGTTGCGATTCTCCTCCACCAACCAAGCCTGAGCGAATCGGCAACCGCCCCTCGGGCAAACGCCGTCCCCGCCCCCCACCCGCCGAGGGCCAGCCCTAGCCATCGACGGCCAGCCCACGAGGCCGGCCCTGGCGCGGTAGCGCTGGCCCTCGGCGGGAGGCGGAGGTCAGTGCGACGTGGCAGGCTAGTCCCGTGCTGAAGACCGATACCCGGGCTACCTTGGAGCGACGCCGCGCCGACGTGGCGAAGATGTTCGACCACGTGGCGCACCGCTACGACCTGATGAACGATCTGCTCTCCCTCGGCCAGGATCGAGCCTGGCGATCGGCGACGGTGGCGGCCGTGGCGCCGCAGCCCGGCGAACGGATCCTCGACCTCGCTGCCGGCACGGGCACCTCGTCGCTGCCCTTCGCGCAGGCCGGCGCGACCGTCATCCCGGCCGACCTCTCCTTCGGCATGCTGTCGACCGGGCGGGGCAAGCACCCCGGCCTGCCCTTCGTGAACGCCGATGCGCTTGCCCTGCCGTTCGCCGACGACGCCTTCGACGCGGTGACGATCTCGTTCGGGTTGCGCAATGTCGAGCACACCAGCGCCGCCCTGACCGAACTGCTGCGCGTCACCCGTCCGGGCGGACGGCTGGTGATCTGCGAGTTCTCCACCCCCGCCTGGCCGCCACTGCGACCGGCGTACAACCTCTATCTGCGGCACGTCCTGCCGCGCATGGCCTCGCTGGCCTCGTCCAACCCGGCGGCCTACGACTACCTGGGCGAGTCGATCCTGGCCTGGCCCGCCCAGCAGGCGCTGGCCGACCTGATGCACCAGGCCGGGTGGCGGTCGGTGGGCTGGAAGAACCTGAGCGCGGGCATCGTCGCGCTACATCGAGCCCGCGCCTGATGCTGCTGCACTCCTCCGCGGCAAGCTCCTGTCCGCTGAAGACCAGCTACGCCCATACGGCGGGGCTGGAGGCTCCGCCACCGCCACCGACGCCGCAGTGGAGCGCCGACCATCGCGGCTTCATCGCCGACGTGCTGCGCGAGGTGGGCCGCTCCCCCGGCCGTATCGTCGACCTGCGCGACTTCCGCGAGGCACCGGCCGGCGAGCAGGAGGCGGCCTGCGCCCAGGCACTCGCCGACGGTGCCGACATCGTCATCGGCGGTCGGCTGCCGGCCGACCAGCAGGGTCACCGGGCCGGCCGTCCCGACCTGCTGGTGCATACTCCGAGCGGCTACCTGCCGGGAGTCATCCGTGCCTACCGGATGTTCGACACCCGCGCGGAAGCCACCACCACGGTCTCCCGGCTCTCCCGGTTGGGAACCCCCGAACCGCTGCCGCAGACCAGGCTGCGCTGGCGCTACCGCTGGCATCTGGCGCTCCGGCTGGCCCACTATCACCGGATGCTGCAGGCCATCGGGCATGCCGCCGAGGGCGCCCGAGGCCTGCTGATCGGCAACGACCCCCTGGAGGAGCTCGGCCAGGTGGCGATCTGGGTCGAGCTGACCGAGGCCTCACTGCCTCGCGCCGGCGGCCAGCCGGGGGCCGGCGAAGGCGCGGGAACCTCCGCGCTGGAGCGCTACGACTTCGAATTCGCTGCGCGCGTCCGGCTCGCCGAGCAGGCGCTCGCCGGCGACCCCGCACCGCTGCCGGTCCGCAGCCGGGAATGCGAGCGGTGCGCCTGGTGGCCGGTGTGCAGTGCCCGGCTGGACGCCGACGACCTCTCGCTGCGGCTCAGCAAGCCGCCGCTGGACACCTTCGAGATCACGGTCCTGCGCGAGGCCGGCGTGGTGACCGTGGCCGACCTGGCCGCCGCCGATCTCGATGCCCTGCTGCCCGGCTACCTGGCTCGGGCGACCCACCGGCTCGGCGCCGAGGATCGGCTACGCCTGGCGCAGCGCCGGGCGACGCTGGTGCACAGCGGCATCCGGCTGGAGCGCCTGGAGAGCGGGCCCATCGAGCTGCCTGCCGCCCCGCTGGAGATCGACTTCGACCTGGAGACCTCGGCCGACGAGCGGATCTACCTGTGGGGGTTCTGGATCACCGACACCGCCACCGGGCAGGCCGCCTACCACCATGTGAGCGACTTCCGCCGCCTGGATTCCGACACCGAGCTCGCCCTGGCGATCAATGCGCTGACCTGGCTGCGCGAGCGGGTCGGCACCCAGGACGCCCTGGTCTTCCACTACTCCGGCTATGAGCGCGACCAACTGGAACGGCTCGCCCGGGCTCATCGTCACCCGGTGCTGGAATGGGGGGTCGAGTTCGCCCGCGACCACTTCGTCGACCTCTTCCCGGTGGTGCGCCGCCACTTCTTCGGCACCGACGGCCTCGGGCTGAAGGTTGTCGCCTCGGCCGGGGCCGGCTTCGCCTGGCGGGACGCCGACCCGGGCGGGCTGAACAGCATGCGCTGGTTCGACGACGCCGTCGACGGCGCCTCAGCGGACCTTCGCGACGGGGCGCGCATCCGCGTCCTGGAGTACAACGAGGACGACGTCCGCGCCACCTGCCAGGTGCGCAGCTGGCTGCGTTCGCTCCCCTGAGGCTGGAGATATCTCGATCCGGTAACAATCCGGACCTCCCCTATTGACGCTGGCGACCGGGGAGCGTTGACTGAGCAACGCGTGAAACCCGTGTAACACGGATTCGTCGCCGCCACGAAGGAGTGCCGAATGGTCAACCGAGCAGACGTCGCTCGCTTGGCTGGCGTGACCCCAGCCGTGGTCTCCTATGTGATGAACGACTCCCACCCGGTGTCGCCCACCACGCGCCGCAAGGTCGTCGCCGCGATCGACAAGCTCGGCTACCGGCCGAATGCCGTCGCCCGCGCCCTGGCCACCTCCCGAACCCACACCATCGGCCTGATCACGCCCGATTCGGCCAACCCATTCTTCGCCGAACTCGCCGCCGCCATCGAGCTGGAGGCCTCCGCCGACGGCTACACCGTGCTGCTGGGCAATGCCTTCAACGACGAGGCGCGCGAGCTGAACTACGCCCACACCTTCGCAGACCGGCAGGTGGACGGGATCATCATCGCCCCGGTCAGCTCGGCCGAGGGCGTCCTCGAGGTGGCGCGGGCGCGCGGCGTCCCCGTGGTCTACACCGACCGCACCTCCTACGACGCCGGTGCGCCCATGGTGGAGGTCGACAACGCCGCGGGAGCCAGGCAGGCGACGGCCCACCTCCTCGAGCACGGCCGCACCGTCCACGCCTGCATCACCGGCCGCCAGGACGCCTTCCCCGCCATCGAGCGGGCTGCCGGCTGGCGGGAGACGCTCACTGGCGCCGGCCTGCGGGCTCGCGACGATCTGCTGGTGTTCACCGACTTCTCAACCGAGGCCGCCTACGCCGAAGCGCTGCGGCTGCTGTCCCACGAGCCGGCGATCGACGCCATCCTGGTCGGATCGGACCTGCAGGCCATCGGCGTGCTGCGGGCGATCTACGACATCGGGCGCACGCCCGGGGCGGATGTGTCGGTGGCCTCCTTCGACGGCATCCACGCCGGCCGCTATACCCACCCCAGTTTGACTACTGTCGCCCAGCCATTCGAACCGATGGCAGCGGCAGTGATGGAACTGCTCGAGGGCTTGATCGAAGCCCCCGAGAACGATGCCCTTCCCGGCATCACCCGGATTCTTCCGACCACCTTGGTCATCCGGGAGTCATGCGGATGCGCTCCGCACCAAGGCCAAGCGGGTCTCGGCACAACCGAGGTTCCGATTGGCGTCCCGTCAAATCCCACACAAGGAGTGAGATGAGAATTCGTACCACTGGAGCCATCGCCGGCGTAGCCGCGCTTGCGTTGGCCCTGACGGCCTGCGGTGGCGGCAGCACCCCGACCGCAGCTCCGGGAACCGAGCAGCCGGCCACCTCGCCGGGTGCGGCTCCCAGCGGCGACCTGCTGTCGATCGCCAACGTGGTCAACGGCGGACTCGGCGACCAGGGCTTCTTCGATGACGCGCAGCGCGGCATCGACGCACTGGCCGCTGCCGGCCACAAGACCGAGACGCTGCAGGCCGCCGTTGACAACCCGGCGCAGTGGAAGGCCAACCTGGAGTCGGTCTCCACCGGCGACTGGGGCCTGGTCATCACCGGCACCTCGCAGATGGTCGACATCCTGGCCGAGGCCGCGCCGAAGTTCCCGGATCAGAAGTACATCATCTACGACTCGGTGGTCGAGGCTCCCAACGTCGCCTCCATCACCTACAAGCAGAACGAGGGCTCCTTCCTGGCCGGTGTGCTGGCCGGGCTGGTGACCACCTCGCAGGCTGACTTCCCGCTCGCCGGTCAGGACAAGATCGTCGGCGCCGTCGGCGGCATGGACATCCCGGTCATCAACGACTTCTTCGTCGGCTACGAAGCCGGCGTGAAGGCCGTCGACCCGGAGATCAAGGTGCTCACCTCCTACGTCGGTGACTTCGCCAACTCGCAGAAGGGCTACGACCAGGCCAAGGCGATGTACGACCAGGGCGCCAACGTCGTGTTCCAGGTGGCCGGTGGCGCCGGTATCGGCGTGCTGCAGGCGGCCAAGGATGCCAACAAGTACGCCATCGGCGTCGATGCCAACCAGAACCAGCTGCAGCCCGGCCACATCCTGGCCTCGATGCTGAAGAACATCGGTGTGTCGCTCGAGCAGGCCGTCGCCTCCGCGCAGGACGGCTCGCTCCAGTACGGCACCACCGCCGCGTTCGGTCTGGCCAATGACGGTGTCGGTCTCGACTTCGACGACAACGAGGGCATCGTGCCGCAGACGATCATCGACAAGATCGGCGAGTACAAGCAGCAGGTCGTGGACGGCACGCTCGAAGTGCCGACCAAGTTCTGAGCCATCTGCTCCGCGTGGGTGGTGGGGGCCCAGCCCCCACCACCCACCTCTCCAAACTGGCCACGATTAAGGAACCGGAATGAGTCAACCGATTCTCGAGCTCCGCCACATCACCAAGACCTTCGGGCCGAAAGTCGCCAACGACGACATCTCCCTGACGGTCTACCCGGGTAAGGTGCACGCGCTCGTCGGCGAGAACGGTGCCGGCAAGACCACCCTGATGAACATGGTGTCGGGCAACATGCAGCCCGACAGCGGCGAGATCCTCTTCGACGGCAACACCGTCAACCTGACCGATCCCAAGAAGGCCGACGCGCTCGGCATCGGGATGGTCCACCAACACTTCAAGCTCGTCGGTTCCCTTACCGTCGCCGCCAACATCTTCCTGGGCAAAGAGCTGCGCAACGGTGTCAAGCTCGACCAGGCAGCCATGGCCACTCGGGTCACCGAACTCTCCGAACAGTTCGGGCTGACGGTCAACCCCGACGACATCGTGCAGGATCTCTCCGTCGGCGAACGCCAGCGGGTCGAGGTCATCAAGGCACTCTCCCACGACACTCGCGTCCTCATCCTGGACGAGCCCACAGCGGTGCTCACCCCGGCCGAGACCGACGAGATGTTCGTCGTCATCCGTCACCTCGCCGCGCAGGGCTGCGCGGTGGTCTTCATCTCCCACAAGCTGGGCGAGGTGCTGGCCATCGCCGACGACGTCACCGTCATCCGCGACGGACGGGTGGTCGACACCCAGCCGGCCGCCGGTCTGACCCAGACCGACATCGCCTCGATGATGGTGGGGCGCGAGGTGCTGCTGCGGATCAAGCACACCGAGGCGAAGCCCACCGACGAGGTGCTGCGGGTCGACAACCTCTATGCCGTCGACACCCGGGGCGCGATCGCGGTCAACGACCTGTCGCTGTCGGTCCGCCGCGGCGAGATCGTCGGCATCGCCGGCGTCGAGGGCAACGGGCAGTTCGAGCTCGCCTCCGCCATCGCCGGCATGCACGACGTGCCCCGCGGCACGGTCACCCTCGCCGGCGAGAACGTCACCGCCGCCTCGGTGGGGCACCGTCGCGAGATGGGGCTGGCCTACATCCCCGAAGACCGCCATCACGAGGGCTCCGGCCCGAACCTGTCGGTCGCGGAGAACATCGCCGCCACCCATCTCTCCCCGCCGGTGGCGAACAAGGGCGTCCTCAGCATCACGGCGATGAAGCAGTTCGCGGCGACCCTGATCGCGCGCTTCGACGTCCGCGGCGCCAACCCGGACACGGTCATCTCGACGCTGTCCGGCGGCAACATGCAGAAGGTCATCATCGCCCGCGAGTTCAGCTCCGAACCGCACCTGCTGATGGTCTCCCAGCCCACCCGGGGCGTCGACGTCGGCGCCATGGAGTTCGTCCACAACTCGATCGTCGCGGCGCGCGACGCGGGAGCCGGCGTCCTGTTGTTCTCGGCCGACCTGAACGAGGTCATGAGCCTCTCCGACCGGCTGCTCGTGATGTACCGCGGCCAGGTGATCGCCGAGTTCACCCAGGGGAACATGAGCGAGATCGCCGTCGGCCTGGCGATGGCCGGTGAACGGCCCACCGCCGAGGCGCTCGCCCACGCCGAGGCCGAACACGCCCGGGTGCAGGCCGAGCTGGCCGAGGCCGGCGCCGTCGACACCGGCCCGGAGACCGCGCTGGTCGCCGACGTGGACGAGGACGCGGTCGTCGCCGCACCGCTGAGCGACGCCGAGACGGCCGCCCAGATCGAGGCGCCGCCCACCCGCAGCCTGGCCACGATGGCGAAGGAGGCCGCGGCCGGGGCCGTTCAGCCGATCATCGCGATCGCCATCGCGCTGGTCATCGGCGCGGTCATCATCCTCGCCCTCGGCGAGAACCCGGTGACCGCCTACCTGGCGCTGTTCACCTCCGGGTGGCGGAGCCCGTTCGGGATCGCCTCGATCGTGGCGGCCTTCATCCCGCTCTCGATCGTCGCGGGCGCCACGATCATCTCCTTCCGCGCCGGGTTCTTCAATATCGGCGGCGAGGGCCAGATGTACTTCGGCGCCTTCTTCGGCGCCTTCGCGGGGTTCACCTTCACCTCGCTGCCGCCGGGCGTGCTCACGATCGTGATCCTGCTCTTCGGCCTGATCGCGGGCGCCCTGTGGGGCCTGATACCCGGTGCGCTGTTGGCGAAGTGGGACGTGAACATCATCGTCTCCACCCTGCTGCTCTCCGAGGTCGCCAAACTGGCCACGATGTTCTTCGTCACCGGCATCTTCCAGGATCCGACGTCGGGCATGGCGGCCTCGGCCAAGATCGTGCCCGAGGCCCGGCTGACGATGTTCAACGCCCAGTACGGCATCGGCCCCGACCTGATCATCGCGATCGTGGTCGCCGTGGCGCTGGCGCTGGTGCTGAACCGCACCACCTGGGGCCTGAAGGTCAAGCAGCTCGGCGAGATGAACCGGTTCGCCGAGTACACCGGCGTCTCCCCGGGGTCGATGTCGATCCAGGTCATGCTGCTCTCGGGCGCGGTGGCCGGCTTCGCCGGAGCCCTGTTCGTGATCGGACCCAACGGCGGACGCTTCCTGCAGGCGTTCTCCCCGGGCTGGGGCTTCCTGGCGATCACCGTGGCCCTGCTCGCCCGCCTCAACCCGTGGGCCGCCTTCGTCGCAGCCCTGTTCTACGCCACCATGATGGGCGGCTCCACCGGACTGCAGTCCACCGGAGTTCCGTTCCCGCTGGTGAACGTGCTGCAGGGCCTCATCATCATCATGATCACCGCCACCTTCGTGTGGAACCGCCGACGCACCAAGCGGGCCGCCGTCAGCGCTGCGGCACCAGCGAGTGAAGGGACTGCACAGTGAACGAAATCCTCGCCCAGATCTTCACCGTCACCACGCTGGCGGTCATCCTGGCCAAGACCACCCCGCTGCTGCTGGCGGCCATCGGCGGCGCAGCGACCCAGATGGGCAACATCCTCAACATCGGCCTGGAAGGCATGATGCTGATCGGTGCGTTCACCGCGGTGGCCGTGGGCGCCTTCACCAGCCCCTGGGTCGGCATCCTGGCGGCGATCGGAGCGGCGCTGCTGCTGGCGCTGATCTTCGCGGTGGCCTCGCTGGTGTTCAAGGCGGACGCCATCGTGGTCGGCATCGGCGTCAACCTGCTGGCTGCGGGTGCGACGGTCCTGTTGCTGCAGGTGCTCTTCGGCAACCCTGGCGTCACCCCCGGCAACGTGAAGGCGATCCTGCCCAAGCTCAACCTGGGCATCATCGGCGACATCCCGATCCTGGGGCCGGCGATCAACAACCAGACCATCCTGGTCTGGCTTGCCTTCCTGCTGGTTCCCGCCTACGCGTTCCTGCTCTACCGCACCCGCTACGGCGTCCACCTGCGCGCCGTCGGTGAGGACGAGCCGGCCGCGATCGCCGCCGGCATCAACGTGTTCAACGTGAAGTTCATCTCGATCCTGATCTCCGGCCTGATGTGCGGTCTGGCCGGTGCCCAGCTCGCGATGGCCACCCTCGGATCCTTCACGGCGGGCATGACGAGCTCCCGCGGCTTCATCGCCGTGGCGGCGCTCACCTTCGGTCTGGCCAAGCCCTATCGAACGATGGTGGCCTGCCTGATGTTCGGTGCCGCCGACGCCCTGGCCGACCGGCTCGGCCTGGCGGGCGCCAACCCGTCGCTGTCGTTGATGACGCCGTACGTCGTGACCATCATCGCCCTGGTGCTGGCCGCGCTGCGGGTCCGCTCCGCGCTCAACGCACGGGCCAAGCGAGCTCTCACGCACACGGCAGCCTGAATCGCCAACTGAGTGTGGTGGGTGGGGAGACCCTGCCCACCACACTCACCCAACCCGAAAGAAGACCATGGAAAAGATCATCCTCGACTGCGACCCCGGTCACGACGACGCGATCGCCATCCTGCTCGCGGCGGGGAACCCGAACATCGAGCTGCTGGGCATCACCACCGTCGCCGGCAACCAGACCCTGCCCAAGGTGACCCGCAACGCGCTGGCGATCTGCGCGGCCGCCGGCATCGAGGTACCGGTCGCCGCGGGCGCCAGCGTGCCCCTGGTGACCCCGCAGGTGGTGGCCGAGGACATCCACGGCGACACCGGTCTGGACGGGCCGGTGCTGCCTGAGCCGACCTTCGAGCTGGATCCGCGCCACGCGGTGGACTTCATCATCGAGACAGTGATGTCCCACGAGCCCAAGACCGTCCATCTGGTTCCGGTGGGCCCGCTGACCAATATCGCGCTGGCCATGCGCAAGGAGCCGGCCATCATCGACCGGGTCAAGTCGGTGATCCTGATGGGCGGGTCGTACACCCGCGGCAACTCCACCGTGTGCGCGGAGTTCAACATCTACGTCGACCCGGAGGCAGCCGAGGCGGTCTTCCGCGGCGCCTGGGACGTCACCATGGTCGGCCTCGATCTCACCCATCAGGCGTTGGCGACCGCCGAGCTGCAGGATCGGGTGCGTGCCATCGGCGGCGACCTGGCCCAGTTCGTGCTCGACATCTGGGGCTTCGTGGGCAGCGCCTACAAGAAGGTCTACGAGTTCGACTACCCGCCGGTTCACGACGCGGTCTGCGTGGCGGCGCTGGCCGATCCGCAGCTGCTCACCTGCGCGAAGGCCTTCGTCACCGTCGAACTCCACGGCCAGTGGACGAAGGGCATGACCGTGGCGAATTTCGCCGACGTGCCCGGCATGCACCACGGCTCCTCCGAGGGGCTGCCGATGGGTGCGGCGACGACCGACGTGGCGATGAAGCTGGACTGGGATCGGTTCGCCGATCTGGTGGTGGATTCGATCTCCGCACTGGCCGCGAGCAAGGGGCAGTAGCGCGGTGGAGAATCTGATTCTCGACTGCGACCCCGGCCACGACGATGCCGTGGCCATCCTGCTCGCCGCCGGAAATCCCCAGCTCAACCTGCTCGGCATCACCACCGTGGCCGGGAACCAGACCCTGGAGAAGGTCACCCGCAATGCCCTGGCGGTCTGCGCCAAGGCCGGCATCCGGGTGCCGGTCGCAGCCGGCGCCGAGCGTCCGCTGGTACGCGAGCAGCTCATCGCGGGCGAGATCCACGGCGCCTCCGGGCTGGACGGACCGGTGCTGCCCGAGCCGGCCTTCGACCTCGACCCGCGCCCGGCCGCGCAGTTCATCGTCGACACCGTGATGACCCAGCCGGCCGGCACCGTCCATCTGGTGCCGATCGGGCCGCTGACCAATATCGCGCTGGCGATGCGCCTCGAACCGCGCCTCGTCAGCCGAGTGAAGTCGGTGGTGCTGATGGGCGGAGCGGTCGGCGTCTACGGACGCACTCCGGTCACCGAGTTCAACATCCAGGCCGACCCCGAGGCCGCGGCCGCCGTGTTCGAGGCCGGCTGGCCGATCACCATGGTGCCGCTGGATCTGACCTACCAGGCGCTGGCCACCGACGAGGTGCTGGCGCGGATCGGCGCCGAGGGCGGTGAGCTCGGCACCTTCGTGGTCGAGATGCTGACCTTCTTCGGCAACCAGTACCGCAAGGAGCGCGGCCTGCCGGCCGCTCCGGTCCACGACCCCTGCGCGGTGGCGAAGCTCATCGACCCGGCGGTCTTCACCTCCCGGCCAGCCTTCGTCGCGGTGGAGCTGACCGGCACCTGGACCTGGGGCCAGACCGTCACCGACTACCGCGGCCAGCTGGGTCGGCCGCACAACGCCGAGGTGGCCGACCGCCTGGACACCGTCCGGTTCTGGGATCTCGTCACCGACGCCATCGTCCACCTCCACAACAGCTAAGGAAGACCATGCCGAAGAACATCATCATCGACACCGACCCGGGCATCGACGACGCCCTGGCCATCATGCTGGCGGCGGCATCGCCCGAGGTGCGCATCCTGGGGATGACGGCGGTGGCGGGCAACACCGGGCTGGAGCACACCGCCCCCAACCTGGCCAAGATCGCCGATCTGCTGGGCCTCGACGTGCCGCTCGGCAGGGGCGCGATCCGTCCGCTGTGGCGCCGGGACACGGTTCCGGATGCCAACGTGCACGGTGCCGACGGGCTGGGCGGCTACGCGCTGCCCGACTCGCAGCGCACCCTGGAGCCCGCGGTGCCGCTGCTGGCCCGGCTGGTGGAGGAAAGCGACCAGCCGGTCACGATCGTGGCCATCGGCCCGGTGACGAACATCGCGCTCTTCATCAACGAGTACCCCGAGACCGCCCGCAAGGTCGAGCGCATCGTCATCATGGGCGGCGGAGCCCGGGACGTGCTGGGCAACGCCACCCCCACCGCCGAGTTCAACATCTACTACGACCCGGACGCGGCCGCGGCGATGTTCGACTTCGGCGTCCCGATCACCATGATCGGGCTGGACGTCACCCACAAGGCGCTGGTCGGTTCGGCCCACCTGGCCGGGCTGTACGCCTCCGGCGGACCGATCGCCACCATGGTCGAGGCCATCACCGGCCACTACGGCGAGGCCGCCTACTCCGGCAACGACCTCGACGACGCGGTCGCGCAGCACGACTCGCTGGCCATCGCGGCGGCCTTCCTGCCCGACATCGTCACCACCGAACACCTCTTCGTCGACGTCGAGAACGTCGGGCGGCTCACCTCCGGCATGACCGTGGTGGACTTCGCCGGCCGTACTGGGAACGCGCCCAACTGCGACGTCGCCCTCGACGTGGACACCGAGCGGTTCGTGACCCTGCTGGCCGACCGGCTGACCCAACTCGACGCCACCCTGAAGGAGCGCGCATGACCACCCCATCAACCACCAAGATCCTGCTGGACTGCGATACCGGTGTCGACGACACCATGGCGATCCTGTACGCCGCGCTCCACCCCGACATCGAGCTGATGGGCGTCGGCTCGGTCTGGGGCAATGTGGACGTGCCGACCGCGACCCGCAACTCCATCCACACCCTGGAGATGGTCGGCAAGGGCCATCTGCCGGTCGCCCAGGGCGCCGCCGGTCCGCTGCTGCGGGGCGACACCTACTTCGCCTACTTCGTCCACGGCGATGACGGCCAGGGCAATGCCGGCACCGGCCGTCCGGTCGGTGCGGCTGCCCCCGGCACCGCCGCCGAGCAGATCGTGCGGCTCGCTCGCCAGTACCCCGGCGAGATCATGCTGGTTCCGGTCGGTCCGCTCACCAATGTGGCGCTGGCGCTGGCCCTGGAGCCGGAGCTGCCGAAGCTCATCAAGGGCGTCTCGCTGATGGGCGGGGCGGCGCTGGCCCCCGGCAACGCCTCCTACGTCGCGGAGGCCAATATCGCCCACGACGCCGAGGCTGCCTATGCCGTCTTCCGGGCGCCCTGGCCGATCACCATGGTGGGGCTGGACGTCACCATGACGACGCTGATCACCGCCGAACGGCGCCGGGTGCTCGAATCCGGCGGATCGGTGGGCCGCTACATGTCGAAGATCATGCAGTTCTACGGGGACTTCTTCGCCGAGACCGCCTTCGGCGAGTGGCGGGCCTGCATGCACGACACCATGGCCGTCGCGGCCGCCGCCGGAACGCTCGACATCCGCCTGGCACCGAACGTGAACGTCGAGGTGGACACCTCGGGCGGGCCCGCCCACGGGCAGACCCTGTGCGACCTGCGGGGCGCCTACATGGGCTACCCCGAGCAGGAGGGAGCCCACTGCCGCGTGGTGCTGGAGGCCAGCGATTCGATCGCGGACGACGTGGTCAAACTGATCGCCGACTTCGGCGATTCGAAGATTCCGGTCGAGTAACTCAAGAGAGGCCACCCACATGATCGACTTCACCGGCAAGGTCGCGCTGGTCACCGGCGGTGCCCGCGGCATCGGACGCGCCTGCGCCCAGCTACTGGCCGAGGCCGGCGCCAAGGTGCTGGTCACCGACCTGGCGCGGCAGGTGGAGGGGCTCACCTACGACACCGCCGGCTCCTCGGAGCTGGAACGGACCGTCGCCGACATCGTCGCCGCCGGGGGCGAGGCCCGCGCCGCCTACGTCGACGTCAGGGACTTCACCGGCCTGCAGGGGGTGGTCGAGCAGGCAATGGAGTGGGGCCGGCTGGACGTCGTCGTGGCCAACGCGGGCGTGGCCAGCTGGCCGCACACCACCTGGGAGGCCACCGAGGATCAGTGGGACGTGATGCTGGACGTGACCCTGAAGGGGACGTGGAACACGGTCCGGGCCGCGGTGCCGGCGATCCTGGCGGGGGGACGCGGCGGTGCGATCGTGATGATCGGCTCGACCGCCGCCGTCAAGCCGCTGCCCACCATCGGCCACTACGCTGCCGCCAAGAACGGCCTGGTCGGGCTGTGCAAGTCGCTGGCCCTGGAGCTGGCGAAGGACTCCGTCCGGGTCAACCTGGTTCACCCCGGCGGCACGGCCACCTACATGACCGAGAACCCGCAGGCCGAGCAGTGGCAGGCCAGCTTCGGCGGCGGCGCCACCCTGGAACTGCCGATGCCGGTTAAGCGGATGGAGCCCGAGGACGTCGGCTGGGCGGTGCGCTGGCTGGCCAGCGACGAGGCCCGGTACGTGACGGGTACCCAGCTCGTGGTGGACGGCGGTGCGACGCTATGACCCGCGTCGATCGCATCCACGGCGCCCTGGTGGGGGCGGCTGTCGGTGATGCGCTGGGCGCAGCCACCGAGCTGCGCACCGCCCGGCAGATCCGTGAGCTGTTCGGCGGCGAGGTGACCAGCTTCCACACTCCCCCGCCGGACACCTTCGCGCGCGGCAGGACTCCCGGCACCGTCACCGACGACTTCTCCCAGGCCTACTACCTGGCCCGGGCGATCATCGACCGGGCCGGTGCGCTGGATCGGGAGACCGGACGGCAGGCCGTGCTGGCCTGGTGGGCAGACGACCGGTACCGCGAGTTCGCGGGCCCGACCACCCGCCGCGCCATCGCCCGGCTCTCCGGGGAGGACGTGGAGGAGCCGTTCTTCCTGTACCGCGGGGGCGAGGCGACCAACGGCGCGGCCATGCGCATCGGTCCGGTCGGCTGCGTCGCCCGGAGCATGGACGAGGCGATCGACGGCGCGATCGCCGTCTCGCTGGCCACCCACGACAACCATCTGGCCGCGGCCGCGGCCGCCGTGGTGGCAGCGGGCGTCACCGCCGGCGTGAACGACCCCGAGACCGGACCGCAGGAGGTGCAGCTGGCCTTCGTCGTGGAGGCCTGCCTCCGCGCGGCCGCCCGGGCCGAAGCCAGAGCCCTGGAGCTGACCCATGAGGTGGCCGGCGCGAGCGTCGCGGCGCGAACCGAGTTCGCCGTCCAGCTGGCCCGCCGCAGCGCGAGCCTGGACGAGGCGACCACCCGGATCGCCGAGCTGATCGGAACCGGGCTGAAGGCCAACGAGGCCGTTCCCGCGGCGGTCGGCATCCTGGCCGCCGCCCCAGACGCCTTCAGCGCCGTCACAGCGGCGGTCAACGCCGGCGACGACACCGACACGGTCGCCACCATCGTCGGCGCGCTGGCCGGCGCTGCCGCCGGAGCCGGCGCCTTCCCGGCCGACCTGACCCGTACCGTCGACGAGGTGAACGGCTTCGACCTGGCCGCCACGGCCCGGGCGCTGGCGGACCTGGGATGACTCGTTTCGTCACGCTGGGACCCAGCACCATCGACACCTACTACACCGCTGCCGACTGGCCCGGGCTGGGCGACAAGGCGATGCTGGCCGATCGCAGCCTGCGACTCGGCGGCATGATCGCCAATACGGCGGCCGCGCTCGGCGCGGCGGGGCAGTCGGTCACCCATCTGGAGCGCATCGGCCCGAACCACGCAGACGAGGTGCTCTCCTCGCTGGACCGGTTCGGGGTCGACACCAGCCTGGTGCAGGTGAGCCCGACGGCCCGCACCTGCGAGGCCTTCGTGGTGCGGGTGGGGGCGGAACGCACCATCCTGATCGACGACGGCGGGCGCGAGGTGCTCGACGTCACCGACGCCGTGGCGGCTGCCCTGAACGCCGCCGACGTCGTGGTCACCAGCCCGCACGAGCTGCGCGAGCCGGCCCTGCGGGCCGCCGTCTTCGCCGCGCACCGGGGCGGCACGCGCATCGCGCTGGATGTGGAGTCGGCCGGCCTGGGCGATGCCGGGCTCGACGCCGATTCGATCCGCAACGCCTCCTTCCTGGTCATCAACGCCCACGCCGCGGCGGCGGTGGGTCTCGATCTCCGCTCGCTCGCCGGGAGCCCGGGTGCCGCGGTCGCCGAGCGGGATGTCCTGGTCACCCGCGGCGCCGACGGCGTCGACATCGTCGGCCCTGATTCCGACCTGCATGTTCCCGCCGCGCCGGCCACCGCCGTCGACACGACCGGCGCCTCGGACACCTTCTTCGCGGCCTATCTCGCGCGACGCTGCGGCGGCGCCACCCCCGAACAGGCGGCGATCTTCGCCGTCGCGGCGGCCGGCCATGCCATCGCCGGCATCGGCCCACGCGCCGGCGCCGACTATCTGTCCACACTCACCTCGGAGGCAAGCCATGACTGATGTCGTCGTCCTGGGAAGCGCGAATGCCGACCTGGTCGTCCACGTGGACCGGCGTCCCGGCGGCGGCGAGACGCTGCTGGGCGGTGATCTGCAGGTCTTTCCGGGCGGGAAGGGCGCCAACCAGGCAGCCGCTGCCGCCCGGTCCGGCAGCCAGGTCACCTTCCTCGGCGCCCTGGGCCGGGACGGGAACGCCGACTTCCTGCGCCAGTCGCTGGCCGAGGCCGGCGTCGACACCTCCCACGTCCTGACGGTGGACCGGCCGACCGGCACCGCGATGGTGCTGCTCACCCCCGATGGCGAGAACTCGATCGTGGTCTCCCCCGGCGCCAACATGACCATCGACGTGGCGGCCGCCGAGTCGGTCAGCGAGTTCTGGCTGTCCGCCGACGTGCTGGTGCTCAACCTGGAGATCCCGCTGACGGCGGTCGCCCACGTGATCGAACGCGCCGACGCCGCCGGCGTCCGGGTGCTGCTCAACGCGGCACCCGCCCAGTCCTTCGACCCCACCACCCTCGCGCGGTGCAACCCGCTGGTGGTCAACGAGTACGAGGCTCGCGTGGTGCTGAACGACGCCTCGATTCCCGCCGACGCCTCCTTCGAGTTCCTGGCCGAGCGGCTGCTGGCGGTCGGCGTGCCGACGCTGGTGATCACCCTGGGCGCCGAGGGCGCGCTGGTCGCCGACGGTTCGGGGATCCGGCGGGTCGCCGCCTACCGGGTGGACGCCGTCGACACCACCGGCGCCGGCGATGCCTTCGTCGGCGCGATGGCGGCCGAACTCTCCCGCGGCGTCGAACTCGACCAGGCGGTGGCCTTCGCCACCGCGATGAGCGCGGTGGCCGTGCAGCGGCTGGGCGCCCAGTCCTCCTACGCCGACCGCGCCGAGGTGGAGCAGTTCATCGCCGAGCGGGCCGGCTCCCGCTGAGCCCCGGGCTCACCAACGCTGCTTGCCGGGCTTGGTGTGCTTGCCGCCGGCCTTCCCGCGGTGTTTGTCGGGCTTGCCGCCCCGATGGCGCTCCACGCCCTGGTCGAGGCGTAGTTCGATGCGCTGACCACTGATCCGGGTGCTCCCCAGCGCCTTCCATACCGCGGGTGGCAGGTCGGCGGGCAGTTCGATCAGGGAGTGCGTGGCGCGGATCTCGATCCGTCCGAACTCCTCGCGCGACAGGCCGCCCTCGTTGGCCAGCGCCCCGACGATCTGGCGCGGGGTGATCCGATGCCGCTTGCCGACCGAGATCCGGTAGGTCGCCAGCTGGATACCGGGACGCCGGCGGTCGGCCCGCGGTTCGCCGTCGGGGGCCGCCTGGCGTTCGGGACGGGCTGCACGCTCCGGCTCGGGCTCCAGCAGCATCGGCTCGTCGCCCTGCAGGTTGAGCGCGAGCGCCGCGGCGACGTCCAGTTCGGGGACGTCGTACTCGTTGACGTAGTGGGCGACCACCTGGCGGAAGAACTCCACCTCGTCGTTCTCCAGCGCGGCCGTGATCGCCGAGTCGAAGCGGCTCAGCCGGGTGGCGTTGACGTCGGCGACGCTGGGGATCTCCATCGGCGCCAGCGGCTGCCGGGTGGCGCGCTCGATGGCAGCCAGCAGGCGGCGTTCCCGCGGGGTGACGAAGGAGATCGCCTGGCCGCTGCGGCCGGCGCGGCCGGTCCGGCCGACCCGGTGGACGTAGGACTCGGTGTCGGTCGGGATGTCGAAGTTCACCACGTGGCTGATCCGGTCCACGTCCAGGCCGCGGGCGGCGACGTCGGTGGCGACCAGGATGTCGAGTTTGCCGGACTTGAGCTGCTCGATCGTCCGCTCCCGCTGCTGCTGCACGATGTCGCCGTTGATCGCCGTGGCGGAGAAGCCGCGGGCACGCAGTTTCTCGGCCAGCGTCTCGGTCTCGTTCTTGGTGCGGACGAAGACGATCATCCCCTCGAAGTCCTCCACCTCGAGGATGCGGGTCAACGCCTCCACCTTCTGCGGGTAGGAGACCAGCAGGTAGCGGTGCCGGACGTTGGCCGCGGTGGCCGTCCTGCCCTGCACCCGGATCTCGACCGGATCGGTCAGGTACTGCTTCGCGAGCCGCCGGATGCCGGCCGGCATGGTGGCGGAGAAGAGAGCAACCTGCTTCTCGGCCGGGGTCTCGGAGACGATCGTCTCGACATCCTCGGCGAAGCCCATGTTGAGCATCTCGTCTGCCTCGTCGAGCACCAGGAACCGCAGCTTGCTGAGATCCAGCGTCCCCTTGGCGAGGTGGTCCATGATGCGGCCGGGCGTCCCCACCACGACCTGGACGCCGCGGGCCAGCGCGCTCAACTGGACGCCGTACCCCTGCCCGCCGTAGACCGGCAGCACGTGGATGTCGCTGGCCGGCCCGGCGTAGGACTGGAAGGCCTCGCAGACCTGCAGGGCGAGCTCGCGGGTCGGTGCCAGCACCAGCGCCTGGGGCGCCTTCCGCTTGGGCTCCAGCTGCTCCAGGATGGGCAGCGCGAAGGCTGCGGTCTTGCCGGTGCCGGTCTGGGCGAGCCCCACGACGTGACGCCCGTCGAGCAGGGCGGGGATGGTGGCGGCCTGGATCGGCGTCGGGCTCTCGTAGCCGAGTTCCGTCACTGTCGCCAGCAGGCGCTCACCCAATCCGAGATCGGCAAAGGAGGCCGCCGGCCGGTCGTCGCCGCCGTCGGTGGTTTCGGGAGTGTCATTCGTCACCCCCGAACCGTACCCCCTGCGGCGGCGCGGAGCCGATCCGGGCTCAGAGCGCCAGCCCGCAGGCGAAGCCCTCCCGACTGGCCTTGAGCCCGTCGGACACCTCCACGGCATCGCCGACCACCACGACTTCGGCGACCTGCCGGATGGCGGCCAGCGCGTCGGTGTCGGGGGTCATCCCCAGCGCGATCACCACGGTGTCGCACGGCAGCACCCGAACCGCACCGTCCTGCTCGACCGTCACCGCTTCGTCGGTGATCTCGGTGATGGTCGCGCTGGTCACCGTCCGAACGTGGTACCGGTCGAACTCCTTCATCAGGTAGTACCGGCGGGCGGAGTCCTCCTCCAGGGCGACGCCGGGCAACTGGTCGACGATCGTCACCTGCCGGCCCAGCGAGGCGAGGTAGAGCGCGGTCTCGCTGCCGATCATGCCGCCTCCGGCGACCACCACCGAGCCCCCGGTGGTCACCCGGCCGGTGAGGACGTCGCAGGCCTCGACCACCCCGGCGGTGCCGATGCCCGGGATCGGAACGGTGGCGTGCCTGGCCCCGGCCGCGTACACCACGACCTCGGGCCGTTCGGCGGCGACCAGGTCGGCGGTCACCTCGGAGTTCAGCCGGACCGGCACCCCCAGCCGGTCGAGTTCCTCGCCGAGCCAGGTGATGTAGGAGGTGAGTTCCCCCTTGCCGGGCGGGATGGCGCCGACCAGGAAGTTGCCGCCCAGCTGGGCCTGGCGCTCGTGCACCACGACCTCGTGCCCCACCAGCCGAGCGCCGCGCGCCGCTTCCAGCCCGGCCGGCCCGCCGCCGATCACCAGCACCTTCCGGGGCGTCGCCGCCGGCTGGATCTCGCGGGCGCCCTCGTAGCCCAGCGAAGGGTTCACCAGGCAGCGGATGGGCTGGTTGGTGAACAGGATCGAGATGCAGCCCTGATTGCAGCCGATGCACTGGCGGATCTCGTCGGAGCGGCCCTCGAGGTACTTGCGCGGCAGGTCGGGATCCGCCAGCGAACCGCGGGCGAAGGAGATCAGATCGGCCTTGCCGGCCTGCAGCAGGCTCTCGGCGAGCTCCGGATCCTTGATCCGGCCGACCAGCTGGACGGGGATCGTCACCGCCTGCTTCACCTGCGCCCCGAACTCGGCCAGCCAGGCGTACGGCCGGCCCAGCGGCGGGATGATCGCCCACGCGCTCTCGTAGGTTCCGGCGCTGACGTGGACCAGATCGATTCCTGCCGCCTCCAGTTCCCGGCAGATCAGGACGGTCTCGGCGATGTCGCGTCCGCCGATCACGTACTCGTCGGCCGAGATGCGGAACGAGACCGGATAGCCCGCACCGCACTTGCCCCGGATGTCGGCGATGATCTCCAGCGCGAACCGCAGTCGATTGCGCAGCGGGCCACCGTACTCGTCGGTCCTCTTGTTGGCGTAGGCG
This sequence comes from Actinomycetota bacterium, assembly GCA_020161795.1. Lineage (GTDB taxonomy): Bacteria > Actinomycetota > Actinomycetes > Propionibacteriales > Propionibacteriaceae > Propionicimonas. The sequence continues at coordinate 78,721 of JAIUOR010000001.1, read as the reverse complement.
GAGAGGAACTCGGCGATCAGATAGCCGTGCGCACCGTGGATCTCCACTCCGTCGAAGCCGGCCTGCTTCGCCCGCAGCGCGGTGTCGCCGAACTGGCCCACGATCGTCCGGATCTCGTCGCGGGTGAGCGCCCGCGGCACCTCGCCCATGGCGGGGCAGGCCAGGGCGGACGGGGCGACCGGCTGGGTGCCGATCAGGGCCGAGGCGGTCTGGCGTCCGCAGTGGTAGATCTGGGCGAAGACCTTCGCCCCCGCGGCGTGGACGCGTTCGGTCAACTCCCGGTGCGGCGCGATCTGCTCGTCCTTCCACAGCCCGGCGCACCAGAACCCACGACCTGCCGGGTCCACCGCGTAGTCCTCGGTGACGATCAGCCCGAAGCCGCCCTGGGCCCGGGCTTCGTGGTAGGCGATGTACTGCTCGGTCGGCATGCCATCGTCATCGCAATAGCAGGTGACCATCGCGGCGACGGCCATCCGGTTCTTCAGTTCCAGGTCTCCCACCATCAATGGGGAGGCGAGAATCGACATCACAGCTCCTTCGATGCTGGCGCTCACCGAACGCATCCGCATTGGGACCAGGCACCGAGGCTGCGGCGCCGCGACGCCTGATTCGAGGCTACGCCCGGCGAAGTTCTCCCGCTGAAGAATTGAGTGACTTCCGGCCGGCACTTCGGTGGAACGTCAGGACGCTGCCGTCCGGTCCGCGGCCGGCGTCACCGGATCAGCAGGTAGACCGCCGTCAGCGCGACGAAGACCGTCACCAGCCGCTCGAACAGCTGCTGGTCGATCCGCTTGATGACGATCCGGCCGATCCAGGTGCCCAGCAGCACCAGCGGCACCAGTACCCCGGCCAGCACGGCCAGCTCGGGACGGATGATCCCCAGCCCGATCGAGACCGGCAGCTTGGTGAGGTTCACGGCGAAGAAGAACCAGGCCGAGGTGCCCAGGAAGCGCCACTTGTCGTAGCCGACGGCGAGCAGGTAGAGGTTCATCGGCGGGCCGCCGGCGTTGGCGACCATCGTGGTGAACCCGGCCAGCCCGCCGTAGCCGGCGCCCACAGCGGGGTGGTGGGGACGCAGCTTCTCGCGCCAGAAGCCGGCCACCAGCAGCACCAGCAGGATGCCGCCGATGGTCCGCCGCAGCACCAGGTCGTCGACCTGGGAGAGGAACCAGGCACCGAGGCCGATCCCGATCAGCACCGGCAGGATCAGCCGGGCGATCAACCGCCAGTCGACGTGGCGCCTATACACCCAGATCGCCACCAGATCGCCGGTGAGCAGCAACAGCAGCACCGCGCCGGTGGAGTCCTTGGTGGGCAGCACTAAGGCGAACAGCGCCACCGCCACCATTGCCACCCCGCCGATCGCGGTCTTGGCGAATCCGATCAGCAGCGCTGCCGCGATGACGATCGCCCAGCCCAGCGGGCTCAGTTCGACGAGAAGGGCGTTGGGCACCGGAGCAGAGTAGCGCCGCCGGTGAGGGTCACGCCGCCGAGGCCGCCCAGGTGGTCAGCGAGCGCAGCCGGCGAGCGCCGCCGCCAGTTCGCCACGGTGGGCGCGGTCGATGCCGATCACGATCACCTGCAGGCCGTCGATCGGGGCCTCGAGGGCGGTGGCCAACTGATCGAGGGTGTCCACCCGGGTGGCGGGTACCCCATAGCCGCGGGCGAGCACTGCCGGGGCGACCCCGCTGGGGGTGGCGAAGACGGCCTCGAAGCTGTCGGAGAACCGCTGCTGGCCGTACTCCAGCGTGGCGAAGATGGCTCCGCCGGCGTCGTCGGCCACCACGATGCGCAGCTCGGGACGGGGCTGCCCGGGGCCGATCGCCAGGGCATTGGCGTCGTGGACGAAGGACAGGTCACCGCAGAGCAGGGTCGTCGGCCCGCCGGTCGCCAGGGCGATCCCGATCGCGGTGGACACCGTGCCGTCGATGCCGGAGAGCCCTCGATTGGCCAGGACCCGCCGGCCGGTGACCGGGGCGAGATCGGCGTCGCGAATGGCCATCGAGTTGCCCAGCACGAGGGCGCCGGCGCCGCCGGCCAGCACGGTGGCCGCCACCGCGGGACCGCTGACGTGGTCAAGGCCGGACACCAGCGCGTCCACCCGTTGGCTCGCGGCGCGGTCGGCAGCCTGCCACTCCGCCAGCCAGGCGGAGCGGTCGGGTTCCAGCTGGACCGTGGCGGCGAAGGCGCAGGCGTGGTTGGCCGGGTTGGGCAGCGGCCCGCGGCCGACCACGATCAACTCGACGTCGGCCCTGGTCAGCAGGCGGTTGACCGGGCGCGACAGCGTGGGGTGCCCGAACATGACCACCCGCTCCACCTGGTCGGCCCTCCCGGTGCCGAGCAGCAGGCGTCCGCAGCGCAGGACGTTCGGGCCGAGGCGGGCGCCACTGGAGGGCTCGGCGATCAGCGGCAGGCCGGCAGCCTCGGCGAAGGCGCGCGCGGCCGCTCCCTCGGCCGGCGCGGCGTCGCCGCAGACCACGACGGTGCGTGGCCCTGCGGAGAGGGCCAGCACCCCCTCACGATCCCAGCCAGCGCCGACGACCTCCGCTGCGCCCCCGGTGGCTTCGCGGCGACGCCTTGAGGGCCACCGGAGACGTCGCCGCCGGTCCGGTGAGGGGCTGAACCCCCCGGTGACCCGGACCGGGGACTTCCCGCCCGCGACCGAAGAGCTGCCCGCCTCCGCACCCTGGGACACGGGGAGGGTTCCTGTTTCCCAACCACCCGCGGAAGGGTCAGCCGCGGGCACGGTGGATTCCGCGGCGGGAACCAGCGGCTCGGGAAGCGCGATGTTGAGGTGGACCGGGCCGGCGTGCAGGACGGCCTCGGCCGCCCGGATCAGCTCGGTGGGAGCCTCGCTCCAACTCAGTGGATCCCCGGCCGCCTCGATGGCGGCCTCGGCGCGCGGGAAGCCGGCGAAGATCCCCGGCTGCCAGGTGGTCTGGTTGGCGCCGGTTCCGATCAGCTCCCGCGGCCGGTCGGCGCTGATCACCAGCAGCGGCACCCGGGCGTGCGAGGCCTCCATCACGGCGGGCAGCAGGTTGCCGACGGCAGTGCCCGAGGTGGTCACGACCGGGACGCAGCGGCCCGAGCCCTTGGCCAGGCCCAGCGCCAGGAAACCCGCCGTCCGCTCGTCGATGCGGACGTGCAGCCGCAACCGCCCGGCCAGCGCCGCCCGGTGCGCGGCCAGCGCCAGCGGCGCCGACCGGGAGCCGGGGCACAGCACCAGGTCGGTGAGGCCGGCGGCGAGCAGCGCGTCCACCACGGCCAGCGCGCAGGCGTAGGAGCGGCTCATGCCGGCACCCCCTGCCAGCGCTCCCGCCACCAGGCCGCGGTGGTGGGATCGGCTCGCCAGGAGCCGGTCTCGTTCAGCTCGACGTCGCGTACCGCGATGGCGCCCCGGTCCGCCACCAGGGGTTGCGCAGTCACGTCCTTGGTGAACAGCGCGGAGGTATTGAGCCCGCAGGCGTAGGGAAGCTCGGGCAGGCAGGCGGCCAGCGCGACGCCGGCCCGCAACCCCACCGAGCTCTCCAGTGCCGACGACACCACCACCGGCAGGCCGAGCCGCTCGGCCAGTTCCAGGCAGCGGCGCACGCCGCCGAGCGGCTGCACCTTCAGCACCGCGATGTCCGCCGCCTCCAGCTCCGCCACCCGCTCGGGATCGCCGCTGCGCCGGATCGACTCGTCGGCGGCGATCGGCAGGTCGATCCCCCGCCGGGCCAGCTCCCGGCGCAGCCGGGCGAGATCCTCCACGCTGGCGCAGGGCTGCTCGACGTACTCCAGGTCGAACCGGCGCAACAATTGCAGCCGGGTGAGCGCGTCCGGCACGCTCCAGGCGCCGTTGACGTCGATCCGCAGCCTGCCGGAGGGGCCGAGCGCATCGCGCACCGCCTCGACCCGGGCGACGTCCTCTGCGATGTACTGGCCCTTCTCGGCGACCTTCACCTTGGCGGTCGCGCAGCCCGATCGGGTGACGAGCTGGTGCGCGCTCTCGGGGTCGGTCGCCGGCACCGTGACATTGACCGGCACCTGGTCGCGAACCGGTGCCGGGAAGCCCTCCAGCGCCGCCTCGCGGGCGGCCTGTGCCCAGGCGTCGATCTCCGGGCGGACGTACTCGGCGAAGGGGCTCCACTCCGCCCAGCCGGCGGGGCCGCGCAGCAGCAGCCCGTGGCGGACGGTCAGCCCGCGGAAGCGGGTGCGGAGCGGAAGGGCGTAGACCCCGGCGATCTCGATCATGCGATCAGCAATCCGATCAGCAACCCGGCCGCGCAGGCCAGCTCGGCCAGCCCGGCGTCGCGCAGTACGCCGATCAGGTCACGACCGGACGCGCCGCCGACCACCCGGGTGCAGGCCGGTCCCACCAGCATCAGCATCAGCAGGCCGAGCAGGGCCCACCAGGTGGTGGTCGCCGCCACCGCGAAGACCGCGAAGGTGGCGATCACCACCAGCAGCACGAAGAACCAGCGGGTGCCGCGATCGCCCAGCCGGGTGGCGAGCGTCCGCTTGCCGGCGACCAGGTCACCGTCCAGGTCGCGCAGGTTGTTGGCCACCAGCAGGACGCAGGCCAGCGCGCCGATGGCGATCGCCGCCCACCAGCCGGCGGCGGGCACTTCGCCGAGCTGGATGTAGACCGTGCCCGTCACGGCCACCAGTCCGAAGAAGACGAAGACGAAGACCTCGCCCAGCCCGGCGTAGCCGTAGGGACGCGGCCCCCCGGTGTAGAACCAGGCGGCCGCGATCGCGGCCGCGCCGACGGCCAGCAGCCACCAGGCGGCGGTGATCACGACGATCGCCAGGCCGGCCAGGCCGGCCACGGCGAAGCTGGCGAAGGCCGCCGTCCGCACCGTCCGGGCGGGCGCCGCTCCGGAGCCGACCAGCCGCAACGGGCCCACCCGGGCGGCGTCGGTGCCCCGGATGCCGTCGGAGTAGTCGTTGGCGAAGTTCACCCCCACCTGCAGGGCGAGCGCCACCACCGCGGCCAGCAGGGCCAGCCCCCACTGGAAGCCGTCGTGGAAGGCCGCCACCCCGCTGCCGGCCAGAACCGGCGAGACCGCGGCCGGCAGGGTGCGTGGCCGGGCGCCTTCCAGCCATTCAGCCGCCGTGGCCATCGCTCACCTCCGGTTTCCGCCAGGCGCGCTGCAGGGCGCGCCGATCGATCTTGCCTGTCGGTGTGTACGCCAAGGCTGCCACCCGGCGCAACTCGCGCGGCAGCGCGGCGGGTCCGAGCCGGTCCTGCAGTCCGTCGGTGAGCGTCTCCAGGTCGGCCTCGCCGAGCGTGACGGCCACGATCCGCTGCCCCCACCGCGGATCGCCGATCGCCAGCAGCACCGGGCCACCGGCCTCCGGTGGCCCGAACACCTGCTCGCACACCCGCTGCGCCTGAGCCAGGTCGACGTTGACCCCGCCGCTGACCACGACCTCGTCCACCCGTCCGGTCACCTGCAACCGCCCCTCCGTCAGCCGGCCGCGGTCGCCGGTGAGGACGGTGTCGCCGTCCAGCACCTGCGCGGTCAGCTCCGGATCGAGCCGGTAGCCGCTGAACGCCATGGGCCCGGTCAGCGTGATCCGCTCGCCGGCGAAGCCGATCCGCACGCCGTCCAGCGGGCGGCCGTCGTAGACGCAGCCTCCGCAGGTCTCGGCCATGCCGTAGGTGGTGACCAGCCGGACGCCGCTCTCCCGCACCTGGGCGAGCAACTGGCCGGAGACCGCTGATCCGCCGACCAGGACGGCGGCGTAGTCGCGCAGCCGGGCGAGGAGCTCCGGGTCTGCCGCCGCGCGGTAGAGCTGGGCGCCCACCACCGACAGGTAGCTGCGGTCGCCGCCGTCCGGCAGATCGGTGAGGTCGGGGGCGGCGAAGCGGATCCCGCGGCCGGCGGCGACCGCCCGGGCCACGGTCATCATGCCCGCGACGTGGTGGGTCGGGAGCACGCACACCCAATCCCCCACGCCGCCAAGCCGGGCATGGGTGGCGGAGGCCGAGGCCAGCACGGCCTGCGCAGAGAGCATCACGATCTTGGGCTGCCCGGTCGAACCCGACGTGGCGACCGCCACCCCGGCTGTCAGCTCGGTGACGGGCAGCTGCGGCTGCAGGGCGGCGACCACCTGCTCGGCTCCGGTGCGCGGCAACGAGGCCGCCACCAGCCGTCCGGCCAGCGCCTCGGCCAGCGCCTGCGGCAACTCCTCCGGCGAGCTCAGGTGCACGCTCCCACCCTAGGGCGTGCCCGCCGCCCGGCAGCCCTGATCCCGCGCAGGGATGTCTCCGACGGACGGAGAATCCGGCAAACCGGACGCCCGGACCGCGGCGTCGCGCCCGGCTCCGGGGTATGGGAGCCTGCGGTAGATTGGTGGCATGGGCCGGGTCTTGCCAGTAGTCATCGTCGTGATGCTTATGATCTACGCCGTCGTCGAGGTGGCGCAGGCCGACCCGTTGCGCGTCCGGCTGATGCCGCGCTGGCTGTGGGTGGTGGCGATCATCCTGCTGCCGGGCTTCGGCGCGATCGCCTGGCTGCTCGTCGGCCGGCCCACCAAGACACCCGGTAACCGTCCCCGGCCGCCCCGCGCCCCGGACGACGACCCCGACTTCCTGCGGAACCTCTGACGGGCTACAGCCTGGGTTCCACCGGGGGGACGATCCCGTCCTCGATGGCCCGGCGGAAGAGGTCGAGCTTGCTGGCCGCCGGACGATCCACGTTGGTGTACTTCACCCGGATCCGCTTGAGGTACTCCTTGACGCTGTTCTCCGCTATACCGAGCATGGCCGCCACCTCGGGCACTTCCAGACCCCCGGTGTAGAGCGCCAGCACCTCCCGCTCACGCGGCCCGAGATTGGCCGCGACATAGCTCCGGTCGCCCTCGATCAGCCCCAGGATCTCCTGGGTGAGCACCATCTGGCCGGCCGCGACCGCCTCGATCGAGGCCACCGTGTCCTCCAGCGGATCGGCCTTGCGGGCCACCCCCGCCGCACCGCCGGCCAGGGCCCGGCGCAGCAGTCGCACGTTGTCGGCGATCGAATAGACCAGGACGGTGTGGCCGGCTGCGATCAGCTGCTCGGTGTTGTCCAGCGGGTCGGTGCCGTCCGACAGCTGCAGATCCAGCAGCACCACATCCACCGCGCGGTCGCGCGCCAGGAAGTCCGGCACGGTGGCGTCCTGGCTGATCACGGTGATCCGGTCGGCTCCGTGACTGTCCAGGGCGGCTGCCACTCCCACCCGGATCGCCTCGTGGTCATCGATGACTGCGACTTCGATCATGCCTGTGCCTATCTCGCGGTTGGGTTCCCTTGATTGTCCAGTCCTACCAGTTCGGTGCGACCGTTGCGACGAACCGTCAGGATCGTCACCACGTCGTCGTAGTCCTCCGGCGCCGCCCGCGCCACCACCCGGGTGACCTCGTGGTCGGCGAGGACGGCGGCCAGCGAGCGGTTCACCGCGCGGCGCACCGGATCGGGCAGGGCCGAGCCGCGGCTGTCGACGAGGCGCACCTCCACCCCCCGGGCCCGGGCCGCCTCCACCAGATCCTGGGTGCCGTCGGCCAGCAGGTTGGCCGCCCGCAGCCCGTCCCGCAGTCGGCGTTCCAGCGACGCGCAGGCCGCCCGCTCGGCGTCGGACAACTCGGCCTCCGGGTCGGCCAGCCGGGAGAGCAGCGGCCCCACCTGGGTGCGGAGCTCGCCCAGCCACAGGTCGCGCAGCACCAGCTTGGAATAGCTCGCCGCGATCGCCTGATTGGCGGCATCGGAATGCTGGTCGCTCTCGCGCATGCGCTTGCCGATGTCGATCAGCCAGCTGCTGATCAGCTGCGCCACCACCATCCAGGCGACCGGGCCGAAGCTGACCCGCATCAGGCCGTCCACCCCCAGGCCGTGGGAGAGGGCCCACCACAGCGAGGCCGCCACGAACACGCTGAGGCCGCTCCAGGCGAGCAGCCGCTGACGACGGAAGAGCAGCACGATGACGAGCACCATCACCACCCCGGAGTGCCAGGTGGCATATCCGGGCCAGCGATCGTACGGCAGCACCGACTGCACCAGCAGGGTGGTGCCGGTGAGCAGCACCACCACCCCGGCCGCCGACCAGGTGGGCAGGGCGACCCTGTTGAGGTTGCGCAGCGCCAGCCAGGTCGCCAGGGTCGCCAGCAGTTGGGCCATGAAGACCGGCCAGACCCCGGTGACCTGATCCAGGGTCGTCCAGCCCAGTACGAAGTGCAGCCCGATCAGCAGGGCGATCAGGCCGGCCAGGAGGCCGGGCCGGATCGACGGGACCACGGCATAGCGCGGGTCGTGATCCACCCGGCTGCGCCGATCGGCGCGCGTGGTCTCGTCCGGCAGCCGCCAGATCAGCTCGACGCTGGTTCCGCGTCCGGGCTGGGAACTGACCTCGGCCTGACCGCCCACGCCCGCCATCCGCTCGTGCACCGACAGCCGCAGGCCGAATCGGTCGCCCGGCACCGCTCCGGGATCGAAGCCGGTGCCGTCGTCGGTGAGGGTGATCCGCACCCCGTGGCCGGGGGCGTCGTCGATCAGCACGCTCACGTGGCTGGCCTCGGCGTGCCGGGCGATGTTCATGGCGGCTTCCCGGCAGGCCTGTCCGATCGCGCTGGCCACCTTCGCCGGAACCGGCAGCTCGGGTTCGGAGACCGTCATGGCGACCTGCGCGTCGGGCACCAGCGAGATCACCTGGTCGCGGACCAGCCAGCCGAGGTGCTCGACGGTGACCGGCACCCGTTCCTCGGTGGTCTCGCCGGCCCGATCGAGTTGGTCGATCGCGTGGCGGGCCTGCTCGGCCAGTCGCGGGTGCCGGCCGGCCGGGCTCATGGTGGCGTTGACCAGCGTGGTCATCACCTCGTCGTGGACGATGCTGTCCAGCTGCCGGCGCTGCTCGACCAGCGCCTCCTCCAGCGCCGCGCGGGCGCGCTGCTGCTGGCTGGAGCTGGTGGTGGCGTCCAGCCGGCGCACGGCGTCGGTGAGCAGCGAGACCCCGATGATCACCGCGCTCGGATTGATCACCAGCACGAGCATGTCCTGCATGGCCGCCATCAGCGGCACGCCCTGCCCCGACGGGGTGAGGCGGACGCCGGCGTAGATGGCGCTGGTCAGGACGGCGTAGCCGAAGCCCCACTTCACGCCGGTGGTCACCGCCGTCCAGACGCTCGCCACGCCCAGGCACATCCACAACCACGGGTTCCCGGAGGCGGGCTCTGGCGAGGTCCAGGCCGGTGGCCAGGCCGCCGTCCCCACCGCGACCAGCACCACGTAGCAGCGCGCCAGCCAGACCACCGAACGTCCGGCGACGGAGACGATCATCATCGCCACGGTCACCCCGACGATGCCGCCGCCGAAGATCACCAGCCACCAGGTCGCCAGGTGGGGCAGCAGATCCACCGCCATGAACCACGCCGGGATCAGCGCGCCCAGGCTGAACATCGCGGCTCCGCGATGTACCCAGGTGGTGAAGTCCGGACGATTGGGGGTGGTCACGGCATCCTCTCAGCCCCAGTCGACCAAACCGTCGGCGTCCGTCTCACCCTCCGGCCAGACCGCGCGGACGATTCCCGCCGCCGCCAGCGCCTTGCGGCACCCCGGACACGGTGGATCGGTGATGAAGGCGGTCGCGCCCTTGGTGTCGCGGGTGGAGAACAGCAGTGCGTTCACCTCGGCGTGAATCGCGATGCAGAAGCCGGGCGTCCCGGGGCGGTCGTAGTCGCCCAGGCCGGGCACCGCCTCGTAGTCGAGCCGACCGCGCGGGCAGGCGCCCTCCAGGCAATCCGGACGCCCCGGGGCCGCACCGTTGTAGCCGGTGGCGATGATGCGGCGATCCATCACCAGCACCGCGCCGACCCGACGCCGGGTGCACTTGGCGCGCGCCGATACCGCCTTCGCGATTCCCAGGAAATAGTCATCCCAGCCGGGCACCGGCACCACGACAGGATCGCTCATGGGCTAACACTAACGGTCAACCCCGCCTCGGGGCTGGCCGCGATCACCGCGCAAGCACTTCGGGCGCGATCGCCGCGTCGATGTCCGGTGTCTGGGTGAGCAGGCCGGCGCCGAGCATGAACTCCCCCATCGCCTGCCAGGTGGCGCGGTCGACGGTGCCGTCGGTGTGCAGCTGGTCGTCGGTCATGACCAGCACGGTCGCCTTGAGGGTCAGCCGGGCGGCTTCCAGCGTCTCGCCGGTGAGCCCCGGCACCTGTGCGGCGGTCGCCTCCAACGCCCGGTCACCGGTGGGGTCGGAGGCGACCTCGTTGATCCCGGCGACCATGGCCTGCGCCACCCCGCGCACCACGTCGGGATGGCCGTCGAGATAGGCGCGGGTGGTGATGAGGCTGGCGCCCACCAGCGGTGGGGTACCGCCGGCGATCAGCAGGCTGCGCACCGGCACGCCGGCCAGCTGGAACTGCACCAGGTCGTTGTTGGAGAAGCCGATCACCGCGTCGACCTTGTCGGTGGTCAGGGCGGCCTGCTGGGTGTAGCCGATCTCGACCACCTCGATGTCGTCCAGCGTCAGGCCCGCGGTGTGCAGCGCCACCAGCAGCCCGAACCAGGAGGAGCCGTAGCGGCCGGGGACGCCGACCCGCTTGCCCTTCAGATCGGCCAGCTCGGCGATCGGGCCGTCCTCCTTGGCGATCACCACCACCGGGTACTGCTGGTAGTAGGTGGCGACCGAGACCAGATCCAGGCCGGTCTCGCGGGCCTGCAGCATCTCGTCCCCGCCGGCCAGCACGAAGTCCTCCTGGCCAGCGGCGATAGCGGTGAAGAGGCCCTCCTGGGCGCCGTGGTGGCGCAGGGTCGCCGCGGTGCCGGTGGCGGGGTCGAACAGCCCGTCCGCCTCGGCCAGGTAGAACGGCGCGAACTGGACGTTAGGGATGTACGACAGCCCGATCCGGGCCGGCGCCGCGGCCGGCAGATCGGAGGCGGTCGCCGCCGGTGTGGTGGCGGACGGCTCGGCGGAGCTCGTCGTGCAACCGGTGAGCAGTGCGGCCAGCAGGAGCGGAATCAGGGTGCGCATCGGGTGTCCTCCGGTTCAGTGGGTGTCGATGAGCCGGGAGTTGCGCTCCCAGGCATAGATCAGGCTGTAGATGGTTGCCGCGACCACGCAGAGCACGGCGATGGTGGCGAACATGCCGGCGGTGTCGACCGCGTCGCGCTGGACGGTCAGCACCATGCCGAGCCCGCGGCCACCCATCACCATCTCGCCGACGACCGCGCCGGTGACCGAGAGGGTGAAGCCGTTACGCAGCCCGGCGAGGACCGCTGGCCAGGCCAGCGGGAACTCGATCTCGGTCAGCAGCCGGAAGGAATCCGCCCCGTCCACCCGGGCGGCCCGCAGCACGTCCGGATCGACGTGCCGCAGCCCCAGCACGCTGGAGACCAGGATCGGGAAGAAGACCATCAGCGAGCAGAGCAGGATGACCGGGCCGAGCCCGTAGCCGACCCACAGCACCAGCAGCGGTGCGAGCGCGATGGCGGGGATCGCCTGGGTGGCCCCCAGGAAGGGCTGGACGGCCGCGCGGAACCAGCGCGAGCGGTGGATCGCCACGGACGCGGGGATGGCGACCGCTGCGCCCAGCAGACAGCCGCCGAGCGCCTCGGCCAGGGTGAGGCCGAGATAGGGCCACAGCTCGCCGCTGGCCAGATCGGAGACCAGCCGGGAGCCGACCGCCCCGGGGCTGGGCAGCAGGTATTCCGGGATCGAACTGAGGCGGGTGGTCAGGGACCAGCCGAGCAACAGCGCGGCGGCGAGCAGCACGGGTGCCGCGACGGTCATCCCCCGCCAGGGCGTTCGCTGTCTCATGATCCTCCGGTCCGAGCGCGAACCGGGGTGCGTCAAGACGCCCGGCCCGCGGGTCGGCCATTCCGACCGACGCTCGACCAAGCGCCCGTGCTGCCTCCCATCCGGACTTTCACCGTCGGCGCTGGAATTCCACCAGCTCAACCGTCCCGCGGTTGCGGGCCGGGTCGCGGACTATCACCGCCGGTTCGGAATTACACCGACCCCGGAGCACGTTCGCCGTCATTCTACCGCTCCTCCCACCCCGCGCCCACCGCCGTCCGCCCCAACCCCCTCCCCCCAGCCAAACCGACCCACTCCCTCCTCGCACCCCGATGCCTGTCCCCCACCCCTCCGGGCTCGTGCACTAACTGCCACATAGTGGCTCTGCGCGACCTATGGCGCCGCGTAGGTCGACTATCTGGCAAAAAGTGCACCTGTGGAGAAGCGGCGGCCGCACAATCAGGCTGCGCAGCCCTGTGGATGAGTGGCGTGGCCGGGTGGACCTCGGCCAAGTTACCGGCGCGATGGATACCGGAGTGTGGAGTTGGTCGGAGCTGGTCGCCGAGATCGGCCGGGTCGCACTGCGCCGACAGGTTGCCGCCGGGAGACTCGTCAGGGTGGGTCATGGCTGGTACGCAGCACCGACGGCCGCCCAGGCCGTGATCTCGGCCGTGCGACTCGGCGGCCACCTCGGCTGCCTGAGCGGTTGTGCGGTGCACGGATTGTGGGTGCCGCCTGAACCAGGCCTGCATGTCACCTTCAACCGCCGCGTCCCAGCCGTCCTGCCACCGCTCACAGTGGGCCACCATGCCCGGGAACTCGGGTGCGAGGCCGCCGTTCGGCCGCTGCTGGAGTGCCTGGCAGAAGTCGTCCGGCATCACGACATCGAGACCGCCCTCATCGTCCTGGACTCTGCCCTCAACCAGCGACTGGTTACGGAAGCCGAGGCGGTTCACCTGGTCCGCAGCTGCCCGAAGGCGACCCACCGGGTGCTGCGCTACGTGGATGGACGGGCCGACTCCGGAACCGAGACCCGCGTGAGATACCTCTTCCAGCGGCGCGGGATCCCCGTGGAACCCCAGGTGCGCGTCCGGGGTGTCGGCCGAGTCGACCTGCTGGTGGGGCGATCGCTCATGATCGAGTGCGACTCGCGGCAGCACCACACTGGCGAGGAGAACTACAGCAGGGACCGGGCTCGCGACCTCGTCCTCGTGCAGGACGGGAACCGGGTGGTTCGCCTCACCTTCCAGCAGGTGTTCCACCAGTGGCCCCAGACCAGCGCCGCCCTGATCCGCTTCACCAGGGCAGGGCTTCACCGCCCGCTGCCACTTTCTGCCAAATAGTCGCTGTCCGCGACGGATATGGCTGCCGAGAGCGGCTATCTGGCAAAAACCGCACCTGCTGGGCTGCGATCGGGGCGGGGCCTGGTGAGACAATGCCGGCAGACTCCGCCAGAGAGGATTCCGTGATGCGCATCGCAGTCCCCACCGAGGTCAAGAACCACGAATACCGGGTCGCCATCACGCCGGTCGGAGTCGCCGAACTGGTTCACCACGGGCACGAGGTGTTCGTGCAGGCCGGTGCCGGGCTGGGTTCGGGGATCGGCGATGATGACTACGCGGCCCAGGGCGCGGTGATCCTGCCCGACGCCGACGTCACCTGGGCGACCGGCGAGCTGGTGCTCAAGGTGAAGGAGCCGATCGCGAGCGAGTACCACCGGCTACGCGACGACCTGGTGCTGTTCACCTACCTGCACCTGGCCGCGGACGAGCCCGGGCTGGACGCTCTGCTGGCGGCCGGAACGACCGCGATCGCCTACGAGACCGTCCAACTGCCCAACGGCCTGCTGCCGCTGCTCTACCCGATGTCGGAGGTGGCCGGCTGCCTGGCCCCGCAGGTGGGCGCGCACGCCATGATGAAGGCCCAGGGCGGACGCGGGGTGCTGATGGGCTGCGTCGGCGGGGTCGCGAACGCCAAGGTGGTCGTGCTGGGCGGCGGGGTCGCGGGCCAGAATGCCGCCAATGTCGCGCTCGGCATGGGCGCCGACGTCACCATTCTCGACACCGATCTGGAGAAGCTGCGCACCACATTCTGGCGCTATGAGAACCGGGTGCACGGCATCGTCTCCTCCAAGCTGGCGATCCGTGAGCAGGTGCTGGCCGCCGACATGGTGATCGGCACCGTGCTGATCCCGGGCGCGAAGGCACCGAAGCTGGTGACCAACGAACTGGTCGCGCAGATGAGGGCGGGTTCGGTGCTGGTGGACGTGGCCATCGACCAGGGCGGCTGCTTCGAGGATTCCCACCCCACCACCCACGACGACCCGACCTTCACGGTGCACGACTCGATCTTCTACTGCGTGGCGAACATGCCCGGCGCCGTGCCCAACACCTCCACCTGGGCCCTCACCAACGCCACCCTGGCCTATGTCCTGAAGATCGCCGACAAGGGCTGGGAGCAGGCTCTGGTCGATGACCCGTCGCTGGCCAAGGGCCTGAACACCCACGCCGGGGCGATCACCTACCCGGCCGTCGCCGAGGCGTTCGGACGCGACCACACCCCGGTGACGGACGTTCTCGCCTGATCCGCCGTCGAGTAGCCACGCGGCTGATCACTTCGCGGTGACAACCCAACGGTGGCCACCGGATCCCGGGTCACCCCGAGGGTGTGGTTGCGCCGGACACGCCCGTGGCTACTCGCCGACGACCGCGTAGAAGGCGCCGCCGCCGGCACTGACGCTGACCACTCCGGCCAGGCCCGCGATCTTCACCGGTTCGGACACCCCGCAATTCAGCTGGCAGCCCCAACCCCAGACCGTGCCATCCTTCTTGACCGCGAGCGGCGGGGCGATGGCCGTCACCCCGGTCAGGCCGGCGATCTTCACGGGCTTGCGCCGGTCAATGTCCGTACCGTCGCCGAGGTTGTAGTTCGCGTTGCGTCCCCAGGCCCACGTGGTGCCGTCCTTCTTCACCGCGAAGGCACTGGTGCCAGCCGCGCTGATGAGTGTCACTCCGGTGAGACCGGACACCTGCACGGGTGCCTCGCGCTCAATGGTCGTGCCGTCGCCGAGCTGCCCGTGGCGGTTGTTGCCCCAGGCCCAGACGGTCCCGTCCGACTTGAGCGCGTAGGCCGAGCCGCTGTAGTAGCCGGATTCAGGCGTGCCGTGGGGCGACCAGCCAAGGTAGTCACCGCTGATGGCCGTGACCCCGGTCAGGCCCGGCACCTGCCGGATGAGCAGGATGTCACCCCATCTGGGATCTTGGTACTGAGGGCCCTGATACCTGGGGTCTTCGTTGTGTTCGGTGAACGTCCAGACCGTGCCATCGGACTTGAGCGCCACGCCGGCGCTGATGGCCTTGACCCCGGCCAGATCCGGGAACCGCGCATAGGCGCCTACGACCTCGTTGCCCCAAGCGCCGTCAAGCGTGTTCCCCATGCAGCCCGCACCGGCCCACTCCCACACCGTGCCGTCCTTCTTGACCGCGCGACGGCAGAACGCCTTGTCGTCGATGGCTGCGACGTTGGTCAAACCCGTCATCGGCACAGGCGTCTTCTGCAGCTTCCCCAGCGGGGAGCTGGAAGAGAGCCCGTCCAGTTCCCCGTAGGTGTTGTCGCCCCAGGCCCAGACGGAGCGATCCTTCTTGATCGCGTAGACATATCCGTGCCAGGAAGGGACTCGTTGCCCAGCGCTCACGGCGGTGACGCCGGTCAAGCCCTGCACCTGCACCGGCTTGTCACGGTCCTTGGTGGTGCCGTCGCCGAGTTGCCCGCGCTCATTGCTTCCCCAGGCCCACACGGTGCCTGGCGCGGCTTTGACGGTCGCGGCCTTGATCTTGCCGGTCCTGGCGGAGGTCACGCACTTGGCGGTGTACCCGGAGGCCTTGTGGCAGACCTTGACCGAGATTGTCTTGCCCTGGTCGGACTTGGTGAGTACGTGGCTGGCTTTGGTGGCCTTGCTGATCTTGCTGCCGTTGCGATACCACCGGTAGGTGAACGAGGTCGTCTTGGGCGAGGTCTTCGAGTCGGGCTCGGCGATGAGGACGCTGCCGACCTCCCTGGCGCCGCGGACGCCGGGCTTCGAGACCCCGGAGAACCTGCCGTAGGCAACCTTCCTGGTTCTGGACGACGTCACGCACTTCTTGGCGTAGCCGGCCTTGGCGTAGCACACCTTGACCGAGATGCGCTTACCCTTGTCGGACGCCGTGAGCGTGTACGTCTTCTCGGTGGCGTCCTGGATGACCGCGCCGCCACGTAGCCACTGGTACGTGCGGGACGTCGCTTTCGGGCGGGTCTTCGTGTCCGGCTTCGCGGTCAGCTTCTTGCCTACGGCCTTCGTGCCGCTGATCTTCGGTTTCGACACACCCGAGAACCCGGCCGTCGCCGCGTGCGCGGGCGCGGCCGCCATCAGCCCCGCCACCATGACAGCGGAGACCAAGCCGGCCACTGCCGAACGTAAGGGGTGTCTCATCGCGCTTCCCTCGATCGTGTACGACATGTCGGACAACCACGGAGCCGACGACCCCGGATCGATCGGTCAGTTCGGGTGACCGACATCCTCGGCGTCGTCGTAGGAAGGACTTCCCTGCCCGTCGCGACAGACGCTGCGATCCTAGCGAAAGGACGTCGTGGGGAAATCGAGATATCCGAAGTGGCGTGCAGCCCTACCGGCACCCCGGACGCCGGACCTCACCGAGCCCACCCGCCGCCATCGCTGTCATCTCAGCGGTGCCGTCGCGCTCAGTGGGTGGCGACGGTGACGTCCTCCGCCGGGACGACCGGGCGGGGCTTGGCGTGGTTCTTGTGGGCGGTGGCGACCATCAGCTTGATGCGGTTCAGCTGGTTGACCTCCGACGCCCCCGGGTCGTAGTCGACCGAGACCACGTTGGCCTGCGGGTAGCGGCGGCGGAGTTCGGCGAACATCCCCTTGCCGACCACGTGGTTGGGCAGGCAGGCGAAGGGCTGGGCGCAGATGATGTTCGGGGCGCCGATCTCCACCAGTTCGACCATCTCGGCGGTCAGCAGCCAGCCCTCGCCGGCACGGGTTCCGACAGAGATGATGCCGTCCGCCTTGGCGGCGAGCGCGTCCATGGAGGGCGGCAGGTCGAACTTGCCGTTGGCCTTGCGCAGCGCCCGGACCACCGGATCCTGGTAGCGCTCGATCAGCCACATCGCCCACTTCTTCACGTGGTGCGACTTCTTGCCGATGCCGAGGGTCTCCCACTGGTCACGGGCGGAGTACAGCGGCATCAGGAAGAACGGCAGGATGCCGGGCAGCACCGCCTCGCAGCCCTCGGACTCGATGGCGTCCACAGCGTGGTTGTTGGCGTCGGGGTGGAACTTGACCAGGATCTCCCCCACCAGCCCCACCCGGGGCTTCCGCGGAATCGGACGCAGCGGCAGGGCGTCGAACTCGCGCACGATCCTCTCCACCAGCCGGCGGTAGCCCAGTGACCGTCCCAGCGTCGGGCTGTGCCCGCTGTGCTGCAGCCACTCGGAGCAGATCGCGTCCCAGCGCCGGTACAGCTCCTGCGCGGCGCCCGGCACCGCCTCGTAGGGACGCACCCGCAGCAGCACGTTCTGCAGCAGGTCGCCCAGCACGAAGGCCATCATCGCCGGGTGGATCATCGCCGGGGTCAGCTTGAAGCCCGGATTCGCCTCCAGCCCCTGGACGCTGAGCGCCAGCACCGGCACCTGCGGGTAGCCGGCGTCGGCCAGCGCCTTGCGCAGCAGCCCCGCGTAGTTGGTCGCCCGGCACATCCCGCCGGTCTGCGTGATCCCGACCGAGATCCGATCCGGATCGGCCTCGCCGGAGCGGATCTTGTTGACCAGCTGGCCGACCACCATGATCGCCGGGAAGCAGGCGTCGTTGTTGACGTACTTCAGCCCGACCTCGACATCCTCGGCAGAGGCGTTCTCCAGCAACTCGACGTTCAGCCCGACCTTCCGCAGCACCGGCATCAGCAGCCGGAAGTGGATCGGCGCCATCTGCGGGGCGTACAGGGTGTGGGTGTCCCGCGCCTCCTCGGTGAAGAGCCGGCGCTCGGCCAGCGGACCGAAGGTGGAGACCGTGGCGGAGCCGCGGCGCTCGGCGGCAGCCGCCTTCATCGAGCGCAGCCGGATGGTGGCCGCGCCCAGGTTCGACACCTCGTCGATCTTCAGCACGGTGTAGACGTCGCCGGCGGCCTCCAGGATCTCCTGCACCTGGTCGGTGGTGACCGCGTCCACCCCGCAGCCGAAGGAGTTCAACTGCACCAGGTGCAGCTCGGGGCTGCGGGTCACCACCGACGCCGCCTCGTAGAGCCGGGTGTGGTAGGCCCACTGGTCGCGCACCCGGATCGGACGGGCCAACGTCGGCCGGACGGCGTCGATCACCGCGTCCTCGGTGAACACGCCCATCCCGAGCTTGTTGATCAGGCTCGGCACGCCGTGGTTCACCTCGGGGTCGACGTGGTAGGGCCGTCCGGCCAGCACCACGCCCTTCAGGCCGCGTTCGGCCAGGTACGCCAGCCCTCGGCGCCCCTCGGCCCGGATGTCGGCCTTCACCGCGGCGTCCTCCTCGAACCCGGCCTGGACGGCCTCGGTGGCCTCCGCGAGGGTCACGTCCCAGTCGGCGAATACCTCGACCAGCCGACGAGCCAGCTTCTCGGGGTCGTTGAGGTTGAGGAAGGGGGCCAGGAAGCGCACCCCGGGCTCCTGCAACCGGGTCATGTTCTTCTCCAGCACCTGCGGGTAGTAGGCCACCACCGGGCAGTTGAAGTGGTTGTCGGCCGCCTCGATCGCCTTGGCCTCGAACGGCACGCAGGGGTAGAAGATGGTGCGGATCCCCTTGTCGAGCAGCCATTCGAGGTGCCCGTGGCTGAGCTTGGCCGGGTAGCAGACGTTCTCGGACGGGATGGACTCCATGCCGGCCTCGAAGAGCTCGTGGCTGGAGCGTCCCGAGATGGTCACCCGGAAGCCGAGCCGGGTGAGGATGGTGAACCACAGCGGGTAGTTCTCGTACATGTTCAGCACCCGGGGGATGCCGATGTCGCCGCGCGTGGCCTTGTCCTCGGTGAGCCGGCGGTAGCCGAACACGCGACGGTACTTGTAGTCGTAGAGGTTCGGCAGTTCGGTCTTCGGCGGCCGCTTCTCGGTGCTGGCGCCGCGCTCGCAGCGGTTGCCGGAGACATGCCGGGAACCGTCGTTGAAGGTCGAGATGGTCAGCTGGCAGTGGTTCTGGCACAGCCGGCAGGTGTCCAGCGCGGTGCTGACGGTGAACTCGTCCAGTTCCGAGGGCCCGACCAGCTGGGACTGTTCGCCCACCGGCCAGTTCTTCTGGGCGGTCAGCGCGGCCCCGTACGCGCCCATCAGCCCGGCGATGTTGGGACGGACGACCTCGGCACCGGTCAGCAGTTCGAAGGCCCGCAGCACCGCGTCGTTGAGGAAGGTGCCGCCCTGGACCACCACCTTCTCGCCCAACTGCTCGGCGTCCTTGAGCTTGATCACCTTGTAGAGCGCATTGCGCACCACCGAGTAGGACAGCCCGGCGGAGATGTCGCCCTGGGTGGCGCCCTCACGCTGGGCCTGCTTGACCGAGGAGTTCATGAACACCGTGCAGCGGCTGCCGAGATCCACCGGCGCCCGCGACTCCAGCGCCGAGCCGGCGAAGGCGGCGATGTCGGTGCCGAGCGTGGCGGCGAAGGTCTGCAGGAAGGAGCCGCAGCCCGACGAGCAGGCCTCGTTCACCGCGATCGAGTCGATCGCGCCGCCGCGCACCCGCAGGTACTTCATGTCCTGCCCGCCGATGTCGATCACCGAGGTGACCCCGGGGCTGAGATGGTTTGCGGCCCGGTAGTGGGCCATGGTCTCGATCTCGCCGTCGTCGATCCGCAGCGCCGCGCGGATCAGGCCCTCGCCGTAGCCAGTGACGCAGGCCCGGGCCAGATAGGCCGAGGCGGGCAGCTGGGCGTAGATCTCGCGCAGCGTCGCGATCGCGGCCGACACCGGATCGTTCGAGCTCTCGTAGCGGGAGAAGACCAGTTGGTCGTCGCTGTTCAGCAGGACGGCCTTGAAGGTAGTCGAGCCGGCGTCCATGCCGAGGAAGAGCGGGCCGTTGGCCTCGGTGAAGCCGACCTGCTCCACCCGGGCCTGGGCGTGCCGGGTATCGAAGGCCGCGCGCTCGTCGTCGGTGAACAGCGGACGCAGCCGGTGCCGGGAAAGCGGGATCGTCACGACCGGGCGCAACCGGCGCAGCAGGTCGTCCGGGGTGTGGAACTCGGCGTGCCCGGCGGCGTTCCGGTCGCCGATCGGCGGGTCGATCGCCGACAGCGCGGCGCCCAGCGCGACGTACAGCTGGGCGTTCTCCGGGGTCGCGAAGGACGTGACCTGCCCGGCCAGCGCCCGCTCGTAGGCCTTGCGCAACTGCGGCAGGAAGTGCAGCGGCCCGCCCAGGAAGACCAGGTTGCCGCGGATCGGACGCCCGCAGGCCAGCCCGGCGATGGTCTGGGTGGCGACCGCGGAGAAGACCGAGGCGGCCAGGTCGGTGTGCGCGGCGCCCTGGTTGAGCAGCGGCTGCAGATCGGACTTGGCGAACACCCCGCAGCGCGAGGCGATCGGGTACAGGTGCTGGTACTGGGCGGCGAGGTCGTCCAGCCCCTTGGCGTCGGTGTGCAGCAGGGTGGCCATCTGGTCGATGAAGGCGCCGGTGCCGCCGGCGCAGGTGCCGTTCATCCGCTGTTCGGGGGTGGGGTGCAGGTAGGTGATCTTGGCGTCCTCGCCACCGAGTTCGATCACCACGTCCGCCTCCGGCACGAAGCGCTCGATCGCGGCGGTGGCGGCGATCACCTCCTGGACGAAGTCGACGCCCAGCAGTTCGGCGATCGACAGGCCGGCCGAGCCGGTCACCGCCACCCGGAACTGCCGGTCGGGAAACAGCGGCGCGATCTCCTCCAGCAGGCTGCGCAGTTCGCCGCGAACGTCGGCGTTGTGGCGGCGGTAGGCGCTGTGCCGGACGGTCTCACCCTCGAGCACGACCGCCTTCACGGTTGTCGAGCCGATATCCAGCCCGAGGGACGCGTGGGGCGCCATGGCGGCCAACTCCTCAGCAACGGGCCCGCCAGCGGATTTCGTGTCGCGCCCAGAATGAACGTTCTGTCCAGCGCCAGCCTACTCCACTCACTACGGCTCGTAGTAATACTGTAGGGAACATGGTCGAAACGACGCGTCACGCCCAGGCCGCCCGGGAGGCGATTCTCAATGCGGCGGCGGACCTGATCCGCACCGAGGGCGCGGCCGGCATGTCCATCGCCGACCTGATCGCCCGTTCGGGCACCTCGGCCGGTGCCATCTACCACCATTTCGGCAGCAAGCAGGGGGTCGTCGTCGAGGTCGCCCGCCGCGCGCTGGCCATTCCGATGCAGTCCGTGCTACACACCCCGGTCGAAGGCGGGATCTCCCCGACCGAACTGCTGAGCGCCGCGCTGACCCGGGTGGTGCAGTCCACCGAGACCGCCGAACTGATCATCCAGGTCTGGGCCGGGGCCTCGGCCGAACCGGATCTCTTCCAGCTCCTGCGCGCCGAGGGCCAGGGGGTACGCGACACGGTCGAACTGGTGGTGCGGCACTGGTGCGAGCTCAACGACGTGGACGCCGACCCGGCCGGGATAGCGGCCGTCGTGGTGAGCCTGGTGATGGGCAGCGTGGTGCAGCGCTCGCTGATCCCCGACTTCGACACCGAGCGCTACCTGGCAGCCGCCACAGCCATGCTCGCAACCCTGACCACCTCGGGCCAGGACGCCGGCGACCGGCCCGGCTGATAGGTTCGCCGGATCACCTCGAGCAAGGGAGAATCCGGACACCATGACGCAGGCACTTCGGATCGGCATTCTCGGCGCGGCCCGGATCGCTGAGCGAGCGGTGGTGACACCGGCGCGGGCCAACGGCGCCCGGATCGCCGCGGTCGCCGCCCGCGACCTCGGCCGGGCACAGGCCTACGCCGCCCAGCACGGCATTCCACGGGCCTACGGCAGCTATGAGGAGCTCCTGGCGGATCCCGACATCGACCTGGTCTACAACCCGACTCCGAACAGCGAGCACGTCCGCTGGACGCTGGCCGCGCTTCGCGCCGGCAAGCATGTGCTCTCGGAGAAGCCGTTCGCGGCCAACGCCGACCAGGCGAAGCTGGTGGCGGCCGAGGCCGGCGACCGGCTGGTCTTCGAGGGCTTCCACCACCGCTACCACCCGGCGCACCGCCGACTGATGGAGCTGGTGAGCACCGGCGCGATCGGCGACGTCACCGGGCTGCACGTGACCATGGCCTTCGACTGCACCGACCTGGACGACATCCGCTGGTCCTGGCCGCTGGCCGGCGGCTCGCTGATGGATCTGGGCTGCTACCACCTGCACGTAGCAAAGGACGTCGCCGCTGCGCTCGGCGGGAAGCTGGAGCTGCAGAGCTGCGCCACCACGACCAACCCCGGCGCCGATCCACGGGTGGACGCGACCGCCCGCGTGACCGGCACCCTGCCGGGCGGCGCGTCCGTCGTCCTGGAGTCGAGCCTGGAAGGGCCGGACGAGCGTTCGGTGCTGGTGACCGGCACCCGCGGCACCATCCGGCAGCCGGAGTTCATCAACGTCACCACCGACGACCGGCTGATCGTGACCGTCGACGGCGTCGAGACCACCGAGCACCACGGCACGATCTCGACCTACACCCACCAGTTCGCGGCGCTCACCGCGTCGATCGAGCGCGGCCTGCCGTTCCCCACCGACCTCGGCAACGCCATCGAGATGATGGAACTGGTCGACCAGTGCTACCGCCTGGCCGGCCTGCCGCTGCGGGCGTCCGAGCCGAGCGGGGTCTAGCGCGGATCCAGGCTCAGCGCCTACCGGGACGGTTGGTCAGATGACGCCCTGGGCGAGCATCGCGTCGGCCACCTTCACGAAGGCCGCGCAGTTCGCGCCGACCACGTAGTTGCCCGGGTGGCCGTAGCGCTCGGCGGCGGTGTAGGCCGCGGAGTGCATGGCGCACATGATCTGGTGCAGCTTGGCCTCGGAATCCTCGAAGGTCCAGCGCTGGCGGGCAGCGTTCTGGCTCATCTCCAGGGCCGAGGTGGCCACGCCGCCGGCGTTGGCAGCCTTGCCGGGCGCGAACAGGACGCCGGCCTGGTGGAACACGTCGACGGCCTCGGGCAGCGACGGCATGTTCGCCCCCTCGGCCACGGCGATCACGCCGTTCTTCACCAGGTTCGCCGCATCCTCGGCGTCCACCTCGTTCTGGGTCGCACACGGCAGGGCGATCTCGGCGGGCACCTCCCAGACCCGGCGGCCGGCCACGAACCGGGCGTTCGGCCGCCGCTCGGCGTAGGCCGAGATCCGCAGCCGCTCGACTTCCTTGACCTGCTTGAGCAGCTCGACGTCGATCCCGTCCTCATCGACCACGTAACCTGAGGAATCCGACGCGGTGAGCGGCAGCCCGCCCAGCTGCAGCGCCTTCTCGATCGCGTAGATGGCCACGTTGCCCGAGCCGGAGACCAGCACGCGGCGGCCTTCGATGGACTCGCCGCGCACGGCCAGCATCTCCTGGACGAAGAAGACCGTGCCATAACCGGTGGCCTCGGTGCGCACCTCTGCGCCGCCCCAGCCCGTCCCCTTGCCGGTGAACATGCCGGACTCGTGCCGGTTGGTGATCTTGCGGTACTGGCCGAACAGGTAGCCGATCTCGCGGGCTCCGACGCCGATGTCACCGGCGGGCACGTCGGTGTGCTCGCCCAGGTGCCGGTAGAGCTCGTTCATGAACGACTGGCAGAACCGCATGATCTCGCCGTCGCTCTTGCCGTGCGGGTCGAAGTCGGAGCCGCCCTTGCCGCCGCCGATGCCCTGGGCGGTGAGCGCGTTCTTGAAGATCTGCTCGAAGCCGAGGAACTTGATGATGGAGCTGTTGACCGAGGGGTGGAATCGTAGGCCGCCCTTGTAGGGCCCCAGCACCGAGGAGAACTGCACGCGGTAGGCGCGCTGGACGCGCACCTGGCCGGCGTCGTCCACCCACGGCACCCGGAAGATGATCTGGCGCTCGGGCTCCACCAGCCGCTCCAGAATGCCGTCGGAGAGATAGCCCGGCTCTTCGGCCAGCACCGGCACCACCGACTCCAGCACCTCGTGCACGGCCTGGTGGAACTCCAGATCCCCGGGGTTCCGGCGCAGTACGTCGGCGTAGGCGGTGCGAACCGCGTCGGGCAGCTTCTCCGCAGCGAGCGAAGTGGACATCGGCGACCCTTCCGGCCCTGGCAGACCTGTCTTCCTTCGGGCCCGGCGACACTCGCCGAGCAGGGCGAGTCTGCCACAGCGAAACCGGGGGCCATGGCGGAATGCCTCAATACGGACGCCTCCCCCGGTTCGCGCTGGAGGGTCACGGCAGGCCATGATGGGAGTACACCCGTGACCAGACCGCCTGACCGGCGGCTCGACGGTGTCAGCTGAACGGAGAGCAATCCCATGACCGCGGCCACCCCCGATCTGGCTCGTATCGCGCGGGCGCGGAATGGCGATCTCGCCGTCTTCGCCGCCAACGGCTTCGCCTTCGCGTCGTGGATGTCACGCATCCCGGACGTGCGCGAACTGCTCTCGCTCACCCCGGGCGCCCTCGGCCTGCTGTTGTTGTCGGTCTCGCTCGGCTCGGTGATCGGCCTGCCGACGGCCGGACGCATCGCGCACCGGATCGGCGCGGTCAATACCGTCCGGCTGGGAATGGCGCTGATGCTGCCCGGCATGCTGCTGGCCGCGATCGCCACCCAGGCGCAGGCACCGCTCTACCTGGTGGTGCCGGGGCTGTTCCTGTTCGGCCTCGGAACCGGCATGTGGGACGTCGCGCAGAACCTGGAGGGCTCGATCGTCGAGCAGGCCCTCGGCCGGGCGATCATGCCGTGGTTCCACGCCGCCTTCAGCGGCGCCACCGTGGTGGGGGCGCTGGTCGGCGCCGGCCTGACGGCGCTGCAGGTGCCACTGGTCGTGCACATCGGCGGAGTCGTGGTGGTCTGCCTCCTGACAGTGCTGTGGGGCACCGCCGGCTTCCTGCCCGCCTTCGACACCGACTCCGAGGAAGCCACCGCGAGCACGGGCAAGGCGCGGTCAGCCTGGACCGAGCCGCGGACCCTGCTGATCGGCGTGATGGTGCTGGCAGCGGCCTTCACCGAAGGGACGGCCAACGACTGGCTGGCGGTGGCCTTCGTCGACGGCCACCAGCTCGACAATGCGATGGGCGTCGTCGCGCTGGCGGTCTTCCTGTCGTTCATGACGGCCGGACGGATCCTGGGCACCCGCCTGCTGGATCGCTACGGCCGGGTGGTGGTGCTGCGCATCCTGTTCGCCGCTGCCATCGTGGGCTGCTCGATGGTGGTCTTCGGCAACGCTGTGGTGGCCTTCATCGGTGCCGCCATCTGGGGCCTGGGAGCCAGCCTCGGCTTCCCGGTCGGCATGTCGGCGGCGGCCGACGATCCGGCGCGGGCGCCGATGCGGCTCTCAGTGGTCTCGACCATCGGCTACACCGCCTTCCTGGCCGGCCCGCCGCTGCTGGGCTTCCTGGGCGATCACGTCGGCATCCTGCAGTCGCTGCTCGTGGTCGGCGCGGTCTCGATAGCCGCCATCCTCGTGGTGCCGGTCGCCAAGCCGCTGGCCGATCCCACCCCGGCACCGGTTGAGCCGGAGCCACAACGCTGACCTCCGGCCAGCAGCGCACTCAGTAGGCGACGAGGGCCGTGCGGCTGGGCGGCTCGAGCCCCGCGCGCTGGTAGGCGGCCGCGACCGCGTCCCGGCGTCGATCGATCTCCCGGCCGAAGTCGCGGGCCAGTTCAGGCGAACGGCGCACCTGCTCCTCGAGCAGCCCGGCCGGCACGACGAGCACGGTGAGGTCACGCTCGACGGTCACGCTCGCCGCGATGGCCTGCCGGGTCAGGCAGGTCAGCCCGATCAGGTCGCCGGCATCGAGCTCCACCACGGGGTGCCAGGAGCCGTCGGGCAGCAGCACCGACATCGCGGCCAGCCCGTCGAGGATCACGCGCGCCGCGTCCGGCACCTCGCCCGGCCGCTGCACGGTCTCCCCCGCCTGGTACCGCTCGACGCGCAGACCCCGCCCCAGCGCCTCCGCCTGCCGCTGCGCGTCGAAGTGCAGCGCCGGAGCGGCCTGGGCGAGCAGCGCGGGGATCGCCTCCGGCGGAACGAACTCGTTCGAGAGATCCCTGTCCAGGTGCAGCCCCGCCCGCCGGGCGGCGTACCAGAGCCGGCTGCGGAACAACCCGGCGGTCGACCACTCCTTGCCGGGGTTGGTCAGCGGGATGCTCACGTCGTAGCGCGCCTTGGGCAGCACGACGGCGCTCGCATCCTCCCCCGGCGCGAGGAAGGGCAGATCTGAGGCGACGCGGTGGATCAGGCGGATCACCTGGTCGGGCGGGTCGTCGGTGGCGAAGCGGACGACGAAATCCGCCGTGTAGGGCGACTCGGCCCGGCTGAGGTTCACGAAGGACTGGCCGGCCAGTTCGGAGTTGGGAATCACCCGGATGCCGTTGAGCGTGTCCAGGTGGACGGCCCGCCAGTTGATCTCGATGACGCGTCCCTTGCCCTCCCCGGTCCGGATCCAGTCGCCGACGCCGAAGGGCTGCTCGAACAGCAGCAGCAGGCCGGAGATGACCCCACCGACCGCGTTCTGCAGGGCGAGGCCGACGACGATCGAGCCGACACCGAGCGCCGTGAACAGCCCGGAGACGTCGGCGTCCCAGACCAGCCCCAGCAGCAGGGCGCCCGCGACCACGATGATGAGCAGCCTCGCCAGGTCGACGATGATGGTCGGGATGCGCTCCCGCCGGGTGCCCGACTTGGCCATCGTGAAGACGGCGAAGTTCAGGGCGTTCAGCAGCACCAGGATCACCAGGAAGGCGAAGATGGTCGCGGCAAGCTTCGGGCCGGCCTGCCTCACGTCCCACTCGCCAGTCTGGGTCAGCAGCAGCCAGAGCGCACCGACCGGTGCGACGTAGTCGCGCAGCAGCGTGACGACGGTGGCGCCGCGGCTGCCGACGCGAACCAGATGGCTGTGCCACTCGGTGAGCAGCACCAGCACGAGCGGAAGCCCGAAGATCACCAGGACGGAGGGCCAGAACCAGGGCTGCTCCAGCAACCCGTTCACGAGGCCACCACCGATTCCGTGCGCCGTACCAGCCACACCCGCTGGTCGCCGCTGGCGGTCTCCACCCGGCCGGCCTCCTCGAGGTCGTAGGAGCCGGCGGGCAGGCGCTGCACGACGCGGTCGGTCGCGTAGACCCCGGGGCCCGCCGCGTCGCCCTGCACCCGGAACGCGAGGCTCACCGCGTCCCCCCAGAGGTCGTAGGCGACGTGCGATCGTCCGACCAGGCCGCTGGTGACGGTGCCGGTGTCCAGCCCGACGCGCAGCGCGAGCGGCCGGTGGTGGAGCACGCTGAACCGCGCGAGTACCGCCTGGGCCTCGAGCGCGAAGTCGACGGCGCGGCGCGCGTTGTCGACCCGGGGGACGACGACCCCGCAGCCGGCGAGGTAGCCGCTGCGGGTGGTGCGCACGTGCTCCAGGCCCAGTCGCTCCGCGAGCTCGTCGAGCGCGGTGAGGATCTCGTTGAAGGCGGCCAGGGCCTGCGGCGAGGTGAGCTCGGCCGCGATGTCCTCGAAGCCGACCACATCGGCGTAGAGCACCGTCACCTCGTTGTGGTCCTGCACCACGTCGCCGGAGCCCAGTCGGTACACCTCGGCGATCCGATCCGGCATGACCGAGCGCAGCAGCCGCTGGTTCTCCTCGCGCTGCGCCTCCAGCAACTCCGCCTTGACCTGGAGACTGCGGCTCATCTCGTTGAAACCGGCCGCGAGATCCGCGAGTTCGTCGCTCACCCCGATGTCGACCACCACGCCGGTCTCCCCCGCGGCAATCCGGTGCGCGGCCTCGCGCAGCCGGCGCAGCGGCCGGACGACCAGGCGGGCGATGATCAGCGAGGCGACCGAGACGAGCAGCACGATGACCGCCGAGGAGACGAGGATGCCGGAGGTGAACCGATCGACGGGGGCGAAGGCCTCCGATTGGGCGACCTCGGCGACGATGACCCAGTGCAGGCCCTCGACGGTCACCGGGGCATGGGCCGCGATGGTCTTCCGGCCGAGGAAGCCCGGGCCGACGACGGTGCCACGGTGCCCGGCCAGAGCCTGTTCGACCGCCTCGGTCTCCACCTTCTGCAGCAGCAGCGTGGAACCGGTCTGGACCATCCGCGCGACATCCTCAGCCGGGGTTCCGAAGCTGGTCGCCGCGGCGGTGAAGCTCTGCGGATCCTCCAGCAGGCCGCGCGCCGGGGAACGCATCAGCCGATCCGGGCCGACCAGGTAGGTCTCACCGGTGGCGCCGAGCCCGCTGTCGGCCCAGTCGCGGTTGCCGGTCATCACCTCCTCGATCCGCTCGATCGGCAACTCGGCGGCCAGCGCGCCGATCGTCCGCTCCCCGTCCCGGATCAGCGTCACCGCCCAGCCGGCGGGGGTGCCGAGCGAGGGCGCGTAGTCCGCGAAGTCGCTGAACGTCACCGCGCCCGCGATCCCCTTGCGCATCGCCTCGCGGACCGTCTCGCCGAGGTTGGTCAGCCGCAGCGGCCCCTCGAAGAGGTCGGCGCCGAAGTCGGCGCCCTTGTAGGCGGTGTAGACCACGCGTCCGTCCGGATCGATGAGCAGGACGTCCTCGTAGTCGAAGTGCTCGACCATCGCACGGAAGTAGGGATGGATCCCCGCGTGCACCGCGCTCCAGGCGCTGCCGTCGCCGGCGTCGTCGCGTTCGATCGCCTCGTCGAAGCCGCCCGGGCCGATGGTGTAGCGGGCCTGCAGCGTCACCGCCGCGTTGCCGGAGGGGGCGAAGGACGCGGCGTCGACCTCCCCTGCCCGTTCGCCCATGCCCTCGATCAGCCGGGGTCCCCAGACGTCGCGGTACCAGTCGGCGACCAGCTTCGCCTCCACCGGGTCGGCCGCGGTCGCGTCGAGTTCCTCGAAAGCGGCCGAGAAGCCGGTCACCGCCTCGATGACGCCGGAGCCCTGCGCGGCGACGACGAGTTGGTTCTCGATGGTCGTGTACAGCCGCTCGATCTCCCGGGCGCGGGAGTCGCGGACCTCGACCACCCGCTCCTGCGCGGCGTGGCTCAGCGATTCCGTGCCGTTGCGGTACCCGAGCACGCCGGTAACGACGGTCACCGCGACGCTGACCAGCAGCAGGATCAGCAGCAGTTGGGTCTGGATGCTGGCGAGTCGTCGTGCCCGCGGCGAACGCACTGCGCTGATCGGCTCAGACACCTCACCCCCCTTACCCGGGACGCGGAAAGCGTAGCGACGCCGACCGTCACTGGGGAGTACTGAATTCTGCCCGTTGGCGAACCCCGGTCATGCGGGCCGGCGGCCCCGGTCGTTCAGCCGAACAGCGCCTGGCCGACGTACTCGCCTTCGGCGATGCCGGCCGGGATCAGGAAGACCGAGGATGAGGTGGTCTTGAGATATTCCACGAACATGTCGTCGCGGGCCATGTTCTGGTGCACCTTCGCGAACCGCTCGGGCGACTTGACGAAGGCGACGAAGAACAGCCCGGCATCCAGGCGTCCGATGTCGTCGTTGCCGTCGACGAAGTTGTAGCCGCGCCGCAGCATCGCGATGCCCTCGTTGTTGTCGGGGTGGGTGCGGAAGACGTGCGAGCGCTGGTCGATCGCCAGCTGACCGCCCGCGTCGGTGGCGGCGAAGTCGGGGGCGGTGAACTCCTCGCCACCCGACAGCGGCGCTCCGCTGGCCTTGTCCCGTCCCAGCAGCCGGTTCTGCTCCTGCAGTTGCAGCCCGTCCCAGACCTCGATGGTCATGGAGATCCGGCGCGCCACCAGATACGAACCACCGCGGGACCAGACCGGACCATCGGAGATCCAGACATGTTCGGTCAGGCGCTCCGGCTCCTCGGCCTTGAGATTGTTGGTGCCGTCCTTCTGCCCGAACAGATTGCGCGGTGTGACCTGAGCCGTCGAGGTTGACGAGGTACGCCCAAAGCCCAGCTGCGACCAGCGCAGCCGGCTGCGTCCGAAGCCGATCCGAGTGAGGTTGCGGATGGCATGCACCGCGACCTGCGGGTCGTTGGCGCAGGCCTGGATGCACAGGTCGCCGCCGGAGCGGGCGGGATCCATGAAGTCGTTCACCATCTTGGGCAGCGGGCCGAACTCCGCCGGCAACTGCGCCGCCAGCCCGAACCGGTCGGCGCCGTCCTCGGCGCGGAACAGCGTGCGTCCGAAGCCGAAGGTGATCGTGAGGCCGGAGGGGCCCAGCCCGGCGGCCTCGCCGGTGTCGTCGGGGGGCAGGTAGGGTCCACCGCCGAAGGCACCCTTGGCGCTCACGTCCAGCCCCATCACCAGGCGACTGGCGGCGTACGTCCAGTCCTGCAGCAGTTCGATCAGGTCGTCGCGGGTGACGTCGGCACGCAGATCGAAGGCCGCGAAGTGCATCCGATCCTGCGCCGGGGTGACGATTCCACCCTGGTGCTCACCATGGAACGGGTACTCCAGCGTGTCGCTGAGCGCCGTCGTCTTGGACGTGAAGGCCGCGGTGGCGAACCCTCCGGCCAGCGCCCCGGCGGCAAGACCCGCGCCGCCTCCCAGGGCGAGCAGGCCGCGGCGGGAGAGCCCCTGCTCCGGCACGGCCTCGTCCGCCACCGTGGACGGACGAGGCTGCGACGATTCGGTCATGGTCAGGCGATGCCCAGCACCGCGTTGGTGAGCTTCGACAGCGGCTCACGCAGCGCGTCGATCTGGTCGGTCAGCTCACGCTGCTGATCCCGGTTGACCTCGGCGTAGCTGACGAAGCCGGCCTCCAGGCTGCCGTACTGGTCGAGCAGCGCCTGCAGCTTGTCGAACTCGGCATTGATCTGGGTGACCAGCTCCTTGCCCTCGGGCTTGCGCTCGGCGATCGGCGCCACCAGGTCGAAGGCGATCCGGGCGCCCTGCAGGTTGGCCTGGAAGTCGTAGAGGTCGGTGTGCGACCACCAGTCCTCCTCGCCGGTCACCTTGCCGACCGCGATCTCCTCCAGCAGGCCCGAGGCGCCGTTGGAGACGGTGGCGATGTCGAGGCCCTGGGTGGCGATGAAGTCCGCGCCGTGGACGGTGTCGTAGAGCGTGGCGATGTCGGCGACCAGGGTGTCGGCGATCACCTTGCGCTGCTCGGTGGTGGAGGGCTTCCAGCCCTCCCAGGCCGGAGCTCCGTCCGGCTGCACGGCGTCGTCGGCCGGCACCCAGAGATCCTTCTCCATGCGGTGGAAGCCGAGCCACTCGGTGAAGGTCGGGTCGTCGCCCTTCAGCTGGTCGGCTTCGGCGAGGTAGTCGATCTCGCGGTAGTCGATCCGCGGGTCGAGAACGCCCAGCGCCTCGGCGATCGGCTCGATCCGCTCGTAGTGGACGCGGGTGGTGGCGAACGCGTTGCGGGCGGTCTCGTCGTCGCCGGCGGCGTAGGCCTTGGCGAGCTCGTCAACCTTGGGCTGCAACTCGGCGACCTCGTTCTTGACGAAGTTGACGTAGTCGGCCACGGCCTGGGTGAACAGTTCCTGGTCTTCGCCGGAAAGCTCGATCGGGTCGCCGGTCACGGTGAACGCGGTCTCCCCCACGTTCGCACCGCGCATCCCGGGCTTGCAGGCGGTGAAGTAGTCGCCGGGCTGCAGCGAGACCGACAGTTCGGCGGACGCGCCGGGGGCGATGTTCTCCTTCTCGGCGACGATCCGCAGCCCGTCGGAACCGAGCAGGTAGAACTCGGTGATCTGGCCGCCCTCGTTGGAGATCTGGAAGGTGGCGTTGCCGCTGCCCGCGGTGTTGGTCGAGACGGTGCAGTCGGTGTCGGTGGACGACACGGTCAGCACACCGGCGGCGGCCGCGCCGGGATCGCTGGTCGAACCGGAGGGCGCGGAGGTCGGCGCGGGGGCGTTGGCCACGCAGCCGCTGATCGCGAGCGCGGCGACGGCCGTCAGCCCGGCGGCGAGGGGTGCTTTCATGGGTTTCCTCTCTTACTGATGGATCAGGGTGGGCGCCGCGGCCGGTGCGGACGCCGTGGCGTCGCCGGGCACGGGTTCGGGCGCGGAATTGGCCGTATCGGGGGCACCGGCACGAACGGCGGGCTCGGCGGCTGCTGTGGCAGCCGCTGCCTTGGCTGCGACCGCCGCCAGCCGGGCGGCCCGGTTGCGCCGCACGCCGGCCAGGAACCGGGGCATGACGACGGCCAGGTAGATCGCCCAGGCGGTGACCTGCAGCCACGACATCAGCGGAGTGAAGCCGATGGTGCCCTTCAGCAACGCGCCAGCGAAACCGCCGGGATCGATGCTGCCGGTGAGATCGAAGGCCCAGCCGAACGGGAACGAGGCCATCCAGAACGGGCCGTCGGTGGGACCGACCAGGACGTCCCCGGTGCGCAGGTCGGTCGGCGTGATCGGGTGGCCGGAGAACGGCCCGGGCAGCAGCGCCGCCTCCTGCAGATCCTGGATGCCGTAGGCAAGGATGCCGGCCGCGACGATCACCAGGAAGGCGCCGGTCCAGGCGAAGAAGGTACCCAGGTTGACCCGTACCATCCCCCGGTACAGCAGGTAGCCGACCACGATCGCGGCAGCGATGCCCGTCAGGGCACCCAGCAGCGCGGCGGGCTGCAGCGCCCAGCCCCAGAGCAGCAGCGTGGTCTCGATGCCTTCACGTCCCACCGAGACGAAGCCCAGCCAGAAGACCGACCAGCCGGTGCCGACCGCGAGGGCGGCCGCCGCCCCCTCCTCCAGCTCGGACTTCATCCGGCCGCCGACCTTCATCATCCAGAAGACCATCCAGGTGATCATGCCGACCGCGACCAGCGACATGACGCCGCCGATGATCTCCTGGGCCTGGAAGCTCAGCCCGTAGGCCCCGAAGGTGAACACCGCGCCGAGCGCGATCGAGCCGGCGACGGCCAGGCCGACGCCCCACCACAGCTTGGTCAGCACATCGGGCCGCCCCTGACGGTGCAGATAGGCGACCAGGATGCCGACGATCAGGGCAGCCTCCAGCCCTTCGCGCAGGCCGATCAGGAAGGCGGCAAGGAACAAAGGAGGATCTCTCGGTTTAGGTAAGGCTTACCTCGTGCAATTTAGCAACCCGAGACTATTCAAAACCGGTTCGGACCCGCAAGTGAGACAGCCAGCCCGGTTCTCCGGACACGGCAGCACGGGGCCTGGATATCACTGGCCGGCAGAGCCCAGGATCACCCTCAGGGCAGGTCGAAGGGCAACGCCTGACCATCCAGCGCGCGGCGGCAGGCACAGGAGGCCGTCGCATCGGGCTCCGGCGCCGGCAGCGCGGCGACCACCCGGGCGAGCGTGGCCTTGAGTCGTTCGATGTTCTGGCCGAACACCGCCAGCACGGCTGCATGGCTGACCGCCTCTCCGGCGTCGACACCGGCGTCGTGATCGGTCACCATGGCGATGGTGGTGAAGCACATCGCCAGTTCCCGGGCGATCGAGGCCTCGGGCATTCCGGTCATGCCGACCACGCTGCCACCGGCCGCGGCATGCCAGCGCGACTCGGCCTTGGACGAGAACCGCGGACCGTTGATCACCACCAGCGTGCCGCCGTCGACCGCGGCCGGGTCGGTGGCCACCGCGGCAGCCCGGCCGCGCGGGCAGTAGGGGTCGGCGAACCCGACGTGCACCACCGTGCCCGTGGCGTCGTAGCAGGTGTGTTCGCGCCCCCACGTGCGATCGATCACCTGGTCGGGGACGACGAAGATGCCGGGAGACAGATCGGCCCGCAGCGAGCCGACCGCGCACGGCGCGATCACCTGTCGCACCCCGACGCTGCGCAACGCCCAGAGATTCGCCCGGTAGTTCACCCGGTGCGGCGGGAACTCGTGGTGGCGTCCGTGGCGGGGCAGGAAGGCCACCTCGCGTCCACCCACGTCGCCGATCGTCACCGGTGCGCTCGGGGCGCTGAACGGAGTCGTCACGGCCACCTCGCGCGCGCCGCTCAGGAAGGAGTAGAAGCCCGTGCCGCCGATGATGCCGATGTCCGCCATGGCTCACCACTGTAGTGACGGACGAGGGCCACAGCCCGGAGCGAGATGCAATCCGCGGCGGTCAGCCGGCGCCCGGGCCACCGCGGGCGCGGCGGGGAATCAGGCGGGCGGAGTTCAGGATGAAGGCCGACTCGCTGCCGACGTGCACCAGAGTAGCGGTGAGCGGCCCGAGGATGCCGACCGCGGCCAGGGCCATGCCGATCAGGTCGACGCCGATCGTGCCGGCGAAGTTGGTGAGCACGATCCGGCGGGCACGGCGAGCGATCTCCACCGTGCTCGCCAGGTCGGTGAGGCTGGAGCTGATCAGCACCACGTCGGCGCTCTCACGGGGCTCGAGCGCGAAGCTGCCGGTTCGGGCTCCGACTCGTCAGTCGGTCGGCTGCCAGGTGAGGCGTACGCCGCCGTCGTCCAGGACGGTGGCGGTGATCACGCTGAGATCCGGCACGCGCAGCAGGGAGCCGGTCGTTGCCGAGGCATGGGCTCCCACCACCAGCGGGCGCCCACCGGAGGCCAGCGCCGCCTGGATGCCGGCCTCGGCATCCTCCAGGATGACGCAGTCGGCCGCAGCCACCCCCAGTTGCTCCGCGGCGGCAAGGTAGCCGCTCGGGTCCGGCTTGCCGGCAGGGGTGTTCTCCTCGCAGATCAGGATCTCCGGCACGGTCAGGCCGGCGGCGGCCATGCGCAGCATCGCAAGATCCCGCGGGGCCGAGGTCACCATGGCCACCCGGGCGCCGTCGAGCTGGGCGAGCAGCCGTCCCGCGCCGGGGATCTCCTGGATGCCGTCGGTACGCTCCAGTTCGCCGGCCTGGAAGGCGGCCAGCGCCGCGACACCATCCGCTCCGCTGGGGAGGAAGCGGGCCATGGTGTGGTGGGTCTGCCGGCCATGGGAGAAGGCGAGCAGTTCGGCCAGATCCACGTCGTGGCGGGCGGCGAACTCACCCCACATGCCCTCGACGACCGGCGTGGAGTCGACCAGCGTGCCGTCCATGTCGAACAGGATGGCTCGCGCCTCCACGGTGACCGGGGTCGACGTCATCGGGATCCTCTCAACCGGGAGCGGCGATCACGGGCGGGATCGAAACGGCGCAGGCGCATCGAGTTGGTGACCACGAAGATGCTCGACAACGACATCGCGAACCCCGCGATCAGGGGGTTGAGGTGGCCGAGCGCGGCCAGCGGTATCGCCGCGACGTTGTAGCCGAAGGCCCAAACCAGGTTGCCGCGGATGGTGCCGAGCGTGCGGCGCGCGAGCACGATGGCGTCCGGGATGGCGGACAGGCTGCGTCGCACCAGGATGATGTCGGCCGACTTCAAGGCGATGTCGGTGCCGCTGACCACGGCCATGCCGAGGTTGGACGTGGCCAGCGCGGCGGCATCATTGATGCCGTCGCCCACCATCGCGACCCGCTTGCCCTCGGCCTGCAGCCGTTCGATCACCTGGGCCTTCTCGGTGGGCAGCACCTGGGCGACGACCTCGTCGATGCCCACCGCGCTCGCCACCTCGCGGGCGGCGGCCTCCCGGTCACCGGTCAGCAGGACGGTCCGCAGCCCCAGGCCGCGCAGTCGCGCGACGGCCGGCGCAGCGGTGTCCTTGAGCGCGTCGGCCACGGCGAAACCACCCCGCAGCCGGCCGTCCACGGCAACCAGGACGGGGGTGCGCCCGGCTTCGGCGGCGACGTCGAGGAAGTCCCCGGCGGCGTCGATCGGGACGCCGCGTTCCCGCATCAGCTCGGCATTGCCGAGCAGCACCTCGCTCGCCGCGGCCTGCTGCCCGCCGCGCACGCGTCCGGTGACCCCGTGGCCGGGGAGGGCGGTCACGTCCGTGGCTTCGGGCAGGTCGAGGCCGCGCTCCTCGGCGGCGTCCACCAGGGCGCGGGCGATGGGGTGCTCGGAGTAGTGCTCGACGGCGGCGGCCAGGGCCAGCACCTCGTTCTCGTCACCGGGCGCCCAGGACGATTCCAGGGTCATCCGCCCGGTGGTGAGCGTGCCGGTCTTGTCGAGCACGACGGTGTCGATCGCGCCCGAGGCCTCCAGTGCGTCCGGGCCCTTGATCAGGATGCCCAGCTGGCCGCCGCGCCCGACCCCCACCATCAGGGCGGTCGGGGTGGCCAGGCCGAGCGCGCAGGGGCAGGCGATGATCAGCACCGACATGGCCGCGCTCAGCGCGCCGCGCACCCCGCCACCGGCCACCAGCCAAGCCACCAGGGTGAGAGCGGAGATCGCCAGCACCGTGGGGACGAAGATCGCCACCACCTTGTCGACCAGAGTCTGGACGGCCGCCTTGCGGGCCTGCGCCTGCTCGGCCATCACCGCCAGCTGGGCGAGCTGGGTGTGGGCGCCGACCTGCTCGGCCTCGACGATCAGGGCGCCGGTCGTGTTGGTGGTGCCGGCCAGGACGCGGTCGCCCTCAGCGACCTCCTGCGGCACCGGCTCCCCGGTCATCGCCGAGGTGTCGACCGCCGACGAGCCGACCAGCACGCGTCCGTCCGTGGCGATCCGCTCCCCGGGACGGACGACGAACCGCTCCCCCACCTTCAGGGAGCCGATCGGCACCACCTGCTCGACCCCGCCGCGGATCACCCGGACGTTCGCCGGCGCCAACCGTCCGATGGCGGTCAGCACCCCGCGGGCCGAGCGCTTGGAGCGGGCCTCGACGTAGCGTCCGGCGAGCAGGAAGGTGGTGATCGCCGCGGCCGCTTCCAGGTAGAGGCTGTCGGCACCGTCGGGCACCTCGCCCCAGCCGACCCAGTAGCTGTCGCCGGGCACGCCGAGGACGGTGGCGACCACCGACCAGGTGAAGGCGGCCAGGATGCCCAGCGAGACCAGGGTGTCCATGCTGGTGCCGCCGTGGCGCAGGTTGCGCCAGGCCGCCTTGTGGAAGGGCCAGGCGCACCAGAACACCACCGGAATCGCGCCGAGGATCAGCACCCACTGCCAGCCCGGGAAGCGCAGCCCGGGCGCCAGGGCGAGCGCGATCGCGGCATCGCCGAGCGGGACGGTGATCAGCGCGGCGACGATCAGCCGGTTGCGCAGCATCTTGACCCGATCGGAGTAGCCGTCCGACTCACCGTCCTCGCTGACCGGCTTGGCGCCGTAGCCGGCGGCCTCGACCGCCTTCACCAACTCGGGGGCGCGCTCGGGCGACACGCCCAGCACGACGGCCCGTTCGGTGGCGTAATTGACGGTGGCGTTGATGCCCTCGAGCTTGTTGAGCTTGCGTTCGATCCGGCTGGCGCAGGCCGCGCAGGTCATGCCGGAGATGTCGAGTTCGACGCGATCGGCCAGCGGGCCGGCGTCCTGGGCGGTCGCCTGGGTCATCGCGGCCCCCGTCCGGACTCGCGGCGGTCGCGCTCGGCGAGTTCGGCGAGCAACTCGTTGTAGGCGGCCATCTCGTCGGAGCCCTCGTCCGCCTCGCGATCGACGCGGGCGGCATCCCGGCTGTCGCTGCGGAACCACTGGAAGGCCAGCACCGCCACCGCTATGAAGGCGGGTATCTCGCCGGTGAACCAGGTGATCTGGCCGGCGATGTCCTGGTCGGCCAGCAGCGGCCCCACCCACTCCACCGCCAGCGACTCGTAGAACTGCTCGCCGATCACCGAGCGCGCCATCATGATCCCGACCGCGAAGATCGCGTGGAAGGGCATCACCGAGATCAGCATCGCGAACCGGACGATGGGCGGCAGCTTCCCGGCGTTCTGATCCGGGCTGACCAGCAGGTTGAAGAACAGGAACCCGGCCAGCATGAAGTGCAGCAGCATCAGCTGGTGGGCCCAGTGGTAGCGCATCATCCAGGGGAACAGCGGGGTGAAGTACACCACGAAGAGGGAGGCGATGTAGTTGATCCACAGCACCGGCGGGCTGAGCAGGAAGCGGACGAAGCGGTTGGCGCCCAGGCCCTCCAGCAGATCCGCGGGGCCGGGGAGCTCGCCGGACCCGGGCGGGGCGGAGGCGGCGCTGAGCAGCCCCAGCGGGCCACCGAGCACCACCAGCAGCGGCACCATCATGTTCACCGTCATGTGCACGAGCATGTGCCAGCTGAACACGGCCGTGGAGTACATCCACAGGCCGCTGACGGCGAGGTAGAGCATCAGGCCCCAGCCCGCCAGCCAGGGGATCAGCCGGCTCACCGGCCAGCGCCCTCCGGCCCGGCGCACCCGCGCCATCCCCCACAGGTAGAGGCCGATCGCGGTGAGGCAGAGCGTGACCCACAGCAGGTTCGGCCGGCCGAGCCCGGCCAGCCGCTCGATGGTGGCTGGGAGGTCGACCTCGTAGCCCAGGTAGTTGATCTGCAGCGACTGCTCGACCTCGAACCGGGGCGGCGGGATGTGGGTCATGGCGGTGACGGCCGCGACCGCGAGCACCAGCATGGCGACATCCCGGGCGACGCTCCCCAGCCCGGCCGCTCCCGCGACCCCACCGGCGCGCGCCAGCCGCGACTGCCGCCAGCCCCAGTTCACCAGTATCGCCGCCAGGCAGGCCGCGCCCACCAGGTAGGGCAGGCCGGCCGGCACCGCGAACGGCGAGTGACCGGCCAGCTGCTGCCAGGCGACGAGGGCGTAGCCGGCGGCCAGCAGGACGACCGGCGGAACCACCGTCCGGTGATAGCGGCGGACGGCCGCCTCGGTCAGGTCGCTTCCGGCCAGCGCGGCGAGCACGACCGCCACCGCCCCGCTGCCCAGCACGACACCGGCCAGGGCCGCGAGCGCCTGGGCGTCGGTCGCCCAGTCGTGATCGAGACCGACGGTGACATTGCCGGTCACGGCGACGAAGATCGTGGCCAGCGCGCCGACGGCCCAGCACACCGCGAACCCGGGCGTACGGGTGGCCGTATACGCCACGACGGTGGTGGCCAGCGCCGCCAGCGTGGTGACCAGCCAGGCCAGCCCGCTCGGCGTCGAGGTGAGGTAGAGCCACCAGCCGTCCGGACGCAGCGCGGTCGCCAGCGGTGCGCCGGTGACGAAGGCGGGATTCGCCGCGGTCATCAGCAGCGAGGAGACGAGCCAGACCTGTCCGGCGCGGCCTGCCCAGCCGGCGATCCGGCGTGAGATCTCGGTGAGGGCGTGGTCCTCGCCGGCCCGGGTGAAGGCGACGATCGCGGCCAACCCGCCCAACGTGAACAGCCCGGCCAGCCGAGCCACCAGGTCGGCGATCACCGAGACCATCCCGGTGACGCCGTCGGCCTGCGGGCGTCCGGGCAGCGGCGGCAGCCCCGCCAGCACATTGGCCACCACAAGCGTCGATGCCAGCGCCAGGCCGACCGCCATCCAGCTCAGCCACAGCCCCGGGACGCGGCCCCGCACGGCCGCACCTTCCTGCTGTGTCATCGTGGCTCGTCCCTCCGCGTCCGCCCGCCGGACTCGTCCCGGCAGTCTACGCGCGCGGGCCGGCCGCGGGCTGCCGAGCCCAGGGCCGTCCGGCCCGGGATCAGCGGGCGGCCAGCCGGGCGACCACCGCCAGTGGAGCGGGCGCGACCAGGGTGCGCAGGCGCTCGACGGAGTCGGCGGCGCAGCTGAAGAGGACGCACGAGGCCGGGCCGCCGGAATCCGCGCGGGAGAGGCCCGATTCCACCCAGACCGCTTCCAGGCCGGCCGAGGCGGCCAGCTGCGGAATCTCCCAGCCCAGGCCCTTCGAGCCCACCGGCAGCGCATCGCGCACCAGCCCGGAAGCGAGCACCGCTCGCGCGGCGGTCACCGAGACCTGCCCCGGATGGCCGATCACGACATCGTCGCGCGGCGCCGAGAGCGGGAGCCCGGCGCACACCACCAGGTCGCCGGGCTGCGAACCCCCGCCCACCACAGCACCGGCGGGCAGCCTGCCCAGCACGGTCACCCCGATGCCGGTGGCCCGGGTGGGGACGTTCTCCTCGGTGCTCCCGGTCACCGCCTCCGGCGGCACGCCGGCCTCGCCCGCCAGCCGGCGGATCTCGTCGATCATCACCTGCCCGGTGGGGTCACGTTCGACGCACAGGGCGTCCACCACGGCGATCGGACGGGCGCCCGCGCAGAGCACCTCGAGCAACGGGACGCGGAGGGCGAAATGGGCGACCGTGATCGCATCGGCGAAGACGCTGTCGGCCGGCTTCGGGCCGATGCCGCCGATGGAGTCGCTGGCCACCACCAGTGACCCGTCCAGCACCAGCAGGTCGCGCACCCGCGCTGTCCCCAGGCTCATGGCGCCGATGCTACGACGGTTGCGGACCGAGGGTGACCAGGCACAGCTCCGGCTCGACGAAGGGAAGCAACTGGAGCTCCGCCCCCGCCTGCTCGGCCAGCCGCTGGGCCAGGCCCAGATGTACCCGGCAGACCACCTCCGGATGCTCCCGCGCCGCCTGACGGAACGGGCAGGCCCGCAGCCGGATCTGCTCCCGATCCAGCTCCGGCTCGAACCCGAGCCGTTCGAAGGCCTCGGTCAGGGCGTTCGCGGCGTCGGTCGGCACCATCGTGACCTGCTCCGCCCACTGCCGCCCGGCGGCCAACGCGGGATCCGCGGCGACCGGATTCGCCAGCGCGGCGGCCAGCACGCTGATCAGCTCGTCCCGGGCGAGGCCGGGATCGGCGTGCGTCGCCCGGTAGCGGAAGCCGGGCCGCCCGCGCCGGCCCTCGGCTGTCACTTCGTGAGCGACCAGCCCGGCCGCCTCCAGCTGCTCGAGGTGGGAGCGCACCGTGGTCACATGCAGGCCCAGCTCCGCGGCGATCGCCGCAGCGGCCAGCGGCCGTTGGGCAGCGGCCAGCACGGCCAGCACCCGCCGCAGCGCCGGCGACGGCTCCGTGACCGGTGCCTGCTCCATGGCAGGCAAGGTAGCACCAGTTGCGAGCGCCGATCCAATAAAACGGAGTATGCTCCTGCAAAACAAAGGTTCAGGCTTGCGGCCCGTCGCAAGCACCCAGCAGAGGAGTCACCCGTGCCAGAGCCCGTCCAGGTCGCCACCCCGTCCAGCACCCACACCTGCAGTTGCGGCGGGCACGACGACTCGACCCCCGTGCTGGACGTCCGCCAGATCCCCCACGCCATCCGGCATGCCTCGGTCTTCGGCGCCTTCGACGCCATCCCGGCGGGCTGGTCGCTGATCATCATCGCCCCGCACGCACCGATGCCGCTGCTGGCGCAGCTCTCCGAGCGCGCCGCGATCGACTGGGAGTTCCTCGTCGAGGGCCCCGAGGCCTGGCACGTGCGCATCACCCGGCTTCCCGAGGACGCCGCCCGCGCCTGACCACCGGCGCCGCGGCGCTACCGCATGGCCACCTGGATCTTCGGCCCGCTGCCGCGGCGCGTCCCCTCCGGCGGGTTCGCGCCGCCCAGCACCGCCACCAGGTCGTCCAGTTCGATCACGGCGCCGATCAGCGGTTCGGCGTCCACGGCACCTGAAGCGAGCCGGTCGATGGCGCGAGCGAAGGTCGGCGACCCGCTCAACAATGCCGAGATCGTGAGGTCGCGGGTGATCAGGTCCCTGGCCTCCAGCAGGCTGGGGTCTCCCGAGATGCCGACCATCACCAGGTGGCCGCCGGGCTGAAGCCGGTCCAGGCAGTACCGCGGCGCTGCGGCTACCGGCGACGCAGCGATCGCGCCCCGGTAACGCACCGAGGGCGCCGCGGCACCCGCCACCAGGGACAGGCCGCCGCCCTCGTCCGCGCCGAACACCCGGGCCGCGCCCAGTTGCCGGGCCAGCTCCAGCGACCCGGCGCTGCGTCCCACCACATCCACCTCGACCCCCGCGGCGGCGGCGAAGGCCGTTGCCAGCAGGCCGATCGCGCCCGCACCCCACACCAGCAGCGGCTCTCCGGCAGCCAGGCCAAGGGTCTCGACGCAGCGAAGCGAGAGCGAGGCCGGCTCGACGAGCGCACCCAGCCCGTCCGACATCGACGCGGGCAGTCGATGGATCGCGGTGACCGGCATCAGCAGTTCGTCGGCGAGGGCCCCGTGCCAGCCGTTGAGGACGCCGACCTCGCTGCGGTTCTCGCACACGTGCTGCCGCCCCGAGCGGCACAACGCGCATTCCTGGCAGCCCAGCATGGTGTCCCCGGTGACCCGTTCACCCAGCCAGGCCGGATCGACGCCGGTGCCGGCCCGCACCACCCGGCCGCACCACTCATGGCCGATCCGCAACGGGTAGCGCGCGCCGCCGGTCGCGAAGTAGGGCTGGGTACCGCGGAAGAACTCGGCATCGGTGCCGCAGACCCCCACCCGATCGACCGCGATCACCACCTGCCCGGCTCCCGGCACCGGCTCGGGCACCTCCTGCACCGAACCCTCGCGTGGACCGTCAATCACGAAAGCCCGCATCGAACTCCCCTTCCTCAGCCACCGGCGGCAGCCGGCCGGTTCGGCCGGTGATCTGCCGCCGCGCTCATCGCCAATCCCTGCCTGGCCTGCGCCAGGTGCGTCACCATCGCCGTGCCGGCGGCATCGGCGTCCCGCTCCCGGATCGCCTCGAGCACCTGCGCGTGCGCCGCCACCACGGGCTCCACGCCGCCGCCGGATGCGGCCCACCCCGCCCAGGCCCGCTTCCGGAGGTCGAGCATCACGGGGGTGATCCCCTCCAGCGTCAGCCGCAGCATCTCGTTGCCTGCGATCCGGGCGATCTCGGTGTGGAACTGCTGGTCCACCCGGTGCCGCTCGTCCTCGTGATCCGCGGCCACCATCGCCCGGTGGATCTCCGCCAGCGCTTCCACATCGGCCGCGGTGGATCTCAGTGCCGCCAGCCGGGCAGCGGCCACCTCGATGATCTCCCGGTACTCCTGCAGATCGTCCAGATCCATCTCGCGCAGCGCCGAGCGGAGCCGCAACAGCTTCTCGAACTGTGCACCGCTGGGCAGGGCGATCAGGGTCTCCCTTCCCTGCCGGCGTCGCAACAGGCCCTGACCGGCCAGTTCGGCGATCGCCTCGCGCACCACCGGACGGCTCACCTGGAGGGTCTCGGCCAGCTCCGCCGTCGACGGCAGGAAGTCATCGGCCTTCAGCCCTCGATCGACGATCAGCGCCAGCACGGCCTCGATGGTCTGGTCGACCAACGACAGGCGTTGTGGCGTAGGGAGCTCACTCATATGGTTATCTTATGAGATACCGCACGGTATCGCCTTCGAAAGGGTCCGCCATGACAGCTGATTTCGATCTCACCGGCCGGCGGGCGCTCATCACCGGTGGCTGCCGTGGCATCGGTG
Organism: Actinomycetota bacterium; assembly: GCA_020161795.1. GTDB lineage: Bacteria > Actinomycetota > Actinomycetes > Propionibacteriales > Propionibacteriaceae > Propionicimonas. The sequence continues at coordinate 35,739 of JAIUOR010000001.1, read as the reverse complement.
CCGCGATTGCCCTGGCCTTCGCCGAGCAGGGAGCGCAGGTGGTGGTGCACGGCCGTGGCGACGAGGCCGGCCGCGCCTTCGCCGCCGAGCACGGCTTCGACTACCTCACCGCGGACTTCTTCGATCTGGACGCCGTGACCGGACTGGCCGGGACGGTCGCCCGGCGCGGGCTGGACATCCTGGTGAACAACGCCGGGATGGAGATCAACGCCACCGTCGAGCACCTGGCTCCGGCTGCCCTGAGCCGGCAGTTGCGGGTGAACCTGGAGGCCCCCATCCTGCTGACCCATCTGCTCGTGCCGACGCTCAAGGCCAGTAGCCACGCGTCGATCATCAACGTCTCGTCCATCCACGGCTCGGTACCCGCCTTCGCCAACGCGGCGTACTGCGCCGCCAAGGCCGGCCTGGAGATGTTCACCCGCACCCTCGCGGTCGAACTCGGAGCGGCGGGCGTCCGCGTCAACGCGATCGCGCCCGGGGCAATCGCCACCGACATGAACCGCGATCTGCTCGACCGGATCGGACGCGACCAGTTCGCGCAGTGGATCCCGATGGGCCGGCTCGGCCACGTTGACGACATAGCCGGCCCGGCCGTCTTCCTCGCCAGCGACGCCAGCGAGTACGTCAGCGGCGCGATCCTGACCGTGGACGGCGCGTACTCCCATCACCTGGTGCGCTACCGCTCCGCGGACTGATGGTTTGCGAGGCCCCTCCACTTGTAATATAAGTTGATAGGTACCGCGACAAAGCCGCCGTGGATCCCGGCAGACAGGGGCGACCATGAATGACGCAGCCACGTTCGACACCATCAGGAGCAGGCTCTCGACTCCCGTGCTCGGCGATGCGCTGGACGCACTCGGCAGGTACCACCAGTTCCTGCCGCCCGGCATCCGGCCGCTGACCGATTCGATGAAGCTGGTCGGCCGGGCGATGCCGGTGCTCATCGCGGACACCTTCGGCCCGCAGGAACGGCCGTTCGGCCGGCTCACCGAGGCACTGGATTCGCTGCTGCCCGGTGAGATCTACCTGGCCCGCGGTGGCCGCACCGAGTGCGCGGCCTGGGGGGAGCTTCTCACCGCGACCGCGATCGTCCGCGGTGCCCGGGGCGCCGTGATCGACGGCTACCACCGGGACACCCCCGCTGTGCTGGAGCAGGATTGGCCGGTGTTCAGCCGCGGCTGCTACGCCCAGGACGCCGGCATGCGCACCTCGGTGCTCGACTACCGGGTGCCGGTTGAGATCGGCGGCGTCTCGGTCACCCCCGGCGACCTGATCGTCGGGGACGTGGACGGTGTGCTGGTCATCCCGCAGGAGGTCGAGGCCGAGGTGATCGAGCGGTCGCTGGTGAAGGCGACCACCGAGAACGTCGTCCGCAAGGCGATCGAGGCCGGCATGTCGAGTACGGCTGCCTTCGCCGAGTACGGGGTGCTGTGATGGCCGCGGAACCGGACGGGTTCCAGCTCGCCGACATCCTCTCCCCCCGCCCCGAGGAATGGTGGCCGCTGCTGCGGCAGGCCGGGGTGACCTCCGTGGTGTCCTTCCTGCGCGGGGCCGAGCAGGAGCAGCGCATGTACGCCGCGCTGGGGGCCGGCCGGCAGGTCGATCTCGGCGGCTCGCCGGCCGAGCCGTGGAGCCTGGACGCGATAGCCGAGGACCAGCGGATCTTCGCCGAACACGGGTTCACGCTGGCCGCCATCGAGGACACCGCGCCGATGGACGCCACCCGGCTGGGCCTGCCCGGTCGCGACCAGGAGATCGAACGGATCATCGCCCAGCTCCACGCGATGGGCGAGCTCGGGATCCCGGTGCTCTGCTACAACTGGATGGCGCTCTCCAGCTGGGCCCGGACCTCGGTCGAGATCCCGAGCCGGGGCGGTGCGCTGGTCACCGGCTTCAGCCTGCAGCAGGCCGCCTCGCTCGACCGGATCGACGGCGCGGAGGACCTGACCGCGGAACAACTGTGGGACGCGCTGAACTACTTCCTCGCCGCGGTGCTGCCCGAGGCCGAGGCGGCCGGGGTGCGGCTGGGCCTGCACCCCGACGATCCCCCGCTGCCGGTGGTACGCGGCATTCCCCGGATCATGAGCTCCTGCGATGCCTACCGGCGCCTCACCCGGATCTCGCCGTCGCGAGCCAATGCGATCACCTTCTGCCAGGGCAACTTCGCCCTGATGACCGACGACCTCCCCGCCGCCATCCACGAGTTCGCCGACTCGATCGCGTTCGTCCACTTCCGCGACGTCCGCGGCACCGCCGACGACTTCGTCGAAACCTTCCACGACGACGGGCAGAGCGACATGGCCGCCTGCCTCGCGGCCTATCGGGAGATCGGCTTCACGGGACCGTTGCGGGCCGACCATGTGCCAACCCTGCACGGCGAGCCGAACCGGCGGCCGGGCTACCAGGTGCTCGGCCGGCTGTTCGCGCTGGGCTACATCTGCGGGCTGCAGCAGGCCGTCTACGGACGAGGCTGATCGATGCGGCAGCGGCTGTGGATCGGCACCTACCCGGAAGCGGGTCAGGGCACGCCCACCGGGATGGGTGAGGGGATCTGGTCGCTCGAACTCGATCTGGACACCGGGGCGCTGGCCGGGGCCCGTCAGGTCGTCGTCACCGCTGCGCCTTCGTTCATCGTCGCCTCCGGCGCCCTGCTCTACGCGGTCAACGAGGAGGTCGACGGCCGGCTGACCGTGCTGCGCAGCACGGGCGACGGGCTTGAGATCGCCGGGACGGCCCGCACCGCCGGCGCCCATCCCTGTCATCTGGTGTTCAGCCCGGAACTCCGCTCCGCCGTGGTCGCCAACTACAGCTCGGGCTCGGTCAGCCTGATCCGGGTCGATTCCGCCGGGCTCCCGCAGGCGGACCAGCCGGCGCAGGTGATCGCGTTCGGCGGATCCGGCCCCCGCGCGGATCGCCAGGAGGCCGCGCACGCCCACTACCTGCTGCCGACCCCCGCTCGCTCCCACCTGCTGGCCTGCGATCTCGGGACCGACTCCCTCCATCGGCTCCGGCTCGAGCCGGCATCGCGATCGCTGGCCTACGAGGGGGTCGCGGCGACCCTGCCGCCGGGTTCCGGCCCCCGGCACGCGGTGTTCGCGGGCTCGCTGCTACACGTCCTCGGTGAGCTGGACGGCCGGCTGCACAGCCTGGCCTGGGACGAAGCCACCACCCTGGCCAGGCCGGTCGCAGCGATCCCGCTGAACCCCGACGCGGCCGGCGATCCCTCACACCTGAGCCACAGCGGCCGGCTGCTGGCTGCCGCCTCGCGGGGCGACGATCGCCTCTGCCTGTTCGCGCTCGGCCCCGACGGCCTGCCGCGGCGGCTGCGGGACTTCCAGCTGCCCGGCGCCTGGCCTCGGCATCACGCGATGCTCGGCGAGTGGCTGGTGGTCGCGCTGCAGCACAGCGGCGAGGTCGTCTGCCTCGACCGGCGCGGGAACACCCGCGGCGCCGCCGCGATCCCCAGCCCGGCATGCATCTGCCCGGCCGCCGGCTGATCAGGGGATGTTCGCTCCGGCGAATCCCCGATCCAGCAAGGTGATCAGGGGGTCGAGCCCGTCGCGCAGCGCGGCGCAGTACTCGGCCACCAGTGCCCGCTCCACCGGGTCGGCCATCCCCTGCTCGGTGAGGAACGCGTCCGCCGCATCCGGGCCGAGGCTCTCCTCGTTGATCAGCTGGGTCAGCCCCGCTGCCAGCGCGAGCCGGACGTGACGCGGATCGATCCCCTGGGCCAGGCACAACCCGTGGGCGCCCAGCATCCGGTCGCCGGCTGCGAGCTTGCGCCGGGGATCCCGTCCCACCCGTTCGACGGTGTCGCCGAGCGCCTGGTTGCCGAACCGGTAGAGCAGGTCGTCGACATGGTCGAGTAGCGGGCCGATCGGCTGACCGTAGGCGGCCGCGACCGCGCAGGCGCTCTCGACCATGGCATTCCGCACCAGCAGGCGCACCTGTGGCCGTCCGATCGACTGCCAGATCTGCTCGTCGCCGCACAGCCGGCCGAGATAGGCGCACATGGCATGGCCCATGTTGTGCACGAACAGCTTGCGATCGGCGTAGTAGTCGAACGGGACGGACGCGTCCGCGACCACCCGGGGTATCGCCGGGAAGTCGCCGCGCAGCGCCTGGGCGTCGATGGGCAGGAAGCAGTACGGCTCCACCTCGATCGCCGCGGCGCCCAGCCGGCTGACCTCCGGTCGCGGGGCGGGGATCATCCGTCCGATCGAGGTGGCGATCAGTCCCGCCTCCCCGGCGTCGAAGTGCGCGCTCAGGGTCGGCTCGGCCGCTTCGAGCATCGCGCGTACCCTGGCCGGCGCCTCGTGCAGGTTCTCGGCCAGCAGCAGATTCAGCGGTGGCGCGCCGGATTCGATCCTGGCCAGCAGCGCGGGCGCGATCGCCCGGCAGACCGCCGGGAGCGCGCGCACCCCGACGCAGGTGGCCGCCAGCGTCGCGGTGGCCAGCGCCTCGCGGACGACCGCCGGGTCGTCGGCGCGGATCGCGCGGACCGGCGCGATCACCTGCTCGATCCGGGAGTCGTTGTCCACCGTGAGGTGCAGGTAGGAGCGCTCGCTCTCCAGGGCGCCGACCACCGTGTCATCGATGTCGGCGAATACCACCTCCAGCCCGGCCTGGGAGAACACCTGCCCGAGCAGGCCACGTCCGACGTTGCCGGCGCCGAAGACGACGGCGGTCCCTGCGAGCCGACCGGGCATCAGCCCTCCCACAGCCCGCGATGGGCGGATTCGCGATAGAACCGGAGCACCTCGTCGTGCTGGCGGATGCCGTCGGTGGAGTTGCCGGCCAGCAGCGAGCAGGCGGCCGAGCCGATGCCGGTCTCCACCGCCTCGGCCAGCGACCTGCCGGACCAGGCGGCGTGGATCACACCGGAGGCGAAGGCATCGCCGGCGCCGGTCGTCGTGACGATCTGTTCGGGTCGCAGGGCGACGGACGGCCGCGCAACCCATTCCCGCTCCCGGCTCAGGCCGACCGCGCCGCCCGGCCAGTGGATGACCACCCAGGTCGACACCCCGAAGCCGAGCAACGCCTCGGCCGTCCGGCGGGCACCGGCCTCGGTGACCACCTCGTCGATCGGGACGCCCGTCGTGCGCGCGGCCTCCAGCTCGTTCAGGATGCAGTAGTCGGTGTAGCGCAGCGCCGGCGGCACCAGCCGGGAGAACCGGTCGGAGTGCTCGCTGACGACGTCGACCGAGGTGCGGATGCCGCGGGCCTGCGCGGTCGCCAGCAGCCGTGCCATCCGGGTGCCGAACTCGGGATCGGGGCCGTCCAGCGCGTCCATCAGCAGGATGTAGCCGGCATGCAACAGGTCGGCGTCCAGGCGCTCGAAGTCGACGTGATCGACGTCCACCTCGGCATTCGCGCCACGGAACTGGAAGAAGGTGCGGGTCTTGGTGGAGGAGTCCTCCATCACGTCGGTGAAGGAGGTCTGGCCGCCGCGGTGAACCTGGGTGGTGTCGATCCCGGGGTGGGCGTTGAGCCCGGCCAGCAGCTGGTCCCCGGCGGGATCGTCGCCCACCTGCCCCACGACCGGGATCCGCAGGCCGGGATCCAGCCGGGCCAGACCCGCGGCGCAGTTGCACAGCAGACCGCCGGGCGCCGAGCTCATGCTCCGCACCGTGGTCAGGGCCGAGGGCGACGGGTAGGAGTCGACCACCTTGTAGTAGTCGAGGATCATATTGCCGACGACCGCGATCCCGCTCACGACGCCCCCGTGCTCCCCGCGTCGCGCGCCCAGGTCGCCAGGCCCAGGTCGGCGGGAACCAGCGCGTACAGCGTCCCCTGGTAGACGTGGTAGAGATCGGGCTTGCCCTCCCAGGTGTAGGTCACCGGGCGGCTCTGGCTGTCGAGTTCGGGGTACCAGCTGCCCTGGGCATGGTCGACGAAGTACCGGTCGCAGTACTCCCACAGCCGGCGGTACCAGTCGAGGTACCGCTGATCCTGGGTGCGCAGCCACAGCAGCCGGGCCGCGCCTATCGCCTCCGGGGGCTCCCAGAAGAAGCGCTCCGCGACGACCGGCTGCCCCTCCCAGTCGACGGTGTAGACGAAGCCGCCCGGCTCGATCCAGCCCTCGTCCACCGAGGCGGCGAACAGCGCCTCGGCGGCCTGCCCCAGCCACGGCTCGTCGACGCCCTGGGCGGCGATCTGCTCCAGCAGTTTCGCCCACTCCAGCCAGTGGCCGATCTGCGACCCGAACGGACGGAAGGGGTGCCGCGGGTCGTCGGCGTTGTAGTCCAGGATCGGCTCCCAGGAGGCGTCGAAGTGCTCCGGCAGCCGCCACGAACCGGCGACGTCGCGCTGCGCGGCCCGGCCGGCGATGTGGAAGGCGATCCGCTTGGCCCGCGACAGGTGCTCGGGATCAGCGGTCACCTGATGGGCGGCCAGATAGGCCTCCGCCAGGTGCATGTTCGCGTTCTGGCCCCGGTAGGGATCCAGCTCGGTGAACGTCCGGTCGTAGGCCTCGGCACAGCGTCCCCACTCCTCCAGCCAGAAGTGCCGGTCGATCACCTCCAGCGCCTCGGCCATCAGGGCGGGGCCGCGGCTGAACCCGGCCGTCGTCGCCGAGCTTCCCGCCAGCAGCATCTGGGCTATCCCGTAGAGCTCCTTGCGATCACCGGGTGCGTCGCCGCCCACCGTCGGGTACCAGCCGCCGTACTCGTGGTCGCGACCGGCGCCGTCGACGTAGAAGTCCAGACCGTGCTCGACCACCTCTGCCGCGCCCGGACGTCCGAGCATGGCCGCCAGCGAGAACACGTGGATCATCCGCGACCCGATCCAGAGCTGGGCGCCCTTGGCCGGCAGCGGCGAGCCGTCGTTGGCCAGCCAGGCGTAGCCGCCGCTGGGCAGGCAGACCGACGGCTGGTAGAAGTCCAGCAGCGACTCGCGATGCCGGGCGAGCCAGGCCCGGTGCGCTGCGCTCTCGAAGTGATTGCGAGTCTGGTCGAACAATGCGGCAGGCATTCCCGGGGTCCTCTCAGAAGGTGATGCGCCGTTGCAGAAGTGTCAGGAGTGTAGGGGCCGACCCCGCTATGCGGTTCGGGTCCGTGCCACGTTGATCAGCACGGCGAAGAGAACCAGACCGCCGCGAACCACCTGCTGCACGTAGGGGTTGAGGCCGAGCATGACCATGCCGTTCAGCAGGATGGCCACGAACAGCACACCGATCAGGGTGCCGATGATCGTGCCCCGGCCACCGGCCATCGCGGTTCCGCCGATCACGGCGGCGGCGATGGCGTCGAACTCCAGGCCGACAGCAATGGTGCTGTTGCCCGACGCGAGCTGCGCGGTGTGCATCAGGCCGGTGATCGCCGCGGTGAAGGCGGTGCCGCTCATCACCAGGATGCGCACCCGGCGGACGCTGATACCCGACAGCGCCGCCGCCTTCGGGTTGCCGCCGACCGCGTAGACCGAACGGCCGAAGACCGTGAACCGGGCGATCACCGCGACCACCACGAAGGTGAGGAAGAAGTACACCGCCGGCACCGGGATCACGCCGAACACGCGTCCCGAGCCCCAGTAGAAGAACTCGCTCGCGTCGACCGGGATCGGGAAGGTGTTGGTGACCAGGTGGGCCACCCCGCGCAGCGCGAGGTAGAGCGCCAGGGTGCCGATGAAGGTCGGCACGTTCAGGGCGTCGCGAATCCAGCCGATCCCGGCGCCCAGCGCGACCGCGATGACGATCGCGAGCAGGGCGGCCAGCCACATCGGTAGGCCCATGGTGACCACCATGTAGGCCACCACCGACGACGTGAGGGCGGCCTGCGAGCCCACCGAGACGTCGATCTCACCCGAGACGATGACCAGCGTCATCGCGAACGCGACGATGCCGAAGAAGGCGGCCTGCTGCAGGATGTTCAGCATGTTCGCCGCGGTCAGGAAGTTCGGCGCGATCAGGCTCAGGATGATGAAGACCGCGATCAGGACGGCGAGCAGCCCGGTGCCCTCCCAGGCCAGCGCGCGGCGCAGCGGTGACTGCTTGGCTGCCGGCGCGGCGGTGTCGGGCGACTCTGCCACAGGGGTTTGACTGGTCATACGAGCTCCTCGTGATCTGTTTTCATGGCGAGCGCGAGCAGCCGGTCGCCGGTCGCCTCCGCCCCACTGACGGTCTCGCGCACCCTGCCGTCGCGCAGGACGAGCACCCGGTCGCAGACCTGGGCCAGTTCATCCAGCTCGGACGAGACGAAGACCGAAGAGATTCCCCGCTGCGCGAGCTCGCGGATGAGTCGGTACAACTGTGCTTTGGCGCCGACGTCGATTCCCCGGGTCGGCTCGTCCAGCAACAGAACGGACATCTCGGCCGCCAGGCAGCGCCCGATCACGCCCTTCTGCTGATTGCCCCCGGAGAGGGACGCGATCGGCTGCCCAGCTCCCGCGGTCGCGATGCTGAGCCGATCGATGACCTCGGCGATCGTGTCGCGCTCCTGATTCCGCCTGATCCAGGGGGACCGGCCGCGGCTGCGCGCCATCAGCATGACGTTCTCGCCGACGCCCAGCAGCGGGACGATGCCCGCGTCCTTGCGATCCTCCGGGGTCATCGCGACGCCGAGCCGCAGCATCTTCGCCGGGCTCCGGTCCTTGACCGGACGGCCGCCCACCAGCACCTCGCCCTCGCAGTCGTGCCGGGAGCCGTAGATCGAGCTCAGCAACTCGGTACGGCCGGAGCCGAGCAGGCCGGCGATGCCGAGCACCTCGCCCTTGCGGACCTCGAAGCTGACGCCCTCCAGCAGGCCGTCGATGACCAGGTTCTCCACGGCCAGCGCCACCTCGGCGCCGGAGAGATCCTGGGGCTCGCCGACCTTGGCCTGGGCCCGCGAGGAGCCGGCGATCATGCTGGCGACCTCGTCGGTGGTGACCTCACGCACCCCCACGGTGGCGACCTCGCGGCCGTCGCGAAGGATCGTCATCGAATCCGCCACCAGCGGGATCTCACGCATCCGGTGGGACACGTAGATCACCGCCACGCCGCGCTGGGCGAGCCGGCGGACCAGCGCCAGCAGCGCGTCCACCTCACGGGAGTTCAGCGCGCTGGTCGGCTCGTCGAGGATCAGCACCTTCGGCTCGTCCAGCAGGGCCTTGGCGATCTCCACCAACTGCTGGTGCGCGGTCGACAGCCTGCCGACCGGCATCGTGAGCGGCAGCGGCTCACCCAGGACGTCGATCGCCCGGGCGGCCGACTTCAGGATCGCCTTGTGATCCACCAGCCCACGACGCCGGGGCCACCGCCCCACCATCACGTTCTCGGCGACCGACAACTCGGGGATCAGGCTGAATTCCTGGTGGACGACCGCGATCCCGCCGCTGCGGGCCTCGCCGGAGTTCGCCCAGTGGACGGGCTGGCCGTCGAGCTTGATCTGATCGTGTCCGCGATCGGGGTGTTCGGTGCCCGAGATCAGCTTCACCAGCGTGGACTTGCCCGCGCCGTTCTTGCCCAGCAGCGCCCGGACCTCGCCGGCGCGAAGCGTCAGGCTGACCGAATCCAGCGCGCGGAAATTGCCGTAGGTCTTGCTCAGCTCCACGCATTCGAGCACGACGGGCCTGTCGTCTGCCACGTGATCGACTCCGTTCTCCAGCGCTGACCCGGCCCAGGGCTCTCGCCCCGGGCCGGGTCTGGCGCAGCTTTCTGCTTAGCCGCCGAGGCCCGCGAGGTATGCCTCGACAGTCGCCGTATCAGCGCGACTGTAGGTCACACCGGGCACCAGCTGCTCGATCGGATCGTTCGCCTGGCCGGCGATGGCGTTCTTGGCCATCTGGTAGGCGGCCTGAACGGTGCCGACCGGATCCTGACCGGTGGTGGCCTGCAGGATGTCGTCCTCGGCGAGGACGAAGCCGGCGATCTGCTCGGAGATGTCGGTGCCGAAGACGGCGACCCGGTTGCCGGAGGCCTTGACAGCGGTCACCAGACCGACGGTGCCACCCTCGTTGGCTGCCCACAGCAGGTTGATCTCGGGGCTGGCCGAGAGCATGTTGGTCGCGACCGGGGTCGCCTTGTCGGCCAGGTAGCCCTCCTGGTCGGCCACGTAGTCGGCCTTGATGCCGGCCTCTTCGAGCGCTGCCTTGAAGCCGGCCTTGCGCAGCTTGCAGGTCTCGGCCGCGGAGTCGCAGTTCAGGATGCCGATCTTGGCTGCGCCGTCGAGGTTCGCCTTGATGTACTCGGCTGCCGCGCGGCCGGTCGCCGCACCCAGATCGGTGTTGTCGGACTGAGCGGCGCCCTTCACCAGAGTCGGGTCGACGGTGGGTCCGCCGCAGTTGCCGTAGCAGATCACCGGAATGCCGGCGTCGACCGCGAGCTTCATGGTCGCCACCGAGGCGTCGCCGCTCACCGGCTGGATGAGCAGCGCGTCGATCTGGCGCTGGATCATGTTCTGAACGGCCGAGGCCTCCGTGCCCGGGTCGTTGGTGGAGTTGGCAGCGATGACGGTGCCGCCGTCGGCCTGAACGGCCTCCTGCAGCCCCATCTCGATATTGCGGAAGTACTCATCGCCCTGGAGCATGACCAGGCCGATGGTGAGGGCCTTGGCTGCCGGGGTCTCGGGGGCCTGCGTGGCGGGCGTCTCGGTGCCCCCCGGCGCGGCCGGTGTGGTCGCTGCGGGCGAACCGCACCCGCTCAGCAACAGTGCCGCCGACGCAAGCGCAGCGACTCCCAGACGTGGAACGAACTTGCCGATCTTCATCCTTGGTCTCCTTCGACCGAGTTCCTGCCGCCCTGCGGCGGACGTTGAAACAACGTTGTTCCGTCAAGCTAGCACTTCGCTGTAATCTGAGGCAAGCGCATCCAGACAACGTTATTCAGGCGTGATCTGATCAAAGCCCCCACAACCGCCCGCGGGCGTCTAGGATCAGTCCCCGTGAGAGGTGATGCGGCATCCAACCCGACGATGAAGGACGTCGCCAAGCTGGCCGAGGTCAGCATCAAGACCGTCTCCCGCTTCGTCAACGGCGAGACCAACATCGATCCGGCGCTCACCGCGCGCATCGATCGGGCGATCCGCGTGCTCGGCTACCGTCGCAACCTGGCCGCCGCCAGCATCCGTCCCGGCTGGACGAGTCGGATGCTCGGCCTGATCATCAGCGACCTGGCCAACCCCTACTACTCCACCCTGGCCCGAGCGATCGAAGAGGTCGTCTCCGCCGAGGGCTACATGCTCATCGTGTCCAGTTCGGAGGAGAGCGGCGAGCACCACGACGAGATCCTCGACCGGCTCATGGAACAGCGGGTCGACGGCCTGATCATCGTGCCGCCACGACGCCCCGGGAGGCCCTGGTCGGAGGTTCGCCCGCCGATCCCGCCGCTGGTCTTCCTCGACCGGCCGGCCGGCTACTTCGAGGCCGACGTGGTGCTGGCCGACAATGCCGGCGGCAGCGCGGCGGCCACCCGGGCGCTCTATCACGCCGGCGCCAGATCGATCGCCTTCCTCGGCGACTCGCTGCAGATCTACACCATCCGGGAGCGCTACCGCGGCTACTGCGCGGCGCTGGAGGAGGTCGGCCTGTCGGCCGATTCGCAGCCGCTCGCGATCGACGCCCACTCCCGGCAGGACGCCGAGGAGAAGGTGCTGGAGCTGCTCGACAGCGGTGAGGCGGATTCGATCTTCGCGGCCAACAACCGCGCCGCGATCGGCGCGTTGCAGGCCTTCCGCGCCCGGGGCGGCAGCGTTCCACTGATCGGCTTCGACGACTTCGAGGTCGCCCACCTGATCGGGCCGGGCCTCTCGACGGTCAGCCAGGACATCGACCGGATGGGTCGCGATGCCGCGCGGATGCTGCTGCGCCGGCTGACCGGCCACCACGACCCCTACCAGACCGTCCTGCTACCGACCCAGCTGGTGCTGCGCGGCTCGGAGTACCCGGGCTGGCTGGACGCCCCGAACCACCCCGCCGGGGTCGCGCCTATCGCAGGCTTGCCAGGCTGAAGCTGTGGCTCAGCCGGTACGGCTCGCCCGCGGTGAGTTCGACCGCGGTCGCCAGGCCGTCGATCGCCATCGGGTTCGCTCCGGCTGAGATCACGGCGCCCAGATCGAAGGCCGAGGTCACCGGCTCCACCCCGAGGCAGAGGTTGCGGCCGTTCCACGGCTCGAAGTTCCGGCCGCGATTGCTGATCCACAGCAGGCAGTGCCGCAGCGCCGCATCCCAGGCGATGGTGAGCCGGTAGCCCTCGGCGCGGTTCTCCACCGCCACGGACGGGGTCGTCACGTCGCACAGCTGCACCAGTTCCTCGGTGTCGAGGGCCAGCGGCAGGCGACTCAGATCGATGCTGCCGCCCGCCCGCAGCGGGGCACGGCGAAGGTCGTCGAAGGTCACGTCCTGCGCCAGGATCGAACTGGCATCCACCGGCACCGGATAGGTCGCCAGGCTGCGGCACCCAGGTGGCAGGACGACAGCGCCGCCCTCGACCTCGGGCAGCCGCACCATCGGGTGCAGCCCCAGCGGCAGCCGGGTGTCCCGCCGGGGGATCAGCTGGTCGTCGATCACCACCCTGCCGGGCTCGCAGATCACCCGCCGGCTGGCCCGCGCGATCGGCTCGGCCTCGGGCAGTTCCAGGACGAACTCGGCCTGGCCGTCACCGGCCCGCGACAGCTGCCACTCGGCGTTCGCCGGGTAGCCGTGGGCGTGGGAGGACGCCGACTCGGTGGTCTCCTCCCCCACCTGCCATCGGGTGGGGAGACGATCGGGGGCGGCCGGGGCGATGCCGAAGGGCGCGCACAGGAAATCCCCGCGGAGCTTCGACAGCAGCGGGTCGGGAAAGTCCGGCCACGGTGCCGTGTAGAGCGGACGGACGGTCTCGCCGTCCAGGTCGAACAGCGGGCTCACCATGCAGCCGGCCAACTGGATCTCGGCGGCCACCCCCGCCCGCTCCACACGCACCGTCATGATCAGCCCTGCTTGAGCCGCAGGATCACGACCATCGCGTGCGAGCCGTCGAGGTTGATGAACTCGTACTCGCCCATCCCGGCCGGGATGGTGCAGGCCTGCAGCCGGTCGATCGTGGTCTCCCGCTCCGGGTGGGCGAGCGAGCGCACCGTCACCCGCGAACCCTCGGTGAGGGTGGCAATGTGCATGTACTTGCCCTCGGTGTCGTTCACGGCACGCTTCTCCATGAAGACGCGCTCGATGTGGAACGGCATCTCGGGCAGCGAGGTGTACTGATCCTTGCGGAACTTGCCGTCGCCGTCGATCGCGATCGGGCGCGCCCGGTGGTGCGACTCCACCCGGCTCTTCCGGATCCACTTGTGGTTGTCGAAGGAGTGCGCGGTGTGCATCTTCATCGGCGGCGCCGTCATGGTCTTCGTCTGGTCGTCCCAGGTCGGCCGGGCGAAGTCGTAGGTGAAGAACGAGTACTCGGTGCCCGCGACGCTCGGCCCGGTGTCCATCTCCAGGATCATCTGGTTACCGCCGTGGCCGTGGGTGGTGCCCGGCGGGATCAGGAACAGGTCGCCGACATTGGTGTCCCACCGCACCACGTAGTCCTGCCAGTTCGGGATCTCCACCCGGTTCTGCGACTCCACGCAGAGACGCTCCCACTCCTCCAGGTCCGCGTCCTCGTGGTACCCCATCCAGGTGCTGGAGCCGGCGTAGGACTCGACGATGTAGTAGGTCTCGTAGCGACCAAGCGGCTCGTTGAAGTGCTCGCGGACGTAGTCGGTCGAGGGATGGTCGTGGATCGGCATGCTGGAGCGCTCGAAGGACACCGGCTTGGGGAAGTACCCGTCGTCGAGCCAGACCTGCAGCGGGAACAGGTCGGGGTACTCCGTCATCACGTGCTTGCCCACCAGCTGCTCGGGGCGCTGCATGATGTTCTGGGTGGGCATGAACAGCGGCGCGCCGCCCTCGCCGAGCTCGACCATGATGCTCAGCTCGATGCCGGCCAGCTCGTTCCAGGCGTTGCACTCCAGGCCGTCGACCTCCCACAGGTCGCGGTAGCGGTAGGCGCCCCACGGGCCCGGCTGCAGGATCTTCACCTGCTTGATGGGACGCAGCACCAGCTCGTCGATCACCTTGTCGTAGACCTCGCGGCCCAGCATCACCAGGGCGTCGTCGCGCACCGCGCTGACGTAGTAGTCCATCGCGGCGAAGGCGACCTTCTTCTGCCGGTAGAGCAGGTAGAAGTCGTTGTAGTAGTACTTCTTCCAGAAGTAGTCGGGGTTGGCCTCCTTGCGGCCGAAGGTGACCAACTCGCCGCCCCACATCTGCCACAGCATCGGCTGCATCGTGAAGTCGACGTAGACGCGGGTGTCGTACTCACCCTCGAGGGCGGCGATGCAGGCCGCCGGCCCGTACACCAGCACCGCGGCGCCTCCGCCCCTGGCCTCGGCCAGGCGATCCCGCAGGGCGGCGATGCGGTCGGCGTCCAGCAGGTCTTCGAGCACGCCTTCGGAGTTCACCCAGCCGAAGGACGGATCGTCGGTCTCGTAGGTGGCCTGGTAGGCGGCGATCTGCTCGGGGGACACGAACAGCTCGCTGGCGTCGATGGCCACCACCTCGACCTCGGCCGCCGCGACGATGCGGTCGATCAGCGCCGGCCAGTTCACGCCGTACCAGCCGTCGAGGCCGAGCCGGGTGCCGGGCTTGGCCAGCGCGGCCAACGCGGTGACCACCGCGTCGGTTCCCTGAGTCACGCCGGCGAAGTCGTCCGAGGTCAACGGAACGGAGTTCGCGGCATTCTCGTAGTACTCGTACAGGGGCATGGGACACCTACCTCCTCCGCGGAGACGGGCTCACGCGGACAGTTGCTTCATTGCTTTAACTATCTTCGGAGGAGGGTCCGAGGTTGTCAAGGACGATCGCGACTCCGCCCAGCGCGGCGATCTGCGGCCCGAGCGTCGAGTGGTAGATCCGGACGTCCTCCTGGGCCAGGTCGAAGCGCGCGGAGGCGCTGCGAATGCACTGCTTGACGAAGTACTCGCAGTCGTCGGGAAACTCCCCGCACAGCACGACGGTGTCGGGAGCGACGGTGCGGATCACGTTCGCCAGCACCATGCCCACGTACTGCGCGCAGTCCCCGACCGCCTCCCGGCAGGCCGGATGGCCGCTCTCGGCACCGCGGACGACGAACCCGAAGTCGATCTCGCCGGGATCGGAGACGCCCTCGAACTCGTCCGGCCGCTCGGCGAAGCGGGCCCGCACCGCACGGACCGCGGCCCGGCCGTCCCCGACGGTCTCCAGGCAGCCGATCTCACCGCAGGTGCAGAGTTCGCCGTCCAGGGCGATCTTGGTGTGCCCGATGTTCCCGGCGTTCTCGCGATGACCGCGATAGGCCTTGCCGTCGACCAGGATGCCGCCGCCGATCCCCACCCGGAAGACGTTGCAGGCGAAGAGGACCCGGGAACCGGCGGCCTCCCCGAACCAGTACTCGCCGAAGGCGGCGGCCTGGGTCTCCTTGTCGAACCAGACCGGGATGCCCACTCGCTCCTCGACGATCCGCTTGATCGGGGTGCGGCGCCAGCCGGGGAAGTTGGGCGGCGCGATCATCTCGCCCCTGGCCCGGCTGAACGGACCGGCGGACACGATTCCGATCCCCCGGATCCGCTCCCGTTCCACCCCCGAGCCGGCGATCGCCTCGACCACCGTGGCCACCAGCAGATCGAGCACGGCCTCCCGGCCCGCTTCCATGTCGAAGGGAACGTCGAGGCGGTGGAGCACCTGCGCCCGGAAGTCGGTGAGCACGCAGATGATGTCGGTGGCGGTCAGCTCCACGCCGACCACATAGCCCCAGCCGGCATTGAGCTCAAGGAAGATCGGACGCGGTCCGCTGCGGGATTCGCCCCGCTCCCCCTCCAGCAGGAAGCCGTCCCGCAGGAGCTTCTTGACCAGGTTGGTGACGGTCGCCGCGGTGAGCCCGGTGAGCGCGGCAAGCTCCTTGCGCGACACCCGCTGACGCGAACGGACCGTCTCCAGGATGAGGCGGAGGTTGTTCTCCTTCATGACGCCGCCATTGATGTTGGCGACTCCCGCGTTGCTGCTCACGACCGTCCTGCCATCCCTCTCCCGGGCACCCGCCGCCGGGCCCGTTGCCGCCACTCGGCGGGGCCCGCGCCGTGCACGCCCGGCGGACACATCCTGCCTCGCCATCGGCCGGCAGGTCCACTGAAACCGGCCGGCCATCGCGCCCGGAACCCCCGCTACCATGTCGCCATGATCAGCTGCCCACCCGGTTCAGCACCGGCGCTGCCCACCCTGGGAACGGAGTCCCGATGAACGCGATTCCGGTGCTGGAGATCGGCGGGTCGCACGTCACCGCCGCGCTGATCGACCTCGCCGCCGGACGGGTGCTCGCCCGTCAGGACGTGCCCCTGCCGCTGGTCGCCGGACGTGAGGAGTTGTTCGACGCCTTCGTCGCTGCCGGCCGCGGCATCGCGGCTCCCGCGGACGCTGCGTGGGGGGTGGCCATCCCGGGGCCGTTCGACTACGCCGCGGGAATCGGCCGGTTCGAGGGGGTCGCCAAGTTCGAGGCACTCAACGGTGCCGATGTCGGCGCTGCGCTGCGGGCCGGCCTGGGAGCGCCAGCGATCCGGTTCCTCAACGACGCCGACGCCTTCGGGGTCGGCGAGGTGGCGGCCGGCGCTGCCCGCGGGCACCGGCGGGCGGTCTGTCTGACGCTGGGGACCGGCGTGGGCTCCAGCTTCATCGCGGACGGCTACCCGGTGAAGTCCGGCGACCAGGTACCTCCCGACGGGTTCGTGTACGTGCTCACCCATCGCGGCCGCGATCTGGAGGACTGGATGTCACGGCGCGCGCTCCGCCGCGCGTTCCGCGACACCACCGGCCAGGAGGTCGACGTGATCGACATCGCCCGGTTGGCGCGCGAGGGCGACCAGAGCGCGCACCGCGTCTGGCAGGAGGGCCTGACCGCGATGACCGAGACCATCGCGCCCTGGGTGCGCAGCTTCGGCGCCGACATCGTCGTGATCGGAGGCGCGATCGCGCGCGCCTGGGATCTCGTCGGCCCGCTGACCAGCGCGGGCTTCGCGGCGGCAGCGGCGCCGGTGGAGGTCGTCCCGGCCGAACACCCCGACGATGCCGCGCTCTTCGGCGCGGCCCAGTGGGCCATCGCCTCCTAGACCTGAGTGCCCCGCACGAACGCCTTCACGGTGGCGCATCGCTGACCCTCGGCGCGTCCGTACGGTCGGATCGTGTACGGCCCGACCGCCGCCGGCACGATGAAGGTCTCCGCGTAGTGGACGACGAAGGGCTCGAAGGCACCCGAGGGGCTCTCGACGATCGCCTCGGCGCCCTCCACCAGGTTCAGCACGTTCACGGTACCGGCGGTGTCGTGGGGCACCGGCGCGGTGAACCAGTGCCGGCGCACCTCGATGAACTCCAGTTCGTGCAGGCCGGTGCGCTCCTCGACCCAGCCCTCGCCGCGCGCGACCTCCTCGACCCGGTCGACCAGGTTCGCGGCCGTCCACTCGCTGTCGCGATCCCACCGGATGTTGGCCTCGGCGTGGTCGATGTTGATCGGACGGGGAAGGCCGTCCAGGCCCACGCGGCCCCAGTCCCACATCTTGAAGGTGAAGATGAAGGGCGTCGCCGAGATCTCCAGCACCATGGCGTTCGATCCGCTGCAGTGCACGGTGCCGGCCGGAATCAGGAAGTGGTCGTGCTTGCGCGCCGGGAAGGTGTTGACGTAGCGGTCGGCCTCGAACTGCACCTGGCCACCCTGGGCGTCGCGCAGCTCGGCCATCATCTGGTCGGGATCCGTCCCGGTGCGCAGCCCGAGGTACACCACCGCGTCGTCGGTCGCGTCGAGCAGGTAGTAGGACTCGTCCTGGGTGTAGTGCATGCCGAACTGATCCTGGATGTAGCCGGTCAGCGGGTGCACCTGGAGGGAGAGGTTCCCGCCGTTCATCGTGTCGAGGAAGTCGAAGCGGATCGGGAACTCGGGGCCGAAGCGGGCATGGGTGCGGGCTCCCAGCAACTCCTCGGGGTGGGCGTGCACCAGGTTGATCGCCGGGATCTCGACGCTCACCTCGCCGATGTCGAGCAGCAGCGAGTTCTCCTCGGGCACGCAGTCGAAGCACCAGGCGAAGTTAGGCGTGTCCGCATCAAGCCCGCAGACCTGCCGCATCCACTGCCCGCCCCACACCCCGGGGTCGAAGAAGGGCACCACGCGGAACGGACGGGTCGTCGCCTGTCGCAGCCCGGCGCGGACCGCCTCGCCGGGGACGAGCACCGCCTCGTCGATCGAGGCAGTGGTGTCGAGCAGCAGGTCGATCCGCCGCAACAGCGGCCGCTTGTGCCGATCGGCGATCCGCCATTCGACGAAGAACCCGCGCTTGTACTTGCGCAGCACATCCTCGTCGCCGTTCGCGCAGCGCCAGTTGGGCATCCCGGCCCGCTGCCGCTGCTGGATCTCCCAGCGCGGCAGGTCGGCCAGCACCACCAGATCCGCCGGCACCGGCACCAGCGCCGCGCCCCAGCCGACGAGCACCACCGGGCCGTCGGCCGCCTCGACCTGCGCGGCGACGCGATCGAGCTCGGCGGCATCGTAGAAGTCCGCGAGTTCGAGGTGGCTCATCACGCCGAAGACCCGGTCGTCGGTGAGATTGCCGGCGATCATCGCGTCGATCTGCGCGATCGGCAGCGCGGCCTCGTCCTCGATGTCGAGCACCCTCGCCTGCGGGCTGCCGAGCCGCACCCGGTCGATGACCGCGGTGACGTCGACCCCCGGGTAGCAGTCGATCACCGTCACGCGGCTGCCGGCGATCGCCGCCGCCAGCCGTTCCCAGGCCGGCTCTCCGCGGAATCCCGCGTGGCGCCCGGCGACCGGGATCGATGGCCGCTTGTCGTAGGTGGAGTCCTGATAGGGAACCGGTACGGACACCGCTCATCCTCTCTGCAAGAGCACGTGATTGGTAACGATAACAGCTATTCGCCGTCTCGTCAGCCCTTCAGAGTGACCCGCTTCACGGCCGACGGCAGGGTGACCTGCACGTAGGGGCCGGGTTCCGGATCGTCCATCCGCCGCAGCAGCATCTGGGCGGCCGTGCGGCCCAGCGCGGGCGCGTCGTGATCGACGATCACCAGCGGATAGGACATCAGGCCGGCCAGGTCGAAGTCGTCGAAGCTCACCAGCGGGGGCGGATCCTCACCCGCCACCGGTTGCAGCGCGCGCAGCGCGCCCACCGCTATCCGGTTGGTGGCGGTGAAGTACGCGTCGGGTGGCTCGGGCAGCGCGAGCAGTTGCCGCACGGCCGTCTCGGCGCTGGCGACGTCGTTCGCGTCCCGGCGGATCAACTCGTCGAACACCGGAACCCCGGCCCGTTCGTGCGCGAGCCGGTAGCCGGCCAGCCGGCGCACGGAGGTCGAGACCGACTCCCCGGCACCCACGAAGGCCACCCGGCGGCGGCCCGCGTCCAGCACGTGCTTGATGCCTTCGAAAGCCCCGCCGACATCGTCCACCATCACGGTGTCCGCCTCGATTCCGGCGAGCGGACGGGAGGCGATGGCCACCGGGATGCCCAGCCGCGCGGGCGAGAGATGCGCTCCCCCGCTGTCGGACGGCACGACGATCAGGCCTTCGATCTGGCGGCCGATCATGTCGCGCACGAGCTCCTTCTCCAGCTCGACGTCGGAGTGGGAGATGCCGACCAGGATGCGCCGTCCGCTCCGGCCGATGACCCCTTCGATACCGCTCATCACCCAGGCGTAGTAGGGGTTCGAGATGTTGGTGATGATCACGCCGACCAGCCTGGAGCGCTGCCCCGGCCGGATGGACCGCGCGTTCTCGTTGCGTCGGTAGTCGAGCTCAGCGGCCGCCGATTCCACCTTCCGGCGCAGTGCCGGCCGGACGTTCTCGCCGCCGTTGAGCACGCGCGAGACAGTCATGGTCGAGACCCCGGCCCGCCGCGCGACATCGCGCAGCGTGGGCCGCCGGGCGGGCGTTTCCATCACAGCCCAACGGTAGCGGTTCGCGCCGTCGACGTAAGCCCGTACCAGGCCGAAGTCTTGTTATCGTTCCCAAGCCGTGCTAGCGTGCCGCTCACCCCGACAGCACGATGGAGTGTCCAATGAAGAAGCGAACGCTCGCCCTCGCGGCGGTGACCATCCTCCTCACCTCCCTGTCCCTGAGCGCGCCGCCGACGGCGGTCGCGCATGGCGGCGGCCACAAGGCCCCCGCCCGCTCGTGCTCGCTGGCCGACGCCACCCTGGTGCCCAAGGCCTCGACCAACACCAAACTGACCAAGCAGTTCGCCAAGTACGGCAACACCAGCGGGAAATGGAGCGGCGCCGACTCCACCTACTCGGTGCGGCTGAAGAACGGCACCACGGCCTGGCTGTTCTCCGACACCTTCTACGGCAAGGTCAATCCGGACGGTTCCCGGCCGGCCGACACCACCTTCATCAACAACTCGATCGTCCTGCAGCGCGGCTCGCGCCTGGTGGACACCATCACCGGCGGGACGGCCAAGCACCCGGCCGCGATCATCCCGCCCAAGTCGGACACCTCCTGGTACTGGCTCGGCGCCGGCGCGCTGTCGTCCAACGGCCGGACGCTCTACCTGGGAGCGCTCAACTTCAGCAAGTTCCCGCCGTACGGGATGTGGGACTTCGGCTGGGACTCGACCTCCATCGCCTCGGTGGACACCCGCACCTGGAAGCTGACCAAGCTGACGCCGGCACCGTCCGACCACGGGGTCCAGTGGGCTTCCTGGTACCAGTACGACCACGGCTACACCTACATCTACGGCGTCGAGGATCTCGGCCTGGCCAAGTACATGCACGTCGCCCGGGTGAAGGGCAAGGACCTCACCCAGGTCAAGAAGTGGCGGTTCTGGACGGGCTCGGGCTGGTCCGCCCGCGAGGCCGACTCGGTCCAGGTGATGGCGGGAGTAGGAAACGAGTACTCCGTCACCCCGTTCCGCGACGGCTACCTGCTGGTCACTCAGGACACCAACGAGTTGTTCTCGTCCAAGGTGCTCGGCTACGTCTCCTGCAGCCCGACCGGGCCGTTCGTCAATCCCGTCACCCTGTTCGAGATGGCCGAGGTCGGCCCGCTCGGCTCCTACGGCGATCCCGATGTGTTCGCCTACAACGCCCATGTGCACCCTCAACTCAGCAGCAACAGCCGGTTGCTGGTGACCTACAACGTCAACTCCTTCGACAACGTTGGCGACGTCTACGACGACGTCTCCATCTACCGGCCGCGTTTCATCGATGTAGCGCTCAAGGTCGCTCGTTAACCATCACCACCGATCGAAAAGGAAAATCCATGGCTGGCCACTTTCGTCCGATAGCGATCGCGCTCGCAGGCGCGGCGCTGGTTCTGAGCGCATGCACCTCGGCACCGGCGCCGACCCAGTCCGCCGACCCAGGAACGGGTTCGTCGACGCCGCCCGCGGTCACCGAACCGACCACCCTCAACTTCTTCACCGACAAGGCGGCCTGGGAGCCGAGCTTCGACCAGATGAACGCCGCCTCGGAGTCGACCGGTATCACGCTGAGCTTCAGCGGCTACTCAGACCCGACCGCCTACGACGCCTTCATCAAGCAGGCCTTCCAGACCAAGAAGGTGCCGGATCTCTTCACCTGGCACACCGGCGACCAGCTGAAGCAGTTGGTCGATCAGGGCCTGATCGCCGAGACGACTCCGCTGTGGGCCGACGCCGCCGCGAAGGGGCTGGTGCCCGACGGGCTGATCGACAACTACACCTACGACGGCAAGCAGTACTGCGTCCCGCTGAACGTGGCCTACTGGGCGATGTACTACAACAAGCACGTCTTCGCCGACAACGGCATCGCGGTGCCGACCACCTGGGACGAGCTGATGGCAGCCTCCCAGAAGCTGGTTGACGCGGGAGTCACCCCGTTCCACCAGATGAACTTCATCTTCGAGTTCGTGTGGTTCCAGACGCTGGTGCTGGGCATCGATCCGGCGGTCTACCGTGGCCTCGGCACCGGTGAGTCCTCGTTCCTGGATCCCGCCGTGGTGCAGGCGATGGAGCTGTGGAAGGAGATGGGCAGCAAGGGGTTCTTCATCGATCCGGGCGTCCAGACCGACCCACAGACCCTGCTCTCCACCGGTCAGGTGGCCATGGCCAACTTCGGCACCTTCTTCACCGGTCAGCTCACCAGCATCGACCAGGTCTCCGGTGAGGACTACGGCATCTTCGTGATCCCGTCGGTCAACCCGCAGGTCAAGAACCAGATGGTGCTGGAGACCGGTCCGCTCTGCGTCGGCGCGGGCGCGGAGCACGAGCAGGCCGCGCTGGCCTACAGCGGCTGGTGGTTCACCGACGACGCCCAGACGGTGTGGTCGGACTCTCGCGGCGACGTCTCCTTCAACCCGAACGTGCCGGTGAAGGATCCCGAGCTGGCAGCCCTGGTCGCAGCCGCGAACTCCCCCGATGTCGAACTGCAGCCTCGCTTCCTGGAGATGGTCCCGAATGCCATCTACACCACCGAGGCCGAGGTGATGGGCGACTTCGTGACCAACTGGGGTGACCCGATGGAGGCGCTGAAGAAGATGCAGGCCTCCGCCGACGAGCACTGGGGCAAGTAGACCTCGACCAGCCGTGGGGGTGGCCGCTCCGGTGGCCACCCCCACGCAGACGAGGTTCCGATGCCTCCACCGGCCCCGGCTGAACGGCTCAGCCACGCCCGTGAAGACTCCCCGACCGAAGGCATGCTCATGACAACCACCGCGAGCTCGGCTCGCCCCGCGAGATCCCATCGCAATCCCTTCGCCCGCGCCAGCGTCGGCTTCGTCCTGCCGGCGATGGTGCTGGTCGCGATCCTGCTGTACATCCCGTTCGTCTACACCACCTACCTGTCCTTCACGGAGTTCTCCGGCCTCGGGACGCCCGAGTTCATCGGCTGGGAGAACTACGTCACGGTCTTCACCGACCCCACCATCCTGCGCTCGCTGGTGAACACGGCGATGTGGGTGGTCGGCACGCTGGTGCTGCCGGTCGGCCTCGGCCTGCTGCTGGCCGTCCTCGCCCACGGCATCAAGGGTTCGGCCTGGTACCGGCTGCCGTTCCTGCTGCCGTACGCGATCTCGGGCGTGGCAGTGGGCCTGGTGTGGACGTTCATCCTGCAGACCGACGGGGCGCTCACCGAGGCCCTGCGATTCTTCGGCCTGCCCGGAGCGGATGCCCGCTGGCTGCTGGACTGGCCGCTCAACACCTTCGTGATGATCGTGGCCGCCACCTGGCAGGGCGCCGGCGTCAATGCGCTGCTGTTCGGCATCGGCCTGCAGTCGATCCCGAAGGAGCCGATCGAGGCCGCCCGCATCGACGGGGCCTCCGGCTGGAATCTCTTCCGCTACGTCACCTGGCCGATGCTGACCCCGCTGACCACCGTCGTCATCGGTCTGGCGATCGTGGGTTCGCTGAAGACCTTCGACATCGTCTGGGCGATGACCAAGGGCGGCCCGGGACGGGCCTCGGAGACCCTGGCCCTCACGATGTTCAAGGAGACCTTCACCGAGTACAAGTACGGGCTGGGTGCCGCCCTGGCCGTCGTCCTCACCATCGTCACAGTCACCTCGGCGCTGTTGTACCTGCGCCGGCAGTTGGCGCCAGCGAAGGAGTTCTGATGGGCCAGCTCATCCGCAAGGCCGTGCTCATCGTGCTGGGCGCGCTGTGGCTCGTGCCGGTCTACCTGATGATCGTCAACGCCGGCAAGACCAACGCCGACTACGGCCTGACGTCGCCCTGGCAGCCGACCTCGCTGGGCAACCTGGTGGAGAACGCAGCGAGCGCCTGGGAACGTGGGAACCTGCTGGAGGGCGTCATCTCCACGCTGATCTACGCGATCGTTTCGCCCGCCGTGGCCGCGATCATCGGCGCCATGGCCGGATTCGCGATCATCGCGTTGAAGCTACGGCATTCCTTCCTCTGGTTCACGGTCATCTTCAGCTCGACGGTCTTCCCGATCCAGATGGTGCTCATGCCGCTGTTCATCGGGTACGTCCAGCTGGATCTCTACGACACCCGGCACGGCATGGTTCTGCTCTACACCGTGATCTCGGTGCCGTTCAGCGCCTTCGTGATGCGCAACTTCTTCTCCGGGATCGCGCAGCAGGTCTTCGAGGCCGCTGTGATGGACGGGGCGTCGAGTTGGCGCATCTTCTGGCGGATCTACGTGCCGATGTCGTTCCCGGCGCTGGTGGCCATCTTCATCCTGCAGGCCACCTTCATCTGGAACGACCTGCTGCTGGGCCTCACCCTGACCCAGTCGCAGGAGAACCGCCCGATCGTCACCCTGCTCTCGGCCCTGCAGTCCACCTACGGCGGATCGACCATGCCGGTCGTCCTCGCCGGCGGCCTGCTGGTCTCGCTACCCACCGTCATCCTCTTCCTGGCAACCCAGCGCAGCTTCACCCGCGGGCTCGCCCTCGGACAGTTCTAGATCGGAGCCCTTCACCCATGATTCCGCGCTGTACGGACTTCGCCAGCGCCGTCGTCGTCGACACCTTCGACGACATGCTCTCGACGGCCGGCCTGACCAATCACCTCGTCGTGACCCAGGTCGAGCACGACGTGACGGCGATCCGCTCGCTCACCGTACCTCCCCTGGCGTCGGCCGGTATCGCGACCGCGAAGCTGTACCTGAACGGGCGGCTGGCGGAATCCTACGGCTGCCCGGTCAGCCACCAGTGGTTCCCGGATCGTCATCTGCGCAGCACCACGATCGACGGCGTCGAGATCGCCTCGACCACCTTCTGCCCGGTGGGCGCGCCGGCGGTGGCGGTACGGATCTCGGTACGGAACCCGGACGCCGTGCCGCGCCAGATCCGGTTCGGGCTGTGGGTCGACTCCACCGCCACCGATGCCCGGGCCCCCTGGCTGGTCTGTCCCCCGCCGGCCCGCCACAACCGGCTTGAGGTAGCCGGGGCCCGGCGGATCGGCCGGCCCGACACGGTTCCCGACGACGGCGTCTGCCTCCAGGGGCTGGTGGACGCCGATGGGCGCGAGGTCAGCGACGTCAGCGGACGCGAGCACCTGATCGAATGCTCGCTGGATCTCCCGGCGGGCGGCTCCTGGGAGGGGGGCTACGTCATGGTGCTCGGTGGCGGTTCCGACGGGCTCGCCACCGCCGAGGCCTGGTACGCCCGGATCACCGCGGATCTCGACGGTCAGCTAGCCGCGGCACGGGAGTACTGGGACGACGCACTGGCCGCGATGTTCACCCCGGGCAACGACCAGTTCGGCGGTTCGCTGCCGGTGCTGGAGACCAGCAACGAGGCACTGCGCACCCTCTACTGGTGGGGTGCGCTGGGCGTGCTCTACTTCCGTCGCGACAACCCGGCCTCCGTCCTGGGACGCACCTACGACACGCTGATGCCGGCCAACTGGCAGACCACCACCTTCATCTGGGACTACTCGCTGTCGTCCCAGGTGCACGCGCTGCTCGACCCGGGCGTCATGCAGCGTCAGATCGCGCACTGGGTGAACCTGGACATCGACCACCACTTCGGCACCGAATGGCTGACCGGAGGGCCGGTCGGGTACTGGTACTCGGTCAACCAGTACGCGCTCACCCGGCTGGTCGCCGACTACGTCCGCTTCAGCGGCGATGTCGCCTTCCTCGAACGATCGATCCCCGGCAAGGACGGCCAACCGGTGACCGTCGGCGACCACGTCCGGGGCTGGGCCTGGTCCTGGCAGGGCAAGCGCCGCGGCTCCGACCTGGCCGACTACGGCGAGATCGACAACCTGCTGGAGTGCGTCTCGACCTATATCCACGAGGTGGCCAGCCTCAATGCGGCCAATGTCTGGGTGATGCGGACGGCGGCCGAACTCTCCCGGCTGCAGGGCCGCGAGGCGGACGCGGTCGCGCTCGAACAGGGCGCCGACGAGCTGCTGCCCCAAGTGCTCGACCTCTACCACCCAGGCAGCGGTCACTTCGTGGCCCGGTTCCCCGATGGCAGCCGGATTCCCACCACGCACTGCTATGACTACGCCACCGTCGGAACCACCATCGCCGCCGACCTGCCCGAGCACCTCCGGACGGAGATGGTGCGGTTCTTCGACACCGAACTGCGCACCGAGAACTGGATGAGCGCGCTGTCGCCCTACGACACCGATGCCGGCTACTCGCTGCGACCCGATCACCAATGGAACGGCGCCTACCCGGCCTGGCCGCCGGACAGCGCGCGAGCCACCATCGCGCTGGGCCGTCCCGACATCGTCGCGGAGTGGATCCCGGGCCTGGCCCGCTCGGCCAATCAGGGCCCGCCCGGTCAGGCGCACTTCATCGAGGCCGCGGTTCCGGGAATCGAGGGCGGTGCCCGCAAGGCTCCCAATTACTGGCCCTACATCAGCGACTGGACCTGTTCCTCGGCCGGGTCGTACTGCGAGCTGGTGATCCAGGGTGTCTTCGGCCTGTCCGTCGGGGTGGACGGCGAACTCACCGCCGAGGGGCACCTGGACGCGTTCGACCCGGCTGCCCGCCTGCGTGGAGTACCGATTCGCGGTCGACTGTGGGATGTCGATGCCGAAGGCATCCGGCCGTCGGCCAACCCCTGACGCCGGGCGGGCTCAGCCGAAGGCTGCGATCTCGATCTTCCCCATGCCCATCAGCTTGGGGTAGGCATCGGGCTTGGCCATCAGCTCGTCCAGGTTGTCGGGGATCAACTGCCAGCTCAGGCCGAACCTGTCGGCGCACCAGCCGCACTGCTCGGCCTCCGGGACGGCGCTGAGCTGCTCCCAGTAGCGGTCGAGCTCGGCCTGGCCGCGGCAGTAGACCATCAACGACACCCCGCAGGTGAAGGTGAAGTCCTGGTCGGCGGCGTCCATCGTGGCGAACCACTGATCCAGCAGCTGGAACTCGCCGAACATCACCTGCCCTGCTGCCGCGCCCGCCTCGGCGGGATACGGGACGACATTGCCGGCCCGGCCGCCGAACACCGAGGTGTAGAAGTCGATCGCCTCGGTGGCACGGCCCTGCACGGTGTGGCCGAACATGATGCTGGGAATGATGAAAGGCCGGGGCTCGCCGTCGGGGTTGGTCAGCATGAGCTGCCAGCTCACGCCGTACCGATCCTCGATCCAGCCGTAGTGCGGGCTGAACGGGTATTCCTGGAGCGGCATCAGGGCGGTGCCGCCGTCGGCGAGCGCGGCCCACAACTCGTCCAGGTGCTCCCGGGCGTCGGGGTCGACCGACGGATCGAAGTTCACGAAGAACGACACCGACGGGTTGGGACGGAACTCGTCCCCGGCGTTGATCGCGATGAACCGGTAGCCGCCGAGTTCGTACTCGATCGTGAGCACCTCGCCAGCCATCGCCTGCTGGAAGTCGAGCAGCCCCTCGGTCGGGTAGTACTGGGTCTCGACGATCCTGCCACCGGGGAAGGCCGCCGTGTAGAAGGCCACCGCCTCCGACGCCTCCCCGTTGAACCAGAGGTTCGGAACGATCCGCTGCATGGCTCCTCCTCGCTACTGACATGAGCCGACCTTCACCAGGCTACGGCCAGGACTCGGGGGCGGACCCCCCGAATACTCCCACCATCGCACCCGGCTCGGACAGTCGTGTGCGAGGCCCTCGCGTCGGGCCTCGCACACGACAACCGGTCTGCTAGTGCTTGAGCTTCCCCAGCGGGGAGGCCTTGCCCTTCACGATCTTGACGATCGTCCCGGGCACCGGCGGAAGGGTCGGATCGAGGTTCACCGTTGTGCCGGCCCACAGGGTGTTGCCGACGGCCTCCAGCGCGACCACGTTGTGCAGGGCGAGATACGGCTTGACCTTGCCCTTGCTCACCACCGAGATCTTGCCGGCGAAGTACTCGGCCACGTAGATCCGGCCGTTGGAGCCGATCGCCAGGTTGGTGGCGCCGGCGAATCCGCGGGCGATCTCCTTGGTGGCCCCGGTGCGCGGGTTCACCCGGTAGAGCTTGCCGCGCGCGCCGGCTGCCGGAGTCTCCGGGCCACCGGGCAGCGTGGTGACGTAGAGGTACCCGTCCTTGCCGATCTCGACATCGGTCGGCACCGCCTCGAAGCGATAGGTCACCCCGATGGTGCAGTCGGGCAGCCCGAGCGCGGCCGCGATCTCCGCGGTGATCTTGGCGGGGTGAGCCGGAAGAACCGCCAGGGTCGAGACCTTGCCACGCTTGTTCACCTTGAACAGGGCGTTGGCTCCGGCATCGGCGACGATCCAGGAGCTGCCGTAGGCCACCACCGAGTACGCGTGCGAGTCGACGTGGCCGGGATAGGCCGGGCCCAGCGCGTCGGTCACGCAGGCGTCGGTCGACTTGGGCCCGTAGGTGAGCTTCTTGTCGGGGTTCTTGGCCTTCTCGTAGGCGAGGGTGTCGGCCACCACCTGCTTTCCGCGCGGGCCGAGGATCTTCAGCCCACTGGCGGTGATCTCCTCCGGGCCACCCTCGGTGTAGGTGTAGGCGAAGTACCGTCCGTTCTTCGAATGGGCGATTCCCGAGGTGCCGGGAGCGTCGGCGACCACCGTCTTGAGCGAACCGTCCTTCTTCAGGCTCGCGACGGTGTTGGCGAAGCCGTCGGCGACGTACACCTTGCCGCGGAAGACCTCGAGGTTGAACGGAGCGACGACCGCGGTCGACTTGACCACGGGGTCACGGGGCTTGGTGCCGTGGGCGGACGCGGTGGTCGCCTGGGCGAACAACAGACCGACGCTGACCGTGGCCACGCCGATGCGGAGAAGTGTGCTGCGCATATGTCTCCTGGGAAATGATGGATTCGGGAGGGAAAGGGGAACGCGTCGCGAAGGGATGCGCGTTTCTTGGGTTGCGCTGGGCCGCTTTCAGGCCCAAGGGCCATGTTCCTCGCCCGGCGCGGCAGTGGGAATACTCAACAGTGAGTAGCCCCTGACCAGGCATGGGAGTGACGACCACCGCTGACGCGCGCACCCGCGCACCGGCTGAAGCCCTCCGCGTTCGTCCGCGGAACGGTGAGGGCAGAAGAGCCGTTCCGCTCAGGCGGAGCGGTACTCGCTGAGACCGGCGACGCTCCTCAACTCCCGGATCGTCGCAGCGGGATCAGCGGATTGGTAGATGGCGCCACCGATGACGGCCACCTGCGCCCCGGCCGCTCGGACCGCCGCGATCGTGGAGGTGTCGATCCCGCTGGCGAAGGAGAACGGGACGCCGGAGCGCGCCGCCTCGTCGAGCAGATCCTGGAACTGCGCACCGGTCCGGTCGTCCGCGCTGGAATGGAATTCCACCAGCTCCGCGCCGAAGTCGAGAACCTCCCGCGCCCGGGCGATCTTGTCGGGAACGCTGATCAGGTCGACCACCACGGCCTTGCCGCGCGCCTTGGCTGCCTCGATCGCGCCGCGGATGGTGGCATCGCCGGCGGTGCCCAGCACGCCGACGAGGTCGGCTCCGGCGTCCAGGGCGAGGCGCGTCTCCAGCTCGCCGGTGTCGGCCGTCTTCATGTCGGCGAGAAGCGGGATCTCGGGGAAGGCCCGCTTCGCGGCCCGGACGATCTCGAGTCCTTCGCTCTTGATCAAAGGGGTCCCGATCTCGATGATGTCGGCGTACGGCCGAACCGCGTCGGCCAGGCGCAGGGCGGATTCCTTGTCCAGCAGATCGATGGCCACCTGCAGCTTCATCGCGAACTACCTCCATCTTCGGCGCCGGCGGCGCGTCTTCTCGTTGTGGGTCGAAACAGCGCCCGGCCGACCACCACCGAGGTGACGCCCAGCGAGGCCAGCGGCGCGAAGTGCTCCGAACGGGCACCCCCGTCCACGCCGATCGGCAGCAGCGAGCGTGCGGCCTAACCTGGGTGCATGACGACAGTGCGAATAGCCATGTTCACCATCGACTGCGCTGATCCGCGGGCGCTGGGCGGGTTCTATCGCGACCTGTTGGGCTGGGAGGTGACGTATGACTCCGACGAAGCGGTGATGCTGAGCAACGGGGAGGGCGCCGCCCTCGGGTTCGGGCGGATCGACGACTACCAGCCTCCGCAGTGGCCCGACTCCGGGCTCAAGCAGTTCCACCTCGATCTCGACACAGCGGACATACCGGCGGCGGAAGCGCGGGCGGTGGAACTCGGGGCCACCGTTCCGGACTTCCAGCCGGGCGCGACCTGGCGGGTGCTGCTCGACCCGGCAGGGCATCCGTTCTGTCTGGCCAACTGGTCAGCCTCGCAGGGCGGGTGAAGAACCCCCGCGGGGGGTTTGCAGCATGAGTTCCCGCGTTGTCGCGTGTCCTTAACTTGACACGAAGAACCGCGTTCCGGTCGCCTCGAAGGGACGGCCGCAGTGCGCGTCCTGTCACGCTCCGCTGCCCTGGCTGGTCGATGCCGGCGACGCCGACTTCGCCGCTGCGTGAGCGCCGGCCACCTCGGCCTGGTTGATCTCTGGGCGCCGTGGTGCGGGCCTGCCGCATGGTCGCACCCATCCTGGAACGCCTCGCCGCCCGGTACGCCGGAAAGGTCAAGGTGGTGAAGGTGAACGACGACAACCCGGGCACGGCAGCCCGGTTCGATGCCAGCAGCATTCTGACGCTGGTCATGCTTCGCGACGGCGCGACGATCGCCCGGATGGTCGGCGCTCAGCCGGAGCCCGTCCTCCGCACCCGGATCGACGTGCTTCTGGCCGGCTAGCCTCGCTGTTCCCGCACACCTGCCGACCATGGCTCAACTACGTGTCGGCGATCCGGCTCTGCAATGCTCCGTAATTCTATGTTATGCTTCGTAACATGACGATGGTCATGGTGGGACGAGGCGGGGCAGGATCGCGGTGACGGCCGAGGGGGCCGGGCCGCTGGTGGTGTGCGTACCGGGGATGGGCGAGTCGCGGGCATCGTTCCGGCACCTCGTGCCCGGGCTGGTCGCGGCCGGGTACCGGGTCGCGGTGATGGATCTGCGCGGGCATGGCGACAGCTCGGTCCGGTTCGATGCGTACGACGACCCGGCCGCGGCCGGGGACGTTCTCGCGGTGATCGACGCGCTCGGCGGTGGGCCGGCGACCATCGTCGGGAACTCCATGGGCGCGGCGGCCGCCGTGCTCGCTGCTGCGGAGCGTCCCGAGGCGGTGGATCGCCTGGCGCTGATTGGCCCGTTCGTGCGGGATCACGGGTCGGCCCCGACTCGCTGGCTCCTGCGGGTGCTGCTTGCCCGTCCGTGGGGTCCGGCGGTGTGGCGGACGTACTACGGCTCGCTGTTCGGGCAACGACGGCCCGCCGACCACGACGAGCATGCGACCCGGGCACTCGCGCTGCTGCGGCGTCCGGGCCGGTGGGCTGCGTTCCAGGCAACGGCGCGGACGTCCCATGCGCCGGCGGAGGCCGCGCTGCCGAGCGTGGCGGCCCCGACCCTGGTCGTGATGGGCGACCGCGATCGTGACTTCCCTGACCCGCAGGCCGAGGCCACCTGGGTCGCCGGGGCGCTGAACGGCGAGTACCGGATGATCGCCGGTGCCGGCCACTACCCCATGGCCGAGCAGGCCGCCGAGGTGCTGGACGCGATGCTGCCGTCCCTCGGCGCCGGACGCGAGCACGAGCAGGTGTCGCATGGCTGAACGTCTCACCCGCAGCACGGTTGTCGCACGGGCGGCGTCCCTGGCTGATGAGACCGGGCTCGACCAACTGACGATCACGAAGCTGGGCCGGGCGCTGGGGATCGCCCCGCCGGGCGTCTATCGGCATGTCACCGACCTCGACGATCTGCGCAGCGCGATCGGTCAGCAGGCGGCCCGGGAGGCCGCCGCGGTCCTCTCGGCCGCGTGCGCGGGGCTCTCGGGCGCCGATGCGCTGACCGCGCTCGCCACCAGCCTGCGGGTATGGGGCGCCGAGCATCCGGGACGGTACGCGGCGCTGCAGATCGCCCCCGACCCCGAAGATGCGGACGGCCAGGCAGTCGCCGACGGGCTGATCGCGGTGATCGCCTCCGCGCTACGTGCCTACCGGCTGACCGGCGATGACCTGACCGACGCGATCCGCCTGCTCCGCAGCACCCTGCACGGCTTCGTCGCCCTGGAACAAGCTGGCGGCTTCAAGCAACCGCGTGACGTCGACCTGACCTTCGCGCGGATCGTCGCAAGCCTCGACACCATGCTCACCGGCTGGTCGTCATGAGCGGCACCAGACTCATCGAAGGTGCGTCTGCCGCGTTGGCCACAGCCCTGACGATACGGTTCCTGCTCGAACTCGCCCTGCTGGCCGGAGTCGCGATCCTCACCTTCAGCCTCGTGCCGGGCTGGTGGCGCTGGCCCGCGGCGATCGTCGCCGTTCTCGCGGTCGCCACCTTCTGGGGCCTGTTCCTCTCCCCCAAGGCGGCCGTCGCCCTGCCCTGGCCCGCCGTGCTCGGGCTCGAGGCGGCGGTCTTCGTCGGCACTGGCGTCGGCCTCTTCCTGATGGGGCTCGGCATCCCGGCCGCGATCGGCGTCGCGCTCTGGATCGCCGACCGTGTCGTCCTGGCCCTCCTGTCGTAAGCCAGACGGAAGACCGTCAGCCGCGGTGGGAGTGCACGGGCCACCCTCTACACGATGCAGAACTCGTTGCCTTCGGGATCCTCCATCACGATCCAGTGACCGGTGAACTCATCGTCAAAGACCTCGATCTGAGTCGCTCCGGCAGCGATGAGCTGATCGGCCTTGGCCTGCAGCGCGGCCGGGTCCTTGTTCTCCCGGGAGGTCGACACCCGCACATCGAGGTGGACGCGGTTCTTCGCCACCTTCGGCTCGGGAACCTTCTGAATGAAGATCCGGGGTCCCAAGCCGTCGGGATCCACGATGGCGTTCGCATCATTCCAGCGCTCGGGCGGCAGCCCCCAGCCGACCAGTGCCTCATCCCAGGTCTGGTACGGGGCGGGCGGTGATTCGCGGACGTAGCCCAGCGCCACCGCCCAGAACTCGCCGAGCGCCAGCGGATCCACGGCGTCCATGGTGACGGAGAATTTCGGATTCATCGAACAACCCTCACCCCTGGTCAGCACCTGAAGCAAGACCCAGCGACATTCAATCGGTGCAGCAGTCGTGCTTCACCGACTGGTCGCTAGGCGTACCGCAACCCGACCGGCAACTTCACTTCCCTCGCCGAGACCCCCTGGCGGCGGGCGAAGACTTGCCCCTTCTGGACGAACCGCCAACCGGGCTACGGTGGCCCCAGGTGACCGGCCCACAGGTCACGCAACACCGTGGGGTGGCCGATGCGTCGAGTGACAATCGCCTGGCTGGTACTGAGCCTCGCCGGCGTGGGCTGCGCGACCGGACCCACCCCCACGCCACCGCCCAGCCCACCATCCACATCGGCCTCCCTACCCGTCAGTTCGCCACCAACAACCGCACCAGCGCCACCGGAGGAACTGTTCGCGGAACTCGATGAGATCGTGCTGGGCGAACTCAGCTCGTTCCAGGCTCCCTGGAGCGAACTGTTCACGCTCCCCTACGGGGACGCCCCGCACCAACTCGGCACCTCCCCGGGCGGGGAGGGTCTGGAGTGGGGGCCGAGCTACGGCACCCAGGTACACGACGGCACCTGGTGGTTCCTCGACACCGCCCACGTCCGGCTCGCTCACTACTCGGAGACCGGCGACTACCTGGGCGAGGTTCCCATCCCCGAGCAGTACCTGGCGGGCGGCGAGTACGTGCAGTGGGCGATGCCCCTCGCGCTCGGCGACGGGACCGTGGTGCTGCAGAGCACCAGCCCGGACGAGCCCGGGATGCTCCTGCTCACCCCCGAGGGCGGCTTCTCGCGGGTGCCCCTGCCCGGCTTCGTCGGCGTCAAGGTCACCGACGGCACGACCCTGTACGGCTTCGATGAGGAGGGCAGCATCGTCGGAGTCGATCCGCGGACCGGCACCCTCACGCCCAGGGACGCGTTCGCCGGGCAAGCGATCACGGGCTACAAGCTCACCATCGGCGCGGGGCGCATCGAACTCACTCGGCCGGGCGTCGACCTCAACCTGCCGGTGATGATGGCCGGACGGGAATCGTCCACGGTGTACCTGAGCCTCGAGGCGACGGACGGCATCGACGGCGTGCTGAACCTGCTGATCAGCGGCATCGTCGAGGACTCCGCCGGGGAGATGGTCGATGCCGTGGGGTTCGTCCGCGTCGACTCGAACGGGCGCGGCATCGTCGAAACCGTCGGACCGCTCAGCAGTCCGGCCGATCCCGCCGACGGGCTGCGGCTGGGCGTGCGGCTCGGGGATCATCGTCCCTGGCTCATGGTGATCGACTCCGACGCGGTCCGCGTCTATCGCCGCTCGGCCTAACAGGTCAGCGCTCAATATGGCTGTAGGCACTCAGATCAGGGGCGCCAGCGAAACACGCCGCCCCCGGTCGGTTCATGTCAGTCGACCGGGCGGCGGCGTCCTGTGGTGGTCAGCCCACGGTGACCGCTGGCTTGGAGCCCACCGTCTTGGTCGTGTAGCCGGACTTCTTCCCGGTCACCTTGACGGTGATCTTCTTTCCTTTGTCGGCCTTCGTGAGGGTGTACGTCGACTTGGTGGCCTTCTTGATCTTCTTGCCGGAGCGGTACCACTGATAGCTCAGCGTCACCTTGGCCGGCCCCCAGGGCTCGACGTGCACGGTCAGCGGCTGCCCTACCTGCGCGGTTCCGGTGATCGTCGGTGTGACGCTCTTCAGCAGACCCGCCTTGACCTTCGTGGCCTTGGAGGTCTTGGTCGTGGCCTTGTACTCGTCCTTCCGGCCGGTGACCTTGACGGTGATCTTCTTTCCCTTGTCGGCCTTCGTGAGCGTATAGGTCGGCTGGGTGGCTTTCTTGATCTTCTTTCCAGAGCGGTACCACTGGTAGCTGACCTTGGTCGGCTGCGGTTTCCAGGTGCCCATGGACGCGGTGAGCGTGGATCCGACCCTTGCCGACCCCTTGATCTTCGGGGTTGCCGCCTTGAGGTTCTTCGCCTTGTAGGCGGTGACATCGAAGGCTATGTCGAAGTCGTAGGACACTCCGACCGCTATGACATTGACTTCGTAACTCCCGGCGGTCTTCGCGGTGATCTTCCAGCCCTTGAGCTTGAGCTTCTTGCTGTAGTAGCCCTCGAAGGAAGTATCGCCGTCCACGGAGCCGAACGGCAGTTCGGTTGCCACACCGATCGGGATTCGCAGGTCGATCTGCTGACCGGAGGCATTCAGCGCCGTGAGGTCGGGAAGGCTCGCCAACGGCCCCAGCCGCCCGATGTGGTTGCCGGAGATGTCGAGCTTCTGGAGCGAGGAAAGCCCCTTCAGCGGAGAAACGTCGCGAATACGGTTGTAGGCGAGGTCCAAGACCTCCAGTTGGTCGAGATCCACCATCGGCCTGAGGTCGACGATGTTGTTACCCGACAGATCGATCTCGGTGACGTTGGTGAGCCACTCGATCCCCGATAGATCGACGACCCCCTCGAACCCACACCACAGCTGTTCGATCGACGCCAGCTCCTCGGTCGTGAATACCCGACTGTCCGCGTAGAGCGTGTCCTCGACACAGCGCGCGAGGGCCGTGTCGGGAAATGTCACAGTCCGTGCGTGTGCGGGTGTCGCAGTAGCCGTCAGCAGGCCGAGGCTGAGTGCCATCGCCATCATCCCCGCGAGCAGCGTTCGAGCCAATCGGACGAGGCCGCGCCTGGCAGCCCGAGATTCCTTGTTCATGAGTCCCCTTCCCCTGATTGGCAGCCTAGGGAAGTGCTCCGACCGATGTGGATCAAACGCAAATCTCATGCACCCCAAATTCCGGCTCATCCGATTTGAGGGTGTAGGTGGGGTCTGAATCCTCCGGTCTCGAGCAGGCTGCGGGCGATGTAGTTGGTGAGGTTCCGGAAGCCGAGGGCGGACCCGCGGAGGTGTTCGAGCCGGCCGTTGATCGCTTCACTG
>JAIUOR010000017.1 GCA_020161795.1 Actinomycetota bacterium | reverse complement strand
GGCCAACCGCTACAACACCCGCCGACGCCACTCCTGGTGCGGCCACCAATCCCCGTCCACCTACGAGGCCCGCCGGGCCGCTACGCTACCCACCGCGGCGTAATCAACCAACACCGTGTCCAAGATTCGGGGCGAAGGTCCTTGTGAGGTTGACCCCGGATTCCGGACAGGTGGTTGTTTGGTCAGGCGGCCTTGGGAGCCGTCTGGTTGGCCTGTCGGGCCAGGTGGTGTTCGTACTGTAGCGGGCTGATGTAGCCGATCGCTGAGTGGCGTCGGCGGGCGTTGTACCAGGAGTCGATCCAGGTGTAGGCGCCCTGCCGGGCGGCGGCGATCGTGGGGAACACGTGCCGGTGGTAGTACTCGTTCTTGAACGTGGACCAGAACGATTCCGCGGTGGCGCAGTCACGATGCTCGCAGTCCCAGCACACGCCGGTGCGTCCCATCGACCGCAGCAGGCCCAACTCGCCGGCGGCCTTGGCGATCTGCTCGCTGGTGTATTGACAGCCCCTGTCGGCGTGGAAAATGACGTTGCCGGGCAGGTGACCGCGCAGGGCGACAGCTTGGCGTAGGGCATCCTCGACCAGATCGGCGCGGAGGTGGTCGGCGACTGTCCTGCCCAGGACCCGGCGGGTGTGACCGTCCCGGATCGTGCACAGGTAGGCCCAGCCCTCGCCGGTGGCCAGGTAGGTGATGTCAGAGTGCCACACGATGTTCGGCAGGCCCTGATCGAAGACCCGCTGGACCCGGTCCGGTGCCGGGTCAGGGTTCGGCCCGACAGTGGTGGTCGGCGGATGCCAGGTACGCGGGCTGATCCCGGCTATCTCGGCTTGCCGCATGCATTTCGCGACCGTCTTGACCGACACCGTCTCACCCTCCTCGCGCAGGTCGTGCAGGATCCTGGGCGCCCCGTAGGTGCCGTCCGAGGCCTTGTGATGGGCCTTGATCCGCACGGTCAACTCGGCCAGCCGCTGCTCCCGCGCGGTCGGGCCGGCAGCCTGGCGTCGGCGCCACTCGTAGTAGCGGCGCCGGTCCACCTCCAACAGCCGGCACATGCGGGTGATCGTGTAGTTCGCCTTCTCCGCATCGATCATCTCGAAGCACTCCTGCCGGGAGTGTTCTTCGCCGCGAAGAAGGCCGCGGCTTTTCCCAGGAACTCGTTATCCAACCGCAGGTCGGCGTTCTCGGCCCGGAGCCGTTCCAACTCGGCCCGCTCCGACACGTCCAGCGGCGCCTCGGGCGGGGCACCCATCCGGTCCCGCTCCAGCTGGACCCAACGGCCCAACAACTGTGCGCCCACGTTGATCTCGGCCGCGACCGTCACGATCGGCCTGCCGGTATCGATCACCAACCGAGCAGCCTCACGCCGGTACTCCGGGGTGTACGTCTTCCGCTTCTTCGTTGTTCCCATCAAGGACATCCTGTTGTTCAACGTGTTGGCGATGGTGGCCGAGTTCGAGTCCGACCTGATCCGGCTGCGGACGGTGGAGGGGATGAAGGTCGCCAAGGCCAAGGGACGGCTGCGGCCAAGCAGCCCAAGCTGAAGCCGAAACAGGAAGCCCACCTGGTCTCGCTGGTCCACAGCGGGGAGTACAGCACTTTGAAGGTCGCCGAACTGTTCGGGGCCGGCCGCTACACCGTCTATCGGGCCATCGAACGCCAACGCAGAGCGGCGACGCCCAGACTCGCCGGGACGGGCACGCGACGCTGACCGATCACGATGGCGCCGGTGGTCCCGGATCCCACACCCGCTCGGGACACCGACGCCACCGAGACGCAGTCGGCTGATCGGGATCGATTGCGGTTCGTCGGCGAGTTGGTAGTGGAGCAGACTGACGGGTTGTCTGGCTCTGGGCGACGTACGTCTTCTCCGGATTCTGCCCTGTCGGGTAAGGGGTTTGGCCGCGAATGGGGGAGCCTGAGCCTTTTGATCCACCGTCGGTGGACGGATGACGGCCGGGTTAGGCGGTGCCGAAGATCTCCTGCGCTGAGGTGTGGCGCGCCCGGATGATCGCGGTGGTGGCCAGCGTTGCTCCGAGCAGTGCCCAACCGGCCAGCCCGAAGACCGCTCCCGCCAACGGGTCGCCGATGAGTGCGCCGCGCAGGGCGTCGTTGGCCGGCGCCAGGGGAGTGGCGGCGGCGATGCTGGCGAACCAGGCCGGCACGGTGTGGCTCAACGTGGTGAGGCCCATCATGGCGGCGGCGGTGAGGATCAGGACCCGTCCGGGCGCGTGCAGCCAGGCGGCGATGCCTTGAACCATGAGCATGAACGCGACCGAGGCTGTGGCGAGCAGTGCCGTGAGCGACGCCCACTGGCTCGGGTCCAGCCCCAGGACCGTCGTGGTGATCAGGGACAGCGTCAGCGCTTGGGCCAGGCCCACTCCGGTGCCGGGCAGCAGTTGGCGGGCCACCAGTTTCGGTGTGGACAGGGTCGACCAGGCGGTGTCGGTGCGCACCGGACGCAGCAGGACGAAGGTGACCAGTGCGCCGAGCCACAGTGCCAGGGTCAGCAGGATCGCCGAACGGGCTGCGGTGGGCACCGTGAGGGTCCCGAGGTTTCCGGTCGTGACCGGTGAGGCTGCCGTGGCGGCGAGGGCGGCCCGATCGGCTGAGCTGTAGTCGGGGAGGTCGGCCACCTTCTCGGCCATGTTCTGGTCCAGTTTGTCCAGCCCGGACGCGAGCTTCTTCGACCCTGAGGCGACCTTGCTCACTCCGCCGGTGTACTGCCCGACGCCGTCGGCGAACTTCTTCGTCCCGGTGGCCAGGTCGTCCACGTTTCCGGCCACCTTTCCCACCCCGCCCACGTAGGTGGTCACGCCGTCGGCGAGCTTGGTGGCTCCGGTGTCGAGCCGTGCGGCGCCGCCGGCGAGTTGCGCGATGCCTTCTGACAAGGTGCCCAGTTGCCCGGCCAGGCCGTCGACTCCTCCCTGCACCTGGGTGCCGGTGGTCTTCAGTTGCTCCAGCTTGGTGGTGTCGACGCTCACCGGGGAGGTGATTCCGCCCAGCGTGCCGGCGAGCGTGCCGACCGCCTTGTCCAGCTTGGCTGCGGTCGCCACGGTCCCGCTGTCGCCGAGGGCTGAGGCCGCGCGCGCACCTGCGTCCTTCACCCCGGCCAGGTAGGCGGCGCAGCCATCGTCCCCGTAGCTACCGCGGATCTCCGTGGGGCAGGCGATGCTGTCTCCGGAGGCGGTCTCGGCCTGTTTGAGGTGGTCGACGCTGGCCGAGTAGCGGTCGAGGCCGGCCGTCAGTCCGCCGGAAAGGCTCGTCAGGCGGGACGGGTCCGGCAGGTCTGCCAGCTTGGGCGCCAGTACCTGCAGCTGGTCGATCAGTTGCTGGGTGCCCTTGACGTACTGGCCGACGCCGGAGGCCAGGGCGTCCGCCTTGGTCGGGAGCGCAGCGGTCTGTTCGGCCAGGGTGGCCAGGCCACCGGCGAGCTTGGTTATGCCGGCTGACAGTCCGCTGGTTCCGGTGGCGAGTTGCTGGCCGTTGGTGGCCATGGTGTTGAGCCCGTCGGCGAGTTTCCCGGTGCCGGTGGCGAGTTTGTCGGCTCCCGCGGCCAGCGTCCCGCCGTTGGCGGACATCCTCCCTAGGCCGTCGGACAGACCGGCGGAGCCGTCGGCCAGCTTGTTGATGCCCTCATGGAGGGAGGCCATCTGCTCGCCGCTCGAGTTCAGCGCGAGGTAGATGTTGTCCAGGTACTTCTCGGTGATCGTCTGGTTGAAGGCCCCCACCGCCGTGCGGGCGACCATCTCGCCCAACGCGGTGTCGCTGATGCCGGCCGCCGGAGAGGTGGCCACCTCGATCCTGGCCCCGCGAGCACTGGAGTCGTTGGCCGAGTAGGAGGTGGCGTCGGTTGAGAAGGCTTCGGGGATCGTCACGACAACGGCGTAGGTCCCCGACCGCAGGCCTTCGGTGGCGTGCGCCTCGTCGGCCATCACCCAGGTGTAATTCTGTTCCCGTTCGCTGTCGAAGAGCTCGGCGGCGAGCATCCGCCCCAGCGGCATCTCCTTGCCGTCGACGACCGCTGGTTCGTCGTTGTTCACGATGGCGCCCTGGATCCGGCTCAGGTCGTCGTTGGTCGGGGTCGCGCCGGCGAGGAACGCGGCCGCGATCACGACGGGGACGGTCACCAGTCCCAGCAGGGTGTACCAGCGCACGGGACGGCTGGAGGTGGCGCGCTGCATCAACGGGCTCCTTCTACGGTGAAACGGTCGGGCAGGTTCACGATCCGGGCCTGCGGACCGACCAGGCCCGCCAGGTCGACGCCGCTCGGCACTCCCAGGATCAGGGCGCCACCGGCAGCGGCCCGTTCGTCCCGCTTGGCCAGGAGCAACTCGGCCTGTTCGGGCAGGAGTTGGTGCGCGTCGTCCACGACCAGGATCGGCGTGCCGGGTCGGGTGAGGTGCCTGGCGAAGTGCGGGGACGACGTGGACGTGTAGCCCACGAGCCGGCGCACGGCCGGCGCCTCCTCGGGCAGGACGTGGCCCAGCACCCTGGCTTCGCCGCCGGTGAACGTCAGCCGTCCGCCCAGGCCCAGCAGCAGCGCCCGTCGGGAGGCGAGGTCGCCGGCCACGACCAGGGTCTCTGCGGGGGAGACGGCCAGGTCCAGTCCGGCCAGGGCCTGGTTGCGCCCCGACTCGACTCGCAGCCCCTCGGCGTAGATCAGGTGGTGGTCGTCGGGAGCCGGCCAGTTCGCCAGCCGCAGTTGGTGCTCTAGGGCGTTGCCCTCCACGTCCACACCGGGCAGGCGGGCGTCCAGCCAGCGGGGCAGCCACCAGGAGTGGCGTCCGAGCAGCCGCATCACTGCCGGGCCGAGCGTCATCCGGACCAGGAACGCGTCCACCGCCACGCCGACCGCCAAGCTGAAGGCGATCGGTTTGATGGGACCGTCGCTGCTGGGCACGAAGAACACGAAGACGGCGAACATGATGATCGCGGCTGCGGTCACCACCCTCGCGGAGTGGCTGAAACCCTCCTCGATGAAGGTGCTGCGGTTGCCGTGGACGAACTCCTCGCGCATCCGGGAGGTCAGGAACACCTCGTAGTCCATGGCCAACCCGAACAGGATGCCCATCAGGAGGATCGGCAGGAACGAGATGATGGGAATCGGGTCGGACAGGTTGATCAACCAGCCGAGCCATCCGTGGTTGAACGCCAAAGTGGTGGCACCGAATGCCGAGGCGACACTGAGCACGTACCCGGCCGCTGCCTTCAGCGGCACCCAGACCGACCGGAACACCAGTGCCAGCAAGGCGAACGACAACCCCACCACGACCAGCCCGAACGGGAGCATCGCTTCGGCCAGCCGCTGGGACACGTCGAGGTTGATCGCGGTCAGGCCGGTCACTGCGACCGTCACCCCGTACCTGTCCTGCCAGATGGGGGCCTGGGCTCGAAGCCGCTCCACGAGATCCAAAGTGGCCGGGTCATTCGGGCCGGTGGTCGGGATCACCTGGAGCATCATCGTGTCCAGTCCCGGGTTGGGCGCAGCCATCGCCACCCGGGCCACCCCGGGGATCTGTTCGACCTCGGTGACCAATCCATCGCGGAGGTCCATCGGATCGCTCACTTCGAGGATGTTCATGGTCAGGATCAGTGGCGCGTTCTGACCGGCACCGAACTTCTCGGATATCAGGTCATAGGTGACCCGGTCCTGGGAGGTGGGCGGGTGGGTCGCGGACGTGGGCAGCGCCAAATGCATGCCGCCGGCAGGTACGGCCAGCGCGCCCAACGCCACAGCAACCACGGCCACCGTGAGCAGCGGGACGCGGGTGGCTGCCCGCACCCAGGCCCGAGCCCCCCGGCCGGTAGCCCGTCGCTTCTTCGGGCGCAGCCTCTCCCCGGCGAGCCCGAGCATGGCCGGCAGCAGGGTCAGCGCGAGCGCAACCTCGATGGCCACAGACAAGGCCGCGAAGAGCCCCATCACGGTCAGGAACGGAATTCCGGCCACCACCATGCCGACCAGTGCGATCACCACGGTGACACCGGCGAACACGACCGCTGAACCCGACGTCGCGAGAGCCCGCGCCACCGACTCCTCGGCGTCCATTCCGGAGGCGAACTGGTCGCGGTGGCGCGAGACGATGAACAGGGAGTAGTCCATCCCGACGGCAAGGGACAGCATCAGGGCCAGTAGCGCGGTGGTCGAGTTGATGGGCATCTGCCCGGCCGCCAGCAGGATGGTCAGCAACGACAACGCCGACCCGGCCAGGCCGATGATGATCGGCATCGCAGCGGCGAACAGCGATCCGAGAACGACGAGCAGGACGATCAGAGCCACCACCAGGCCGTAGGCCTCGGTAATCCCGATGTGCGGCTTCAGCACCGAGTACGCCTCGCCGCCGAGGTGCACCTGGGACCCCGGCAGTGCCGCTTCAAGCTGCGCGCCGTGCTCGTTCAACACGACCCGCTGGTCATCGCTGAAGGTCGAGATGGTGCCCTCGGTGCGGATCGTCACCAGACCCGCGTCGCCGGCCGGGGTGATCGCGCCGGAAATGTGCTCGTTGTACGGAGACTGCACCCCGGTCACCCAGGGAATCGTCTCCAGGTCGTCGATGGCGGCTTCGACCGCGGCGCGTACCTGCGCGTCGTCCATCGTGGCGGGGGCCTGCGGAACCACCAACATCGTCGCCGACAGGTCGGCGGCCTGCGGGAAGGTCATCTTGAGTTGGTCGATGGCCACCTGTGACGGGGCGCCGGGGATCTCGAAGGTGTCGTCGAACGCACCCCCGAAGCCGCGAGCCAGACCGGCCATCGCGAGTAGCACCAGGACCCAGGCGATGACAACCTTCCAGCGGGCCTGATAACTGGCACGGCCGAGGCGATAGAGCAGGCTGGACACAACATCCTTCCAGATGCAGATATGTATCTAGATGCCGGACAGTATCAACATGCAGCTATGTATGCAAGTACGAGGCTGTATCTGTCTTGGGGTACGCTGCCGCCATGCTGATGACCATGGCCGAGCGTCGCCAGGCGACCCGCGGGCACCTGATGGACGCCGCACTTGTGCTGTTCGCCGACCGCGGCATCATGGCGGCCAGCGCGGTCCAGATCGCCGCAGCCGCCGGCTACACGCGGGGCGCCTTCCACTCCCACTTCGCGTCCAAGGACGAACTCGCCCTGGCCGTGCTCCGGCGGGAATCGGAGCGCTATCTGGAGAGCCTGAGGTCGGCCGGCACGGGTATCGCCCCGGGCCAGGGCCCCACGAAGACCGTTGTGGAGGAGGCGCTGGCCACGTTCCTGTCTGCGATGGTCGACGACCGGGCGTCCCTGCTGATGCGCCTTGAGGCGAGACTCTATGCGGCCCGGGTTCCCCAGTTCCGCGGAGCCCTGCTCGAGGTGGACGCCGAACTGCGACAGGGAGTCGCCCAGGTCATGCGAACCACCCTGGCCCGCCTCGGACTGGCCCTGACCGTGGATCCGGCACGCGCGGTGAACCTGATCTTCATGACCTACGAACAGGAATCGCTCTCGGCGCTGTTGGAGGACCGCTCGCTGCCCTCGCCGACCGTCCGGTCAGCGATGCTGGAGGTCTTCGGGTCAGTCGTGCGCCCGGTCGCGGCCTGACCACCGGGGCAGGAGCCGCCCGCGGATGGCGGTCAGTGGCGGGAAGGGGTTGGCCCAGGTTCGGCTGTCGTTGGAGCGGTGCCGGTTGTCGCCCAGCACGAAGTAGCCGTCTTCGGGGACGCGGAAGGTGCCCGTGGGGCCGCCGTCGACGGCGAGGTAGGGCTCGTCGAATGGCTCGCCGTCGATGCTGGTCCCGCCGGGCGTGACCTGGACGGTTTCACCGGGGAGCCCGATGATCCGCTTGACGACCCGACGGCGTAGTTCGGTGGAGTCGATGACGACGATGTCGCCGCGGTGAATGGTGTCACGGCCGGAGAGTGCGCGGGTGATCCTGAGGTCGCCGGGATGGAGGGTGGGGTACATCGACCACGAGCGGACGCGGGTCAACCACCAGTGGCGGCGCACCACCCATACGGTGACGGCCGCCACCAGCGAGGCGAGCAGGATGGCTTCCACGACCGTCAGTGCCGGTGCGCGTGTTCGACCGGGCCGTGCTCGTGATCGCCGTGGTGGTGTTCCTCGCCTTCGGCGTAGGTGAAGAAGGCGACGTAGGTGGCGATGTAGCGGCGCCCGGCCTCGACGTCGTCGACGGGGAAGTCCCTGGCGGCCAGCGCGGCGTCCAGGCGGTGCTGGAGTTCGTCGAGCCGATCGCTGGGGACCAGGCCGATCAGAGGCTTGATGCTGCCGGTTGCGATGGCGGCGTCGGCGGCCTCCACGACCGGGTCGAGCAGGGTGCCGGAGGGCTTGAGCCCGTCGAACCCGGCGCCTTCGCCGGCACGGTGGAGCCGGACCAGGGTTTCCAGGAACAGCCGGTCGGCCACGGCGGTGGCGTCCCCGCCGAGTGCGCGGACGCGGCTGCAGGCGTCGAAGACCTCGCGGACTTCGGCCTCGGCGTCGG
Organism: Actinomycetota bacterium; assembly: GCA_020161795.1. GTDB lineage: Bacteria > Actinomycetota > Actinomycetes > Propionibacteriales > Propionibacteriaceae > Propionicimonas. The sequence continues at coordinate 3,934 of JAIUOR010000017.1, read as the reverse complement.
GGCCGACCCACTTCAGCGCGTGGTTGGGATTGCCGGTCGCCAGCGCGGTGCGTCCGTCTGCGACCGCCGGGCCGTCGAGGGTGTCGCAGTGGGCATCGGCGGCGCGCGGCCACAGCAGCACCAGCGCGGACAGGACCAGGATGGTGGCCGGCAGGATCCAGGGGTACATGGTTGACTCCTTCAGCAGGTTGTTCGATGGTTCGACGGTAGGACGGACGCGTCGGTGACTCCTTGACGTGGGTCAAGCCGATGTCGACCAGGAGGAGAGGGTGCGGTGACCGGACCGGAGGACCTGTGCGTGGGTCGGGTGCCGATCTTCCGCGGCCTGAGCGGCGACGACCTCGCCGCGGTCGCCGCCCTGGCCCGTCCAGTTCGGCTGCGTCGCGGGGAGGTCGTCTACACCGCCGGGACCGCTGTGGGCCGGCTGCTGGTCGTCCATCACGGCCGGGTGGCCCTCATCCACCGCAGCCCGGACGGCCATGAGCAGATGGTGCGGGTGCTGCAGGAGGGGGATTTCGTCGGGGAGGCCGCGTTCCTGTCCGGCGTGCGCCCTGATCATGACGTGATCGCGGCCACCGACGCCCAGCTGTGTACCTTCTCCCACACCGACCTCGCCGGTCTCGTTCACCACCATCCGGGGATCGCGCTGCGGATGCTGCAAGCCGTCAGTTCCCGCCTCGCTGAGGCCGACCGGATGCTGGCATCGATGGCCAGCAGCGACGTCGGGGCCCGCCTGGCCGGCTACCTTCTGGACCAGCCCACCACCCGTGACGCCGCCGGGCGTGCGGTTGTCCAGCTACCCATGGCCAAGAAGGACATCGCCTCCTACCTCGGGACCACCCCCGAGTCCTTCAGCCGCGCAGTCACCGCTCTCGTCCGCGCCGACATCATCCGATCCGACGGCCGCGAACTCACGCTGCTGGACCCGCCAGCGCTGGAAGCTCGTGCGCACCGCTAACCATCCGCATGTGTGACCGCGCAACACACTCGCGGGCCTAACGCACCTTTGCCCTCGTCGGCGTGGCATCGGTGGCCAAACCCTACAAAGGTCAGAGCTTTCGCATCACTCGCAGGACGCTGCTGGACGGACCGCGGGCCACGCCAGTCGCCCTCTGCGTCGGGTCAGTTCCACGTTCCAGAGACTCCGTGACAGTCTCCGTCATCCTCCCTGTCTGCTCGCCCTGTCTGCTTCGCGTTCTTCGCCCAGCGCTACCTCGTCCGTGCCACTGCCCCGGCCAACCCCCGGCCCCAGTGCCGAATCCGGCCGCTATGAGGCCCGAATTGCCCACCACAAGGGAGGAAAGCCGGCATCGACCCGCGGGCGGCGCCAGTCGCGACAGGGCTTCGGTTACGATTTAGCCGGCTGCTTGATGGAGTGGAGGTGAGCCCCGTGAACCGGGTGACGATCTTCGATGTCGCTCGGGAGGCGGGCGTCGCGATCAGCACTGTCTCGACCGCGCTGAGCGGCGGCCCCGGGGTCTCGGACGCCACCCGCGCCAGGGTCAGGGGGATCGCCCAGTCGATGGGCTGGGTGCCGTCCATGCGCGGCCGCAGCCTGGTTTCGAAGCGGGCCTGGGCCGTGGGGCTGTTGATCCAGCGGCCAGCGACGGTGCTCGAGGCCGACCCGTTCTTCTCGGGGTTCATCGCTGGCGTGGAAGCGGTCCTCGACGAGGCCGGCTACGCGCTGCTCCTGCAGTTCGCCGACTCCGCCCAGCAGGTGCTCGAGCGGCTCCCGCGCTGGGCGCTTGGCGGTGTCGTCGACGGGGTGTTCCTCACCGACGTCGAGGTCGAGGACGCCCGCTACGAACTCGTTCGCGACCTGGGGCTCCCCGCTGTTGCGATCAACACGCCGGTGTGGCACGAGTCGCTGTGCCCCGTTTCGCAGGACACCCTGGGCGGCTTAAGGGAGCTGATGGACCACCTGATCCGCCTGGGGCACCGCCGAATCGGGCATGTCAGCGGTCCGCCCCAGTTCCTGCACTCCGGCCAGCGGGAGACGGTGTGGCGCGAGGCCCTAGCAGCCGCGGGCCTGGCCGAAGGCCCGCTCGTGCGCGGCGACTTCACCTCAGAGGGCGGCGTACGGGCCGCGGATCTGCTGCTGAGGGGGCCGGAGTGGCCGACCGCGGTGGTGTGCGCGAACGACCTGACGGCCATCGGGTTCATCTCCCAGGCTGCCGAGCTGGGCATCAGCGTGCCGGACGACATCTCGGTGACCGGCTTCGACGGCATTCAGCTCGGCTCGTACATCACCCCGTCGCTGACGACGGTCCAGACCTCGCCGCAGGTGCTCGGAAGGCGGGCTGCAGAGGTCCTGCTGGAGATGGTAGCGGGCCGCCCGGTCCAGCCCGTCGAGGTCGAACCGGCCCAGCTCATCCTGCGGCGATCGACCGCAGTACCGCCCCGCTCCTGAGAGCGGGCTGACCAACCCCGAAGAACCCGAGCCTGCTGGGCAGATCGTTACAGAAACGTTTCGGTTCCCCTCTGGTGGTGCCGGGTGGCGGCTGCTACGGTCCTGCCACGGAAACGTTTCGGATCGAAGGAGGAGGACAAATGGCAACAACGAGGTTGCGGCCGGTAGGCGCAGGCAGCGCGACAGCCGTCGTGTCGCTGCTGGCGGCGACGTCGCTGGCCTTCGCGGGCTGCTCGGGCGCAGGGGCAGCACCTTCCGCGGGTATGCCCACCCCGGGTGCCGCTCTCGGCGGGGAACTCAACATCCTCGTGTCGAGCGCTGCCGGCTCGGACGCCGGGTTCGAGGCTATCAATGCGGCGTTCGCGAAGAAGTACCCGGGCGTGAAGGTCAACTTCACTTCGGTGCCGAACGAGAACTATAACCAGACGCGCACCTCGAGGCTCACCGCGGGGAGCATCGACATCGGCCTGGCGAACCCCCAGCAGCTGCCGGACTACGTGCCGGCCAGCAACATGGGCGACGACGCCCGGCTGGCCGACGCCGGCGGCTTCGTCGATCTCACGAGCCAGCCGTTCATGGCCAGGTTCATCCCGTCCGTGCTGGAGAAGATCACCTACAAGGGCAAGAACTACACCGTCCCAACCGGGCTGTCCTATTACTCTGGGATGACCTACAACAAGAAGATCTTCACCGACAACAACATCCAGATCCCCACTACCTGGGACGAGTTCGTGAAGGTCTGCCAGGACCTCAAGGCCAAGGGCATCACCCCAATCTCGATCGGCGGCAAGGACACCGCCGGAATCGTCATGCTGGCGGTGGCGCAGTCGCTCTACCCGACCGTGCAGGACAAGCAGGCACTGGCCAAGGGCCTGTACGACTACTCGATCAAGCTCAACGAGGGCAAGCAGCTCGATGTCCTGCAGAAGACCGAGCAGATCTACACCTTCGCGCAGGACAACTTCGCCGGCTCCAACTACTCCCAGATGACCTCGGAGTGAACCGTCCCCGGTTCTGTGCCGCTCCTAGGCGGGTGCCAGCACCGGCTGGTGAGGCGTTTCGAGGCCAGCGTAGTACGCCGCCTCGAACTCGTCGGGCGGGACGTCTCCGAGGGTGGAGTGCAGCCGCCTGGCGTTGTACCAGTCGACCCACTCAGCGGTGACCCATTCGACGTCTTCGAGCTGCCGCAACGGCCCTGTCCGGAACGGTGAGTCATCGCGCATCGCTTCGGTCTTGAACAGCCCGATCGTAGACTCGGCGAGGGCGTTGATGCTTAGGCGTCGCCGATCGAACCGATGGACGCGGCGATGCCCTCCAACGCGAGGGTTTCCGCGAAACTTACCGCCAGCCCCGCAAGGGGTCAGTTTTCAGGAAGCGTCAGCAACCGGCTCCACCCTGATGGACCTGCACGGCATCGGACCGTCCTCGGCCGCACGGCTCCTCATCGAGGTCGGCGACATCAATCGGTTCCCCGACCGGAACCACTTCGCGTCCTGGAACGGCACCGCACCCCTGGATGCGTCC
>JAIUOR010000016.1 GCA_020161795.1 Actinomycetota bacterium | reverse complement strand
GCCGGCCGGTCGATGATCTCCCTCGCAGTGGACGCAGCCAGCGCACTCGAACCCGAACACCTCGTCGTCGTCGTCGGCCACGGCCGCGAGCAGGTCGAGGCCCATCTGTCCGAGGTGGCGCCGCAGGTGACGACCGCCCTGCAGGAGAGGCCGCTGGGCACCGGAGACGCCGTCCGCTCGGGCCTGGCCGCGTTGGCGGGCATCGCCGGCGAGGTCGTGGTGACCAGCGGCGATGTCCCGCTGCTGACCGGCGAGACGCTGACCGAGCTGGTGGTCTCACATCGCAGCCAGGCCAACGACATCACCTTGCTGACCGCCGTCGTCCCCGACCCCACCGGCTACGGCCGGATCGTCCGCGAGGGTGACAGCGTGATCCGGATCGTCGAGCAGAAGGACGCCGGCCCGGACGAGGCCGCGATCGACGAGATCAACGCGGGCATCTACGTCTTCGACGCCGCGCTGCTGGTCGAGGGCATCGCCGGCCTGGAGGCGAAGAACGCCCAGGGAGAGCTCTACCTCACCGACGTGATCGCCTATGCGGTGAGGTCGGGACGCCGGGTGGGCGCCCAGTTGCTCGAGGATCACCTGCAGACCGAGGGGGTCAACGACCGCATCCAGCTGGCCGCTCTCGGCGCCGAGTTGAACCGCCGCATCCTGCGCCGCGCGATGGCTGATGGCGTGACCATCGTCGATCCGTCCAGCACCTGGATCCACGACGGTGTCGACCTGGCCGAGGACGTCACCCTGCTTCCCAACACCTCGCTCGAGGGCGCGACCTCGGTCGCTCGTGGAGCGACCATCGGGCCCGACACCACCCTGATCGACGTGGAGGTGGGCCAGGACGCCACGATCGTCCGCACCCACGCCGAGCTGGCGGTCATCGGGGACGGGGCGACCGTCGGCCCGTTCTCCTACCTGCGCCCCGGCACCGAACTGGGGGTCACGGCCAAGGTCGGCGCCTTTGTCGAAACCAAGAAGGCGATCATCGGCGATGGCACCAAGGTTCCTCACCTCAGCTACTGCGGTGACGCGGTGATCGGCGAGGGAGTCAACATCGGCGCCGGCACGATCTTCGCCAACTACGACGGAGTGACCAAGAACACGACCATCGTCGGTGACCACAGCTTCGTGGGGAGTGATTCGGTGCTGGTCGCACCGGTGCGCATCGCCGACGGTGCCTATGTCGCCGCCGGCTCCACGATCACCGGCGACGTGGGCCCCGGTGAGCTGGCGGTCGCCCGCGGACAGCAGCGCAATGTCCGAGGCTGGGTCGCGCGCCGACGGGCGGGAACGGCCACCGCGCGGGCCGCGCAGGCCGCATCGGAAGATGGGGCGGATCCCGATCGACAACGCGATACCCTGACCGGAGCCCAGCGCCTGGAGGAGGCCGAGTGAGCGGGATCAAGCGGCCCACCGAGAAGCACCTGATCGTGTGCACCGGCCGGGCCTTCCCGGAGCTTGCCCACGAGGTGACCGACCTGCTGGGGGTCGACCTCGTCCCCACCCGGTCGCTCACCTACGCCAATTCCGAGATCTACGTCCGATTCGAGGAATCGGTGCGAGGCGCGGACGCCTTCGTCATGCAGAGCCACCCGGCGCCGGTCAACGAGTGGCTGATGGAACAGCTGATCATGATCGATGCGCTGAAGCGGGCCTCGGCCAAGCGGATCACCGTGGTCTCGCCGTTCTATCCCTACGGCCGGCAGGACAAGAAGCACGCCGGGCGCGAGCCGATCTCGGCCCGGCTGATAGCCGACCTCTACAAGACCGCCGGCGCCGACCGGCTGATGTCGATCGACCTGCACGCCGCCCAGATCCAGGGCTTCTTCGACGGTCCGGTCGACCACCTGATGGGGCTGCCGGTGCTCCACGAGTACGTCGCCTCACGCTACGACGTCTCGGAGATGACAGTGGTCTCGCCGGACGCCGGGCGGGTCCGGCTGGCCGACATGTGGTCGGATCAATTGGGCAGCCCGCTGGCGATCATTCACAAGCGCCGGGATCCGAACCGCGCCAATGAGGTGGCGGTTGGCGAGGTGGTCGGCGATGTCGAGGGCCGGATGTGCATCCTGGTCGACGACATGATCGACACCGCCGGCACGATCTGTCAGGCCGCGGAGGCGCTGGTGGCGCACGGCGCCAAGGGCGTGATCGCCGCCGCCACCCACCCGGTGCTCTCCGGCCCGGCCGCGCAGCGGCTGAACGAGGCGCCGTTCTCCGAGGTGATCGTCACCAACACGCTGCCGATCCCGGATTCGGTCTCCATTCCCAAGCTGACGGTGCTGTCGCTGGCCCCATTGATCGCCCAGGCGATCCGGGCGGTCTTCGAGGATGGCTCGGTCACCTCCCTGTTCGGCGGCAACAGCTGACACTTCCGGAATCGGCCCCGCCGACCGGTGCCGCTCGATTTCCTCCGCGATGAGCCTCCGCGATAGGATTGCGGGGTTGCCTCGGCGAGGGGCCCGGTGCCCGTGATCGACAAGGTCCTCCCTCGCTGAGCCCTGAAATTTGCACGAGGTTGAGGAGAATACGTGTCCGAAAACAAGATTGCCGCGGTATCGCGTACCGAATTCGGGAAGGGTGCCGCCCGGCGTACCCGGCGTGCGGGCCTGGTGCCTGCCGTTCTGTACGGTCACGGCACCGATCCGGTGCACATCTCGCTGCCGCGTCACGATGTTCAGCTGGCGCTGCGGGTGGCGAACGCGCTGCTGACCATCTCGATAGACGAGGGCAAGGAGCAGCTGGCCCTGCCCAAGCAGGTGCAGCGCAACCCCGTCAAGGACACCATCGAGCACGTCGATCTGGTGATCGTCAAGCGGGGCGAGAAGGTTTCCGTCGAGGTCCCGCTGGTCGTCGTCGGCGAGGAGAAGGTGGACGGTCTGGTCGTCATGGATCAGCAGACCATCACCCTCGAGGTCGAGGCCACCCACATCCCGGCGTCGGTCGAGATCTCCGTCGAGGGCCTCGAGGTCGGCGCCTCGATCACCGCCGGCGACCTCAAGCTGCCCTCCGGCGCGGTGTTCCCCGGCGAGGCCGACGACCTGATCCTGAGCATCGCCGCGTCGCCCGCCGCCGAGGCTGCCGAAGCCGCTGACGGCGAGGCCGAAGCCGAAGGCGACGCCGAGGAGGCGTGATCCCTGCCGTGGCGGGAACCTGGCTGGTGGTCGGGCTCGGCAATCCGGGCCCGACCTACGCCGACCATCGTCACAATGCCGGCTATCGGGTGGTGGAGGCGCTGGCCCGCGAGGCCGCTGTCGGCTTCAGCCATTCCCTGCGACTGGGCGCGGACGTCGCCCGTACCCGGGTGACCGCTGCCGGCTCGCTCGGCGGGGTGGGCGCGGACGCCACCCCAGTGGCGCTGATGAAGTCGCGCACCTACATGAACGACTCCGGACGCTCGGTGGCCAAGGTGGTCAAGTACTTCGATGTGGCGGCCGACCACCTGGTGGTGATCCACGACGAGATCGACCTGCCGCCCGGCAGCCTGCGGGTGAAGTTCGGTGGCGGCGACAACGGCCACAACGGGCTGAAGTCCATTCGCCGTAGCCTCGGCACCGGCGACTTCTATCGCGTGCGGGTGGGCGTGGGACGCCCGGCCGGCAACCGCGATCCGGTCAACTACGTCCTCTCCGCCGTCCCCGCCGCCGAGCGTGAGAACTACGAACTCGATCTCTCCCGCGCCGCCGACGCGACCGTCGCGTTGTTGACCCTCGGCCTGGAGGCGGCCCAGACCCGCTTCAACTCCTGAGGGGCGGCGCGTCGGGCCGGCCCGGGAACTTTCTGCCAGATAAGCGCCCTGCGCCGACATCTGGGTCGCGCGAGTCGACCATGTGGCAATTAGTGCCCGGCGCTGGTCGGTGAGCGACCGGAGTAAGGTATCCCGGTGCGCATGGCGGGTCTGGTGGAACTGTTCGGGACGGATCCGACGGTAGGTGCCTGCCTGGACGCGGCGACCGCCGGGGTGCGGACCCTTGATGTCACCATCCCGGATGCGGCCCGGCCATTGCTGGTCGCGGCTCTGAGCGCGCGTAGCAGTGCGCCGATCCTGCTGGTCACCTCGACCTTCCGCGAGGCGGAGAACGCCGTCACCGTGCTCGGGTCGCTGCTGTCGCCGGACGAGGTCGCCTACTACCCGGCCTGGGAGACGCTGCCGCACGAGCGGCTCAGCCCGCGCTCGGACACGGTCGGACGCAGGCTGGCTGTGCTGCGGCGGCTGCTCGGCAACGACGCGCTGCCGGTGCCCAGAGTGGTGGTGGCTCCGGTTCGCGCGGTGCTGCAGCCGCAGGTCGCCGGGCTGGGTGGGCTGCTGCCCGTCCGCCTGGTGGCGGGGGAGGACTACGAGATCACCGAGGTCGCCCGCGCCCTGGTCGACGCCGCCTACATCCGGGTCGACCTGGTGGAGCGGCGCGGTGAGTTCTGCGTCCGCGGCGGCATCGTGGACGTCTTCCCGCCGACCAGCGAACACCCGGTGCGCATCGACTTCTTCGGCGACACCATCGAGGAGATCCGGCCCTTCTCGGTCGCCGACCAGCGTTCGATGGACGAACTGCTGCCCGAGATCACCGCCTCGCCCTGCCGCGAACTGCTGATCACCGACGACGTGAAGGCGCGGGCCGCCCGGCTGGCCGACCAGTACGCCTCGGTCGAGGGCACCCTCGGCGAGATGTTCGACAAGATCGCCCAGGGCCACGCGGTCGACGGCATGGAGGCGCTCGCCCCGGTGCTGGTGGACGGCCTCGAACTGCTGATCGACGTGATGCCCACGGGCACCCGCGTCCTCACCAACGATCCGGAGCGGATCCGCGCCCGCGCCCACGAGCTGGTGACCACCAGCGAGGAGTTCCTGGCAGCCTCCTGGGCGGCTGCCGCCGAGGGCGGGCGCCAGCCGATCGACCTCGGTGCCTCCGCCTACCGGACCCTCGCCGAGGTGCGCGGCCGGGCGCTGGACCGCGGCCAGGCCTGGTGGAGCCTCTCGCCGTTCAGCAGCGGGGACGTCGACGGCACCGGGACCGGAGAGATCCCGGACTCCGATCCGGGATCTTCCCGCATCCAGGATGGGGGTCTCCACCTCGATCCGGAGGCGGAAGCGGCCGCCGTCCACGATCTCGTCACAGCCCGGACGTCCTCCGGTGGCGGGGTGACCTCGCTGGTGGTGGATGCTCAGGAGGCGCCGGTCTGGCGGGGGGACGTCGAAGCGGCGATAGCCGCGGTCGCCGAGGCGGTGCGCACCGGTGACCACACCGTGCTGGTGGCCGACTCGTCGGGTCTGGCTAACCGCATGATCCAGGTGCTCTCCGAGGCCGACCTGCCGGCCCGGCTGGACGGCGGTGGCGAACCCCCGTCCGGCGTGGTGGTGGTCAGCGTCGCGGAACTGCGGCACGGCTTCGCGCTGCCCGGAATAGGGCTGGCGGTGTTCACCGCGGCCGATCTCTCCGGCCAGCGGGAGGTCGACAAGTCGGCCCGCAAGATGCCGGCCCGCCGCAAGAACCAGATCGACCCGCTGGAGCTCACCGCCGGCGATCCGGTCGTCCACGAACAGCACGGCGTGGGTCGCTACGTCGAACTCGTCATCCGGACCGTCGCCGGATCGACCCGGGAGTACCTGGTGATCGAGTACGCCGCCAGCAAGCGCGGCCAGCCCGGCGACCGGCTCTACGTCCCGATGGATCAGTTGCACCTGATCACCCGTTATGTCGGTGGTGAGAGCCCCACCCTGGATCGGATGGGTGGCGCCGACTGGGCCAAGCGCACCTCCCGTGCCCGCAAGGCCGTCCGCCAGATCGCCGCCGAACTGATCAAGCTCTATGCCGCTCGGCAGGCCTCCAAGGGCCACGCCTTCGCCTCCGACACTGTCTGGCAGCGCGAACTGGAGGATGCCTTCGCCCATGTCGAGACCCCGGACCAGCTGGCGGCGGTCACCGAGGTGAAGACCGACATGGAGCGCCAGGTGCCGATGGACCGGCTGATCTGCGGGGATGTCGGCTACGGCAAGACCGAGATCGCGGTCCGGGCCGCCTTCAAGGCGGTGATGGACGGCAAGCAGGTCGCGGTCCTGGTACCCACCACGCTGCTGGTCCAGCAGCACCAGGCGACCTTCGCCGACCGCTACGCCGGCTTCCCGGTCACGGTCTCGGCGCTGAGCCGGTTCCAGAGCGATGCCGAGAAGAAGAAGGTGGTCACCGGCCTGGCCGACGGGGCGGTGGACGTGGTGGTCGGCACCCACCGGCTGTTCTCCGACGAGATCGTGTTCAAGGATCTCGGCCTGGTGATCGTCGACGAGGAGCAGCGGTTCGGCGTCGAGCACAAGGAGGCGCTGAAGAAGCTGCGGCTGAACGTCGACGTGCTCTCGATGAGCGCCACCCCGATTCCGCGCACCCTGGAGATGGCGATCACCGGCATCCGTGAGATGAGCGTGATCACCACTCCGCCCGAGGAGCGCCACCCGGTGCTCACCTTCGCCGGCCCCTACGACGAACGCCAGGTGCGGGCCGCGATCCGTCGCGAACTGGCCCGCGAAGGCCAGGCCTTCTACATCCACAACCGGGTGAACTCGATCGAGAAGACAGCCAAGCGGCTGGCCGAGCTCGTCCCGGAGGCCCGGATCGCGGTCGCCCACGGGCAGATGAACGAGCACGCCCTGGAACAGGTGATGGTCGACTTCTGGGAGCGCCGCTACGACGTCCTGGTCTGCACTACAATTGTAGAGGCAGGTCTGGACATCTCCACCGCCAATACCCTGCTGATCGAGCGGGCCGACCTGCTGGGCCTCTCCCAGCTGCACCAACTGCGCGGACGGGTCGGACGCGGCCGCGAACGCGGCTACGCCTACTTCCTCTATCCCCCGGAGAAGCCGCTCACCGAGACCGCCCACGACCGGCTGGCCACCATGGCCGCCCACACCGACCTGGGCGCCGGCATGGCGATCGCGATGAAGGACCTGGAGATCCGGGGCGCCGGCAACCTGCTGGGCGGCGAGCAGTCCGGCCACATCGCCGAGGTCGGCTTCGACCTCTACCTGCGGCTGGTGGGGGAGGCGGTAGCCGAGTTCCGCGGCGAGGACGCCGAGCCCGAGCCGGAGATGCGGATCGAGCTGCCTGTGGACGCCCACCTGCCGGTCGACTACATCGAGAGCGAGCGGCTCCGGCTGGAGATGTACAAGCGGCTGGCGGCCGTCACCACGTCCGCCGAACTGGACGCCGTCCGCGAGGAACTGCTCGACCGCTACGGCGAACCGCCGGAGCCGGTGCGTGCGCTCCTGGCGGTCGCGGCGTTCCGGCTGGAGGCCAGGCGGCGCGGGGTCACCGAGGTGATCCAGGCCGGCACCAACATCCGGTTCGCGCCGGCGGAACTGCCGGAGTCGACCCAGCTGCGCCTGGCGCGGGTCTACCCGGGATCCCAGTACCGCAAGGCCGCCGGATTCCTGCTGGTGCCGCGTCCGATGACCCGTCCGATCGGGGGCCAGCCGGTGACCGACGCCGCCCTGCTGGAGTGGGCGACCAAGCTGCTCGGCGATGTCTTCGCGGTCGCGGCGAGCCACTAGTATCGACCCCATCGAGAGCGAGGAGTCCAGGATGAGACGGGCCATGCGGGCAGTGGTGGCGAGCGTGCTCGCGGGGATGCTGGCGCTGACCGGCTGCGCGGCGCAGAATCCGCGCATGGCGGCCGAGGTCAACGGTGTGCAGATCGCGCAGACGCAGGTGGACTTCGTCGCCGACGCGCTGGCCGTGATGTTCCAGACGCCCGATGCACCCGGCGACCAGCAGCGGCTGGCGGCGGCCATCCTGGTGAGCAACGAGGTCGGTCGCGCCGTGGCGGCCACCAGCGGCATCGCGGTCAGCGATGCGGATCGCGACACGCTGATCGCCTCCTACCAGGACCTCACCGCGTTGTCGCAACAGCCCGGCATGGCGCAGGTGGTGTCCGACTACGCCGGGGTCGCGCTGATCCGCACCGAGCTCGGCGAGGAGGCCTTCGCTGCCGCCGCCGCGAAGGTTCCGGTCACGCTCAACCCGCGGTTCGGCGACTGGGATCCGAGGGTCGCGCAGCTGGGCAGCGAGACCGGCTCGCTGTCGATCCCGGCTCCGGTCGGCTGAGCGCACCGCGAATCCGGATTCGTCCGGCGTCTCCCAGCGGATGCCTCCCTGCTCTAGGGTTAGTGGTGTCCGACTTCACCTCTGAAAGGCTCAACAGTGGCATTCATCGATCAGATCGGCGCGCGCCAGATCCTCGACTCGCGCGGCAACCCCACAGTCGAGGTGCAGGTGCTCCTCGATGATGGCTCCGAAGGCACCGCCGCTGTGCCGTCCGGTGCCTCCACCGGCGCCTTCGAGGCCGTCGAACTCCGCGACGGCGACGCTGCCCACTACGGCGGCAAGGGCGTGCTGAAGGCCGTCGAGAATGTCATCGAGCAGATCGCTCCGGAAGTCCTGGGACTGGACGCCACCGCGCAGCGCGCCCTCGACGACGCGATGATCGAACTCGACGGCACCCCGAACAAGGCATCCCTGGGCGCGAACGCGATCCTGGGCGTCTCTCTGGCCGTCGCGCACGCCGCGGCCGAGTCGGCCGAGCTGCCGCTCTACCGCTACCTGGGCGGCCCCACCGCCAACCTGCTGCCGGTGCCGATGATGAACATCCTCAACGGTGGGTCGCACGCCGACTCCAACGTCGACATCCAGGAGTTCATGATCGCTCCGATCGGCGCTGCCACCTTCGCCGAGGCGCTTGAGATGGGCGCCGGCGTCTACCACGCCCTCAAGGCCGTGCTGAAGGCTCGCGGCCTGGCCACCGGCCTGGGCGACGAGGGCGGCTTCGCCCCCAACCTGGCCTCCAACGCCGAGGCCCTCGACCTCATCATCGAGGCCATCCAGAACGCCGGCTACGCACCGGGCAAGGATGTCGCCCTGGCCCTGGACGTGGCCGCCTCCGAGTTCTACAACGAGGATGGCAGCTACTCCTTCGAGGGTGGCTCCAAGAGCGCGGCCGAGATGACCGCCTACTACGCCGACCTGGTCGCCAAGTACCCGCTGGTCTCGATCGAGGATCCGCTGAACGAGGACGACTGGGATGGCTGGAAGACCATCACCGACGAGCTCGGCGACAAGGTGCAGCTGGTCGGCGACGACCTGTTCGTCACCAACGTCGAGCGCCTGCAGCGGGGCATCGACACCAGCACCGCCAACGCGCTGCTGGTGAAGGTGAACCAGATCGGTACCCTGACCGAGACCATCGACGCGGTCACCCTGGCCCACCGCAGCGGCTACACCACCATGATGAGTCACCGCTCCGGCGAGACCGAGGACACCACGATCGCCGACCTGGCCGTCGCCCTGGGCTGCGGCCAGATCAAGACCGGCGCTCCGGCTCGTACCGAGCGGGTGGCCAAGTACAACCAGCTGCTGCGCATCGAGGAGGACCTGGAGGACGCCGCGCGCTACGCCGGCGCCGCCGCCTTCCCGCGTTTCAAGGCGTAGCCACCTATCCTTGACCGTGATGAAGGTCAGGGATCATGGCGCGCGACACGCGTAGCCCACGCTCAGCCGGTACCGGTCCGGGACGCTCCACGAGGCGTCCCCGGACCGGTACTGCTGCGTCAGCGCCCGATCCGGAGGCAACGGTCAGCCTGCCCGGGCTGCCGGGTACGCCGACGGGACCGAAACAGACCCTGCTGGGCCTGGGAGCGCGGGTCACCGGACGAGCGCTGATACTGGTGGCGGTCTTCGTGGTGCTCGGCCTGTCGTACGCCTCCAGCCTGCGGATCTACCTCGATCAGCAGCACCAGTTGGCTCTGGCCGATCAGCAGATCACCGAGCGAACCGCCCAGATCGCCGAACTGCAGGACGAGCTCGACCGCTGGAGCGACCCAAACTTCGTGCGTGCCCAGGCCCGCGACCGGCTGGGCTGGGTGCTGCCCGGCGAGATCGGCTACCGCGTTGTGGGGCAGGACGGCCAGCCGATCGGCGGCGGCGTCACCCTCGAGGCCGAGCAGCAGCTGCCGGCCGGCGAACACGAGCCGATGTGGTGGGACCGGCTGTGGGGCTCTGTCCGCACGGCCGACGCCCCCGTCCGCAAGGTCACCACCCGCTGACCATGCCCATCGAACCCATGACTGCCGCTGACGAGGCGGCGATCGAAGCTCAACTCGGACGCCGGCCGCGGGGCGTGGTCGGCATCGCCTGGCGCTGCGCTACCGGCGAGCCCGGCGTGGTGGCGACCGAGCCCAGGCTGCCCGACGGCACGCCGTTCCCCACCACCTACTACCTGACCTGCCCGACGATGACCTCGGCGGTCTCGACGCTGGAGGCGGGTGGCGTGATGGCCGAGATGACCGCCCGGCTCGGTGACGATCCGGAGCTGGCCGCCGGCTACCGCAGCGCGCACCAGGCATACCTGGCCGATCGCGCTCGCTACGGCGAGGTGCCTGAGATCGCCGGCATCAGCGCGGGCGGGATGCCCACCCGCGTCAAGTGCCTGCACGTCCTGGTCGGCCACGCGCTGGCCGCCGGTCCCGGGGTGAACCCGCTGGGCGACGAGGCTGTCGAACTCCTGATCGCCGCCGGTGTCCCCTGCGTGCGCTCGGCTCGCTAGGCTGCCGACCGGGCCCCCATAGCCCAACTGGCAGAGGCAGGCGGCTTAAACCCGCTCCAGTACGGGTTCGAATCCCGTTGGGGGCACAAGCGATTGAGGCGGACAAGAGGAATGCTCGCATTTCAGGAGCGAGTGCTCGCGCTCGTCGCCGTGCCGCGCCCTGCCGCACAGCCAGCGCTCAGGAATGTCGCCTACCATTGGTGTCTGACGACGGTTCACCGCCGCCAACCAAGGAGGACACACCCACCATGCAGAGCAACAACCCGGTGCTCGCCAAGACCGACTGGGGTCAGTCGCAGCAGCCCGTCCAGGGATACCCGCAGGATCCGAACGCGCAGCAGTTCTACGGCCAGCAGTATCCGCAGGATCCCAACGCCCAGCAGTTCTACGCGCAGGCGCCGGCGAACGTGATGACGATCGACGACGTGATCACCAAGTCCGCGATCACCCTCGGCACGGTCGTGCTGGTCGCCGCCATGACGATGTGGGCGTTCGAGACCGGCCTTCTGCCGATGGCCCTGTTGCAGCCGGTGGTCATCGTCGGCGCACTGGTCGCCTTCGGCGTGGTGCTGATGGTCAGCTTCCGCCGGCAGATCAAGCCCGGCTTCGTGCTGGCCTACGCTGCCATCGAGGGCGTCTTCCTCGGCGCGGTCAGCTTCATGTTCGAGTATATCTACCCCGGCATCGTCATCCCCGCGGTGCTGGGCACCTTCGTCGCGGCCGGCGCCACGCTGGCCGCCTACAAGTTCTTCCGGATCAAGGTCACCAACAAGTTCCGCAAGATGGTGATCATCGGCACCTTCGCGTACGCGGGCGTGCTGCTGGTGAACCTGGTCCTGTCGCTGTTCGGCATCGATCTGGGCATCATCTCGATCACCGGCGGCGTCAGCTGGATCGCGCTGCTCGCCTCTGCGGTCGGCGTCAGCCTGGCGGTGTTCAACCTGATCCTCGACTTCGACTACATCGAGCAGGGGATCGCGATGCGCGCTCCGGCCAGCGAGTCCTGGCGCGGCGCCTTCGGTCTCACCGTCACCATGGTGTGGCTCTACATCGAGATCCTGCGGATCCTCTCCTACTTCCGCCGGTAGTACCTTCAACGACAATGCGGCTCACTGAAGTGGGTCGCATTTGTCATGCCGGAGGAGACCTCAGCCGGCGTCCTGCCAGGCTTCCGCCAGGGACCGCAGATGGCGCTCCAGAAGGGTGCGCGCACTGGCGGACCAGCGAGTGGCAGACCAGCGGTCCACCGGGATCCAGGCTGCGGCACCGGTGGTGCCGCCGACGTCGTGGACGACCGGCGTCGTCGGGTTCGGGCACCGTCCGGCGAAGATGATCCGGACGGCGTGGAAGTCCTCGATCGGGCCGGACGGGGAGCGTCCGATCCAATGGTCGGTCTGCAGATCCAGCAGGTGGGAGATCTCGAGTTCCTGGCCGGTCTCCTCGTCCACTTCGCGCGTCACGGCCTCGGCCGCGGCCTCACCGGGATCGATTCCGCCGCCGGGCAGCCCCCACAGGCCGGGCACGGCTGTCTTGTCGGAGAACTGGGTGGCCAGAATCCCCCGTGACGAGAGGGCGATGACGTAGGCGGCCAGCCGCTGCCGGACGACCGGGGTGACATCGTCGGTCAGATCCAGCCCGGGATCCATCGATCGGGTGCGAGGGGGGATCCGGGGGGAGATCCGGCGGCCGTGCCGCACCACCTGGACGGTGAAGGCCAGTTCGGGGGCATGCCCCTGGACGGAGAGTGGCCGGATCACGCGATAGCCGCGCTCCCAGACCAGCCGGTGCGGGTCGGCGCCATGCGGCAGGGTGCGACTGAAAACCGGCGACCCGCCGGCCACCTCGACACCGATGATCCGCATCGATTCATCATGACCCAGCCCGACGGGGAAACCAAGCGGACTCCCCGGCTATGCTCTGGCCAGCTTGCATCGCGCGATGCGGGTCACCGGCTGGGATCCAACGGCGGACCCGCCGGACGAAGGGGGGGTGCGATGATCAAGTACCTCGGCTCGAAACGCCGGCTGGTCGCCCAACTCGGCGCGCTGGCGGAAGCCTCCGGAGCGGCGACTGCGCTCGACCTGTTCACCGGAACCACCCGGGTGGCGCAGGAGTTCTGCCGGCGCGGCGCCTTCGTCACCGCGGTCGACACCGCCAGCTACTCCGAGGTGCTCGCGCAGTGCTACGTGGCGACCCCGGCGCAGGAGATCGATCCGGCGGAGGTGGCCGAGGAGCTGGCCCGGCTGGCTGCGCTGCCCGACAGGCGCGGCTACGTCACTGAGGTGTTCGCCGAACGCGCCCGCTACTTCCACCCCAGCAATGCGCTGCGGATCGACGCGATCCGGGAGGGCATCGACCTGTTCTATCCCGAGGGGCCGCTGCGGCCGATCCTGCTGACCGCGCTGCTGGAGGCCGCCGACGCGGTGGATTCCACCGTCGGCGTGCAGATGGCCTACCTCAAGCAGTGGGCTCCGCGCGCGCTACGGCCGCTGCGACTGCGCGCGCCCGTCCTCACGCCGGGAGGCGGCCGGGCCGTGCGCGGGGATGCTGCCAGGGTAGTGGGGGAGTTGCCCGCGGTGGATCTGGCCTACCTCGACCCCCCCTACAACCAGCATCGCTACTTCAACAACTACCACGTCTGGGAGACCCTGGTGCGCTGGGACGCCCCCGACCACTACGGGGTGGCCTGCAAGCGCCTGGACGCCCAGGACGACGCCAACCGCAGCGCCTTCAACTCCAAGCGGACGATGCCGTCAGCGCTGGCCGAGGTGATCGCGCGGGTGCGCGCCGACGTGGTGGTGGTGTCGTTCAGCAACGAAGGCTTCCTGCCGATCGAGGAGCTGGAGGAGATGCTGGCGGTACGTGGCCAGCCGGTCGAGGTGCTCGCCTTCGACACCCGGCGCTATATCGGCTCGGTGATCGGGGTCTACTCACCCGGTGGGGTGAAGGTGGGGGCCGAGCGGCACCACCGCAACGTCGAGTACCTGCTGGTCAGCGCCCCGGAGGCGATGCTCGCCACCCTGGTCGGTGCCGTCGAGGATGCCGGCTGAGCGGTCACGAATCCGGCAGCTCCTGGCCGTCCAGGTCGGTGACCAGCGATTCGGTGCCGATGGTGAAGTACATGCGTGGCACCCCGGTCTCGGCCCGATCGTCGACGGTGACCGACCACTCGACCTGGCCGTCCCAGCCTTCCTCCCGGAGCGTGCGCTCCACCACCAGCCAGATCGCGTCGGGATCGATCGAGCCGGTGGGGAATGCCGGTAGGGCCGGCGGATCGTCGTAGCGGACCGTCGTCACCGGAACCTTCGGGGGACGGTGCCGCCGGATGGTGGTGCGGTTGGAACCGGTGTACTCCACCCAGGCGCCGGCCTCGGAATCCACGCCCAGCTGCCGGATGGCCGGCCGGTCGTCGATCACCACGGCCAGCCCGTCGATCAGGCCGGATCGGGTGTGATAGTCGAGCTCCGGCAACAGGCTGCCGTCGGTGTTGAAGAAGACCGTGCGCGACTCCGGATTGGTGGTGACCGTCATCATCACCCGGCCGCCGGAGTAGTCGACGATCTGCAGGGTCTGGCGTTGCGTGGACGACGACAACCGGGCCGCCACCCGGAACAGCTGCCCGACGTCGGACAGGTCGAAGTCGTCCAGCGAGAAGGTGGCCTGGTCGACATACTGCAGGTCGCTGGCCACCTGCTGCATCTCCTGGTCGCGGTAGGCCCAGGTCACGGGTTCGGTGCTGCCGGGCGGCAGAACGCTGATCGAGGCGGATTCCGCGGTGACCTCGGCCATGATCACGCGATCGGTGCCGGCCGCGGCCACCAGCCGCTGGAGCATCCGCTGCGCCGCGCCTGGGACGGTGAGATCCACCGGGGCCGGGGTGGCGGTGCGCAGGGGGCTCGGCGTCGGCGTGCTGGGCGAGTGCGTCGGCGTTAGCGGAGCGGCCATCACCGATTGGCACGCGGCCAGCGCGAGGGCCAGCGCCGCGAGGCAACCGATGACGAAGGCCCTTGGCATATCAGCGAGGGTAGCGCGGCGCGGAAATCGCCATTGCCCTGCCCAGGCCGGGGTCGGGCAGACTGGCCAGGTGATCGATCTCACGGCGGATGCCGAAGCCCTGGCGCCCCGGCTACTGGGCTGTCTGCTGCGGCAGGACGAGGTGGTGCTGCGGCTCACCGAGGTCGAGGCATATTCGGGTCGCGACGATCTGGCGGCCCATGCGGCGATCGGGCCGCGGCCGCGTACCCGGGCGCTGTTCGCGGGGCCGGGCATCCTGTACTGCTACCTGTCGCATGGCATCCACATCTGCGGCAACATCGTCTGCGGGCTGCCCGGGCGAGGATCGGCGGTGCTGTTGCGGGCCGGTGAGGTGGTGGCCGGCCTGGAGATCGCCCGGGAGCGTCGGCCCGGGGTGCCGGACGTGGCGCTGGCCCGCGGCCCGGGCAACCTGGGCCGGGTGATGGGCTGGACGCTGGCTGATTCCGGTGCCCGGCTGGGGCAGGACGGGCCGGTGCTGGCGTCGGGCGAGCCGCCGTCCGGGATCGCCAGCGGGCCGAGGGTCGGAGTCTCGGTGGCGCATCAGCGTCCGTGGCGATTCTGGATTCCGGGGGACCCGACGGTCTCCGCCTATCGCCGCAGCCCGCGCGTCGTCACCGACGATCGCGCCTGGTAGGCAATAGGCGAGGGCCGGACCAAGTATGAGTTGGTCCGGCCCTCAAGGTTGTCCGGGGTGGACGCCTCCCGAACTCGGTCAGCCCGCCTGATCCGCCTGCCCGTCCCGACAGGACGCCTCCGGGTTGCCCCGTTGGCAATGGACCTCGATTGCTGTCCGACCGCCTCTCCACCGCTTCCCTTTCGGGCCGCCGCTTCGATCGCGTGCCACATTTCTACCGCGCGGAATCGGGTGGCGCAAGGGGTTTGGCGAAAGATCTTCAGAGAAAATTCCCGAGCCTCGGCGTGTCGCCTGGACACGCCGATCGATGGGTTCTCAGCTCCCTCGGAGGTGTGTTGACCGGACCACCTCATACGGGGTCCGGTCACTGTCTTTTCTACCGGCCGCGGCTCGGATCGTCGGCCAACGACACGCGGCGCGGGCGGAATTTCCGGTCTCCGACAACGGTCGCGAAAGGCTCCGGAAAATCGGTGGGACGAACCTTCCAGACCCTCCCCCGATGTCGGTGGGGACGAGTAGTGTGGCCGTACCGGGCAGGCCCAATGAAGGGCTGGCCACCAGTCGGATCGAGGTATGGACATGACTGATCAGGGTGCAGGCGACACGCTCGCAAACGCCGTGGACACCACCGTGACTGTGAGCCGGTCGGTGTCCCAATCCCCGAAGAATGTATGGAAATTCCTGGTCACCCGTGAGGGTGCCGAAGCACTGCTGGGCCCCGGTGGGGAACTCGGCGACAAGGGCGACAGCTGGCATGCCGAGGACGGCACCTTCGGCGTGATCCGCTCCTACCATCCGTTGGAGCAGATCCGGTTCAGCTGGCACGCCGCCGAAGAGGCGCCCAAGACCATCGTCGACGTCCGCCTGGTGGCCGCGGACCAGGATCAGACCACCGTCGAGATCCGCCACGAGCTGATCCCGCGCTACTTCGACGCCGGCGCGATAGAGAAGCGCTGGGAAGCCGCGCTGGAGAAGCTCGAGACCGCCGCCGCCGTCAGCTGACGGAGCAGCGGTAGCCGGGGCCGTCCCGCTCGGATGTGGGCTGGGACGGCCACCCAGCTCGCTCAGCCGCCCGCGGAACAGCGCACCCCGGTGGCGTGCACCGGGCAGTAGCCGTTCGGATTCTTCACCAGGTACTGCTGGTGATAGTCCTCGGCCAGGTAGAACGGTCCCGCCGGCGCGATCTCGGTGGTGATCGGGCCGTAGCCGGCTGTGGTCAGCCCCGGCTGGAAGGCGGCGAGCATCGTCCGGGCTTCGGCGGCCTGTTCCGGATCGGTGGTGTAGATCGCCGACCGGTACTGAGTGCCGTGGTCATTGCCTTGGCGCATCCCCTGGGTGGGGTCGTGATTCTCCAGGAAGGCCGTGAGGAGCTCCCGGTAGGAGACGCGCGCCGGGTCGAAGCAGACCATCACCGTCTCGGCGTGCCCGGTCTGGCCCGAGCAGACCTCGCGATAGGTCGGGTTGGGGGTGCTGCCGCCGGCATAGCCGACCGCGGTCGAGGTGACGCCGGGTATGTTCCAGAAGAGTTTCTCCGCTCCCCAGAAGCAACCAAGAGCGAAGTAGGCGACCTGGGAGCCGGGCGGTACGGTGCCGACGCGATTGCCGAAGACCTCATGCCAGC
This sequence comes from Actinomycetota bacterium, assembly GCA_020161795.1. Classification (GTDB taxonomy): domain Bacteria; phylum Actinomycetota; class Actinomycetes; order Propionibacteriales; family Propionibacteriaceae; genus Propionicimonas. Next base: position 45,991 of record JAIUOR010000016.1, on the reverse strand, counting down.
AGGGCTCGGAGAGCACCGGGGTTGCGCGGCCGGGCAGGGTGTGACTCATGTCTGGTGAAACCGGCGCCGGGGTCCGGCCATTCCCACCTTGCTAGCCGGAAGGCTCCAGTCGCCAGTCGATCCCGGCTGCGCCCTGCGCCTCCAGCGCTGCGTTCACCCGACTGAACGGCCGTGAGCCGAAGAAGCCGGCGTGCGCGGACAACGGGGAGGGGTGGGCGGAGGCGATCTGGGGGACGTCGCCCAGGCGGGGGGAGAGATTCTGCGCGTCCCGTCCCCACAGCAGCGCGACCAGCGGGCCACCGCGGGTGACGAGGGCGTCGATGGCGCAGGCGGTGACCTGTTCCCAGCCCTTGCCGCGGTGCGAACCCGGCTGTCCGGGACGAACCGTCAGCACCCGGTTCAGCAACAGCACACCCTGCTCGAACCACGGTGTGAGGTCACCCGAGGCAGCTGGCGGAATCCCCAGATCGGCCTCGAGTTCGGTGTAGATGTTCACCAGGCTGCGCGGCAGCGGGCGCACCTCGGGTGCCACCGAGAAGCACAGCCCGACCGCGTGCCCGGGCGTGGGGTAGGGATCCTGGCCGACCAGCAGCACCCGGACGTCCGCCATCGGGCGGGAGAAGGCTCGCAGCACGTTGCTCCCGGACGGCAGGTAGTTCCGGCCGGCAGCCAGTTCCTGTCGCAGGAACTCACCCATCTCGGCCACCACTCCGGCCACCGGAGTGAGCGCCTCAGCCCAGTCGGGGGCCACCAGTTCTGCCAGCGGACGTGGTTGGGTCATGCCAGCAGCCTATCGGCGCCGGATGGTCGGGCCAGGGCCCTTCGATCGCGAACCACGCAACGACACCGGTCGGGACGGCGGGTGGATGCGCTGTGTGCGGGCGGTCGGGATCTGCCGGGGTCGTTCGGAGTGCCGCTACGGTGGGGGCAGACTTCCGAGCCCCGAGGAGATCCAGTGACCTTCCCTTCCCGTCGCTCCCAGCCCGCGCCCGCCGTCCCGCGAGGATTGGTGACGGCCTCGGAGTGGGCCTGGCGCATCCTGGTGATCGCGGGGCTCGTGCTCGGCATCTGGTACCTGCTGCGGTACTTCTCCGGCGTGGCGATCCCGCTGGCGGTGGCGATGCTCTTCACCGCGCTGCTCAACCCGGTCAACAACCGGCTGCGTGGCTGGGGCTGGCCGCCGGTACTCGCCTCGATCGCGTCGCTGCTCACCCTCGCGCTGGTGCTCGGGGGCGTCCTGGTGGCGATCGGTGCCCAGGTGGCCAGGGAGATGCCGCAGCTCATCGAGCAGTCGATCGCCGGCCTCGGCTCACTGCTCGCCTGGCTCGCGGAGGGGCCGCTCCAGATCTCGCAGGAGGATCTCAACGGCTACCTCGCGCAGCTCACCACCTGGCTGAACGAGTCGCGAGCAGCGATAGCGGGCTGGCTGGCCGACGCCGGCGTCGGATTCGGGCACTTCGTCGCCGGCACGGCGATCGCGCTGATCGCCAGCTTCTTCTTCCTCGCCTCCGGGCGTCAGCTGTGGTCGTCCGTTCTCACCCTGGTGCCCCGGCGCTACCAGGCCAACGTCCGCCGGGCCTCCGGCAACGGCTGGGTGTCGCTGGTCGCCTACATGCGCGCGCAGGTGCTGGTCGCCTTCGTGGACGCGCTGGGCATGCTGCTCGGCGCGCTGATCCTGCGGATCCCGATGGCGTGGGCGCTGTTCGCCCTCACCTTCATCGTCTCCTTCGTCCCGGTCGTGGGCGCGGTGATCTCCGGCACCATCGCCGTCCTTCTCGCGCTGGTGACCCACGGCTGGGTGACCGCGCTGATCATGCTGGGCATCACGATTCTCGTGGTGCAGACCGAGGGACACTTCCTGCAGCCGATCCTGCTGGGACGGGCGGTCTCGCTGCATCCACTGGCGGTGTTGATCGGCCTGGCGGTGGGTGCCACCCTGGCCGGCATCGTGGGCGCGCTGCTGGTGATTCCGGTGCTGGCATTCGGGGTCGCCTTCATCCGCGGCCTCGACCCGCACCGATTCGGAACGGCACTGCCCGAGGAGCACTGATCACGACCCTGGCTCGCCCCTGATCTACTTACGAATCTCGCAAGAAGGGGTTTCCATTCTGGAAAACGAGCGTACCGTTGAGGTATGACATCGCCTGATCTTGGTCCCGTCCTGGAAGACCTCGCCGCCGGTCGGATCGACGCCGCGGAAGCGGCGCGCCGGATCGACGCGCTCAAGCCGCATCCGGAAGCCGAGCCGGTCGCCGCACCCCAGGCCGACCCCATCGACGTCGAGTCCGGCAACGAAGAGCCCAGCAACGAAGAACTGGGCGACGACAACGACGCCGGACGCCGTCAGTACTCGCCCTACGCCCGGGAGGTCTTCACCGGGGACGACGAGGTGCCGCCCAGCCATCGCCGCGCGGCGGGCTCCAAGGGCGTCGACCGGATCTCGGTGCATGCGGTGGGCCGCCGGGTCCGGATCGTCGGCGACCGCTCGGTGGCCACCGCCTCCGCCGAAGGTCCGCACGTGCTGCGTCGCAACGGCTCGGTGCTGGAGGTCTCCAGCGACGGCGAGATCGGCCCCAACCTGGACGGCTTCAGCATCCTGCGTCCCCCGCGCAGCCTGGACGAACTACGTGCCCTCGGCCTGGGCAAGGAGCTGTACCTGCGGATCAACCCCAGCATCCTGGTGGACGTCGAGGTGACCGCCGGCAGCCTGACCTGCACCGACCTGCCCTACCTGGGCAAGGTGCGGCTCACCGCGGGCAGCGCGGAACTGACCGGAGTGGCCGAGGCGGAGGACGTCCTGGTGCAGGCCGGCTCGGCCTCCATCAAGGGCTCCATCGCGTCCGGACGCTCCCGGGTGCGGGTGGAATCCGGACAGCTCACCGTCGACCTCGACGAGCGCTCGAACGTCACCGTGCGCGGCGAGGCCCAGCTCGGCAAGATCACCTGGCCGGACAACCAGGCCCTGGACGAGTTCGTCCTGGGCAACGGTTCGGCCCGGCTCGACATCGGCGTGGTGATGGGCTGGGCGAGCATTCGTTCGGCCCTGCCTCCCGCCTAGTCTGCGCGGTCACGGCAGGCCCCAGGGGTGGATCGCCCAGGAGTCAGGGGTGATGATAGGGCGATGACGACCTATTCCGGCACGAAGGAGTTCGAAGGCGCGACCTTCGTCAAGACGAGCTTCAAGGGTGCCACCCTGCGATTCTCCGATGTCAGCGGCGTGACGATGCGCAGCGTCGATGTGGATGGACTCGACATCGACAGCCACGACCTGTTCTTCGGCAGCCTCTTCGTCAACGGGGTCGACGTTGTGCCGCTCGTGGACGCAGAACTCAACCGGCAGTTCCCGGGCCGCGAGCTGCAGAAGGCCGAGACGCCCGAAGGCCTGCGCGAGGGTTGGGTCGCCGTGCAGTCCGCGTGGCAGACGACGGTGGCCGGCACGCCGCAGGACCTGGTGGACGCCCACGTCGAGGACGAGTGGTCCTTGGCGCAGACCCTGCGGCATCTCATCCTGGCGACCGATGCCTGGCTCCGCGGCGGGATACTGCGGATCCAGCAGCCGTTCCACGAGATCGGCCAGATCTTCACCGGCGCCGGCGAGATGGGCTTCGACATGTCGATCTTCCGGGCGGATCCGCCGGCCTACGAGGAGATCCTCGCGGTGCGCGCCGAGCGGCAGCGGATGGTGACCGGTTTCCTGGCCACGGCCACATCGGAGTTGCTCGCGGAGGAGCGCGAGGATCCGTGGGGCGGTGACTGGCGTCCCAGCGTCGGTGACTGCATTCGCGTGATCCTGGAGGAGGAGTGGGCGCACCTGCGCTACATCCGACGGGATCTCGCTCTCCTGCGCTGAGCCTCAAGGGTCGGCGCTAGACCACGCTTGGGACGGTGGTCTCCAGGATTCGAGCGTCGTCGCTGGCCGTCTCGTCGGCCGGGGGCGGGCTGATGAACCTGTCGAAGCACCACGCGAACACGAAGGTGTAGAGCAGGAAGAAGACGAGCTGCCCCGCTTCGAGGAAGAACGCCGTCACGAGCGAGACGCCCAGGATCAGCGCCATCGTCGGTACCAGGAACACGATCAGTCCGCCTTCGAAGCCGACGGCGTGGACGATGCGACGACGAAGCGTGCGGGGGCCCGCCTGTCGACGCCCTTCCCACCACTCGAAGAGGGTGTTCCAGACGTAGTTCCAGATCACCGCCACCACGGACGAGATCAGGCCGATCAGGAAGGCGTCGCCGGCCTCGTAGTGGAAGGTCATCAGGAACACGGCCACGAGTACGACGGCGATCAGTTCGTAGAGCGTGACGTAGAGCACTCGCCGCCGAACCGGGCTGAGTCGCAACATCCTGACGCCCTCCTCTGATGTGTACTGATGTACATGACGACGAAGTGTACATTAGTACATGAGTTGAAGGCCCAGTAAACGGCGGAGGAATCCCGATGATGCGCACGAGAGCCAAGGATCCCGTCGGCAGGAGGAACGCGATCGTCGAGGCGGCGGTGGCGGTCATCGCGGAGGTGGGGGTGCACAAGGTCACCCACCGGCGCATCGCCAACCGTGCTCGCGTGCCGCTGGGTTCGTTGACCTATTACTTCGCCAGGCTTGACGACATCCTGGAGGCCGCCTTCCGCAGCTACGTCGACACGATGGTGCAGGCGTACAACGAGCTGCTGCTGACGGCCGCCTCGCCCGACGAGGCCATCGACGCGCTGGTCCAGTTCCTCCACCTGGCTGCTGGATCGCCGACCCGAACCCGGCTCCTTTTCGAGCTGTATTCCTACGCCCAGCACGACGACGCCACGGCGGTGCTCGTGCAGGACTGGATGGCCAGCACGCAGGTGTGCCTGCTGAAGCACTTCGCTCCGGAGACCGCCGCAGCGGTCGATGCCCTCGTCGAGGGCCTACTGATCCGGCAGACCCTGCAGACACAGCCCATCGCCGACGCCACCGTCCGTGCCTCGCTCGCCGCGCTCACCACCGTCCCACCGCGCCACGGCTGACGGCGCGACGAAGACGATCAAGCGCCTCACGATGCATGCCGCCGGTGGTTGGGCCAAGGTCAGCACCTGAACTCGTCGGGGATCTCTCCCGGGGCGACCTCGAGGCTGCCGTCGGGCATGACGTGGACGGAGTGGAAGACGCGCTCGGTGCCGAGTTTGGAGGTGACCTCAGCGGGGATGGCGTCGACGATGCGGCGTTCGGTGACGATCGTCCATGAGTCCGCCGCCCCGTCGAGGAGGTACTCGTCGGCGAGGATCTGGGAGTTGGCGGGGTCGAAATAGAACGAGCGCGCCGCGTTGGGTCGGTTGACCGGGTCGATGAAGTCGACCTTCGTGGCGGGACGGCCCGCCGGGTCGACGGCATTCTCGGTGACGGTGACGTGCTCGATGAGTGCCAGGGCGTGGATCGCCGCGGCCCGGAGGTCTGCGGAGACGGCGCTCTCCCGCAGGTGGGTGGTGATCGCGTCGAAGACCGCCTCGTCGGTCGAGCTGGATCCGGTCACGCGGGTTCGCAGGTAGTCGACCATCGCGGCCGGGTCGGGGGCGGCGCCGTTGAGCGACCACGGATAGCAGAGTGCAGGGAGCAGATGGTAGTGGTCGCCGTCACCGGTCTCCTGCGCCCATGACCAGCCATCGGGTGCGAGCCAGGTTCGTCGGGTGTCGGTCAGCCGCCGGCCGGAGGTATTGCTGATCCACGACGAGGTCGCCACGGTGAGCTCGTAGCTGTCGTCCGGGATCCGTACCTCGGGGATGGCCTGCGCGAGCCGATCGAGGGCCGCGGCGGATTGCGGGCTGCCGACGGTGCCGATCGGCAGGATCGCCTGGGTGACCAGCCCCAGCGCGATCAGCGCGGCCGCGGCGGCGATGCCGACGCCCAGGCGGCGGGCGCTCCTGGCGTCGCGCCTGACTGGTGTCGGGTTGCCGAGCGGAGTCGGCGCGGTGGTCACCGACCCGATCAGGTGGTCGCGGTCGTCGCGGGTGTAGCCGGGGAAGCCGCGGGCGGGATCCTGGGTGCGCATCAGGTCTTCGAACAGTTCGGTCATGGTGGTCGTCCTTCAGGTGAGGGTCGGGCAGGGCTCGATGCTCGACGGAGTGGTCGGGGCCGGCGCGCGGTCGCTCGCATGGGACTCGTAGAGTTCCTGGGCGTGCCTGCGCGCCCGCATCAGACGGTTCCGCGCCGCCGCCGGGCTGAGGTCGAGCACCTGGGCGATCTCGGACGGGGTGAGCTGGTCCCACACCGTGAGGCGCAGCACCTCCGCGTCCGTCTCGTTCAGGCCGTCCAGGATGCTGTCGACCAGGGCCTGGGACTGGTCTTCGGCCGAGGTCGCGGGCTGGTCGCGCGAGCCCGCCGCGATCGTGTCCGCCAGGGCGGAGCGACGGGAGCTGGCCCGCAGGTGGTGCAGGACGGCTTGGCGGGCGAGCTGGTACAGCCACGGTAGGGCTGCGTCCTGGACCTCGCGGCGTCGCTGCCAGGTGATCGCGAACACCTCCGAGACGATGTCGTCGGCGTTGTCCGGACCCACCCGGCGGATCGCGAACGCCCGCAACCGCCCGCCGTACCGGTCGAACAGTTCTTCCAGCCAGGCCTGGTCCCGATGCTCGCTTGTCATGCCTGGTAATTCCCGCGCACGCCGCCAGCGTCACACGCCTGCCGGGATTCGTCGCCGAATCGGGCAAATCGGGGCAACCCCTGGCCGGCAGGGCAGCGATCGCGTCGGGTCGCGCTGCCGGGTGCTGTCCTCCGGCTATGGGTAGGCTGCAAGGTATGTGGGAAGACTTCAGCAGGGCGCACTGCTGGGCGACGGTCGAGGCCGGGCCACGATGACCGTCTACCATGCGCCGTCCGACTGCCCGGTCTGTGGCGGCGAACTGATCACCACCAGGCTCGGATGCCGTTCCTGCGGCACCGAGTTGGCGGGGGACTTCGCCCCCTGCGACTTCTGCGCGCTCGATGAGCGCGAGACCGAGTTGCTGCGGGTGTTCCTGGCCTCGCGTGGCAACCTGCGTGAGGTGGAGAAGCACCTGGGCGTCTCCTATCCGACGGCCCGCAGCCGGTTCACGCAGCTGCTGGTGAAGCTGGGTCTGGCGGGAGAATCCGAGGCGCCGCCGGCGCTCACCCGAGACCAGGTGCTGGCCGAGGTGGCCAGCGGCGCGCTCGCCCCTGGCGAGGCGGCGGCGCTGCTGACCGAGCTGGAGTCGACGACCTCCTAGCCGGCGAAGGGCTTCACCTCGACGATGGTGACCTCGATCGGCTTGCCGTTCGGGGCGCTGTAGGCGACGGTGTCGCCGGGCGCGGCGCCGAGCACGGCTGCGCCCAGCGGCGATTGCGGGGAATACACGTCGATGTCGACCGAATCGTCCAGCCCCATCACCTCGCGTGAGCCCAGCAGGAAGGTGTCGTCGTCGTCCGGGTCGCCGTCGAAGTAGATCGTCACCAGCGTGCCGGGGGTGACCTGATTGCCGGTCGGCGGTTCGCCGACCTGGGCCGATTCGAGAATGGCGGCCAGCTGCCGGATGCGGGCCTCCTGATGGCCCTGTTCCTCCCGGGCGGCGTGGTAGCCGCCGTTCTCGGAGAGGTCGCCCTCGTCGCGGGCCTGGGCGATCTTCGCCGAGACCTTCTGGCGTCCCTCGCCCTTGAGGTAGTTCAGTTCAGCGGTCAGCTTGTCGTGGGCCTCCTGGGTGAGCCAGGTGGTCGTGGTGTTCGCGTCAACCATCGATCGACCATATCCCATGCGCTCGATTTCCTCGCCTTGGCCCTGATCTCACCCATCGCGCACAAACCGGGGGATACGGGTGACGCGGGTGGACTATGCGCGAGGGCGGCCGGAATCGCCCGGATTCTGCTGGGTGCGGGGTCAGTCGGTGGGGCGGCAGTCCTCGGCCGCGGCCGAGGTTCCCGGCTTGAAGGTGCGGACGATCACGGTCTGCTTGGTGTGATGATCGCCGCCGGCGGGGACCTTCACCTCGAGTTCGCCGACGCGCTCGTAGCTGACCGCCTGCACGTACAGCAGACAGCGGGCTCCCCGGCTGGTGTCCTCGCGTTCCAGGGCGACGGTGACCTCGATCTCGGTGTCGGAGATCACCTGGAAGGCGTCAACCCGGGCCACGACCGGCGGCACGGCACCCTGGAAGGCCACCCAGCCGATCCAGCCCAGGCCGATCGCCGCCAGCACCACGGCCAGCAGCCGCCAGTCGGCCAGCGGGCGCCGGGCTGGGTAGCGTCGCGCGATCCGTTCGGCGTCGGTCTCCATGCGTCCCATTCAACCCGATCTGGTCGATGGGGGTTGACGCTGCACTCACAATGGTGTCGATGTCTGACCTGCCTGATGCCGGCCTCCGGCTCCTTCATGTCCATGCCCACCCGGACGACGAGTCGTCCAAGGGTGCGGCCAGCACCGCCTACTACGTCTCCCGCGGGGCGCGCGTCATGGTGGCCAGCTGTACCGGGGGCGAGGAGGGCGAGATCCTCAACCCCAAGCTCGACACCCCGGAGAACTGGGCCCGGCTGCCGGAGTTGCGGCGGGCCGAGATGGCCTTCGCCGCCCGGATCCTGGGCATCGAGCATGTCTGGCTGGGCTACCGCGATTCCGGCTTCCCCTCCGGCGACGACTGGCAGCCGGCCAGCCCGGAGGCGTTCGCGCTGGCCGACGTGGACGAGGCCGCTGGGCGGCTGGTGAAGGTGATCCGCGAGTTCCGTCCGCAGGTGCTGACCACCTATGACGAGCGCGGCGGTTACCCCCACCCCGACCACATCCAGTGCCATGTCGTCTCGATGGCGGCGGTGGACCAGGCGGCCGATCCGGAGCTGTGGCCCGAGCATGGCGAGCCCTGGCAGGTTTCCAAGGTGTACTACCAGATGGGTTTCCACCGCGGCCGCTACGCCGCCCTGGACGAGGCCATGCACGTCCGAGGGCTGGAGCGTCCCTACGCGCAGCGGCTCGCGGAGTGGTCGGAGGAGGCGGACGCCCGGCTGCAGCCCACCACCTTCGTGCCGGCGGCGGACTTCTTCGACGTGCGCAACGCGGCGCTGCTGGCCCACGCCAGCCAGATCGACCCGGACAGCTTCTGGTTCGCGGTGCCGCTGGAGGTCGAGCGCGCCGGCTGGCCGACCGAGGACTTCCAGTTGGTCCGCTCGACGGTGCCGAGCGAGATCCCCGAATCCGACCTGTTCGCCGGGGTGCGCGAGCAGGCGGGGTAGGGTCGAGCCATGGTGTTGTTCGACTTGGGATCCGACATCGTCACGCCGTCCTGGCTGCCGCTGGCGATGGCGGGGCTGCTGCTGGTCGTCCTCGGGTTGCTGTTCGTCAGCCTGCGACACCACCTGCGCAAGATCAACGTCCCGGGGAATGCCGACGCCGAACCGCCCGTGGAAGGCGAGTCGCGCGGTTCCAGGTAGCGGCTTCGTCGCGCTCGGCATCACGAAGGCCGACGTCAACGAGCGGAACCCACGGGGGCTCGAGCCCTGTCGTATCGGGGAGAGGCCGTTCGTGGAATGGGTAGACGAGCGGCCGGCAAGGGCGCTCACGCACCTGAGGAGATGGCAGTGACTGAGTACCTGATCGCATTCAACGACGAGTGGGTGCCCCCGCACACCCGTGAGGAGCTGCTCGCGAAGGCCGAAGCCAGCGTGGCCGTGCTCGACGAGATGGTGGCCGCGGGCGTCTTCGTCTACGGCGCCGGCGGAATCGACGGCTCCACCGCGCTGTGCGGCGTCACGTCCGTCGACGGGGAGCCGGTGTTCACCGACGGACCGTACGTGGAGACCAAGGAGCACCTCGGCGGCTTCGCCGTCATCGACGTTCCGGACGACGAAACCGCGCGCTACTGGGCCGGTCGGCTCGCAGTCGCCCTCGACTGGCCGCAGGAAGTGCACCGCTTCCCTCCCAGGATCGGTCCGGCTGCCAAGTTCGCGCCCTCCCGAGAGGCGTGATCGACATGCCTCGCTACATGATGTCCGTCTTCGGCCCGGCCGAGCGCGGCAAGCTCGGTGGCTACGCGTCCAGGGAGGAGATGCTGCAGTCGTTCGCCGATACCGGCGCCTTCAACTCCGAACTGGAGCGCGACGGGCAACTCGTCTTCGCCGACGGGCTGGAAGCGGCCCCCACCGCGACAACCGTCGACGGCCGGGGCGAGACGCCGCTGTTCACCGACGGCCCCTACCTCGAGAGCAAGGAGTATCTCGGCGGCTTCTGGGTCATCGAGGCCGCCGACCTCGACGAGGCCCTCGCGCTCGCCGCGCGCGCATCCAGGGCGTGCCGGGGCAAGGTCGAGGTGCGCCCGTTCCACACCGCCGCATCCATCGAGGCCATGCTGGAGCCGTGACGACCGTCGACGAGGCGATCGGCAGCGTCCACCGCGAGCAATGGGGGCTGCTGGTCGCCGGCCTGGCCCGGCGCTTCGGCGATCTCGACATCGCCGAGGAAGCGGCGGCGGAGGCCTTCGCGGTGGCGGTCGAGCGGTGGCCGCGTGACGGCGTCCCACCCAATCCCGGTGGCTGGCTGACCACCACGGCCGCCCGCAAGGCGATCGACCGGATCCGACGCGAGTCCCAGCGTCGAGCCAAACACGAGGCGGCCGAGATGGTGCACGACTCCGAGCATGCCGAGCCCGGTGGTCCGGTCGAGGACGACCGGCTCCGGCTGATCTTCACCTGCTGTCACCCGGCTCTGGCGATGGAGGCGCGGGTGGCGCTCACGCTGCGCCTGCTCGGCGGCCTCACCGTCGCCCAGATCGCGAGCGCGTTCCTCGTCAAGGAGACCGCGCTCGCGCAGCGCATCACGCGCGCGAAGGCGAAGATCAAGGCGGCGCACATCCCGTACCGCGTGCCCTCGGACGCTGACATCGGCGAGCGGCTCGCCGGGGTCATGTCCGTGATCTACCTCGTCTTCAACGAGGGCTACCTCGCCAGCGAAGGCGACGACCCGGTGCGTGCCGACCTGACCGACGAGGCGATTCGCCTGGCCCGGCTGCTGCGCGACCTGCTCCCCGACGACGCCGAGGTCACCGGGCTGCTGGCACTGATGCTGCTCATCGACGCCCGCCGGCAGGCGCGGGTCTCCCGTACCGGTGAGCTCGTCACCCTCGACGAACAGGACCGCGGCTCCTGGGACCGAGAGCTGATCGCGGAGGGTCAGGCCCTGGTGCGATCCGGGGTCGAGGCGGTTGGTGCGAACCCGCCCGGGCGATACCAGCTGCTCGCCGCGATCAACGCGGTGCACACCGCAGCGCCGTCTGGTCGCGACACCGACTGGTCGGCCATCGTCGCCCTCTACCGCCGGTTGAGCGCCCTCGATCCCTCTCCGATCGTCCGCCTCAACCAGGCCGTGGCGCTCGCCGAGCTCGACGGGCCTGCGGTCGGGCTGGCGGAAGTGGACCGGCTCGCGTCGGCGCTCGACGGGTATCACGCCTTCCACGCGACCCGGGCCGATCTCCTGCGTCGTCTCGGACGCAGCGCCGAGGCGCGGGACGCCTACGACCGCGCGATCGCCCTGTCGGGCAACTCCGCGGAGCGCGCCTACCTCACCCGCCGCCGTGACCAGCTCGCGGCCTCACCGCCGGCGCCCCACGGAACCGCGTAGTTCAGGCCGGCGCTGGAGGAGCGCGCCGGCGGTCGCGACGCGGTTAGGGTTGGCCTGTGAATCGACTCGCTGAGGCTGCCTCCCCGTACCTGCGGCAGCATGCCGACAATCCGATCGACTGGTGGCCGTGGGGGCCCGAGGCTCTGGCCGAGGCCGAACGGCGCGATGTCCCGATCCTGCTGTCGGTCGGCTACTCCGCTTGTCACTGGTGCCATGTGATGGCGCACGAATCGTTCAGCGATCCGGCGGTGGCCGAGCTGGTGAACCCGAACTTCGTGGCGATCAAGGTCGACCGCGAGGAGCGTCCGGACATCGACGCGATCTACATGAAGGCGACCCAGGCGCTGACCGGTCAGGGCGGCTGGCCGATGACGGTCTTCTGCACTCCGGACGGGCGTCCCTTCTTCGCCGGTACCTACTATCCGCCCGAGCCGGGCCGTGGGCTGCCCTCCTTCACGCAGGTGGCGGAGGTCATCGCCGAGGCCTGGCGGGAGCGGCGCGATGAGGCGGTGCAGTCCGCGGCGGCGATCCGCGAGCACCTGGCGGCGGAGTTCGTCCCACCCGCCGCGCCGGACTCGATCGACGTGTGGGGCGCGCTGGGTTCGCTCGGAGAGGACTTCGACCCGATTCACGGCGGCTTCGGTACCGCTCCCAAGTTCCCGCAGCCGGGCGCGATCGACGCCCTGCTGGTGAAGGGCGAGCCCGGCTCGCTGGACGTCGCCCAGCGCAGCCTGGAGGCGATGGCCCGCGGCGGCATCGTCGATCAGCTGGGCGGTGGCTTCCACCGCTACAGCGTCGACGCCGGCTGGGTGGTGCCGCACTTCGAGAAGATGCTCTACGACAATGCGCTGCTGCTGGGCACCTACACCCGCGGCTGGCGGCGAGTGCCCGACCACGAGCCGCTGGTCCGGGGCCTGTTCGAGCGGACGGTGCGCGGCATCGTCGGCTGGCTGGAACGCGAGATGGAACTGCCCGGCGGAGGATTCGCCGCCAGCCTGGACGCCGACAGCCTGGACGTCCGCGGCGTCAAGCACGAGGGCGTCTACTACGTCTGGAACCCCGAGCTGCTGGCCGATGCGCTCGGCGAGGAGGACGCGGACTGGGCCGCCGGGGTCTTCCACGTGACCAGCACCGGGAGCTTCGAGCACGGGCTCTCCACGCTGCAGCTGCGGGGGCATCCGGACGCTGAGCGGCTGGCGTCGGTGAGCGAGAAGCTGCTCGCCGTCCGGCGTCGCCGGTGGGCTCCCGACCGCGACGACAAGCTGATCGCGGCCTGGAACGGCTGGACGATCGACTCCCTGGTCTGGGCAGCCACCGTCTACGACGAGCGCGACTGGCTCGACCTGGCCGAGCGGGCGGCCTCGGCGCTGTGGGGAACCCACTGGGTGGACGGACGGCTGCGCCGCACCTCGCTGGAGGGCGTGGCTGGCGACACCGAGGGCCTCGCAGAGGACTATGGCGCGGTCGCCCAGGGCTTCGCCCGGCTGGCCGGCGCGCTCGGCGAGCCGGTCTGGCTGGAGCGGGCGGTGGCGTTGCTCGACGTGGCGCTGGCCCGGTTCGGCGCCGACGACGGCGGCTTCCACGACACCGCGGACGATGCTGAGGCGCTGTACGTCCGCCCACGTGACGTCTCGGACAACCCGACGCCGTCGGGCACCAGCGCGCTGGTGGCGGCGCTGCGGCTGACCGGGCTGCTGGCCGACCGTCCGGAGTATCTGGCCCGTGCCGATGCCGCGGCGCTCACCACCCGTGGACTGGTTGCGGCGGCGCCCCGGTTCGCCGGCTCGGCGCTGACCGACCTGGTGGTGGCCGACGAGGCCCGGACGGGGCTCTCACCCGCCGTCGCCGTGGTCGTCACCCCCGACGGCGACCCGCTGGCCGAGATCGCCCGCGCGACCTGGCGGATGGCCCCGATCGGTACCGCCGTGGTGGTGGGCCGGCCGGGCTCCACCGGCTTCGCCCACCACTTCGACGATCGCGGCACGGGGGAGTCCGGTCTGGTCTACGTCTGCCGTGGGACGGTCTGCTTCGCCCCCGCGTCCGAGATCGCTGACCTGCGCACCGCGCTGTGGAGCCGGGCCTGACGCAGGATGCGATCAGACAGCTACCCTGAGGGTGAACCCGCCCAAGGCGCAGCTACCCGGTAAGGCTGCGTCCAGCCCGCAGTTCGGTGAGGGTGGCTGCCCGTTCGAGCCGGGCCGGGTCCGGGAGACCCACTGCGCTGCGGGTGCTGTCGGGGTCTCCGCCCTCAGCGCAGGACTGCCACCGCGATAGCCGCGAAGTGGCAGGCGGCCGCGGCGATGGTGCAGGCGTGGAAGATCTCGTGGTAGCCGAAGACCTGCGGTGACGGATCAGGCTTCTTGAGCGCATAGACCGCCGCGCCGACGGTGTAGATCACCCCGCCGAGCAGCAGCAGGATCACCACAGCCGGGCCGCCGGCCGTCCAGAACGCGCCCAGCCAGCCGAGTGCCACCCAGCCCATCGGCACGTAGAGCGCGACGTCCAGCCAGCGGGGTCGGCCCGGCCAGAGCAGGGTGAGCCCCACCCCCGCGACGGCGATGCCCCAGACCAGGCTCAGCAGCAGGACGCGCTGCGCCCCCTCCAGCAGGGCGAGCGCCAGCGGGGTGTAGGTCGCCGCGATGAACAGGAAGATGTTGGAATGGTCGGCCCGCTGCAGCCAGGAGCGGACCACCGGCGTCCAGCGGCCGCGATGGTAGACCGCGCTGGTGCCGAACAGCACCAGTGAGCCCGCCAGCCAGACCGCCGCGCCCACTCGTCCGGGCCCGGCCGGGGCGAACACCAGCAGCAGGATGCCGGCCAGCAGCACGAGCGGCGTCATGCCGGCGTGCAGCCAGCCACGCATGGTCGGCTTGGGGAGGGGACTGAGTTCGGCGGCAGCCATCGATTCCTACTTTACTCCGAGTAACTTACGGGTACTTTACAGAGCGTAGGTTACGGAGGCGTAGGTTTCAAGTGGGTAGCGTCTGGGGCATGCTCGCGCTACATCAGGTGACGAAGTCCTTCGGAGAACTGCTGGCGCTCGACCACGTCGACTTCACGGTCGCACCCGGCAGGCTGACCGGTTTCGTGGGTGGCAACGGGGCGGGGAAGACCACCGCGATGCGGATCGTGCTGGGCGTGCTGGCGGCCGATTCCGGCGAGGTGAGCCTGGACGGGCGGCCGCTGACCCCCGCCGATCGCCGCCGGTTCGGCTACATGCCCGAGGAGCGCGGCCTATATCCCAAGATGCCCGTGCTGGAGCAGGTTGCCTACCTGGCCCGGTTGCACGGATTCTCGCGGACGGAGGCCTTCGACTCGGCACGTTCCCTGCTCACCCGGCTGGGCCTGGAGGCCCGGCTGAACGACCTGGTGGAGACGCTGTCGCTGGGCAACCAGCAGCGTGCCCAGCTGGCGGCAGCGCTGGTGCACGAGCCGACCGTGCTGGTGCTGGACGAGCCGTTCTCCGGGCTCGATCCGCTCGCGGTGGACGCGGTCGCCCAGGTGCTGCAGGAGCGCGCGGCCCAGGGCGCAGCCGTGCTGTTCTCGTCCCACCAGCTGGAGTTGGTGGAGCGGCTCTGCGACGACCTGGTGATCATCGCGGCCGGCCGGATCCGGGCGGCCGGCTCGGGTGAGGAACTGCGTGCCCGGCACGACGGGCAGCGCTACGAACTGGCTGCGGCCGGCCTGGACTGGCTGGTGGCCGAACCCGGCGTCCAGGTGCTCGAACGGCGCCCCGGGCTGGCCGTGATCGACGCCGACGCCGAGGCGGCCCAGCGGGTGCTCCGCCGCGCGATCGCATCGGGGCCGGTGGAGCGCTTCGCCCACGTCCGTCCCAGCCTGACGGAGATCTTCCGGGAGGTGGTGGCATGAAGCACCCCACGGAGTTCTTCTCCTCCGCTGCGCTCCCCCGAACAACTTCGCGGGGACCCCGCATGAGCCGCGGGATGCCGGCGATCTGGCTGGTCGCCGAGCGGGAGATCTGGTCGAAGCTGCGCAGCAGGGCGTTTCTGATCTCGACCGCGGTGATCTCGCTGATCTGCATCGGCGGGGTGGCGGCCGGGGCCTTCGCGGTCACCCGGCAGACCGCCCCCGTCCCGGTCGCCGTGACCGTGGACGTGGCCGGTCGGATGGCGGGTGTCTCCGGCCTGGAGATCACGGAGGTGGCCGATCGGCCGGCGGCCGAGGCACTGGTCTCCGACGGCACCGTGGACGCCGCGATCGTGGCGGATTCAGGCCCGCTCGGGATCGCGATCCTGGCCGACTCCAGCCCGCCCTCCGGTCTGTTGCTGACGCTGGCCCAGGTGCCACCGGTCGAACTGCTGCACCCGTCCGATGCCGGCTCCGGCATCGGCTATCTGGTGGGCGTCGGTTTCGGCGTACTGTTCCTGATGGCCGCCAGCATGTTCGGCGGCACCATCGCGCAGAGCGTGATCGAGGAGAAGCAGACCCGGATCGTCGAGATCCTGCTGGCCACGGTCTCCGACCGGCAGCTGATGGCCGGCAAGGTGCTCGGCAACACCATTCTGGCGATGGCCCAGGTGCTGCTCTTCGCGGCGATCGCGCTGGCCGGCCTGGGGCTGACCGGCCAGGCCGGCCTGCTGGGAGCGCTGGCCGGACCGATCGCGGTGTTCGCGGTGTTCTTCCTGTTCGGCTTCGTGCTGCTCGCCGCCCTGTTCGCGGCCGCCGGGGCCATGGTGTCACGGCAGGAGGACGTCGCCGCCACGACCTTCCCGCTGACCGCGCTGATCGTCGCGCCCTACCTGATGGTGATCTCGATGAACGACAACCCGGCCGCCATCGCCGTGCTTTCCTACGTGCCGTTCTCGGCGCCGGTCGCGATGCCGATGCGACTCTTCCTCGGCCAGGCGGCCTGGTGGGAGCTGGTCGTCTCGCTGGCTCTGCTGGTGGCGACCTGCGCCGGCGCGATCTGGGTGGGGGCGCGGATCTACTCCAACTCGCTGTTGCGGATGGGCGCGCGGGTGAAGCTGAGGGAGGCGCTACAGGGTGGGCGCTAGGCTGCGGACATGGCGTCGGCACCGGGGTTGAAGGCTGCGGTGAAGGCACTCGTCCCGCGCGGCCTGATCTACGCGACCTATGAGCAGCGCCTGCTGCGCAATCTGGATCGCGGCCGGCTGCCCCAGCACGTGGCGGTGCTGGCCGACGGGAATCGGCGCTGGGCCCGGGCCAACGCGCCCGGGCAGGAGCTTGTTGTGGGCTACCGAGCCGGGGCCGACAAGCTCAAACAGTTCATCGGATGGTGCGAGGAGGTCGGGGTCCCGATCGTCACGCTGTGGGTGCTGTCCACCGAGAATCTGGAACGCGCCGAGGATTCCGAACTGCACCCGTTGCTGGACGTCATTCGTGACCTGGTGGTCGACCTGGCCGCCGATGGAGGTCGCCGGGTGCAGGTCGTGGGCGATCTGAACCTGCTGCCCGACCCGATCGCCGATGACCTGAGGGCGGCCGAGCAGTCCTGCCTCGACGCCCCCGGCCTGCACGTCAATGTGGCTGTCTCCTACGGCGGACGCCACGAGTTGCGGGACGCCGTCCGTTCGCTGCTGGCCGACGAGGCTGCGAAGGGCACCGACCTGGCCGAACTGGCAGAGACCCTGGAGATCGACCACATCTCCGAGCACCTCTACACCGCCGGCCAGCCCGACCCCGACCTGATCATCCGCACCTCCGGCGAGCAGCGTCTCTCCGGCTTCCTGATCTGGCAGTCCGCGCACAGCGAGTTCTACTTCTGCGAGGCGCTGTGGCCCGACTTCCGCAAGGTCGACTTCGTCCGCGCGCTGCGCGACTACTCCCAGCGCGAGCGCCGCTTCGGCAGATGACGCCTGGGTAACGCTGGGCGTGTCGCTCCTTGCCCGGCGGAATCGCCGACTTACTCTGCAATTGTTCCGGGCAGGTGCCGGAACGTCGGGAGGCAAGTCCATGCGCCGTCCAGCTCACCCGAGCCAGACCCGCGGGCCCGCACCAGGCCCCATCACCCCCGGCTGACCACCCTCTGGTGGGGCCGGACGTGGTGAGGTGCGGCCCCGGAAACGAGACCACAGTGCCGCGCTCCACCATTCGCACCGCCTTCACCGGCTCGCCCGCGATCGCCGCGGGGCTGAAGACCTACGTCCTGGACACCTCCGTACTGCTCAGCGATCCCGGTGCGCTGCGGAACTTCGCCGAGCACAGCGTCATCGTCCCGATCGTGGTGATCGCCGAACTGGAGGCCAAGCGCCACCACCCCGAACTCGGCTACTTCGCCCGCGCCGCGCTGCGTTTCCTGGACGACCTGCGCGCCACCTACGGCACCCTCGACTCCCCGGTGCCGGTCAACGAGACCGAAGGGACGCTGCGGGTCGAACTCAACCACGCCGATCCCGAGGTGCTGCCGCCGGGCTTCCGGCTGGGCGACAACGACTCGCGCATCCTCGCCGTCGCGCTGAACTACCGCGCCGAGGGCAATGACGTGGTGCTGATCAGCAAGGACGTCCCGATGCGGGTGAAGGCCTCCGCCGTCGGACTGCCCGCCGAGGAGTACCGCCACGAACTCGCCCTCGACTCCGGCTGGACGGGCATGGCCGAGGTGGACGTCCCCGCTGCGACCGTCGACCGGCTCTACGCCGACGGCGCGGCGATGGTGCCCGAGGCGCTCGACCTGCCGGTGCACACCGGGGTGGTGCTGCACGGGTCGGCCTCGTCGGCGCTCGGCCGGGTGCTGCCGGACGGCTCGGTGCGGCTGATCCGCGGCGACCGGGAGGCCTTCGGGATCCACGGTCGTTCCGCCGAGCAGCGGGTGGCCCTGGATCTTCTGCTCGACCCGGAGGTCGGCATCGTCTCGCTGGGCGGCCGGGCCGGGACGGGGAAGTCCGCGCTGGCGCTCTGCGCCGGGCTGGAGGCCGTCCTGGAACGGCAGATCCACTCCAAGGTGCTGGTGTTCCGTCCGCTGTACGCGGTGGGCGGCCAGGAACTCGGCTACCTGCCCGGCTCCGAGGGCGAGAAGATGTCACCCTGGGCGCAGGCCGTCTTCGACACCCTCGGCGCGGTGACCAGCCGGAACGTGATCGACGAGGTGCTGGCTCGTGACCTGCTCGAAGTGCTGCCGCTCACCCACATCCGCGGCCGCTCGCTGCACGACGCCTTCGTGATCGTGGACGAGGCCCAGTCGCTGGAGCGCAACGTCCTGCTCACCGTGCTCAGCCGGATCGGCCAGAACTCCCGGGTCGTGCTGACCCACGACGTCGCCCAGCGCGACAACCTGCGGGTGGGGCGCCACGACGGTGTCGTGGCGGTGGTGGAGAAGCTGAAGGGCCACCCGCTGTTCGCCCACGTCACGCTGACCCGTTCCGAGCGCTCGCCGATCGCGGCGATGGTGACCGATCTGCTGGACGACATCATCCTCTGACCCGGAGGGGATCCCACCCGATACTCTGCGCCCATGCCCTCTCTCGGCACGGCGGCGGTGGCCGCCCAATCACTGGAGCAACGCGCGCTGCGGTTCTCGATGCGGGTCTCGATCGGGTTCGCCGTCGTCGCCATCGTCTGGGGGCTCATCGAAGGCTCGCAGGTCATCCTGCTGGACGCCGTCTACACCCCGCTCAGCCTGTTGCTGACCTGGGGGTCGATGCTGGTCTCCAAGGTGGTGGCCAAGGGCCCGTCCCGGCTCTTCCCGTTCGGCCGGGACGCCCTGATCCCGCTGTTCGTGATCGCGCAGGCCTTCGTGCTGTTCGGCACGCTGGGCTACGCCATCCTGGAGGCGATCCGGGTGATCCGCTCGGGCGGCGCCGAGGTGTCGGGCTGGTCGCTGCTGGCGTACGGCCTGGTCAGCACGGGCGTGTGCCTGGGCGCCTGGTGGGTGCTGCGCCGGATGGCGAACGGGCAGTCGCTGGTCGAGGCCGAAGCGGCGGGCTGGTTCGCCGCCGGGGGCAGCAGCGTGGTGATCGTCGCGGGTGGTGCCTTCGTGCTGGCGGTGCAGGGGACGCCCGCAGCCGGCCTGGCGCCGTACGCCGACTCGGTGCTGGTGATGGTAAGCGGCGCGGCCCTGATGGCGGTGCCGTTCGGCCTGCTGCGCCGGTCGATCCACGAATTGCAGAACCCGGTGCCCAACCCGGTGGTCCAGCAGCAGGTGCGCGAAGTGGTCGAGGCGGTGCGGCAGCAGGAGGAGTTGCCCGAGCCCATCCTGCGGATCGGACGAATGGGAACCACGATCACGATCGAGCTGGGCTTCGTGCTCGAGCCGGGCACCGGCGACGTCGCCTGCGAGGACCGGGTGCGCCGCGGCGTCCGGGAGGGGCTGGCCGAGCTGCCCTACGAGCTGTGGGTCGTGGTGGAGTTCAGCTACGACCGTGCCCTGGTGGAGTAGCGCACTTCCAGGGGCTCCACTGCTTGACATATGTCCGTTACGGATACATTGTTGATCATGGCCTCCCCGCTCACCCCAGCCGTGCTCCACATCCTGATGGTGCTCGCACACGGCGAGGCTCACGGCTACGCGATCATGAAGCAGGTCGAGGTCGATTCCGCCGGACGGGTGAAGATGGGCCCGGGAACGCTCTACGGCTCGCTCCGGCGGATGATCGACTCCGGCCTCGTCCGCGAAGCCGATCCGCCGGCCGGCGCCGGCGACCCGCGGCGGGTCTACTACGCGATCACGGCGCAGGGCACCGCTGCGCTGGAGGCAGAACTCGAGCGCTACCGAGCTGTGGTGGCGCTGACCGCACTCAGGCCGGCGACCCCATGAGCACCCGGCTGCACAGCTGGCTCGTCCGGCGCTACCCGCGCGAGTTCCGGGCCCGCTTCGCCGAATCCATGGAACGCGACTTCGCGGACATGCTGAGGGACGGCCGCGGCACGCTCCGACCGATCCTCGACACCGCACTCGGAGCAATCAGGGAGAACGCCATGAGCACACGACCGATGCTCGAGCGGCCGCTGCTCGTCACGCTGCTCGCCGCCCTGTTCGCGGTTCCGTTCCTCGCGATGAACCTCGTCGTCGTGTTCCGGGTCGATCCGGTGTTCACGTGGATGCGCCCCGGCCCGCATACGGGACCCTACGAGTTGATTATCCTCTGGGCCCTTCTCGGCCTCCTCCTCGTCGGCGCGGTGGTCGCTCTCCTCCCACTGGCCCGCGCGGGCGCCAACCGATGGAGGCTGGTCCCCAATGTGCTGGTGGGGGGCATGATGCTCACCGGCTTCGTACTGCTCTCGGTCGCGCTCGGGCACGACATGACCTGCGACGCCCTCGTCAGCAAGACCTGCGACTAGGACGAGATTCGGACGCTCGACCCTAGAGCGCGGCCAGCGCGTCCTCGATGGCATCCAGGCCGCGGCGCAGTTCGTCCTGGGTGATCACCAGCGGAGGACGGAAGCGGACGCTGCGGTCACCGCAGCCGAGCATGATGACGCCGCGTTGCAGCAGTTCGTCCAGGAAACGGGTGCGGAAGGCCGGGCTGGGCAGGCTGAAGGCGCACAGCAGGCCACGGCCGCGGGGGTCGGTCAGCAGCGGCTGGCGGGCGGCCAGGGCTTCGAGTTCGCCCAGCAGCCAGGCGCCGGCCTGGGCCGCGTGGTCGATCAGGTTCTCGGTCTCGATCGCGGCCAGGATGTGCTTGGCCCGCACCATGTCAGTCAGGCCGCCGCCCCAGGTGGAGTTCAGCCGGCCGCTGACGGCGAAGACGTTGTCGGGCACCTCGTCCAGCTTGCCGCCGGCCATGATGCCGCAGACCTGGGTCTTCTTGCCGAAGGCGACGATGTCGGGCTCCAGGCCGAGCTGCTGGTAGGCCCAGGGGGTGCCGGTCATGCCGACCCCGGTCTGCACCTCGTCCACGATGAACAGCGCGTCGTGGGCGTGGGTGATCCGCTGCAGCGCCTGCAGGTACTCCGGACGGAAGTGGTGGTCGCCGCCCTCGCTCTGGATCGGCTCGACGATGCAGGCGGCGATGTCGGCGCCGTAGGCGGCGAAGGCCTGCTCGGCGCTCTTCAGCGACATGGTCTCCAACTGCTCGACGGGGCGGGGCTGTCCCTTGTCGTCGGTGCCGAGGTAGGGGGAGGTGATCCGCGGCCAGTCGAACTTCGGGAACCGCGCGGTCTTCACCGGATCGGTGTTGGTCAGCGACATGGTGTAGCCGGTGCGGCCGTGGAAGGCGTGCCGCAGGTGGAGCACCCGGGTGCCCAGCTCGGGGGAGAGACCGCGGGCCTCATTCAGCCGGCTCTTGTAGTCGAAGGCCGCCTTCAGTGCGTTCTCGATCGCCAGCCCGCCGCCCTCGATGAAGAAGTAGTGCGGTAGCCGGGGATCGCCCAGCACCCGCCGGAAGGTCTCGACGAACTCGGCCATCGTCACGTTGTAGATGTCGGAGTTGCTCGGCTTGTGCAGCGCGATCCGTCCGATCTCGGCGGCGACCGCCGGTTCCGTGAGCCGCGGGTGGTTCATGCCCACCGCATTGGAGGAGACGAATCCGAACAGGTCGAGATAGCGCCTGCCGGTGACGGCGTCGACCAGTTCACAGCCCTGCGAGGCCTCCAGATCCAGGACGATCGGCAGACCGTCGACCAGCATTGATCGGCGCAGGGCCGGAAGCGCTTCTTCGGGCAACAGGCTCACGGGTTCCATGACAAGACACTACCGGCGACTTCCCGCCTTGGCAGCGACTTGGCCGGACCGCGCGGCCGAGCGCTGGGATTCACCGCTCGGGTTACGTCGATTACGGTCCACTCGTCAGCCGGACGGCTTCGGCGCTGAGACCCGATAGAGGGCGTAGCTGAACTCGCGTCCCTCCCTGGCCACGGGGATGTCGATGGTCGCCACCGGCCCGGCGACCCGGTTCAGGGCGAGCTCCAGCGGCGGGCTGGCGGTCTCGCACCAGATCAACAGGCGTCCGCCGGGAGTGAGCCGGGCCAGGCAGGTGCGCAGGAACTCCTCGGTGTAGACGACGGCGTTGTCGGCGTGGATCAGGAAGCTGGGCCCATTGTCGACGTCCAGCACGATCGCGTCCCAGGGGCCTGTGGTGTCCCTCACGAACGCGACGATGTCGGCGTGGTGCAGTCTCGCCCGCGGATGAACGGCCAGGCGGCGCAGCTGTTCGGTGACGCCGGCTCGCGCCCACTCCAGCAGCGGACCGGCGCGTTCCACCACGTCGAGCCGGGCGCCCCGCTCGAGCAACCGGACGGCGGTGAAGCCGAGGCCCAGGCCGCCGACCAGCACCCGTCCCGGCCGTTCGCCGGCGGCGTCGGCCAGGGCGAGCTCGCTGCTGACGTCCACGGTGTCCATCGCGAACACCCCGTTGACGATCAGCTCGACCACCTCGCCGCGGCGGCGCAGCACGATCTCGCCATCGGGGGTGTCGGCGCGTCCCAGGATCTCGGCGTGCATCCCACCATCGTCACCCATCGGCGACGACCGTGCATTAGTGTCATCGCCATGACCTCCGTCCAGGTAGCCCGGCCAAGCCAGCTCGGCGATGTCTACGACACCATCCTGGCGCGCTCCTTCCAGCCCGATGAGCTGGTCGACAAGGCCGCCTTCATGCACCAGACGACCTGGGGCGAGGTGCTGGTGACGCAGGACGAGGAAGGTCTCGCCACCGGCGTCGCGGTGGCCGACCACCACCCCGGCACCGGGATATCGATTCTGGAGTACCTGGCCGTCGCGCCGGGCCGCCGAGGCGCGGGCGCCGGTTCGGCGCTGCTGCAGGCTGCGGTAGCGCAATGGACGGAACTGGTCGGCCCCGGCGCGCTGCTGGCCGAGATCGAGCGACCCGATTCCCATGCCGCTACCGACCAGTTCGGCGACCCGACCCGCCGGCTCGCCTTCTATGCCCGGCACGGCTTCCAGGCGCTGGCGCTGCCGTACTACCAGCCCGCGCTGGCACCCTCCCAGCATCCGGTGCCCGACCTGATCCTCGGCATCCGCGTGTTCGAACCGTCCTGGGTGAACATCGACGCCTCCCGGTTCGTCGAGGGCCCGCGGTTGGAGCAGGTGCTGGCCGAACGCAACCCCGGTGGCGAGCAGGCCTGGGAGGTGCTGCTGGCCGCCACCCGCGACCCCCAGGGCATCGAACTGGTGCCCCTGCTGGAGTACGCCCGCATCCCACGCAGCGGCCCGGTCGGCTGATCTGAGCCGGCTCCCGCGGCCGGGCGGTGCACTTTCTGCCACATAGTCGCTCTCCGCGACGTATCCCGCCACGCAAGCCGGCTATCTGGCAAAAAGTGCACTTCTGTTGGCGGTGACCGGCACCGCGTCGGTGGCGCCACTGGCTTCTGGTCGCACCCTTCCGCGTCGGGGACGGCAGGACTAGGCTCGCCCGGAGTCTGTCGATGTGGAGGATCATGAGCGAGCCCAGCGCCGAATTCGTCTATCCCGATCCGGAGTTCGTGCACCTTGACGAACTGCCCGATGCCGACGCGCTACGCGCTCGCGCCGCGGCCGATCCGGTGGGCTTCTGGGAGGCCGAGGCCAACGAGCTGGAGTGGTACCAGCCGTGGGAGAAGGTGCTGGACGACTCCCAGGCGCCGTTCTTCAAGTGGTTCGCCGGGGCGAAGACGAACATCGTCCACAACGCCATCGACCGGCACGTCCACGGGCCGTACAAGAACAAGCTCGCGCTGATCTGGGTGGGGGAGAACGGCACCGACCACCAGACCTACTCCTACTTCTCGCTGAACCGCGAGGTCACCCGGATGGCCAACATCATCAAGGCGATGGGCGTCGGCAAGGGCGACAAGGTCACCATCTACCTGCCGCGGATCCCCGAGATCATGTTCGCCATGCTGGCCTGCGCCAAGATCGGTGCCGTCCACTCGGTGATCTTCGCCGGCTTCTCCGCCGACGCGCTCTCGGCCCGCATCGACGATTCGGAGTCGAAGCTGGTGATCACCGCAGACGGCTCCTGGGTCAACGGTGGCATCTTCAAGCTGAAGGACATCGTGGACGAGGCGATCCGCTTCAGCCCCTCGGTGGAGAACGTGATCGTGGTCCGGCGTACCGGCCACGAGGTGTCGATGGAGGCGCTGCGCGACCACTGGTACCACGAACTCTGCGCACTGCCGATCGCGAACGGACCCTGCCCGACCGAGCAGATGGACGCCGAGGATCCCCTCTACATCCTCTATACCTCCGGCTCCACCGGTGCTCCCAAGGCCATCCTGCACACCCACGGCGGCTACATGGTGGGCACCTACTCCACGCTGAAGTACACCTTCGACATCCGTGACGAGGATCGCTGGTGGTGCACCGCGGACCCGGGCTGGGTCACCGGTCACTCCTACCTGGTGTACGGACCGCTCCTGCTGGGCGCCACCACCTTCATGTACGAGGGCGGGCCGACCTACCCCAACCCGAACCGCTGGTGGCAGCTGATCGAGTACTACGGCATCACCACCTTCTACACCGCACCCACCGCGATCCGCTCGCTGATGCGCTTCGGCGAGGCCTGGCCCAACCGGCACGACCTGTCGTCGCTGCGGCTGCTGGGCTCGGTGGGAGAGCCGATCAACCCGGAGGCCTGGCACTGGTTCCACCGGGTGATCGGCAAGGAACGCTGCCCGATCATGGACACCTGGTGGCAGACCGAGACCGGCATGTTCCAGATCTGCCCGACCCCGGGAGCCCCGCTCAAGCCCGGCTCGGGCGGCAAGCCGTTCTTCGGCCAGGAGGCCGAGATCCTGGACGACGACGGGAACCCGGTGCCCGACGGCGAGGAGGGCTTCCTCGTCCTGAAGAACCCGTGGCCGGCCATGATGCGCACCCTCTACAAGGATCCCGACCGCTACGTGAGCACCTACTGGTCGAAGTACCCCGGACGCTACCTCGCCGGCGACTCGGCCAAGCGGGACGCCGACGGCTACTACTGGGTGATCGGCCGCACCGACGATGTGATCAAGGTCTCCGGACACCGGCTCGGGACGGCCGAGGTCGAGTCGGCCCTGGTCTCGCACCCGGCGGTCGCCGAGGCCGCCGCGATCGGCCTGCCGCACGAGGTGAAGGGCAACGCGATCCACGCCTTCGTCGTGCTCCGGCTGGGCTACGAGGGCTCCCAGCAGCTCGCCGAGGAACTGCGCAAGCACGTCTCCGTCCACCTCTCGCCGATCGCCAAGCCGGACTGGATCGACTTCGCCGACAAGCTGCCGAAGACCCGCTCCGGCAAGATCATGCGCCGGGTGCTGAAGGCCCGCGCGCTCGGCCAGGACGAAGGCGACACCACTACCCTGGAGGAGTGACGAGCACAGGCCGGGCCGGGGACGCCGTACCGCTGGAGGCGGCCGAGCGCCGGCGCCGGGACCTGGCCTCGGCGGCCAAACGGCTACGGGTGGCCGCGATGAGCGACCCGGGCCGTTCCGTCGAGTTGGCCGAGACGCTGGTGGAGCTGGTGGGCAGCCGGCTGCTGGCCTGGTCCTTCGCGGAGGCGGCTGCGGACGCTCCGGAATCGGTGGTGCTCTCCGCCCGCATCCTGGCCGAACGGGGGCCGATCGGCCCCTATGCGTCGGCCGACGACGCCGTCCGCTATTTCACGGCCTCTGCGCAGCTGGCCGCCGTCCAAGCGGGGCTGGGGCAGCCCGAGGCCGCCGGTCGCACGCTCGAGGCACTGGACGCCTGGCGGGCACAGCTGGGCGCATTGCCGCTGCTTTCCCACCTCACTCCGCAGACCGCGGTGTGGATGTTGACGGCACGGGCTCGCGCTCTGCTGTCCCGGGACGTGGGCGGCGCCAATGCCCATGCCGAGGCCGCACTGCTCCGGCTCCATGCCGCGCGGCTGGATCGTGACCCGGAGCATGCCTACCTGGCGATGGCGGCTCACCTGGTGGCCGCCGACTGCCGTTGGGCGGCAGGTTCGGGACAGGCCGCGCTCGCGCATCACCGGCTGGCCCTGGCCCGGTACCGGGCCGCGATCGATGGGTTGGCCGGGAGGCAGCCCAAGCCGGCGCTGGTTCAGACCGCGCTGGCACCGCTGACCGAGCTCTACGAGCCGTTCGCCCAGCGGCTGGAGGTCGGTGGCGATCCGGCCGGCGGGATCGCGCTGCGGCGGGCGTGGATCGACGACCTGTACCGACTGGAGCGGACGCCACAAAGCCCGGAACTGGTCTCCGCGCGGGTCGCCCTCGGTCAGGCCCTGGCCCGTGCCGGACGCGCGATCGAGGCCGCCGCGGAACTGGACGGAGTGTCGCCGGCCACCGAGTCGCCGCTGCCGGTGCCGGGCGAGCCGTGCGCCTGGAAGCCTCTGACACCCGACGAGGCGCTGAGCGCCCGCGCGCTGACGATCACCGCCACGGTTCGGCTGCGACGCGATGTGCAGGCCGCCATCGCCGAAGGCGTGACGGAGCAGGCCGTAGCCGCCCAGGCGGAGGCGCGGCTGCGGGAGGAAGCCGAACGGCAGGCGGCTGCCCGCGCAGCGCAGTTGGCCGAGGCGGAGCGGCAGGCCGCTGAGGCAGCCGAGGCGGCAGAGCTCGAAGCGACCGAACGTGACCGCCGCGAGGCCGAGCAGGCGGTCGCCCGCCGCGCCGCGGAGGAGGCAGCCGCGCGCGCGGCGGCGGAGGAGCGGCGCCGGGAGCTGGCCGCGGCGCGGCAGCGGGAACGGACGGCCGATCCCGCAGCCCTCAGGGTGGCCGAGTCGGAGCTTCCGCAGGCCCAACAACAGCTCTCCGAAGCCGGAGCCGACCTCGCGGCCCAGGCGGCGGCGCAGGAGCGACTGGCCGGGCTGCTGCGTCCGCTGGCCCAGGCGGCGCCCGCCCGCCACGCCGCCGAACTCGTCACCTCGCTGGAGGCGCTGGTGAGCCTGCGCTGGCGATTGGGCGACCCGGAGGGTTCCAAGGATGCGGCCAGGGAGGCCAAGGGCTGGGCCGCCGAAGTCGGCCGCTGAGCAGCGGGACGGTGGGCGCACGATCGCGCCCGGATTTTTGTCAGAGGCGCCCGGCAGGATCTCCGGTATGGAATCTCTGCATGTCGATTGTGGGAGCTGCCGGGTCCGCGGGGCGGCCTGTTCGGATTGCGTGATCTCGGTTCTGCTGGGGCCGGTCGGTGACGAGGTTCAGCTCGGTTCCGACGAGGTCGGCGCCCTGGCTGCGCTCGCGGGCGGCGGGCTGATGCCCCCGTTGCGGCTGATCCGCGGCGCCGCTCGCGACTCTACGTATCCTTTCCCAGACGCTGAGGACGGGCGGGGGTTTGCATCCGCGGTGGCCTTCCCTTAGTGTTTTCTCAGCTTTAGTTCAGCCGGCGTTCATGCCGGTGTCGGGAGGGTTCATGTCGGTGCGCGTGTGGCTGAGGTCCGCGTTGTCCGTTGCCGTTGCCAGCGTGCTTACCGTGGGTCTCGCCGTGACACCCGCTCATGCCGACCCGACGGCGCCGCCCAGCAACCTCAAGGACGCCAAGGCCCAGGTCATCCAGCTCGAGACCGAGGCGTCGGCCATCGAGGAGGATCTCGAAGAGGCGCACATCGCGCTCAAGGAGAGCAAGCGGCGGCTCAAGGCGCTCCAGGCCGACATCGCCACCCAGCAGGCCAAGGTGGACGCACTGGGCGAGCAGGCCCGGGCGATCGCGCTGTTGCAGTTCCAGGGCCGTGGCATCGACACCACCGTCCAGCTCTTCACCGAGACCGACCCCGACTCCTTCCTGGATCGGCTGTCCACCACCAGCAATGTCGACGCCACGCTGAACGACACCCTGCAGGAGCACCAGTCCGAGCAGGCGAACCTCACCGACCTGAAGCGCACCGCGGAGGCCGAGGTGGCCGCGCTGGCCGCCGAGGAGAAGCGCCTGGCCGACCTGGACGCGGCCCTGAAGAAGCGGATCTCCGAGGCCGAGGCCCTGGTCGCCCGGATGACCGAGGAGGAGCGGCGCCAGCTCGCCGCCCGCGACGGACGCCAGGTCAGCTTCGACATCGAAGAGGCCGGCGATGTCAGCAAGGCGCTCAAGAAGGTCATCGCCTACGCGGTCGCTAAGGTGCCCGGCGGCCAGTACGTGACCGGTGCCTCCGGGCCGAAGAGCTTCGACTGCTCCGGCCTGGTGCTGGCGGCCTACCGCCAGATCGGGGTGTCGCTGCCGCATTCCTCGCGTGCGATGTTCAACTACGGCCGCGCCGTCTCCCGCGACGAACTCCAGCCGGGCGACCTGATCTTCTGGTACAAGCCGATCCACCACGTCGGCATGTACATCGGCAACGGCAAGATCGTCCACGCCCGCAACCCGCGGGCCGACCTGGTGATCCAGTCGCTGAAGTCCTACCCCGCGCCGTTCACCGGGGCACGCCGACTGATCGGCTGACCCGAGCCCGCATAGGCTCGGCTCATGCGGCGCTCCGGTCTGATGATGGTGGCCGCGTCCGTCCTGCTCACCGGTTGCGCCCCTGCGTCGCCCGTTCCGTCGCCGACGAGTGACCCGACGCCGGCTTCCGCCGATCTGACCGCGACCACGATTCCCACCGGGACGCTGTTCGCTCCGGCCGAACTCGGAACCGACGAACGCCAGGAATGGCTGGACCGGCTCGCGCGCGTCGCGACGATCCTGGAAACCACCGATCTCGGTGCCCTGGACGCCGACTGGGATGGCCGGCTCACCCTCGAACTCCCCGCTGACGCGGCCGGCTACGCCGCGCTGGCAGGCTCCGGTGGCCAGCAGTCCGCGGCGGTCACCCGCTGTTCCGACGGAGCATCGCGCATCACCCTCAACCCCCGGGTCGGCAGCCTCGAAGCCGGCTATCTCGACACCCTGTTGCTGCACGAGGCCGTCCACGCCGCCACCGGCTCGGCCTGTACCGATCGGCCGCTGTGGATCGAGGAGGGGCTGGCGGAATGGCTCGCGATCCAGCACGATCCGACGGCCCGCGGGGCGAACCAGGAGTGGCTCGACCATCACCTGGCCACCTCCGGCGTCCCGACCGGGATGCCGGCCGACCGCCAGTTCGAGGGCACCGCTGCGCAGCTCTCCGAGGCCTATGCGCTGGCCACCTTCGCCGTGACCACGACGATCGAGCACCTCGGCACCGATGCCGCCATGGCGTACTTCGCCGAACCCGACGCCGAGACGACCGGCCGCAGCGCCGCCTGGTACCTGGCGGCGCTGCGAGCGCAGTACGAGCCGGAAGCCGACTCGGGCGGCTAGTGCGAGTGGGCCGCGATGAAGTCCAGGGTCCGGCCGAAGATCAACTCCTGGTCGTAGTCCAGCGTGGCGACGTGGTAGCTGCGGGGGAGTTCCTGCACGGTGATGTCGGTGCTGGAGAGGTGCGCCAGCAGGTAGTCGGTCGATCGTCCGGGCACCACATGGTCGGTCGCCGAGCGGAAGATCAGGGTCGGGCAGTACACCAGATCGAGGCTGGCGCGTACGTCGCTGAACATCCGGAACATCGAGACCGCCGGCGCCAGCGGAGTGCGGTCGTAGCCGTGCCGCGGCACGCCGGGACGGGCGATGTCGTGGGCGCGCGACGGCAGGCTGGCCATCACCCGGGAGGCCGGCGGCACGATTCGCTGGAACGGGTACAGCAGCAGCGCCGGGTTGACCAGCACCAGACCGGCGAGCCGATCGCGGTAGTGGGCGGCCAGGCGCAGCGCCAGCGTGCCGCCCATCGAATGCCCGACGACGAAGACCTGATCTGATTCCTCCAGCAGGGCGAGCAACTCGCGCTCGGCGCAGGCGTACCAGTCCTGCCAGCGGGTGGCCTCGAGTTCGCGCCAGCTGGTGCCGTGGCCTGGCAGCCGCGGCAGCGCGACCCGGTAGCCGGCGTCCGCCATCAGCTGGGCCCACTCCCGCAGGGTGTGCGGTGAGCTGTTGAAGCCGTGCAGGAAGAGCACGGCTATCCGTCCCTGACCGAGGTGAAGGGGTTCGGCGTGCTCGGCGACCTGCATGGGCGTCATCGTACGACCTCGCCCGCTCGCCCACCGCTATTGTGTTCCCCGCACAGAGGATGCGACAGGGAGCGCCCCGTCGCATCAGGAGCAGCCCTGACGCGAAGGAGACCGATGTACGAGTTCTTCAAGCTGGCGCTCTTCCGTCCGGTGGCCAAGTACCTGATGCGGGCCACGCTAACCGGTGAGGAGAACATCCCGGAAACCGGTGGAGCGGTGCTCGCGGTCAACCATCTGGCCGCCTCGGAGACCTACATCCTGCCCGCGCTGATGCGCCGGCGGCTGACCTTCCCGGCCAAGGCCGAACTCTTCGCCGGCAACCGCGGGCTGGCATCGAAGGTGGTGGCCTGGTTCCTCAAGGCCGTCGGGCAGGTGCCGCTCGATCGTTCGGGCGGCCGCACCTCGCTGGACGGCCTGCGTCCGGTGCTGAACGTGCTCGCCGAGGGCGGCCTGGTCGGCATCTTCCCCGAGGGCACCCGCTCGCCCGACGGACGGCTCTACCGCGGCAAGACCGGGGTGGCCCGGATCGCCCTGACCGCCGACGTGCCGGTGATCCCGATCGCCGCGTTCGACACCCAGACCGTGCGCGGCCGGCTCGGCATCCCGTGGGTGCGCAAGCCGCGGCTGGTGGTGGGCGAGCCGCTCCACTTCCCGGCCTACGCCGGCCTGGGCGACGACCGGGCGGTGATCCGCTGGGTGACCGACGAGGTGATGGCGGCCATCCAGGAGCTGTCGGGCCAGACCTACGTCGAGGCCTACGCCAGCTCCGTGAAGTACGGCTCGCTGAGCGCCGAGGAGGCCAAGGCGAAGGAACTCCCGCGTCCGGGCTACGGGGCAACCCCACCGGAGTTGCCCGCCGATTGAGTTCGGCCCTTCGGCAACCATCTCCGGCCGGCCCCTACCCCGCAGAATCCGGGCAGACAGGGCCCGCTGGCCGGATAATCCACTCAGCGGCCCTGGATTGCCCGGTTTGTGCGGGGGAGGCAGGGGCCGCGGGCATCCACGGCGCGGCCCCGGTTGGGGACGAATGGGCGCCGCGGGCTATCCTGACCCGCGTGGTGGACCAGATCCCGACGCTTTCCGAATTGCGTACTCGCCCGGTGGCACAGCAACCGCTGTATGCCGATCCGGCGGCGGTGGACGCGGTGCTCGCCGAACTGCGGTTGCGTCCGCCGCTGGTCTTCGCCGGGGAGTGCGACGAACTCAAGCGCCGGGTGGCCGAAGTGGCGGCCGGCCGCTCCTTCCTGCTGCAGGGCGGTGACTGCGCCGAGACCTTTGGCTCGGTGACCGCGGGCGACATCCGCGGCAAGCTGCGGGTGCTGCTGTCGATGGCCGTGGTGCTGACCTACGCCGCGCAGGTACCCGTCCTGAAGGTCGGACGGATCGCCGGCCAGTACGCCAAGCCGCGGTCGAAGGACACCGAGACCCGCGACGGCATCACCCTGCCCAGCTACCGGGGCGACGCCGTCAACGGGCTGGAGTTCGTCGAGGCGGCCCGCCGGCCGGATCCACACCGGCTGATCGAGGTGTACAACCACTCCGCGGCCACGCTGAACCTGCTGCGCGCCTTCGTCACCGGCGGTTTCGCCGACCTGCGCGCGGTTCACACCTGGAACCGTGACTTCGTCCGCAACTCCGATGTGGAGGAGCGCTACGAGCAGATGACCTCGGAGATCGAGCGCGCGCTGGCCTTCATGGTCGCCTGCGGGGTCGACAACGAGTCGCTGCGGACAGTCGACTTCTACGCCAGCCATGAGGCGCTGCTGCTCGACTACGAGCACGCGCTGACCCGGATCGACTCCCGCACCGGCACCCCCTACGACACCAGCGCCCACATGGTCTGGATCGGGGAACGCACCCGGCAACTGGACGGCGCCCACGTCGAGTTCTTCCGCCACATCCGCAACCCGATCGGGATCAAGATCGGGCCGTCGGCCACCGCCGAGGACGTGGTGGAGCTGGTCGAGCGGCTGGATCCCGACCACGAGCCCGGCCGGCTGACCATCATCACCCGAATGGGTGCCGGACGGATCCGCAGCCTGCTGCCGCCGATCGTCGCTGCCGTCGAGGCGACCGGACGCAAGGTGGCCTGGGTCTGCGATCCCATGCACGGCAACACCTTCGAGACCTCGTTGGGCTACAAGACCCGTGCGTTCAGCCAGGTGGTGGACGAGGTCAACGGCTTCTTCGACGTGCACGAGCAACTGGGCACCTGGCCGGGCGGGGTGCACATCGAGCTGACCGGCGACGACGTCACCGAATGCGTCGGTGGGGTGGGCGAGCTGGCCGAGGCCGACCTCGCCAACCGCTACGAGACCGCCTGCGACCCGCGGATGAACCGCGACCAGTCGCTGGAACTGGCCTTCGTGGTCGCCGAGCGGCTGACCAGCGGACGCATCCTGCGGCCCAACCCGGTGCAGGAATTCCAACCGGAGGACTTCTGAGTGATCGACCTGCGCAGCGACACGCTCACCCGCCCCACCGCCGGGATGCGGGCGGCGCTGGCCGCCGCCGAGGTCGGTGACGACGTCTACGGCGAGGATCCGGCGCTGAATGCCTTCCAGCAACGGGTGGCGGCGCTGCTGGGCCATGAGGCGGGGCTGTTCACGCCCTCCGGCTCGATGGCGAACCTGCTGGGCGTCTGGGCGCTGGTGCCGCCCGGGCAGGAGGTGGTCTGCGACATCCGCGCCCACATCGCCCGGGCCGAGCTGGGCGCCCACGCCGCCCTGCACGGGATCACCATGCGCACCTGGGATTCCGCCGACGGGGTGACGGACGCGGCCACGATCGGCGCCATCATCGCCCCGGACGCCGGCCCCTACCTGGTCTCCACCGCGGCGGTGGCGATCGAGAACACCCACAACTTCGGCGGCGGGACGGTGCAGCCGCTGGAGACCCTGACCGGCATCTCCCAGCTCTGCCGCGATGCCGGCGTGAGGCTGCACCTGGACGGCGCCCGGCTGTGGAATGCCCATGTCGCCACCGGCGAGCCGCTGGACGCCTACGGCAGGCTGTTCGACACCGTGAGCGTCTGCTTCTCCAAGGGCCTGGGTGCGCCGGTCGGTTCGATGCTGGTCGGCTCGGCGGAACTCATCGCCCGCGCGCGGGTACAGCGCAAGCGGCTGGGCGGCGGCATGCGGCAGGCGGGCATCCTCGCCGCAGCCGCCGAGTATGCCCTCGACCACCAGCTCGAACGGCTGGCCGACGATCATCGGGCCGCGCGAGCCTTCGCCGCCGAGGTGGCCCGGGCGGTGCCCGGCAGTCTCGATCCGGAGACCGTGCAGACCAACATCGTGGTGGTCGACACCGGCTCGCGTCCGGCGGCCGAGGTGGCGGCCGAGGCCGCTGCCGCGGGGGTCCTGCTGTCGGTGGTCGGACGGCGCACCCTGCGTGCCGTCACCCATCTCGACGTCACCCTGGACGAGTGCGCTGCCGCCGGCCGGATCGCCGGTGCACTCCTGGAGCGCCGGTGAGGGCCGCCGTCCTGGGTTCGCCGATCGAGCACTCGCTCTCGCCCGCGCTGCACGAGGCCGGGTACGCCGCCCTGGGCCTGACCGGCTGGAGCTACGAGCGTCACCGCGTCGAAGCCGCCGGACTGCCGGACTTCCTAGCGACGCTCGGCTCCGACTGGCGCGGGCTGTCGTGCACCATGCCGCTCAAGCGCGCCGTGCTGGAGGTGGCCGGGCAGGTGTCGCCGCTGGCGGCCCGGGCCGGTGCCGGCAACACCCTGATCCGGCGGACGGACGGCGGCTGGGACGCCGACAACACCGATGTCGGCGGTCTGGTCGATGCTCTCGCGCCGCACTGGCAGGGATGGGGGAGCGCTGCCGTGCTGGGTGCCGGCGCTACCGCCCGCTCGGCACTGCTGGCGCTGGAGTTCCTCGGCGCGACGCACGCCACCGTCTACGCCCGCAACCCCGAGCGGGTGGCCGAGCTCGCTGCCTGGGCCGAGCACGCGGAGGTCGCCCTCGTGGTGACCGCGGCGGACCTGGCCGGCTGGACGCACGGCGCCGAGCCCGCCGTGCTCTCCACCCTGCCGCCCGCCCCCGGCATCGAGCGCGGCCTGCCGGCTCGCGACGGTCTGCTCTTCGACGCCGTCTACGCCGACTGGCCGACCCCGCTGGCCCAGGCCGCGGCGGCGGCCGGCTTGACCGTGGTCGGCGGGCTCGACCTGCTCGTCCACCAGGCCGCCCGTCAGTTCGAGCTCTTCACCGGCCACCCCGCACCGGTCGCGGCCATGTTCGCCGCCGGCCGGGCCGCGCTGGAGGCCGCATGATCGTACTCGTCGGGTTCATGGGAGCAGGCAAGACCACCGTCGGCCGCGCCCTGGCGGCGCGGCTCGGCCGGGCGTTCGTGGACAGCGATCACGTCATCGAGCAGGGGCTGGGGTTGTCGATCGCCGACATCTTCGAGGGCTACGGCGAGGCCGGCTTCCGCGAGATCGAGGCGCGCGTGATCCGCGAGCAGCTCGCCGGCCCCGAGGCCGTGCTGGCGCTGGGCGGGGGTGCGATCACCACCGACTCGGTGCGGGAGGCACTCGACGGCCACGACGTCGTGCTGCTCGACATCGCCTTGGAGGATGCCCTGAGCCGGGTGGGCGGCGACCCCGGACGTCCGATGCTCCACCGTCCCGACCTGGCGCAGGTGTTCGCTGCCAGGGCCGATCTCTACCGCTCGGTGGCGACCCTGCGGGTGCCGGTGGCCGGCCGCTCGATCAACGAGCTGGTCGAACTGGTGGCAGCCGGTCTGGAAGATGCCTCGGCGGTGCCGCTGGACCCGGAAACCCCGGACGCGGGAGAGTAGACCACGAAGCCCGAGAGCAGCTGGAACAGTCTGGCCGAGGGCAAGGCTGGTCCTGACGAGCGAAGCGAGGAGTAGGGGCATGGACGTCCTGGTGATCAACGGCCCGAACCTCAACACCCTGGGCACCCGTGAGCCCGAGGTGTACGGCACGACGACCCTGCCCGAGATCGAGGCGGCGCTGATCGCCCAGGGAGCAGCGGCCGGGCTGAGCGTCGACACCTTCCAGAGCAATCACGAGGGTGCCATCGTCGACCGGCTGCACGAGGCCCGCGCCGACGGAACCCGCTTCGTGATCATCAACCCCGGCGCCTACGCCCACACCTCGGTCGCCTTGCGGGACGCCTTCGCCGCGGTCGCCCTGCCGTTCATCGAGGTCCACATCTCCAACGTCCACGCCCGTGAGGAGTTCCGCAAGCACTCCTACCTCAGCGATCTGGCGGCCGGCGTCCTGTTCGGCTTCGGTACCCACGGCTACCACCTCGCGATGGACTACGTGATCCTGCGGCTCGTCGACGACTCCGGAGGGCAGCGGGTGCCGGCCTAAGCTGAGGGCATGCAGATCACGCACCTGGGCCACGCAGCGGTTCTCGTCGAGGTGGCCGATCGCCGGATCCTGTTCGATCCGGGCAACTTCTCCCAGGCCTGGCACGGGCTGACCGACCTGGACGCGATCCTGGTCACCCACCAGCATCCCGATCACATCGATCCCGCGCATGTTCCCGGCCTGGTCGCGGCCAACCCGGGCGCCGCGGTGTACGTCGAGCCGCAGGTGCTGGACGCGGTCGCTCTGCCCGGCGCATCGCCGCTGGCGGCCGACACCTCGATCGACCTCGGCAACGGCATCGAGGTGGCCGCCGTGGGCGGACTGCACGCCGTCATCCACGCCGACATCCCGCGGATCGGCAATGTCGGCCTGGTGCTCGCGGCGCCGGGGGAGCCGACCCTGTTCCATCCCGGTGACAGCCTGGCCACCATTCCCTCCGGGGTGGACGTCCTGGCGATCCCCGCCTACGGGCCGTGGGCCGCGATGAAGGAGACCATCGACTTCGTCCGCGAGGTCGGTGCGCCGCAGGGCTTCCTGATCCACGAGGGCCTGCTCGGCCCGCGGGGCTGGTCGCTGGCCTTCAACCGCATCGGGGAGATGGGGCCGGCGGAATTGGTCGACCTGCGAGACGGCGTGCCCTGGGCTCCCGCCTGATTCCGCCGGGTCGGGTCAGCCCACGGTGAGAGTGATGGTCGAGCCTTTGGGGACCATCTCGCCGTTCTTCGGATCGGACCAGGCGACCAGATTGAACAGCCGTGCCTCGTACACCACCTCCACCTTGAAGCCGACCTTCTCCAGGATGTCCCTGGCCTCGTCGACGTTCTTCCAGGCGACGTAGGGCACCTTCACCAGTTCCGGGCCCTTGGACACGACGAAGTTGATCGTCTCGCCCCGCTTCAGCGTGCCCTTGGCGGGATCGGAGGAGATCACGGCGCCCTTCTCGACCTTGTCGCTGTACTTCTCCTCGGTGATCTCGACCTTGAGGCCCGCCTCCTTGTAGTGAGCCTCGGCCTCCGCGAAGGGCTTGCCCTTGAAGCTCACGATCTTGATCGGAGCCGGCCCCTTCGACACCGTGATCCCCACCTTGGTGCCGGGCTTGACCCGATCGCCGGCATCCTTCGAGCTGGCGAAGACGGTGCCCGATGCCGCCGTGTCGTGATACTCGCTCTCGACCTTGCCGAGCGCCAGGTGGGTCTCCTCCAGCGCGGCCTGCGCCTCCTCCGGTGTCAGCCCCTCCAGCGGTGGCACCTCGTAGCGTTCCGGGCCCTTCGACAGGTAGGCGATCACTTCGCCGCCGCGCAGGATGGGCGATTCCTCGACCGGGTTGCTACGGATCACCTCGCCGACCGGCACGGTCTCGGAGTAGTCGTTGTCGAAGCTGATCCTCAGGCCGTGCTCGTCCGCCAGCGCCTCCGCGGCCTTCTGCGTGAGGCCGCCGAAGGCCGGGGTGTCGGTGAACCGGCCGGAGAACATCCACCACGCGCCGACTCCCAGCGCGGCGGTCAACAGCAGGATCACGATCAGCGAGGCCAGGCCGCGCCGGCGCCGCTTGACCTGCCGCTGCCGCAGATGCTGGGCCGAGGCCGACGGATGCTCGGTGGCGGGCAGGTCGTAGTACGGCATCCCGTCGGCCACCGGGGGATGGCCGGGGCTCACCGGGGTGGAGGGCGTGAACCGCAGCGTGGTGGTGCGCTGGATGGTGGTGGTCGGCGCGCTGCCGGCCGGCGAGGCCACGGGGGTCACCGACGGCACCTGCTCGGTCAGCGCGTCCGCACCGTCCAGCGTGGTGACCCGCATCGCGGCGGTGAGGGCCGGATCGTCCCGGACGCCTTCGGCCAGCGCCCGCCGTGCCCGCCGGGCATGGTCCAGCAGCACCGTCGCGTCGGCCGGGCGTCCGATCCGCTCGCGGTTGGTGGCACCCAGTACCAGCGCGTCCACGTAGGGCGGAACGGCCAACTGGGCCTCCCGCCTGGCCAGCTGGGAGGAGGGCGGCGGGATGAGATTGTGGACGTGGGCGTAGGCCACCTGGATCGGAGTGTCGCCGGTGTGCGGCTTGCGTCCGGTGAGCAGCTCGAAGAGCACCACGCCGAGGGCGTACACGTCGGCCCGGGTGTCGCCCTTGCCCGTGGTGACCAGCTCGGGGGCGATGTAGGAGACGGTGCCGATCAGGGTACCGGTCTGGGTGGCGGTATGCGCGGTGACCGCGCGGGCCAGGCCGAAGTCGGCCACCTTGATCTGGCCGCGGTCGGAGATCAGCACGTTCTCGGGCTTGATGTCGCGATGGATGATCCCGGCCTCGTGCGCGGCCGCCACGGCCGTGATCACCGGGAGCAGCAGATCGAGGGCCCGCTCGGCGGTCATCGGAGCCTCGCGGGTGATCAGGTGGCGCAGGGTACCGCCCTCGACGTACTCCATCACGATGTAGGGACGGCCGGCGTCGATCCCCTGGTCGAAGACCGCCACCACGTTCGGGTGGGAGAGGCGGGCGGCCG
The DNA here is from genome assembly GCA_020161795.1 of Actinomycetota bacterium. Classification (GTDB taxonomy): domain Bacteria; phylum Actinomycetota; class Actinomycetes; order Propionibacteriales; family Propionibacteriaceae; genus Propionicimonas. The sequence continues at coordinate 7,756 of JAIUOR010000016.1, read as the reverse complement.
CGCGGGCTTCGCGATCGAAGCGGGTGACGAACTCGGGATCTCCGCCGAGGCTGTCGTGCATGACCTTGATGGCGACGGTGCGGGTCAGCCGTCGATCGGAGGCCAGGTACACGGTGGCCATACCGCCACGGGCGAGCTTGCGCAGGATCTCGTAGCGGCCGTCGAGCACATGGCCCACGAGGGGATCGCTGCTGCTCATGATCGTCACGTCGGCTCCGGACCAGTCGAGGAAGTAGGCCGTCCAGACCTGCGGACGATTCTAGGAGCCGGCTCCAAGTTCGCTGCGCGGGACGCGCCGGGGAGTTGGGAGTGAGTCCCGGGGTTCCTTGGTGGCCGGCAGCGGTGACCCTAGAGTGAGGGCGTGACTGTGCTCCTCGGCGTCGCCGCCCGGATGCGGCTGGCCCGCCTGCTGCTGATCACCGACCTGCGCCCCGATCTGGCCGGCTTCGTCCAGGCCACGGTGGCCGCCGGGGTCGACATCGTGCAGTTCCGCGATCCGAGGGCCGAGCCTTCCGCGCTGGCGGCCGGTTATGCGACGGCTCGTGCCGAACTGGGCGACCGCAGGGCGTTGCTGGGGCTCTACGACGCACTCGAGCTGGCCCAGCCGCTGCAGTGCGATCTGCTCCAGCTCTCCGAACGGAGCCCGGACGCCGCGCTGGCCCGCGCCAGCGTGCATCCGTGGGCCCAGGTGGGGCGATCCTGCCACTCCCGCCGGCAGGTCGATGCCGCGTTGGCCGATCCCGAGGTGGACTTCCTCACCGTCGGCCCGGTCGCCGGTGGCCTGTTCGGCGCGGGCGGGCTCGACCTGGTGGCGTACGCGGCGGCCGCGGCTCCGGTCTCGGATCCGTCCACCAAACCCTGGTTCGCCGTCGGCGGGGTCACGCTGGAGAACCTCGACGAGGTGATCGCGGCCGGAGCCCGGCGGGTCGCCGTCTCGCGCGCGATCACCGACGCCGAACGCCCCGCGGATGCCGCGGCCGCGCTGAAGGCCCGCCTCATCCAGGCCGGGAGGGAGGACGGCGGCCTCGCCACCTTCGGCGCCTTCGGCTCCTGACGCCGAGCTCAGGCGGTGCGGTGGGCGGCGGCAGCGGCCAGGTTGGTCAGGGCCTCCCGGGCCTCGCTCGTGATGGCCGCCGTGGCCAGGCCGGCGACCGCGGCGGAGGTGGTCTCGGCGATCTCGGCTTCGACGGTCTCCAGCGCGCCCGAGTCGGCGATGATCCGCCGGGCGCGGGCCACCTCGGAATCGGTCAGGTCACGGCGTCCGGCCAGCTCCGCCAGGGTGGTGGCGTCCGCGGGCGATGCCAGGCGCAGGGCGTGGGCCAGCAGCGCGGTGAGCTTGCCCTCGCGCAGATCGTCGCCGGCCGACTTCCCGGTCACCTCGGCGTCTCCGAAGACGCCCAGCACGTCGTCCCGCAACTGGAACGCCCGTCCCACCGCCGAGCCGTAGCCGCCGAGCGCTTCCAGCACCTGTTCCGAGCCCCCGGCCAGGGACGCGCCGATCTGCAGCGGACGGATCACCGTATAGCGGGCGGTCTTGTACTCCAGCACCTTGCGGACCTGGGCGAGCACCGCATCGGGTTCGGTGCGGGCGTCGAGCGCGGGCCGCGCCTGGGCGAGGATGTCGAGGAACTGGCCGGTGGTCACCTCGGTCAGCACGGCCTCGAGCACGGGCATCGCTCGCTCGATCGCGGCCGACGGCAGCCCGGACCGCCGGAACATCTGCTGCGACCACACCAGCAGCAGGTCGCCGAGCAGGATCGCGCCGCCGCGTCCGAATGCCGCGGCGTCGCCGCGCAACCCGCGGTCGTGGTGCAGCGCGGCGAACTGGCGGTGAGCGGCCGGCTGGCCACGACGGGTGTCGGAGGCGTCCATCACGTCGTCGTGGACGAGGGCGCTGACGTGCAGCACGTCCAGGCTGGCCGCCGCCCGGACGAGCGCGGCCGGGTCGGCGGGGATGCCGTCGACCGCGATCCAGCCCCAGGCGCAGAAGGCCGGACGCAGCCGCTTGCCGCCGGCCGTGAAGCTGGCCGCCAGGTCGGCCAGGGGAGCGGCGTCCCGCCCGATTCCTGTCAGAACCTCGCTCTGCTCGGCCAGGAAGCCGGTGATCGCCTCCGCGATGGCGGCGCGAAAGGAGTCGGAGACCGGACGGGCGGGATCGAACATGACCCCGAGCCTACGGCGCTTCGGCGGACGACGTTGCCCGGAGGTTGGCGAGGATCTCCGCGGTGGCCTTCGAGCGGTTGAGGGTGAAGAAATGCAGGCCGGGCGCCCCGCCGGCCAGCAGCCGGTCGCAGAAGGTGGTGGCGAACTCCAGGCCGACCGCGCGCACCGCGGCAGGATCCTCGGCCACGGCGTGGAGCGAACTCACCAGCGGCCCCGGCAGCGGAGCCCCGGAGAAGGTGGCGAACCGCTCGATCTGGGCGAGATTGGTCACCGGCTGGATTCCGGCCAGGATCGGGAGCCGGCAGCCGAGCGCGCGTACCCGCTCGACCAGCCGGAAGTAGGCATCGGTGTCGAAGAACAGCTGGGTGATCGCGAAGGAGGCGCCGGCTGCCTCCTTCTCGGCCAGGATGCGGGCGTCCAGGTCGAAGTCCTTGCGATCGGCGTGGGCGTCGGGGAAGGCCGCCACCCCGATGCAGAAGTCGCCGGCGGCCTTCACCAGGCGCACCAGCTCGGTCGCGTTGGGCAATCCCTCCGGATGCGCCTGCCAGGGGGCGGTCGGCCCGCCGGGCGGGTCGCCGCGCACCGCGAGGATGTGGCGGATGCCGGCGTCGGCGTAGGAGGCGATGGCGCCCTCCACCTCGGCCCGCGACTGGCTCACGCAGGTGAGGTGCCCCATGGTGCGGAAGCCGGCCTGGGTGGTGATCGTGCGGGCCGCGTCCAGGGTGCGGCTACGGGTGGAGCCGCTCGCGCCATAGGTGACGGAGACGAAGTCCGGTCGCAGCGGCTCCAGTTCGCCCACCGCTCGCACCAGCTGTTCCTGGCCGGCGTCGTCCTTCGGCGGGAAGAACTCGAAGGACATCGTGGGCTGCCCGCCGCGGGCGAGCAGATCGGCGATGGAGGAGTCGGTGGTCACGGACACGTCCGACACCCTACTGCGGACGACACGGCCGGCCTGGACCGGCTCAGCCGCCGTAGCCGGGCTCAGCCGCGGGGGGAGATGTCCAGGCCGTCCCGCCAGGCCGACGTGCCCAGGTCGGCGACGACGAGACGTTGGGTGGGCCGGGTCAGCGCGACGTAGAGGACGCGTTCGCCACCCGGCGACTCTGCGACGATCTCATCGGGGGAGAGCACGATCACGGCGTCGTATTCCAGCCCCTTGGCGGCCAGCGGCTCGATCACCGTCAGCCGATCGCCGACTCCGGCCAGGCCCGGGTGCCCAGCGAGGGCGGTGGCGATGCCAGCCAACCGGGTCGGCGGCGCGATCACGCCGATGGTGCCTTCCACCTCGGTGGCCAGGCCGGTGATCTGCGTGGCCAGCCAGCCGGGCAGCTCAGCCTCGGCGACGTCGGCCAGTTCCGGCTGGACGCCGGTCCGGCGGACGGCCTGCGGCAGGTCCGCCTCGGGGTAGGCGCGGCGGACGACGGCCGCGGCCAGGTCGAACACCTCGGCGGGGCTGCGGTAGTTGGTCGAGAGCCGGAACTGCCGGCTCGGGCCCGTTCCGGCGAGTTCGGTCATCGCCCGCTGCGACTCGTCCGGGTCGGGCCAACTGCTCTGCGCGGGATCGCCCACGATCGTCCAGCTGGCGTGCGCGCCGCGGCGCCGCAGCATCCGCCACTGCATCGGGCTCAGATCCTGGGCCTCGTCCACCAGCAGGTGGGCGAAGGTGTCGTGCGGCTCGTCATCCGGGTCGCGCTCCCGGGCGCCGGCGAGCCGGTCGGCCGTGGTCACGACCTCCGACACCTGCGCGCCGTCGGCCAGGAAGGCCAGCGGCTCGTCCTCGTCGGCCGGCAGCCCCACCATCGTGGCCAGCTCGTCGAGCAGCGCGATGTCGGCCACCGTCCAGCCCTCCCCGGTGATGCCGGCGGCCAGCGCCGCCTGCTCGGTCTCGTCCAGCAGCCCGGCGGAGACCTGGGCGACGATCCGCGGCTCGGCCAGGCGGCGCAGCACCTGGGTGGGCTCCAGGTCGGGCCACCATGCCTGCCAGAACATCCGGTAGGAGGCCGACGAGGTCACCAGCTCGCTCATCGCCTCCAGGTCGAGCCCGAGCTCCTCGGGCACCTGCTCGTGGAGCGCGGCCAGCACCATGGATTCGGCGGCCTCACGCCCGGAGTTGACCTTGAACCGGCTGAGCACGTCACGGCGGATCGGCTCCAGTTCGGCCTGCCGCAGGGTGAGCACCTCGCCCTTGACGGTGACCCGCAGGGTCGGCTCCCCGTCCACCAGCGGCAGGTTCACCAGCCGGCGCAGCAGCGGCAGCATGCGCAGGCTGCCCTTGACGCCGGCCGCGGCCGGGCCGTCGTAGACGTCGCTGGCGAAGCCGAGGGTGTCGACGGCGATCTGGCCCACCGCCCGCAGCGTGACCGAATCCTCGCCGAGCGAGGGGAGCACCCGTTCGATGTAGTTCATGAACAAGGCGCTCGGGCCGACCACGAGGATCCCGCCGCGCTCGTAACGGCGGCGGTTGGAGTACAGCAGGTAGGCGGCGCGGTGCAGCGCGACGACGGTCTTGCCGGTGCCGGGACCGCCCGAGATCACGGTCACGCCGTCGTGCTCGGCGCGGATGGCCTCATCCTGCTCGGCCTGGATGGTGGCGACGATGTCGCGCATCCGGTGACCGCGGGCGCGCTTCAGCGCCGCCATCAGGGCGCCTTCGCCGACCACCACCAGATCCTGTTCGGCGGAGGCGTCCAGCAGATCGTCCTCGATGCCGATCACCTTGTCGTTGCGGCAGCGCAGCACCCGGCGGCGGGTCATGCCCATCGGATTGCTCGCGGTGGCCCGGTAGAACGGCTCGGCGGCGCGGGCGCGCCAGTCGATCACCAGCGGCTCGTACTCCTCGTCCCGGACGCCGATCCGGCCGATGTAGCTGATCTCGCCCTCGTTGCTGTCCAGCCGCCCGAAGACGAGGCCCTCGTGCTCGGCGTCCAGCACAGCCAGCCGGCGGGCGGCCTGGAAGGCGAACGCATCGCGTTCGAACAGCGCCGTGCCGTCCTCCTCGCGCATCCAGGTCTGGCGGTCGGAGGTATAGCGGCGGCGGCCCTCACGGGCCACGTTGCGTGCCGACTTGGTCGCCAGAGCGAGGTGGCGGTACACCAGATCGACATGGGCCTGCTCGATCGCAAGCTCGCGGTCAAGGGTCGAGGAGGGTGCCTCGGCAGAATCCACGTTCGTCCTTCACAGGAGTTGTAGCGACCGTCCAGTTTACTTCGCTTCCATGGAGGTGCCCAACCTCTCGTCCGAACCTGAGGATGGCCGGAGGGAGCGCACGCCTTCGCGGATCCGCCGTCCGACCGCGTTGCTCCCTCAAAACTGGTGCCTGGAGGACGGCGGAGTGGGTAGCCTGAAGGGGGCTCTCGGCGGAGGTGCGGGATGAGAACTGCGGTGCGGCTGCTGATCGGCGTCGTGGCACTGGCCCTGACCGCGGCCCCGCCGCCGGCGACGGCAGCGGAACCCGCGCTCGATGACGCGCTGCGTGCCTGCATCGCGCGGGAGACCTTCGCAGACCCGGACAAGGTGTTCACCGCGGCGGAGCTCGCGGAGGTGGGCGTGCTCGTGTGCTACGCCGAGGCCGGCGAACCCGTGATCAAGGAACTCACCGGCATCTCCGCCCTCACCAACCTGAAGGTGCTCAACCTGATCGGCCACCAGATCTCCGACCTACGGCCGCTGCGTGGCCTGACCGGCCTACGCGAGCTACAGCTCAACGACAACCGCATCGTCTCTTTGGCGGGGATCGAGGGGCTCACCGGCCTGGAGTTGGCCAGCCTCCACGGCAACCGGATCGCGGATCTGAAGCCGCTCGCCGGTCTCACCCGGCTCGAGCATCTCGGTCTGCTGGGCAACGAGATCGTCGACGTGTCCCCGCTCTCGGGGCCGCTCGAGCTCGAGTGGCTCGACCTGACCTCCAATCGGCTGAGCGACGTCCGTCCGCTGGCCGCGCTGCCCAAGGGGCTCAGGCTGGGCCTGATGTACAACCGGATCACGGACATCAGCCCGCTCGCCGGCCACACCGGGAGCGTCTTGGCAGCGAGGCAGCAGGTCGAGTTGCCCACGGGCGTCTTCGGGAAACCGTTCCCGCTGACCATCAAGGACGTCAACGGCAGGACTCCGACGCTGCGGTTCTCCGAGGGCGTGTCCTACCGGGATGGCCAGCTGAGGCATACCTACGCGGGCAAGCAGGGCGTGGGCTTCGAGGCCGCGGGGAGCGGGCCGGTGGTGTTCGACGGCTCGATAGTCCAGTGGGTTGCGCCGTCCCAACCCTTCCAGCTCACGCCGTTCACCGGCTCCGAGCGCTACCCGTCGGTCGGCACCTCCGTCCAGGCGTATGTCGGGAAGTGGACTCCGGCCCCCACCGAGTACCGCTACCAGTGGTACCGGGAGAAGACCCCGATTCCGGGGGCGACCGAGGAGTACTACCAGACCACGAGCAAGGATCTCGGCCACCGGCTGCGAGCCCAGGTGACGGTGAGCCGGGAGGGCTACATCAAGCAGAGCAGGTATACGACCTACACGGGGAAGGTGCTCCGGGGTAGCTTCGCCACCCTGAGCCGGCCGAAGATCACCGGATCGCTCAAGACCGGGCAGACCGTGACGGCCACGGTCGGCAAGCCGATACCGGCCCCGAGCAGTCTGCGTTACCAGTGGTACCGGGGCTCGCGGAAGATCTCCGGGGCCACCAAGCCCAGCTACACCCTGAAAGCCGCCGACCGGGGGAAGCGGATGTCGGTGCGGGTCACCTACAAGGCGCCCGGGATCACGACGGAGCAGGTCGTCAGCAAGAAGACCGCGAAGGTGGTCGCCGGGCCGGTTCGCTCGGTCACCCCGAAGATCACCGGGAAGGCGGCCGCGGGCCAGCGGCTCCGGGCTCAGCCAGGCACGTGGGGGCCCAGCAAGGTGACCCTGCGCTACCAGTGGCGCCGCGACGGCAAGGCGATCAAGGGGGCCACCAGCCGCAGCTACCGGGTCACCGCCAAGGACGGCGGACACGAACTCAGCGTCGCCGTGAAGGGTTCTCGCGAGGGCTACAAGACGGTGACGAAGGTATCGGGCAAGGTGGTCATTCCGGCGTGAGCCGCGCCTATGCTCGTAGGTAGTGGAGGGAGGTGCCCGATGTCGAAGGACAAGGTGCACTGGGATGATCTGCCGTGGGGCAAACGACGGGGCCTCATCGCACTCGGGCTGGTGGACGCCGCGCTCCGGGCGTGGGCGCTGGCCGACCTGGCCCAGCGGCCGCAGGAGGAGGTTCGGGGCCCGAAGGTGGCATGGGCGATCGCGCTGTCCCTGGTGAGTTCGGTCGGGGTCCTTCCCGCCGGCTACCTGGTCTGCGGCCGCCGGCCCTCCAGCGCCGCTTCGTAGGACCACCGACCGGGCGAGGCCGATTTGGGCGCCTTGCCGCGATGGACTAAAGTTGACCCCTGCATGACCTGCGTCGGCAGTCGCATGCGTCCTCATATCTCACGTTAGGGAGTAATGGCGAAGAAGGAAGGCGCCCTCGAACTGGAGGGAACCGTCGTCGAAGCCCTGCCCAACGCCATGTTCCGGGTGGAACTGGCCAACGGGCACAAGGTTCTGGCGACCATCAGCGGCAAGATGC